>JBEISK010000010.1:0-53856 GCA_040375445.1 Gammaproteobacteria bacterium | reverse complement strand
CCCCCCCCCCCGCCCCCCCCCCCCCCCCCCCCCCCCCCCCGAACGGCGGGATTGAAGAAAGAGAAGCCATAGACATCAAAGGTTTCCTTACATTAAGTAAAAGTAATATTTTTAACACACAAACCCCGTTCAAGGCGTGTGTCTTGCTGGCATAAAGCAAGCTCAATCTAATTTGATGCGTGCCTAGAAACAATTCGTTACAATAATGAAAAAGGCACTTTCACAAAACCCCTTCAATAAGTTATTGTTTGCTTTTTTAGAATGTTTCTGAAATAATGAGAGCATCTAAACTATGATGGTTTGTTTATTAAACAAACACATGAATCTTTTTATGTGTGACATTCAAATAATGGTTTGACTTTTAACATATTTATCCCTTATTAGCTAGTCTTGGAGGTTTGAACGCATGGCAGTTCAGCACGTTGCTCGAAATGATCAGCCCTTGGGTCTTGTCCCTGAACATCCTGTAAAGTACCCAGGCATCCCTGGAACCGCAGACGGTGCAGGCATGGTGGTTCACACCAGCAGCTTGGCCTGTGATGGCGGATGTGCTTACCCGATTACACCGTCTACCGCTATGGGTGTGGCGTACCAGTTGAATCACGCTAATGGTATGAAGAACGTCTGGGGGACGCCACTGGCGTGGGTTCAAGCTGAATCCGAACATTCCGCGGCGTCTGCTTGTGAAGGCTTTGGGGTTGCTGGCGGACGGGTTGTGAACTTTACATCTGGTCAAGGCCTAATCTTGATGAAAGAAGTCCTGTACACCATTTCAGGCAAGCGTTTACCGATGGTTTTTGAAATTGGGGCAAGAGCCTTAACTTCTCACTCCTTGAACGTGCATGCAGGGCATGACGATGTATTTGGTGTCACCGATGTAGGCTGGGGCATGTTATTTGCTCAAAACGCCCAAGAAGCCGGCGATCTTTCCTTGATTTCTCGTAAAGCTGCCGAAGCCTCTTTTACACCTTTTATGAACATTCAAGATGGTTTCTTAACAACGCACACGATTGAAAATGTCTTGTTCCAAGAACCTGACTTAATAAAAGAATACTTGGGTGACCCTCGTGAGAAATTGCGTACCTTATTTCACCCTGACACCCCTTTAATGAGTGGTGTGGTTCAAAACCAAGACGCTTACATGAGTGGTAAAATCGCTCAACGCTATTACTATGACTTGGTTAAGCCTGCTTTGCGTCAAGCCTTTGATGATTTTGCCGCTTTGACGGGTCGTCAATATGACTTTATTCAAACGCATCAAATGGAAGATGCTGAATATGCGATTGTCGCTTTGGGGTCTTCCGCAGAAACAGCTCAATGTACGGTGGATTACATGCGCTCTCTGGGTATGAAGGCAGGCTCTGTCGCAATTACCAGTTACCGCCCCTTCCCTGGAGCAGAAATTGTAGAAGCACTTAAAAACGTCAAGGCCTTTGCTGTGCTGGAGCGTTTGGATATTCCTTTGGGTGGAGACAACCCACTCGCCGCTGAAATCAAGGCTGCCTTTGCAAACGCCATGATAGGTGAAGAAGGCTATCCTAGTATTTCTCGCATCCCGACGGTTTATCGTGGGGTCGCTGGTTTAGGTAGTCGCGATGTAACGCCTGGTCACATGGTCGCGGTTGTGCAGAACATGATTGACGAAGGGCCTCGTTTCTTTAGCTTGGGGATTGATCACCCAACGGCTTTAGAAGTTGAGAAAGAGCCTGATGTTCGTCCACCAGGAGCCTTCAGTATTCGTGGCCATTCCGTCGGAGGCTACGGTTCGGTCACGACCAACAAAATTATCGCAACAATTCTAGGTGATGTCTTTGGCCTGCGTGTTCAAGCATCACCCAAGTATGGTTCTGAAAAGAAGGGCTTGCCTACCAATACCTACTTAACCTGTACGAAAATTGGTAAAATTGGTACACACAGCGAATTGCAACAAGTCGAGTTCGTGCCGTTGATGGATCCTACCACTTGGGCGATGGGTAACCCGCTTGTTGGCTTACAAGAAGGTGGAATGCTATTTCAACATACCCCTGTTGAAGATCCTAACGCCTTGTGGGAAAGTCTCCCTATTTGGGCAAAATACATCATCCGCAAAGAAAATATCAAGCTTTATGGTGTGGATACCATTCGCATCGCACGTGAAGCCTGTACGCATGATGAGTCCTTGATTCAACGCTTCCAAGGTATCGTATTGCTAGGCGTCTTCTTGAAGCTTACGCCGTTTAAAGACGATGCTGGATTGTCGGACGATGAACTCTTTGATGCCGTACGTAAGCCGATTAAAAAATACTTCGGACGTAAAGGCGATCGTGTGGTTGAAGATAACCTAAATGCGGTTATCAGTGGCTACAAGCAGGTCTTTGAAGTGAGCCGTGAAATTATGGACACGATGACACCTGAAGACATTGAGCGTGGCCAAGCCGAATGGGACGCCAAAGGTAAAGATACGAACGCCTTCTTTATCTAAATCGATGCAGGGGGAAGGTTTGCTTTCCCTCTGCCTAAATGACTAAAAGCTTTATTACATACTAAATTAAATGAGGTTCTTCCACCATGATGAACGCAACAAATGAGTCCAATACTCAAAAATTTCCTGCTTGGTACGACGGCGTCCGAGCGAAAGAAGTACTAGATGCTTACAACAACGGTGGAGGCTCCTCCCTCGCTGCCGATGAATTTGTAGCAAAATCTATTTTGCCCGCCTCTACAGGTGCCAGCCGTGACTTTAGTTACATCGCTCCTGAATTGCCCCAACTCAATAGTGAAAACTGTGTTGGTTGTATGGATTGTGTGACAAACTGCCCTGATACTGCTATTTTAGGTAAGGTCGTTATGCCCAATACGCTTGAAGAAGCCTTGGCCGGTATTCAAGATGAAGAGTACAAAGCACACATTCGTCAACAATTTAGTGAAACACGTAAATATTATACAGCCTTTCAAAAGAAGCATGAAAAAGATCCTGAAAATAACCCCGAAGGTGGTATGTTCGGTATCTTTATTGACCCGACGAAATGTAAGGGTTGTGGGGAATGCGTAGCGGTTTGTGGCGATCACGATGCCTTGAAAATGGTTAAGAAAACACCAGACAACTTGCCTCAATACCTAAGCGATTTTGGTTTTTACCGTTCATTGCCTGCTTCGCCTTTAACGCATATTAACGCTAAAGACAAGCGTGATATTATGTTAAAGCCTGCGGCGATCCGTCAGTACGCTGGTGGAGCAGGCTCTTGCATGGGCTGTGGTGAAGCTTCTGTTTTACGTCAAGTTTTCGCGATGACACACGAAAAAGTGGGTGATCGTTATGGTATTGTGGCTTCTACAGGATGTAACACGGTGTATGGTTCAACCTATCCTTACAACCCCTATGCGGCTCCTTGGACGAACTCTTTGTTTGAAAACGGCCCTGCGGATGCCATGGGCATTCGTGCGTTTTGGGATCAACAAGGTCAAGAAGATTGGGTGGTTTGGAACATCGGTGGTGATGGTGCGATGCTCGACATTGGACTAAACGCTTTGAGTCGTTTACTTGCTTCGGGCATGAATGTGAAAGTCTTGATTTTGGATACACAAGTTTATTCCAACACAGGCGGTCAACAGTCCACAGCGTCTTACACGGCACAAGAATCCAAAATGGGCGCTCATGGAACGAGCAAGGGTGGTAAATCTGAAAAGCGTAAAGAAATTGCTCAAATCGCTTTGATGCATCCCAATACCTATGTGGCTCAAACGATTGGCCCTTTGACGACGCACTTCTATAAAGTCGTTGAACGTGCCTTGGCTTATAATGGGCCTGCGGTCATTAGTGTTTACACGACTTGTCAGCCTGAACATGGTGTGGCCGATGACATGGCAGCAATACAAGCTCGTAATGCGATGAAGAGCCGTGCCTTTCCTTTGATGATTTACGATCCTGAAGCGGGAGCTACTTTGGCTCAACGCATTAGCTTAGAAGGTAACCCCGCCCCTAACCGTGATTGGGTCATCGAAAAAGACGCCGACGGCAACGACCAAGAATATAACTTCTTGAGTTGGGCAAGAACAGAAGGTCGCTTCCGCAAGCATTTTGACAAGGACGGCAATCCCAATTCGCAAACCATTTTAAATGCGATGCAAGATCGCCTTGAAAACTGGCGCCTCATTCAACAGCTTGCGGGCGTGAGCAACGAAGACTTTATGAAAAGTATAGCCACACCTGTTTAAGTTTTCATAAGTCCAGCAGGCTTGTCTAAAACAGGCTTGCTCGCTTCTAGAACTATTATTTCAAGGAGTTTCGTTCATGACATCCGTAGACACCCGCCAGACTTCTTCTATTGTACCCTTACAAGAGGCTGTTATTAAAGCGTTGACTGCACTTCAAGTAATGAGTGAACAGCTCCGTACGAAACTGGCGGATCACTACACTTGTTTGACGGATGAGCAAATTCAAACGTTTTTTGCCGAAGGTTTATTAAAACTTGAGGAATACGAGCAAGATCTATTGTTTGCACCACAATTTACAGTTAAAGCGGAACAACGTATAGCATTTGCTTCGCCTTTTGCGTTAAATGTGTATTCGAAAAAAGACGTTGAAGCGGCGGCTTTGGCGATTGAAGCCTTGAAGCTTCAGGTGACCTTTCGATTGGCGTCTGGGCTTGAACTAAAAGTGCCACTCACTGCCGTGATTGCGGAACGCTTTATGAAGAGTTTACACCTGCATAAGCCCTTGTCAGACAGTTTACGTTCCTTTATTGAACGAGACATCCCTGAAAAATTTCGAGCTCATGTTGCATTAGCGTTACGTGATGATATTTTTCAGTTTGAAAAGTACCAACGGCTTTTTATAGAACTCGCTCATCGCCTGTCTGCAAAAGCTGTATGGACGACTTCGCAGATTGATTTTGTTACAAATGTCATCAAAACCTATACGCCTCAAACTTTGGAAGATCTTGCCGAAAAGTTAGAACGCTTGATCCAATCTTGCCAAGAAGATATGGCAACGGCGGAAACCCGTTCCTATCATCACCCACAGATTTTAGGTAGTAATATGGGTAGTTCCCATGACCACCATGAAGCTCAAGCAGTGAAAGACAATTACAGTCAAATCATCAAGAATGCCCAAGTGTTAAAACTTCTATTACAGTAAAAAAACAACTATTTTAGAGAGAAAGGTTTGAGGATGTCGAACGAACAAAAACAATTAGCAATCTTTTTTGATCGAGACGGCACCTTAAATATCGAACGTGGTTACATACGTGATTTAGAGCATTTGGAACTGTATCCAGGAGCCGCTCAAGCCATTCGCAAGCTCAATGACTTAGGTGTCTTGTGTATTTTAACAACAAATCAAACGGGTGCGGCTCGTGGATTTTATGATATTGAACATATTCATGCCTTGAATAATAAAGTCAATACGTTATTGTATGAAGAAGCCCAAGCCCATCTGGATGCTTTATATTATAGCCCGTATTACGCCAGAGGCATCGTGCCTGAACTCACTAAAGACAGCGACTGCCGTAAACCCAAAACAGGTATGATACGCCAAGCCCTTAACGATTTTCCAAGAATTGATATTTCAACGGCTTATGTCGTTGGAGATAAGGCAACCGACATTGAGTTTGCCCATAATGCGGGAGCTAGAGGTATTCTTCTGAAAACAGGGTATGGTCAAAATGTGATAGACGGTAAATACCAAGCCTTAGACCATAAGCCCGAAGCCATTTGCGATAATATCTCTGATGCGATTAAACTCATTATTAACACGTGGAAAAAAGAAGGGCTTTTATTGGTTGAAAGCTTTTAGCTACTGATGAAGTACTCCGCTCTATTTAACCAACACGTTTAGGGATGACCTTGTTACGTCCAGATGTTTTGGCTTCGTATAAAGCATCATCCGCAAATTTGAGCAAATCTTCATAATGGTGTAAATCGCGTTTAACACCAGTGCTGCTAAAATCAGCAGTCGCTACACCAATGGAGATGCTCGATTTTAAGTCTGGTGCACTGGGGAAAGTCAAGCGTAAGACTTCATTACGAATCAATTCCGCATTAGAAGCCGCTTGTTCTAAGCCCATTTTAGGCATTAAAATGGCAAACTCTTCACCACCATAACGGCAGCAAAAACCACTTTCAGGCGTTAAACGACGTAATAATTCTGCCACCAACACCAAGACTTCATCCCCAATGAGGTGACCGTAATTGTCATTGACTCTTTTGAAATGATCAATATCCACCATCATCACGCTCATAATTTGCTCAGTTTGTTTGTGTCTATTAAACAATTCTCTGATTTTTTCAGAAAAGAATCTACGATTATAGGCTTGGGTCAGCTCATCCGTCACAACAGATGTGTTAAGCTGGGAAATTTCATTTTCTAGGTACTTTCCTTGACTTAGGGCATTTTGAAGCTCTAGATTTTTTTTCTGTAAAATTTCATCATAATGATCTTGACGTTTTTTAACATACATCTGTTCAACAAGTACATTTTGCCACCAGTTACGAATCGTGAAATAGGTATCCGTAATAACGGGGCGAATGACAAGGTAAAAAATGCTTCCAATAAGAGCCGTCCAGTTAAAATAACCCGGCATCCAAGTGCTTGGTGGACTGTTTAAGACGTATTCGGCAATGCCTTGTTTAGCAAATGCAGGCAGGGGATTTAATCTTCCTTGCAACCACAAACCAAAACCTTCCGAACGCATGGAAGGGAACATATCATTGGGAAATAAACCTGTCGCATGGCCAATGACTTTTATGACTTCATTAATCGGGGCAAGCAAAACATCGGTGAAGGTATACAATGCATCAATAAAAGGGCGAAAAGCACCGTATATTTCGATAGATCCTACTTGTTTAATGTCCGTAAATGCTGGATCCATAATTATAAAAACAAAACGCATGAATAGCGTAATGGAAACCACCGTCATGATTAAATCGACAATGCTATTAAATTCTTTTTTCTTACGGCTATACGTGACTTTATCGGATCCATTGGCTATTGACATAGATTAAACCTTTATTGCTTCGCTGGGAGTTTCGTATGAATACGCCCAAGAACGGGTAGCTTTACATTTTTTACATGATGCGAATCGGGTCATAAAACCTAAGTCGGCGACAAAAGACTGATTTTCAACACTTAAAATAAGATCCTGATGCTCGTTATAATACCATTTAAGTTTTTTACTGGAAGGAGATGCCAGCTTTAGATTAAACTGATCATCACCACATTTTGTGCATTTGAATGCCACAAGCATCGCTTCCTTTGTCTCTTTGGGGTACAATGAAATAGAATTATTTTTATTATAACGTTTTTTATAATCAGTACATCAGAATGGGACGTTATTCCCCTATGCTTGAAGGATGCCCAATGCCCCTCGCTTCACCCAAAAAACTTGCCATTTTAGGATGCACAGGATCTATTGGTTCGCAAGCTCTCGATGTTTGTCGTCATTATCCTCAAGCTTATGACGTTTTAGCACTGGCAGGCGGCAAAAATGTGGACAAGCTTCTTGAGCAGATCAAGGAATTTTCACCTCTTTATGTTTCCGTGGCAGACGATTTAAGTCGTCGTACCCTTCAAGACGCTTTAAGATCCAAGAATCTACCCCTCCCTGAGATTTTCACAACAGAAGCTGGGGGACTAGAAATGCTCGCGACTTTGCCTGAACTCAGTGATGTATTGATGGGCGTGGTAGGAATCTTGGGCTTGGCTCCATCGCTTGTGGCTTTAAAAGCAGGCAAACGCTTATTAACGGCCAATAAAGAAACCTTTGTTGCTGGTGGACATTTGGTGCAACCGTATTTGTCAAACATTCTGCCCTTTGATTCAGAACATAGTGCCTTATTTCAAAGTTTACATGATTCGCCTATTCAAAGCGTACGTAAAATGTGGATTACCGCTTCTGGCGGCCCTTTTCGTGGCTATTCACTCGAAGATCTTAAGCAGGTGACTAAAGCCGATGCTTTAAAGCATCCGAATTGGGTCATGGGTCAAAAAGTCACCATCGACAGTGCAAGTTTAATGAATAAGGGGCTTGAACTGATTGAAGCCAAGTGGTTATTTGGATTAAACCCTTCTCAAATTGAGGTCTTGGTGCATCCACAAAGCATCGTGCATGGCATGGTGGAATACATCGACGGTAGTGTGATGGCTCAACTCGCTCCAGCAGATATGCGAATACCCATTCAAGTGGCGATGAGTTGGCCTGATCGTTGGGACGGCGCCTACATGAAAAGCCATTTGAACTTAAGTGAACTGTCTCGCTTAGATTTTCATCCGCCTGATGAAGCGGTGTTTCCGTGTTTACGTTTGGCTCGCCACGCCATGGAAGCAGGCAGTCGAGCCACCACCATTTTAAATGCGTGTGATGAAATAGCGGTGCAAGCCTTTATAGATGAACGGCTTCATTTTACGGAAATCCCTCGTTTGATTGAGCGTATTCTTGAAAAAAGTCATCATAGCCTTGCGGGGGTAGATTACCCCGAACTGGATGAGTTATTAGACATCGACGCTTGGGCTAGACGAGAGTCGTTAGCTTATTTAGCAACTAAATAAGGTTGAAGGCTCCACGCACCTTCTTCAAGGTAGCCCCTGCCTTTTCACGAGCCACCGCATTTCCCGCTTCAATCAAGGCAGCGACTTGGCTTAGGTCTTGAGCATAGTTTAAACGGCGTTCACGAATGGGACGCAACTGCTCGTTGACGGCTTCTGCCAACTGCTTTTTGCAATCCATACAGCCTCGACTGCCTCCACGACACTCGCTCGCCACCGTTTCACAAGTGGATGCATCCGTAAATGTTTGATACCAAGGGAATACGGCGACACAATCATTCGGTTCACCGGGATCCGTCTTTTTAACACGCTTGGCATCCGTCACCGCCGTTTTAATGGCTTTGGTGGTTTCGTCTTCCGAAAACGCCAATTCGATGCCGTTTTGATACGATTTTGACATTTTACGACCATCTAAGCCAATGACCGAAGGTGTTTCGGTGAGAAGTGGTCTGGGTTCTTGAAAAATAGACTGCCCTGTGATGTGATTGAAGCGTCTGGCAATGTCTCGAGAAATTTCAAGGTGGGCGAGTTGATCCTTCCCAACAGGCACAAGGCTTCCACCGACGGCGAGAATATCAGCGGTTTGTAAGACAGGGTATCCCAATAAACCGTAGTTCAGCTCCCCACTATGAATCATATCTTTCAAGGTGGGATCGGTTTCGCACCATTTATTCGGCGTAATCATGGAAAGCAATAAGTGAAGTTCCGCAATTTCAGGCACAGCAGATTGAAAGTAGAGCGTTGCTTTTGTGGGATCAATGCCTGCCCCCAGCCAATCCAGCACGATGTCTCGGCGGTATTCAGGCAAATGCACCGTGTCTTCGTATTTGGTCGTCAATGAATGCCAATCCGCCACCATAAAAAAGGTGGTGTAGTCATTTTGAAGATGCACCCAATTGCGTAAAACGCCCATGTAATGTCCTAGGTGTAAACGCCCTGTTGCTCTCATGCCCGACATCACAACGGGAGGGGTTTGCGTTTCTTTCATGACTTCAGACATAGGGCAGATCCTTTTTAAATCATATCCCCTAGTTTACCACGAAAGCCCATTCGTTAAACATCATTTTCAAAGTGAGCAGTTTCAGGCATGTACACCGACCATGTCGTGGTTTCATCATGAATGGTGTCGTCTAAAATGGAAAATTCCATCAAGGCATCGGTGAAATTAGCGCCATTTAAAATGGCACCTGTAAAGTTGGTGTCATTTAAGGTGGCTCCTTCAAAAACAGCATCGCTCAAATCGGCTTCTAAAAAGCTCGATTGGTTTAAATCGGCGTGGCTAAAGTTCGCTTCTTGAGCTGTGACGCCTTCCAACACGCATTGTGCCATCATACAATGATTAAAATCGGCTTCGGTTAAGTCTGCATGAAAAAATTGTGTCCCGAAACATTCGGATTCTTGAAATTCGGCAAACACCAAGACGGCGTCATGCAAGACGGTTTCTTCAAAATCACAGTGATGTAAAATACAGTTGGACAAGTTAATGCCTGAAAGGTTTAAGCCACGAAAGGAAGATTCGCTTAAATCTAAGGTTTCAAAGTTTTGAAAACGACGCAAGGCGTTGAAGGCTTCAACGGCATCGGGCTTGTAAAGAAGGTCAATCCAACCTTGCTTGTCTTCTGGGAGATTCAGGGCGTTTTGTTCAGACATAAGGGCTTCCCCTTTTAAGGTCAAATAATATAGAAAAGTCTAAAAAATAAAAACTCCCCAGGTAGGATTCGAACCTACAACCTGTCGATTAACAGTCGAATGCTCCACCATTGAGCTACTGAGGAATTTATCTATTCAATTATAAAAATCTTCGTGCTTTTTAAGACGCTGAAGACCCTCAAGATTTGTTAATTTGTTTAACTAATCTTTTACTATAATACTCAATAAATAAGGCTTGGCAAGTACTTTTTTGAAGGATTCCTTAATTTGATTGATGTTTTCAAACTCGCCCCAATTGAATAATAAAAAAATCGGGAAGACAGGATTCGAACCTGCGACCCTCTGTTCCCAAAACAGATGCGCTACCAAGCTGCGCTACTTCCCGATTTATGCGAATATCTTATTATCCTAGTTTAAACATTTTCAAAGCACAATTGATAAAGTATAGTTTATTTCGTACAGGCAGGGGACGATTCGCCAGAATGGATTTATACGGTATAATAACAACATATTGTGACCCCTTAGAACATGAGAGACTTCCCACCATGCGTATGACCCGACTATTTGCCAGTACCCTAAGAGACGTCCCCGCCGAAGCCGAAGTCGTCAGTCATCAGCTTTTGTTGAGGGCAGGCTATATCCGCCGAGTGTCTAGTGGCGTCTACAATTTCTTGCCCTTGATGTGGCGTGTTTTGATGAATATCGAACAGATTATTCGTGAAGAAATGAATGCGGCTCATGCGCAAGAACTACTGTTGCCTGTGGTGCAACCAGCGACGTTATGGGAAGCATCAGGACGCTGGGCGACTTACGGCAAGGAATTACTCCGCTTTAAGGACAGGCACGATCGTGAAGGGTGCTTTGCGCCTACAGGTGAAGAAGTCATCACCGCTTTGGGTGGGGCGGAACTGAAGTCGTATCGGCAATTGCCTGTGAACTTGTATCAAATTGGCACCAAGTTCAGAGACGAGGTGCGTCCTCGCTTTGGGCTCTTGCGTGGTCGTGAATTCATTATGAAGGATGCCTATAGCTTCCACGCCAACGCCGACTGCTTGCAAAAAGAATATGATGTGATGGCAGACGTCTACAAACGCATTTTTGAGCGTTGTGGGCTCGAAACCAAAATGGTGCGGTCGGACGCTGGTGCCATTGGGGGCGATGTGAGCCATGAGTTTATGATGTTGACGAAAGACGACCCCAATGGGCAGAAATCAGGCGAAAATGACGTGATTCACTGCCAAAATTGTGGATACGCTGCTAACGTCGAAAAAGCGGACGGGGGCTTGCTCACCATAACAACGCTAGACGGAGCGACGCTTGGTTTCACGGAAGAAAGAATACTACCCACCAAAAAAACCACGACCATTGAACTTTTGGAAAAATGCTTGGATGTGCCTGCCACCTTGATTAGTAAGCATTTACTCTACATGGTTAATGATGAAATCCCGGTCATTGTGGTCATTCGTGGCGATCGTAACGTGGAATCAACCAAGCTGAAAAATGCTCTGCACACGGCGGAAAACCCTGTGTATGAGATTCGCTTGGCGACTCCTGAAGAATTGAAAGAACGCTTTAATACGATTAAAGGCTTCTTGGGTGTGGCTCACTTACAGGATGCCATTCGTCAAGCGTCACCCTCTGAAAAGCGGTTGAATGAAGTCCTTCAAGTCGTGCTAGATAGCGGTGAGGTCGTCCCATTTTTGGTAGATACTTCGGTGTTGGGGATGAAATCCTTTGTGATTGCTCATAATAAATATGACGAGCATACGGTGGGCTTTAATTGGTCGGCAACGGTGGCTCCGTTGCTGGAAGCGAATGCTCAAGCGTTATATGCCGTTCAAGCAGGTGATGCTTGCCCTGATTGTGGCACGCCCGTTACGGTGAGTCGTGGTATTGAAGTCGGAAATATCTTTCAACTAGGCACAAAATACACTGAACCCATGGGCTACACCTTTACCGCCGAAGATGGTAGTGAACAATATGCGACGATGGGATGCTACGGCATCGGCGTGACTCGAGTGGCGGCGTCGGCGGTGGAGCAGCATCATGATGATTGGGGTATTATTTGGCCAGACGCCATCGCTCCTTACAAAATAACAGTAGTGATCGCCAATACCAGCGACGCCACCCAAACGCAGGTGGGTGAAGACCTGTACAAGACTTTAGCGAGCGTTTACCCTGACAACGTCGTGCTAGACGATCGGGATGAGCGGGCAGGCGTCAAGTTTAAAGATGCGGATCTCATGGGCTTTCCGATTCGTGTGACGGTGGGCAAGTTTGCAGGTGAAGGCAAGGTAGAAGTCAAGCAGCGTCGTGCGAAAGACGCTGAACTCGTAAGCATAGACGGTGTGTTGGATGCCGTTAAGCGCTTGTTGGCTTAAAAGCTCTTTCTGGAATTATGTTCCTTTTAGTCTCTTTGAATTTGTAAAGAACGTTTTTTGATGCATTTTTTCGATTTCACGCCAGCTCTAGTGCTTTATATAGTATCCAATATGTAAAACGGTCTATGGTCTCTTGGTTGTCGCACAGGTTTTTTGTTTGCTTATGTAGGTTGCTCTATACGCCCTCACAAAAAATATAGGCTCCTAGAATAACCTCATAGCCTGTTTTATCTATCGAACACTATATTAGATCTTTGTGCTTGGGGGGGCGAAATTCGATACTCGTAAGATAGGTGTTACCTTTCAGGGTTAATGGTGATTTAAAAATAAAGGACCTCTTGCGAGCTTCAAACATCTTGATGCTTGAGTTGTGCTAGATTTAACAAAACTGTTGCAATTGTTGGGGGTTATCAAACGAACCTACTTTAAAAAATCTTTAGATCAGATAAAGAAAAACGCTCTAAATTACGACTACCGTGAAAACACGTCGATGTTGAGCTGATTTTCACTAAGTGGGTTGAAATAGGCAGAAGCCCCCACCATCGCAGCGTTGTCGGTACAAAAACGCATCGCTGGTATATGCACCGAAAAGCCGTCATCCGCCAAGGCCAAAAACGCTTGTCGCAAGGCACTATTGGCGGAAACGCCTCCTGCTAGCGTGAGGGTTTTGACGCCCGTTTCTTCGGACAATTGACGCAATTTACGCAACAGCGTTTTCACGACTGTGGCTTGAAACGAGGCGGAAATGTCCTGAACCAGCTGAAGCGGTACAGGTGTTTGGGTGGACAAATACGGCTCCGCTTCGGTCCGCCAAACTTTTAAGACCGCCGTTTTAAGCCCTGAAAAACTAAAGTCATAGGCGTTTTTCGTGCGAGCGACAGGCAAGCTAAACGCCTTGGCGTTGCCAGCTTGAGCCAGTTTGTCCAATATCGCCCCCCCAGGGAAGCCCAATCCCATTTCTCGCGCCAATTTGTCGTAGACTTCGCCCACCGCGTCATCGAGCGTTTCACCCACTATTTCAATATCGTCGTAGGCGTTCACCTGTAACAACTGCGTATGCCCCCCACTCACCAAAAGCCCGATAAAAGGAGGCTTCAAATCGCTTTCCAAGTAGTTTGATGCCACATGGGCATTGAGGTGATTCACCCCCAAAAACGGCTTTTGTGCAATAAGCGAAAGCGTTTTGGCGGTGTTGGCTCCCACCAACAAGGAACCGAGTAAACCCGGACCAATGGTGCTGGCAATGGCATCCATATCGGCGAGGCTCAAACCTGCTTGCGCTAAGGCTTCGGCGACCACGGCATTGACGCTATGTATGTGTGAGCGAGCCGCCAGTTCGGGAATGACCCCTCCGTAACGGGCGTGAACATCCAACTGGCTATCAATCACGGAAGCCAACACACGTCGACCGTCTTCCACAATCGCACAAGCCGTGTCGTCACAACTCGATTCTATCGCCAAGATGCGTCGATATGGTGAGGCATTTTCGGCGTTCATGTGTAGCCCTTTATAGCTTTGCGTTTGATCGCTTAGCCGTTTCCAACCGCACCGATTTGGCGGTACTTTTGAAAACGTTGCTCTTTCAGCGTTTCAATATCTAAGGCATTGAGTTCGATTAGCCCCAAATGAATCTGTTGAGCAATCGATGCAATGGTCACTTCGGGGTTATAATGCGCCCCTCCACGAGGCTCTTCAATCACGGCATCGCAAATGCCAAAACGATACAAATCTTGTGCGGTGATTTTCAAGGCTTCCGCAGCGGTGGTGGCAAAGCTGGCGTCCCGCCAGAGAATCGATGCACAACCTTCAGGCGAAATTACGGTGTATTGGGCGTGTTCTAGCATGTAAATGTGGTTTGAAATCCCGATCCCTAAGGCGCCTCCGCTAGAGGCTTCACCCATTACAATCGAAATAATCGGTACATTTAAGCGAGACATTTCACGAATATTTAGGGCAATCGCATGACCGATCGCATGCTGTTCGCCTTCAATGCCGGGGTAGGCTCCAGGGGTGTCAATTAGGGTAATCACAGGCATTTTAAACTTTTCAGCGTGTTGAAACAAACGCAAGGCTTTGCGGTACCCTTCAGGATTGGCCATCCCGAAATTATGTACCAAGTTTTCCTTCATGCTACGTCCTTTTTGTGTGCCTAGAATCATCGCTGGTTTGCCGTCGAGCTCAATCACACCGCCGACAATGGCTCTGTCGTCTTTACCCATGCGATCGCCATGGAGTTCAAACCAAGTGTCTGGTGAAAGCCCTTGAATGACTTCTAGCGTGTTAGGCCGTTGTGGATGCCGTGCGATCTGCAATTTTTGGGCAGGTGTAAGTTGTTCGTACAACTGGGCTTCCATTTCTGCGAGTTGTTGGCGTAAGGATTGGCAATTTTCGCGGACGTCTAAAGTGCTCTCTTTTTCAAGATCAGCAATCTGTTTTTTAAGTTGAATGAGCGGTTTTTCAAAATCTAGAGATTGAATTTTAGGGGACGCCTTTTCTTTTGTTTTGGTCATCGTTTAGAAACTCCGTGTAACATAAAGCCCAATTAGGAAACCATGACAGGTTCATGGTTAAAAAGCGTTAAGGCTTTTTTGGTGGGGTACTGTTGACTACTGGCTTGATGTAATAAAATCAAGCGCTCCAAGGTTTGGCGCAAGTCATGACGATGAAGTACCATGTCAACTTGTCCATAATCTTGCAAGTAACTGGCGGTTTGAAAGTCTGCGGGCAATTTTTGACGAATGGTTTGTTCAATCACACGACGCCCTGCAAAACCGATTCTGGCCCCTTCTTCGGCTAAAATTAAATCGCCCAGCGTGCCGTAACTAGCAGTGACGCCTCCGTAGGTCGGTTCGGTGAGTAAGGTGATATAGAGTAAGCCTCGTTCATGCAAGCGCCCTAATACGGCGGATGTTTTCACCATTTGCATTAAAGAAAACATGCCTTCTTGCATTCTGGCTCCGCCTGAAGCGGTCACCACAATTAAAGGGAGGTTGTAGGCTAAGCTTTTTTCGGCGGCTCGGGTAATTTTTTCGCCTACGACGGATCCCATAGATCCACCCATATAGCCAAAATCCATAACAGCCAGGGCGTAAATGGCTTGCCCTGTTTTGGCAATACCTGTAATGACGGCATCCTTAAGCTTAGACTTTTTTTCGGCGTCGGCTTGACGCACGGTGTAAGCTTCGGTGTCGGTGAAGTGCAGGGGATCGAGGGGGGAAAGCTGGGCATCGAGTTCGTGGAAGGCATCGGTGAGTTGTTTGATGCGTCGTTTGGCTGAAATACGGTGGTGATAGCCACATTTAGGGCAGACGTTTAGGTTTGCTCTTAAGTCGGTTTTGGTGAGTTGGGCGTCGCAACTGACGCACTTTGTCCATATTTTGGCGTACTGGGCGTCTTCCACACGGTTCATGCCTTCGGCATCTAAGTGAGCGGTCGATTGCTTACGACGTTGTTCAAACCAGTTTTTTAAACTCATCATATGAATAAATCCCCTTTTGAGAAATGGCGATGTTTATTATTGTACGCTAAAAAATAAAATCAACAAGTATTCAATATAGAGCAAGCATTCAGCAAGTTTGCGAAAGCGGTCTATACCTGTCGCCAAATCAAGCGATAGCGTATGCCTTTGGCGGTTTTATACGCTTGCCAATGCCCTTCAAGTTGAAAGTTAAGACGAGCCAGCGTCAACACATAGGCCTTTTTTGGACTCGCCTGCCATTGCAAAAGCGAAGCCGTATGACGATCTAACGTCGTCAAACGGGTATTCTTCCACTGCTGATGTAAGTCATTTTCAAAACGCTGGAGGCTTGCTTCATGTCGTTTTTGTTTTTGCAGACGTGTTTCTTTCGCTTTTTTAGGTGTTGAGTAAGGCGATTTCTTTTTTGTTTTCACCTTAGTCTGCTTTCTTTTTTTCCTCGTTTTTTTCTTTGGCTTGAGTCGTTTTTTTTCGGTTCTTGAAGCAGAAGAGAGTTTCCTTGTAGATTCTGCGTTAGCGGCCTTCAAGACTTCCATGCTTTGCTTGGGAAGGATGGAGTCTTCAAAGGGATCAGTGGTAAATAGTGTTTGCGCTTTTGAAAGGGATTTAGGTGCTTTTAAATATTGGGAGGCATCTTCAAAAAAGGCTAGGGTGAACACCGCATCTTCAGACGCTAAAAGGTCTTTTTTACGTTGATTCATCTCGGCTTGACTGAAGGAGTTCAAGTAAGAGACATCCCCTTTGGCAAGGGTTGTTACCGTTTTCTGGACACGGTTTTGTTGTTTTTGAGCCGTGCTTAATTTTCTTTTTTCTTTCGCCTTTTTACGAGGCTTATGCTTGGCCTTTTTTTTAGAGGCCTTCTGTAACGCTTTAACGCTTGCCGCTTCAAGCAAAACGACTTCTTCAGGTGGATTGAGGTGTTGAGCTTCCAAATAACGAGCCACGTCCCCTAGCTCAAATGTTGACAATGGGGCTTCCACAAAAACAATGCTGTGAATCTGTTGATTTTCTTTATAATGTAGGAGTCTCACCCCGTCGTGTCGCAGGGTTTTACCGATTGGTAAAGACACCCATGCTTTTTGAGGGAATCGCTCAAAACGGGTGGCGTTCCAATAGATCGGAAAGAGGATTAGGGCAAGGCTTATTAAGCCAATCCCACTGAAACTCAGGACTTTGAATCGGGGGTGATGCTTCCAAAACGACGACCCGCCATTCCACCAAGGGAGACTTAGTAAAACGGTGTAAGCGATCAACATCCATGAGGTGGGTAGGGTGGGAACGACGAATTGTAACTGAGGTAAGCTTGCCCCCCATAGCGTCCAAGCGATTTGTAAATTGAGCAGTATTTGGCTAGGCAATAGGCAGAAACTCGCTAGCGTGGGTGATAAGGTGTAAATCCCAAAGCTGGCGAATCCCCATAGCGTCAACGGAGCAACTAGAATCCCACTTAATAGATTCATCAACACGGCGTGTAAAGGCGTTTTGTGGAAGACCTGCAAAATCAGAGGCGTGGCGTAGAGTTGAGCCACAGCGGTGAGGCATCCTGCGGAAAGTAGCCCTGCGATCAGGTTTCGTTTGCTATTCCAGCCCTTTTCTTTGACTCTTTCTTCAAGTGATGTAAATAAGGTCACAATACCAAAGGTCGTCAATACTGAGAGTTGGAAGCCTAGATTCAGCCATAGGTAGGGTTGAAGCAGGCTTAACATGCTAATCGACAGCATCAGCAAGAAGAGGGGACTTAAGGGCTTGAAGAGGTATTTAATCCATAAGCCGAAAAACCACATCACCACCGCCCTAAGAATAGACGGCGGAAAGCCTGTCGCTACGCCATAGGCAAGCACGCCCAAACTGGCTATCGCAAAGGCACCCCCTCGTGGGAAGCGGGGGATGAGGCGTAGCAAAAATAAAAGTCCTGTAGCGATAATCGCCACATTCATACCACTAGCCGCCACCAAATGGATCTGCCCTGTGCTGATAAAAGCCTGCTTGAGAGAAGCTGGCAAGGGGCTGGCCCTGTCGCCTAGCACGATGCCTCCCATGAGTCGACCAGCATCCATGCCAAGTGTTTTTTCAAGCAACGCCACATAGCCGTTACGTTTGTCAAGAATCACCGATTCAAGCCTTGCCTTCTGCCGTTCCAGCCACGTTGGTGGCTTGTCGGAAGCTTCAAGGGGCAGGCGTTCGAGGCAATCTTCATCAACATACGCCTGCTTGAGTGTGCCTGCAATGCCCATGCTTTCTAGGTAATACGCTTCATTAAAATCCCCGAAAAATCGTGGGGCATGCCCGATCTGAAAATAGCCTGAAACACAGGTTAGCTTCCCAAGCGGAATTTGTGACTTGTCGCGTGTTTTGAGCAAAATACGCACAGGGGTGGGAGTGTCTAAATGAGATGTTTCAAGAAGCATCCCTTTTTCGTGAGGTAGGATTTTACCAGGTAATCGCAGATATTGAGCATCTAGGTAATCAGGGACTTGGACGGGTTGAAAGCGAAGCAAGGCGAGGATGAATCCCAAAAATGCCACCAATACTCCAAGCCCCAAGCGTTTAATCCAGAGGGGGAATTTCCCCCAAAATCCAATGCTAAAAAGGGCGAAGAGGCATACTCCCTTCAAGAGCCACGGGTTTAGCTCAAGGGGATTCATTTGACTTTGTACGCCCCACATAAAGCCTAAAATGCCCACCAGCATTAAGGCACTCAATCCCTTTTGAATGCGGTAAAGGGTTTCAAGCCCCAAATGTGTAATGAGCCGAATGGTCGCAAGAGTGTTTTTCATATAAAAGCATTATAGCTAAGTTGTGAACGCCGTACAAGTCTTACAGAGTCTTTTGAAAAATCTTCCTTGTCCCCTCTCCTAATTTCGGGAGAGGGAAGAGAACGTCGCTAGACGTTCTAGGGCGAGGTTAAACTTTAGACTCCGTTTGTGGTTTAACCGCCCCCTGACCTGTCGAAGCTAAAGCTTCTCTTGGGAAAGAAAACCGTTGGTTTCCTCTCCTAACCTCTCCATCCTAAAGGAGTAGATTCACTTAGTGAATCAGAAATGTGTTTTTGCCCTCCTAAAATTAGGAGGGGGGACAGAGGCACTGTTTGATTTTCTAAACAAAAAGCTAGCTTTTTTCTTCTGTTTTGACTAAACTACTAACTCACACAAGTACAAGGTAAACGTTTTCGATGTCTCTTTTTTCGCCCCCTTTAATGCAAAGTCGTAAAACTGAGCTCCTGCAAGAGATCGCACGCTTGAAGCATGAGCAAAATGCCGTGATACTCGCTCATGTCTACGAACGCCTTGAAGTACAAGATTTCGCCGATTTTCGTGGGGATTCTTTGGGCTTGAGCCGTCAAGCGGCGTCGACAGATGCCGACAGCATCGTGTTTTGTGGCGTACATTTCATGGCGGAAACGGCGAAATTGTTGAGTCCTGAAAAAACGGTGTATCTCGCCAATCCACACGCAGGTTGCCCCATGGCGGATATGATTACCGCCGAGCAATTACGAGCTTTTAAAGCGGAACATCCCGATGTGCCAGTCGTCGCCTATGTCAATACCAGTGCGGATGTGAAGGCGGAAAGCACAATTTGTTGCACGAGTGCCAATGCCGTGGATGTCGTACGTTCCTTAAATGTGGATCGAGTCCTTTTTGTGCCAGACAAGCACTTGGGTGCGTATGTCCAAAGCAAATTACCCGATGTCGACATTATCTGCTGGGATGGCTTCTGCCCGACGCACTTACGCATTGATCTAGACGACCTTAAAACCCTGCAAGCCAAGCATCCCACCGCCTTGACGCTGGTGCATCCTGAATGTGACGAGCCTGTGAAAGAGCTTGCCAATTATATCGGTTCAACGACAGGCATTTTAGAGCAGGCGAGCGTTTGTCATGCCCACGAGTTCATTATTTGCACGGAAGACGGCGTGGCTCAACGCTTGATTCAAGATTTTCCGCACAAGTCCTTTTATACGCCGTCTCGTCAACAGGCGTTGTGTCCTAATATGAAGATGACTCGGCTAGAAAATGTCGCCAAAGCCTTACGAGGCGACGTTGAAGAAATCCAAATCCCTGCGAGTGTCTTTGAAAAGGCTCGTTTGACACTCGACAGAATGCTAGCGGTTCCGATCACCGAAGCTGAAGCTGGGCAAGGCTCCGCCGCGTGCCGATGCAAAACGACTCCTTCACCTATTCTTTCACTTGTGAGCGTTTAAATATCATGAGTACGCTAGAACGTGTAACGCTAATTGAGGGCAATCCTTTGCAATTGGCGGATTTTGATGTCGTTGAAGCCGTCTTGCAAGACTGGCAAGGGCGTCCGCATTTGGCGGAAAAAACGCTGATTTTGGTGAAGAATACGACGCAACAAAAGGCGTTACAAAACGCCTTGATTCAAGGCTGGCATAAACCGATGAGTCGTTTGCCCGTGTTCACGTTTAACGGGCTGATCCGTCAAATTGTGCAGTCCTTATGGGGATACGCCGAATTCAAGTTGCAGAAGGCGTTTCCTCAAAAAGTTCATGCGACTCGTTTGAGTCCTGAATTAGTTGGGCTTGAAGAAAGCGAGCGGCTCTTTCGTTTGCTGATTGAGCAAGCCAAAACCGACGCTTGCTTTGCCGATGCCTTCGATGCCCTCAAGCTCGATGAGGCGTCCTTGATACGCCAGTTGATACGCCGTCAACGCCTTCGTGCGGAACAGCGCTTGAGCCGTCCTCAAATGCAAGCTATGGATACCGCCTTGAAGATTCCTGAACAAACGCTGATTCACCATTTGGAAAAAGCCTTTGACGTGACTGCCTTAGAAATGCGTTGGCTGGATTCCACCAAGCAAATCGATATTGCCTTGGGTCTGCTGGAAGAAAGCCCCGAACTCATCGACCAGCTTGATTTTACGCCCGAACTCTTGGTGTGGTTGGATGCCGATGAAAGCACCCCTGCCGAACAAGTCTTGATGCGTCTTTTGTCGACGAAAAGCACGCAGATTATGGTGTGCTTCGATCCGCAAGGTGGGGCGAGACGAGGCTATTTGAATGCGGATCCTGACGGTGCGAAAGCCCTCATTGAAGCATGGCAGGAAGAAGCTGAACAGTTTAACGCCCTATCCCCTCTCCTTGAGGAGCACGCCTCGCCGATGGCGGGCTACGTTAGGGAGAGGGGGGGATTTTCAGAATCCAACGTTACCTCTACTCCCCCCCCCAACCCTCCCCTTAAAGGGGAGGGGGTAAAACATCTTGGCGATGCCCTGTGCCACGCCTTTGAAGGCATTTCAAATGAAACGCCTTTGGCGACAAAGCCCCAACTCCGTTTGCATACGTCGCAACGGAGCTTGATTGAAATGTGGGATGCCACTTCTGCCACGCTGAAAAGCCTCCCTCTGCAAGAGGTGGTGCTGGTCATGCCTGAAATCAACGCCTTGACTCTGGCTCCCTTAACGACCTTTTTCAACCAGCACAAGATTCCCTTTCAAGTCTTGAGCGGCACGCAACGCCCTGTCGATACCCTGCAAGGCAAGCTATTGTTGCTTTTAATTCAAGCCCTGCGAAGCCATGAATGGGGCTTGCCCTTGAGCCGTTTTGAATGGCGAACCATTTTCACGACTTGCCTAAGCTTGCAAGTTACTGATGCGAAAACACTCGATGCTTTTTGTGATTTCGTGACGCAATCGGCGATGCGTCGCTTGAGCGAAGGGCATAGCGGTGCGATGAGCCTGCCTCGTGAGATTCCCGAAGACTTGCTGGTCTATGAAGCCAGCCGTCAACGTTATCATGCGTTTTGCGACGATCTCTTCAACCTTGCTGATGCGTCTGTGGAAGAGCAGTTAAACGCCATTGCCCACAAGTGGATTTACCCCAAATTGGCGGAAGGCGAGTCGGATTCAGCGATACAATTGATCTACCGTAGCTGGCAACGGCAACTCAAAATGCTCGAAAACCTTTCGCCTGTGTCCCCTCTCCTTGAGGAGCACGCCTCGCCGATGGCGGGCTACGCTAGGGAGAGGGGGGGATTTTCAAATGAAAACGTGACATCTACTCCCCACCCCAACCCTCCCCTTAAAGGGGAGGGGGAAAGGCAGTGGCTATGGCAAAGTAAGTACGGACAAATCGCCGATACCGCTGATGCCCCCAAAGATGTCGACACGCAAGCCCTCCTGATAGCCACGCCTCAAAAGGTCATCGATTTTTGCGTGAAACGTCCGCATCAATTGTGGTTGGATGTACAAAGCCCTCGTTGGACGAAAAGCGATGAAGCTCCCTTGTATCATAGTGCGGTGCATTCTCCGCAGGGCTGGCAACGCTTAGTGGCGGAAGCGGAACATTTAGCGTCCCACGAAGCATCTACTCCCCTCCCTAGCCCTCCCCTTAAAGGGGAGGGAACCGAACCAAATATGGAAACTCCACCGCTGGATGTCATTGCCTTGACGGAAACGCAACGACGTCAAAGGGCAGGGCATGTCTTGCGGAAATTGGCGTATTTGGCCAGCGAAAGCATCCACGTGTTTTCGGCGGAATTGGACGCCGAAGGACGAGATCAATCTCAACAGGAACCGATCTTGTATCAAGCCTTGACGCAATCGCTGGCTCCTTTGATGACGTCTCCCGATCTCGATGCCATTCCCACCGCCACCTTGCGAGACGATCAAAAAGGCGTGCTGGATTACACCGCAGGCACGCTGGCGATTAGTGCTGTGCCTGGCGCTGGCAAAACGTTTGTGACGGTTGAGCTGATTTTACATCTCATTAAAACAGGCACGCTCCCTGACTCGATTTTGGTATTGACCTACATGGAATCGGCGGCACGGACGCTATTGGGTAGGCTAAAGCCGAAGCTGGCTGGGGCGGGCATTCACCAATTACCCACGGTTTGCACGATTCACGCCTTGGCGTTTAAAATCTTGGGGGAAGCGTCTCATGCGCGACGTTTGGGGCTGGATACCGCCCATTTTCGCATGGTGGATGAAACGGAGCAAGACGCCCTTCAAAAGCAGGCGGCTCTTGCTGTTTACCCTTTGGCGAGTGCGGACACGGACTTAAGCTTGGATGCGTGGCAACGCATCGTGAGTCAAGCGATCAATCACGCCAAGAGCTTGGAGCTTTCTTGGGCGGATTTAATCGAAGATGCCAAAATGCTCAAGAATGCCCGCCTTGAAGCCATGGGTTTGGCGATGAAGGGCTATCAGCAATTGCTGGAAAGCCGTAATGCCTTGGACTTCACGGATTTAATCGTCTATGCCGTTCAGTTGCTCGAAGCCCACGACGATATTCGCCAGCATTTTCAAGGGCAGTTTCGGGTGATTATGGAAGACGAAGCCCAAGATTCGTCTCGCTTATTGCAACGATTTTTAAACCTGCTGGGTGGGGAAACGCCGAATCTCGTCCGTTGTGGCGACACCAACCAGTCGATTACCACCACCTTTAGTGCCGCAGAACCTGCCGTATTTCGAGACTTCATCGCCCACGCCGATGTCCATGTCCGCATGAGTCGAAGCGGTCGATGTGCCACGGAAATTATGGACGTGGCGAACCAGTGGATCAACGAAGCCAGCCGTCCTGAAAGCACGATTAAAGACGCCTTTGTGTCAGTTGAAATGCACGGTTTAGCAGGCGTGAATCCGCCGTTATTGTATCCGATTGAAGCACGGACGTTTGCCGATGCCTCCGAAGAAGACGAGCATCTCATACAAGCGATTTTGGCGGTGCAAGCCAAGCATCCTGAAGCGACTTGTGCCGTTTTGTGGCGATACAACCGTGATGTTTTGCGGTTTTCGCAGAAGCTCTTGGAACGACGCATCCCAACGCTTTCGATGACTGAACGCTTGCCGAATGTCGCTAGCTTTAAGCTGGTGGAAGCGTGGTTAGGAGCCTTGTTGTATTCTGAAACGGCGGATGCTCGCTTGCATTTATTGCAGACCTTGCGTGAGATTCCGATGCATCCCTTGCACGCTTTGGAAGACGAGGCGTTCATCGAATTGCGAGACATGCTGGCATCCACACCCCTTTTTGCCTTGCCTGTGGAAGAATTGGACGCCTTGCCAGCCGTCTTTCAGCAACTGTATTACGATTGGCACGACTTTCAACGAGACATCGCCGTGCGAGATTTGCCGTCGTGGATTTTGCGAGTCACAGAAACGCAGTCGATGGGGGAAGCTCATGTGTTGGAGCGTTGCAACGGCTTTTTATGTGCCTTGCATGCCCAACGCATTTTGCAACGCTACGGCTTGGGGCTTGAGCAAAGCGAATCGCAACAGTTGAGCCTACTTGCCACTGTTCAGAGCCTGTCTCCGCTAGAGGTGGTGCATCGCTATTTTAAGAGCTTGACCGCCAGCCGTCGCCATTTGCAGATGTTCACCGAAGAGCTGTTGAATCCGACGGTGAAGCCATCGATGAGCGTGGAGGTAGAAACGCCTCCTGTGCAAGTGATGACCTTGCACAAGTCCAAAGGCATGGAGTTCACCTTCGTGTGGATGCCTGCCTTGACGCAAGCCAATTTCCCCGATGCCTTGGAGCAAATCAAGGTAAGGGACACGGAAAAGGCACTCATTGGGATTCAACGCTTGGCGATGCAACGCCAGCAACCCGATACGCCGTTGATGCACTTGAATGATGCGGTGGAAGCCTTCAAGCGTCAGCACTTGGAAGAAGAGGCACGCTTGTTGTATGTGGGCTTTACTCGAGCCATGCAAGGCTTGTTTGTGTCGAGCCATCACCAGTATCGCAATGCCTTTCACAAGCTGCAGAAGACGCATCCCACGAGGGCGTTTGAAGAGCTTCTAGTGTTTCTAGAAAAACCTAATCTTAAAGGGGATGATTTGCATGTTGAACGCCTCTAAAAAATTAATCCCCACTGCTGAAAATCCTTGGTTTGTTTCCGTGAATCAGCTCAAGGAATGGGACAAGTGCCACGCCCAGTTTTACTACAAAACCGTTCTAAAACAACGCTGGCTTAGCGACGAACGTAATTTCGAGCTAGGCAAAGCCGTCCACGCCCTCATGGATCTAAACGCCAAGGGTATGCCGACTGAACACCTACGCGTGGGACTAAAATCCAACATCCTCGCCCACTTCGACGCCTTGGTTGAACATCCACTAGCCAAAGCCCCTGTTGTGGCGAGTGAATATGCGTTTTATGTTCCGTTTCACGTCGAAGGTTTTTCGCATATCACCCTAACAGGGCGTATCGACCGCATTAGCCTCTATGACGGGACGCTTGCCATTATCGACTGGAAGACAGGCACGGCGGTTCCTCATGATTATGCCACGGCGTGGCAAACCCGCTTGTACAGTTATGCCATTTGGCAAATGCGTGAAGCACTCCCTCACATTAACCCTCACCCCAGCCCTCTCCCAAAGGGAGAGGGAGTAAAGGAAATGCACTTTTATTATGTGGATGTGCGAACGAATCGACAGCCAGCCGTCAAGGTCTATGATGTCGCCATTGATGCGGACTACATCGCGGAAACTGAAGGCTTGTTGAAGCAAGTGCTGGCTCGTATTTTGGCGGAAAAACGCTTTGCCTTGCCAGCGTCTTGCCCTGACAAGTATTGCACCTTTAGCCAAGTCTGTGGGATCAATCCTGAAACAACGGCACAACTGCCGTTGTTTAGCCTGCCCCAAGCGTCCGTGTTGGGGCAGGGTGCCTCTGATGAGGCGAATCCCTTAGACCTGTTTTAGGAAGCTTATTAAGCAAGCCTCGCTTGCCTAGAACACGCCTTTACGCTAGAATTAAAGAGTAATTTTAACTGTTGAGAGGATGTTACTGATATGACGACTTCTGTACTGGAACAAGAGTTTAGAGTAGAAAGCGATTCCTTAGGCGAACGGAACGTGCCTGCCAACGCCTACTACGGCATTCAAGCCCTACGAGGCTCCGAAAACTTCCCCATTTCAGGCATTACGCCCCCTCAACAATACCCCGAAGCGATTTGGGCCTTTAGCCAAATTAAAAAAGCCGCCGCACAAGTCAACAAAGAACTCGGCTTGTTGGATCCCACCAACGCCGAACTCAACGACAAAATCGGCGATGCTCTCATCCAAGCCTGCGACGAGATGGCAGACGGTCGCTATAACGACCAATTCATTGTGGATGTTTACCAAGGCGGAACAGGCACCAGTAATCACATGAATTGCAACGAGATTTTGTCGAATCGTGCGAATGAATTGCTTGGCGGTGAAAAAGGCACGTATACTCCTGTTCACCCTAACGATCACCCCAACTTTGGGCAAAGCACCAATGATGTGACACCCACCGTCTTGCGTTTGACGTTTTTGAAGAAGCATCCTGCACTGGTTGCTAGCATTAAATTATTGGAAGAGACCTTCCAAAAGAAAGCGATTGAATTTAAAGATGTGCTGATTTGCGGACGTACCCACATGCAAGACGCCGTGCCATTGACGCTGGGTCAACAATTTGGTGCCTATGGCAATGCCTTAACGGATGCTCGCTTAAAAGTCGAAGCCGCCGCTGAAAACTTGCATTACTTGGGCTTGGGGGCTTCGGCTCTCGGAACAGGCTTGAACTCTCACAAGGAATATCGTCCTCGTGTGGTGAAGTACCTGTCAGAATATACAGGGATGCCTCTCAAACAAGCGAAAGACTACTTCCAGTTAACCTCAAGCTTTGGGCATTTTAGTGATTATTCCGCTGCCATGCGATCAGTCGCTATTGAGCTAGAGAAAATTACGCAAGATATTAAATTGTATTCATCAGGTCCGAAAACGGCGATTGGCGAGATTCTCATCCCCAGTTTGCAACCTGGATCATCCATTATGCCTGGTAAAGTCAACCCTGTCTTGCCTGAATTGATGAATCAACTGTCTTATGCGGTGCAAGGCAACGATCTAACGATTTCGCTGTGTTGTCAAAACGGTCAATGGCAGTTGAACGTTATGATGCCGATGATTTTAACAAAAGTCACCGAATCTCAACGCTGGTTGACCAATGGTTTGCGTGAATATGCCGAACGTTGTATCGCAGGCATTGAGCCGAATCTAGAGTTTATTGAACATCGCATGAATTACTCGACGATTTTGTTGACGGCGTTGAATCCGTTTATTGGCTATGCGAATGCGGCAAAAATTGCAAAGAAGGTCTTGAGTGAAGGCAAAACCGTTCGTGAAGTGGCGTTGGAGCTGGACATTACCGACAAGTTTGGTATTAAGATTGATGAGGCTCGCTTAAACGAGATATTGTCTGTTGAAAGCATGACGCAACCGAATGTAGGTTAAATCACAACAATAACTTGGCGGAATACACCGACCAATTGCTTTGGGCAAGACAATTGTCCAGTTCTACGGCATTAGTCTCAAGGGGCGTAAGCATCTGATAGGCTTGTTTTAAAATAGAAGAGGGTTCTAAAATGGCGGTTTCTGTTCTTGTAGTGACTTTGCGTAGGGCTTCTGTGGACAAGGCTGACACTTGAACCGTGTCTTTAATTAAGATCATTTTATTTTTTTGAGAGTCCTGCTCCGATGACTCTTGTTTTTCACGATTTTGTGGAGGGAGTCCTTCGCAATCACTAGCACCTAACACGGCATGATTGGATTCTGCAAAACTTCCTTTGATGAGTAAGCTTCCACTACTCAAGGCTCTCTGACGACTGGGGGTAATAGGTGATGTACTATTGGCAACCATGATAGATTCTCTTCTTTTAGTTTAGGGTATCTTTCGATAAATAAAGTATCGTCCAGCCTATCTTTTTTAAAAGAGTCCTTCATAATTCGTTACAAAAAGGACGCTACTATCATTAAAGACTTGACCTTGTAAGCTGAATCAAGTAAGATGGTTAACTAAATTAAGATCCGTTTTTCCATATATGGTGAGCTCTTTTTGGTTTTGTTTTATTTGCTTCGTTAAAGCCTCTCAGGCTAATGAATAGGTTTCTTGCTCATGTTTTCGTCCCTTGTTTCTTATCAAAATACACCCCTTTCAGTGCAACGAAATGGTACTTTTGAAATGTATATTGGTAAAGCAAAAGATGTTGAAGCTAATTTAGCTCAACATAAGCAGAGTAAGGACGCTTACGGGCAGTTAAACTTAACGGCCAATGTGGTTGAAAGTTCTAATAATTTAAATTATATTGTGCCTGAATCAGATGTGGGTAATACGATTTATAAATATGTAGATACCCGAAAAGCCACTCGAAATGGGGTATTTGGTCAGGATGCTTCCTTTATTTATCCTTTAAAAGCACCGAATCAAGTAGTGGCTAATGCTCAATCACCTAATGCTGATGTAAGATTGGGTATTTATGCGGACGGCGAAGACCTCAAGGATTTCTTAAATTATGTCGGAGTGGATGACTGGACGAAAACGGTGAAAGATTCCCCAGACAAAATCACGCAATATGCCATTGAGTTTGCGGAAGATGTCGAAACGGACGCACAGGGTAACCCCATTGTCGCCAAAGAAGTTTCGACCTTTGGGGCTAGTCCTGCTAAGGCGAATCGCTTGAATGTTTTGGCTTAGCTTGTCGAGCGCTTTGCTAAAATCTATAAAAAAAACCGTCTTCTGCGGGAAGACGGCATGAGATAGAGGCATATAAAAACTCTATTAATTTCCTTAAACCACGACGTTAGAAGATCGTGCCCATTGGTTGAGTAGATAAAACACTATTTTCTAACTGTAGTCTACCTACTAGTTGCCGATTGTGCTGATCAGCGCCAAAGACACCTTTAGCAAGTCCAAATAGGCCAAGTGCTGATGCTGTACCTAGTATAATGGGTCTTACTTTGGAATTTTTTCCTAACGCTTCAGAAAATTCTACAAACTGAGTTCCTACTTTACTACCTAAATTTGAAGTTTTGTCAAGAAAAGTAGCGTTCTTCCCGTCAACTGATCTGAAAAGATTTCCAACCTCAGCTTTAAACCCTTGCCCTGTGAAATGAGAGTTTACAGCGTTATGAAATGCACGTTGTTCAGGTTGTTTAAATCTTTCTGCGGCGACTACTGCCCCCGTTGCCAAAGCCCCACCAGCTACATACCCACCGACATGGCCTGTAAATCCTTCCCAAGCGGATGATCTTGGTCTTTCATGTGGTTGTGGCGGAATTCCATATCCTAATCCATAATTATTAATCGTCATCATAAATGTCCCTTCTTTTTGGTTCTTCTTAATAAGGTGTGTTCTAAAAATAAAAAACTAGGCGTTAAAACTCGATACAATCTGACCATTATGGTCAATCACAACGCTGGCTTGCTTTACGTCATAACGTAGTGCATTTTGATTTTGAATGACTTCGGTTGTGGTACGAGCTTGCTCCGCCGTTGTGTTCGCTGGCACAGATGCGGACTTATTAAAAGGATTTATACTAATGTTTAGCCCCATTTAATAGCCTCCTCTGTGTTTGCGATGCTTGCCTAAGGTTGATTGTATCGTTCGTCTGTTCTTCTGTCCTATATCAGCATTAAGGCTTAAAGTCATTTCTTTTGTGCTAGCTCGGACGCTTTTTCTAAAAAATGATACAATGGGAAGGTGCTTTATTTGAACCCTCTCCTAATTTTAGGAGAGGGAAGAGAACGTCGTAAGACGTTCGAGGGTGAGGTTAAACCCTAGACTCCGTTTGTGAGTTTAACCGCCCCCTAACCCCCTCCTAAAATTAGGAGGGGGGACAAAATCACTAAACAACAACAGAGATAACCTATGAATACTTGGATGCTCCCATTTTTAGAACGAGTCGGACTCATTGCCCTTGTGGCAGGGGGGCTTTTGTTGTACGGATTTTCTAAGTTTCAAGCTCCTCACGCTGCAACCCTTTCGTCGCAATCGTTGAATCCTATTAGCATTTATCACGCAGGGAAGCCCCAGTTTTATAAGGATGTCACGCTAAACGGCGTTGAACTCATTGAATCGCCCTACCCCCTCGGCACATTCGGAGGCACCTTGTATCAAGCGGCTCTAGGGGAAGGTCCTAAAACTTTGAATCCGTGGGCAAGCTTTGACGGAACGTCTTCCGCCATTGCCAGCATGTTGACGTGTCAAGCTGTGCAAAGCAATAACTATACAGGGCAAATCATGCCGTGGGTCGCGAAATCTTATGATGTTCTGCCTGATAAAAAGCATATTCGACTCACCTTTCGCAAGGGCTTATCGTGGAGCGATGGGCATCCCTTGACGGTTGATGACTTGCTGTTTACATGGAATGTGATTATTCAAAAAGGTTTGGGAAATCCCAGCACACGCGATATTCTGCTGGTGGATGGTCAATTCCCCACCATGCGAAAAATCGATGCGTGGACGGTTGAAGTTGCGACCAAGCGTCCGTATTCGCCGTTGTTACTGAACTTGGGGCAGGCGATTGCTCCCAAGCATATTTTTGAACCGATCCTTAAAAAGGGCGGTGAAGACGCCTTTGGGGCAGCGTGGTCAACGCAAGACGCCGAACAGCATCCCGAACGATTTGTGTCATGTGGCCCTTGGGTCTTGGACAAGTATCAATCGAAAGAACGCATTATTTTCAAGCGTAATCCGCATTATTTTGTGGTGAATCACAAAGGCGAACGGCTCCCGTATTTGGAACGTGAAGTGATGACTTTTGCGAAAGATAATAGCTATGTTCAGCTCCTATTTGAGCAAGGTGCGTTGCATACGCATTCAGGCACCCCTCAAAACTTGGGACGCTTACAACGATTGAAATCCCCCAAGTTTAGGCTCATTGACTTAGGCCCCGCCGATGGCACCACGTTTATGGCGTTTAACCTCAACACCCGAAAAGACCCGAATGGCAAACCCATTGTGGATGCCAAGCTCCTTCACTGGTTTCAGAACAGGGCGTTTCGTCAAGCGTTGAACGTGGCGGTGAACCGTCCGCAAATGGTGGAAAATGTCTTAAAAGGCTTGGGAACTCCACTGCTGACGAGCATGGGCTTAAATAGTATCTACCTTAATAAGTCAGTGGAACAGCAAGCACCTTATGATTTCAATAAAGCCCAAGAGCTACTGAAAGCCAGCGGGTTTCGTTTAAACGCCAAGCACGAACTTTATGACGATCGAGGCAATCGAGTGGCGTTTACGGTCGTGACCAATTCAGGTAATAGCGATCGTGAATCAGCGTTGGTGCAGTTACAGCATGACTATGAGGCGTTAGGCATCAAGCTAAGCCTGCAACCTGTGGAGTTCAACACGCTGGTTGATCGCATGAAAACAGGGCGTTGGGAAGCGATGGTCATGGGCTTAAGTGGGGGCAGTAATTTGGAGCCTCATCAGGGAGCCAATGTCTTTAAAAGCGATGCGGCGTTGCACTTGTTTAACCAACGTCCCACCGAAAACGTGACGAAAAAGGTCAGCGATTTGTATCCCTTTGAAGCACGTCTGGACAGGCTCTATGAGTTTGGGACGACTGAATTTTCGTTTGAAAAACGCAAGCCGTATTATGACGAGATTCAATCGATTTTGTATGAAGAAAGTCCTATGGTGTACTTGTTTACAGGTAAAGTGCTGGTGGCGGTGCGAACAGAACTCCAAAATGTGGACGTCACGCCATTGGGTGGGGCTTTGCATAATGTGGAAAGCATCTGGATTAAAAAGTAATTAAACGTGTGAATAGCGAAGCCTTTAATTTTTTGGACAGGTGTCTATGTCATATTGTCATTCTGCGCGTAGTCGCAGAATCTCCACCAACGTCACCCATAACCCTTTATGAAGATTCTGCAACTACGTGCAGAATGACATGGAACTTTAAAGAAATCTCTAAAGATGGTGCTACAAGAAATCGTAACGTTTTAAAGCCATCCCCTATTGTTTTTTTATTATTTATGCTAGGCTTTTAAGATAGTTAAAAAGCGTGTCCACTTGGACAACATTCTATACTGATTTAACCATTCGCCATTAGGAACGCTTTAGACATATTATCCGTGTTTTTGTGTGGAGATTATTCTATGATGATGACTTCAAGCGTGCTTTCCAAAAGCCGTAGCATTGACGATATTCTTAAAGAAGCCGAAGCAAAGAAAGTCAGCCAAGTCTGCTTACAATTCGTTGACATTAACGGACGCCCTAAGCATATGTCCATTCACGTGGCTCAACTTGAAAAAGCCTTAAACAACGAAATTTTGTTGGACGGCTCTTCCATTCAAGGGTTCAGAACCATCGAAACGAGTGATATGGCGTTCTTCCCTGATTTAGACACTTTCCAGGTTTTGCCTGTAGCGAGAGACGGCGAGCGTGTGACCGCTCGTGTGATGTGTAACATCCACAACCCAGACGGCTCCATTTTTGAAGGATGCCCTCGTGGTAACTTGCAACGTGTCTTAAAAGAAGCGAGAGAACTCGGCTACATTTTCAATGTCGGGCCTGAACTCGAGTTCTTCTTGTTCAAAAAAGACGCCGATGGTAAACCTACCCTTGAAACGCATGACAGTGCCGGTTATTACGATCTCGCCCCTGATGACTTGGGTGAGCATGTGCGTTCTGAAATTGTGGATTACTTGCTTGAATTGGGCTTTTACATGGAAGCGGATCACCATGAAGTGGCTGAAGGTCAGCATGAAATTGATTTTCGTTATGACAATGCCTTGCGTCAAGCGGACAACGTCATTAATGTTAAAATTGCCACCCGTAAGATCGCTTCTAAATACGGCTTGCACGCCACCTTTATGCCAAAACCTGTCTTTGGTGTCAACGGTTCAGGCATGCACTGTAACATGTCTTTAGCGAGCATAGAAGGTGAAAACTTGTTTTACGATCCTGAAGGCGAGCATCAGTTGTCTGAAACGGCTCATCATTTTGTCGCAGGCATTTTGGAACATGTTCAAGGCTTTACGGCGGTTTCTAACCCAACGGTGAACAGCTACAAGCGTTTGGTACCAGGGTATGAAGCCCCTGTGTATGTGGCTTGGTCAACCGCTAACCGTTCCGCTTTGGTGCGTGTACCTGCCAAACGTGGAGCAGGTACTCGTATTGAGTTGCGCTCACCTGACACGGCAGCGAATCCCTACCTTGCCTTTGCGGTCATGTTACAAGCGGGTTTAGATGGCATCAAAAACAAGACCGTCTGCCCCAACACGACGCAGTTAAACATCTACAAGTTGGACGAAGCCGAGCGTAAAGAATACGGTATTGCGTCTTTACCCGGTAGTTTGAATGAAGCGTTACACTTGTACAAAAAGAGCAAAATTGCCCGTCAAGCTCTTGGTGAACACATTTATGATGAGTTCTTAAAAGCCAAGAATGCGGAGTGGGACAGCTTCCGCACCTATGTGTCTGCTTGGGAAATTGAGCAGTACATGTAAGTCGAATAACACGCACTTATCGAAAAACCGTTTTCTTGTTGAAGAGAAAGCGGTTTTTTGTTACAAATGATTGAAAGCTTTGAAGTTTTGGAGAAAATACACCGATATAGAATTAAAGTATCCACATGAACAGAGGATTTTCTATGCTTAATACGGTCTCTTCAAAACTTAAAAGTGCTTTTACGCTCGCTGAAGCGATGGTGTCGTTAACCTTAACAGGCGTTTTGATTGCTGTATCTTTACCGATGATTCTCTCTTCGGTGCAGAACTCCAGCGAAAGTGCTAAGGGTGCCAAAATTAAGCGTATGCAAACGGAACTGGCGAATGCCATGTCCACCTATAAACGAACCAATGATGTGAATCTTGCCACGAATGTGAATGTGCTAGAAAATATGTCCTATTCTCGTCGATACACCAGCGGTGCTGTAACGCTGGATGCCCCCCCTCGAAATGAAGCTAATGCAACAGGAACAACCCTTACCTTCAATCTAAGTAACGTGGGGATGAATGCCTACACCATGCCATTTGGAGGCACTTTGCTGGCATTTGCTCAAGATTTTTCAAGTGCAGCGTTTGCGACTTGTGCTAACCCCGAACAACGAGCCATGCGTTTTCTTTACGATCCTGATTCAACCAGCTCAAGTTCTAATGACAGTGTGTTTTTATATGTGTATGAAGATGAACGTGTGCGTAGTTTGGGGAGCTTAATCCCTAATACGTGTACGCAAACGTCTACCAATCAATTGCGTGTATTAGGTGCGGATCCTCGGGGTTTTAGGGATTAGACTTTTTTCTTGCTTTGGCGTAGAATAGAAACGTAGTATCTAAAAAAAGAGCCGTTTCATGCAAGCAAACATCGTTCAATCTTCCGTTCTTAATTTGAATCATCATGCGGTGGTCAGTCACGCCCTAGCGAGCATCCGAGACGAGCAAACACCGCCTTCCTTGTTTCGCCTAGCGATGCGTCAAATTGGCAACGTGTTGTTGAGTCACGCCACGGAAGACCTGCCTCGTGTAGAAGCACGAGTGAAAACGCCTATAGAAGAAACCAGTGTCCTCGTGCGTAATGCGGAAATTCCCTTGTTGATTGTGCCGATTCTAAGAGCAGGCTTGGCGTGGGCAGATTTGGCCTTAGAATGGTTGCCTGAAGCCAGCGTTTGCCATTTGGGGATGGCTCGTAATGAAGAAACCCTTGAGCCTATTACCTATTATAATAAGCTTTCTACCAATACGTTGGCGTATGACAAGGCTCACGTTTTGGTTTTAGATCCCATGCTGGCCACAGGCGGTTCTGCTGTGGCGGCGATTGAGGTTTTGAAATCGCAGGGTGTGCAGGAAGAAAACATTCAATTTGTGTGCTTGTTGGCCTCTCCTGAAGGGGTGGCACACTTGCATAGTCATTTGCCACTGGTGAAAATCATCACCGCAGGGATTGATTCGCATTTAAATGAAAAGGGTTACATCGTTCCTGGGCTAGGAGACGCGGGCGACCGTACCTTCGGTACCTTATAGAAGCCTTTGCTCCGTCTCCCCTCCTGATTTTAGGAGGGCAAAAACCTTTTCATTCACGAAGTGAATTACTCCTTTAGGAAGGAGAGGTTGGGAGAGGAAACCAACGGTTTTCTTTCCCAAGAGAAGCTTTAGCTTCGACAGGTTAGGGGGCGGTTAAACCCACAAACAGCGTCTAGAGTTTAACCTCACCCTCGAACGCCTAACGGCGTTCTCTTCCCTCTCCTAAAATTAGGAGAGGGGACAGGACTTCCATCCGTTTTCTATAGAAAAATTGCCATTGTCTTCTATAAGCGATACAATAAAACTATAGAACGCTTTGAAGGATGCCCCCCATGACTGCTGAAAAATATCCCCTACCCACGCCTCCTGAATTAAAGCGTGAAACCATGATGCACGAACTCCTTATTCGCCCCATGCAAAAGGCGGATGCTCCCTTCCTTTTGCCGATAGAAATTCCATCCTTTGGTCGTTTTCACTGGATTGAAGATTCTTTTCGCAATGAAGTCAGTAACCAAGCGGCGAATTACTTTGTGGTGATTCACAAGCCTACAGGGCAGTTTTTGGGTTACGCAGGCATTTGGTTTGTGGTGGATGAAGGCCATATCACGACCTTAGCGACCCACCCCACCTTGCGAGGCTTGGGCTTGGGCGAGCTTTTGGTGACGCATCTGTATGGCTTGGCGTATCAAGCTCAAATGCTTTCATTGACGCTAGAAGTAAGAGCCTCTAACTTTTCAGCACAAAACTTGTACTATAAATACGGATTTCACATGGTGGGGACTCGCCCACGTTACTATCAAGACAACCAAGAAGACGCCCTTTTGTTGACCACGCCTCTATTGGGCGACGCTCAACAAGTGACATTGGTAAACAGCGTCTTAAATAGCTTCGTCCAGCGTGCTGGTGGTACTTGGTGCGATGGACATTCCTTGAAAGACGCGCCTGCTCTAACGACCTTTGCTCCACCGCTTGAACCTGTGGAGGCGTCGAAATGAGCCTAAGCCTAGCCCTTGAAACACGCTTAAAACCCTTTACGAAAGCCCCTTCGTGGCGATGGTTTTCCCTTTTAACCTGTCTTTTAGCAGGATTTGCCTTGTTTTTGTTTAGCCTTATTTTTGTGCAGTTGCCGAATCTTTGGCAAGGCATTTTTCCTGCAGATTCCCCCTTACTCTTTGGAACGATCTTGCCTCTGAAAATAAACTATTCCCCGCAGTTATTGGCGTATGCCTTCTTGTTTTGCACCTTGGGCGTGCGTTGGGCGACGTTAGTCTATAGTTTATTACTGGTAACGGCCTTAGTTTTTCCTGTTTTTGCAGAAGGGGGGAGCTGGCAATTTTGGCTTAGTCCTTCGTTTGCGTATGTGTTGGGATCTTTCTTCGCCTTTATGGTGATGGCTCAAAAATGGCAATTTCTTTTGAAGTATACGTATTCAAAGCCAAGTACGACGAAGGCTGAAAAAGGAGCTTCCTTTTTTGGTAAACGCTCACCATTACGACTTTGCTTGAAGGGGGCTTTACTTGTATTGTGGACGCTATTTACCCTACATTTTATGGGCAGCTTAGGGCTTGCTTTGTTGGTGTTATGTCAACAAATGACGTTATTTGAAGCGACGCAATGGTGGTTGACGCATACGGTGTATCCCTTGCCTTATGATTATTTGGGTATTCTATTGATTTTATGGGGTACTCGTTCAGGGCGGATGTTGCTTCGCTTCTTTTTGTACAGTCCTGAAAGACCTAAAATCCCTCCTTTGGAGCTTACTCATGTTACTTAAATCGGACACTTATGCACAATTTATCCGTCGTTACCGCATGGATCGTTTTACCTTGGAAGAAAACCGTCGTTTGTTTAATGAAGCGCTTGCCTTACGCATACACGTTTTGGTTCAAGACGAAGGGGGCCCCCTTGACCTAGAACCTGATGCGTACGACAATACCGCCACGCATTGGACGGTACGCCATGCTGAAACCTATGCGGTGTTAGCGGTGGCTCGTATGGGCTTGTTCGAGGTTCCCAAGCCCAAGTCCGAAGAGTTAGAAACCATCGTGTTGATTGATCGTTTGGTGGTTTCACCCCGCCATCGTAATGAAGGCATGGGTCGTTTTCTAATGGTGGACGTCTTAAGTTATGTGCGAGAGCATCTTCACTTGAACCGCATTGCTGTAGTCGCGACGGTGAAAACGGCAACTTTTTTTGAAAATATGGGCTTTAGCTCTAATAAACGACTAGGCACTTTTCTTCCCTTACCGGATGGGACGATCGTGATGGAAAAAACGTCTTAATCGTAAGTCGTGAGCATGGAATTGATTTCATCAAACGCGGATTCCACCATAGACGTATCTTTTTTGGTTAAGGTGATATGTCCCATTTTACGATTGGGACGCAACTCCTTTTTGCCGTACAGATGCACACTCAAACGAGGGTAGCGAGAAAGGAGTTCTTGCCAATCAGGCGAGGCCCCCTCCTTACTCCAGCGGTTGCTCAACAAGTTCATCAAACCCACGGCTTTGACGTGCATTTCCGCATTGCCTAAGGGCATGCCTGTGAGGGCATTCACCTGCTGTTGATATTGGCTCACATGGCAGGCTTCTATCGTGAAATGCCCTGAATTATGGGGTCTAGGGGCTAGCTCGTTAACTAACAAGCTACCGTCTTCTAATTCAAAAAACTCAACGCATAAAATCCCGACGTAATTGAGGGCTTTGACCAAGCGTTTGGCAATATCTTCCGCCTGCAATAAGGTATGCCCCTGCGTTTCAGGAGCAGGCATAAACGACATATTTAATACGCCATTGACGTGCTGATTTTCCACCAGCGGATAGTTTCGCCTTGAACCATCAATCCCCCGAGCCATGAGAATCGACACTTCTCGCTTAAAGGGGATCACATGTTCCACCAGTAACGGTGCTTCTGGAGAAGCGTCTAAGTCTTTCCACGCTTGCTTGAGTTCGTCTAGGGTGCTGATGCGTCTTTGACCCTTGCCGTCATAGCCAAAGCGAGTGGTTTTGACGATGCAAGGTTGTTCCCCCAAGGTGAGAAAAGCTGTTTCGAGTTCCCGCTTATGATGCACCACTACATGCGGAGAGACGGCAATGCCATTAGCCACCAAAAACGCCCGTTCTAAGGCACGGTTTTGACAGACGGCAATGGCTTTGCTGCTGGGACGAACACGGCAGCCTAAGGATTCTAAGGCAAGGATGGTAGGGATGGGGACGGCTTCGAATTCAACGGTCACTGCATCGACTGTTTTGGCGAATTCAGCTAAAGCCGCTTCATCGTCAAAGGGGGCGTGAATCACTTTGTCTGAAAGCCCTTTGGCAGGAGGCGTTTTTTCAGGCGTCCATAAGACGGTGGAATAGCCTCGTTGCTTGGCAGCCATCAAAAAGTAGCGTCCGAGTTGACCCCCGCCGAGAACGCCAAGCGTGTGAACCCCTGGTAATAGGACGTCTCCCCTTAGTGGGCAGTGCAGTTCGAGCGATTCTTTAGAACAGGTGTGGGGCATGGCATTTTGAGGATCCAAAATGGTGGCAAACTGTTCGTCGACCCATTTTTGAGCGTCTGCTTGGGTGTAGGTCTGTGTGGGGACGGGGAATTTAGTCATCATACTTTGGCAAAACACCTTATTCATCTCAAATCTATTGTTCTTGGGTTTTATAGTATACCTTAAAACGCATTAAAAAAAAACAGAATCTTTTATGAAAAAAGGTCTAAAAATCGGGGACTTTTCGACCCACGAAAGTCGATTTTTTGTCCACGAAAGTCCGATTTTTGTCCACGAAAGTCGATTTTTTGTCCACGAAAGTCCGATTTTTGTCCACGAAAGTCGATTTTTTGTCCACGAAAGTCTGTTTTTTGTCCACGAAAGTCGACTTTTCGACCCACGAAAGTCTGTTTTTTAACACGTACGATACTCTAATGTTGGAGACTAAAACAGTCGCTTTGTCCCCCCTCCTAATTTTAGGAGGGGGGTAGGGGGCGGTTAAACCTACAAACGAAGTCTAGGGTTTAACCTCACCCTCGAACGTCTAACGACGTTCTCTTCCCTCTCCTAAAATTAGGAGAGGGGACAGGATGAGCCACTCTTTTTCAGTATATCTGATTTTCGACGTCCTGCCTAGTGTGGAAAAACCACTATTTTCAGGAAACATCCAAAGGCGTATTCAACACTTTCGCACTTTGTTCTTGACGAAAACGATGCAACTGTTGCTTCAACGAGTCGTTTTGATTGGCGAGCATCGCAATGGCAAACAAGGCGGCATTTTTAGCCCCTGCGACCCCAATCGCAAAAGTCGCCACAGGGATTCCAGCTGGCATTTGCACAATGGAATAGAGGGAATCCAGTCCACTAAGGGCATCTGATTTTATCGGTACGCCTAAGACAGGCACGATCGTCTGAGCCGCGAGCATACCAGGTAAGTGGGCAGCCCCACCAGCTCCTGCGATGATGGCTTGAACGCCTCGTTCTTCCGCATTACTGGCGACATGAGCCATCCAGTTCGGTGTGCGGTGTGCGGAAACGACCAAGCATTCATGGGGAATGCCAAATTCTTTGAGTATTTCGTGGGCGTGGCTCATGGTTGCCCAGTCGCTGTGGCTCCCCATTAGCACGGAAACGATGGGGCTGTTAGGCAGAGCAGGGGTTTTGAGGGAAATGAGATCATGTTCAGGGTGTTTGGATTCAGACATTATCGTGATTACCTTTGGTTTTGCAAAGTGGTTTTACTCCCTCCCCTTTAAGGGGAGGGTTGGGGTGGGGAGTAGGTGTAACGCTGGATTCTGAAAATCTCCCTCTCTCCCTAGCCCTCTCCTCAAGGAGAGGGAACAGGACAAAAATCTCTTAATAGCATACACTTATTCTACCACAGCAACGCAAAACGGGAGCATATTTTATGCTCCCGTTTTGCTGAATTTAAGAAATTATTAACCTACGGCGTTAATAATACTTTGCATAACTTCACTTTGGGTACGAATAATTTTACTGTTGGCTTCTAAGCCACGTTGAGCCACAACCAAGTTTGAAAACTCGAGTGCCATATCTACATTAGAAGACTCTAAACTCCCTGTTTGAATACGCCCTCGAGCCCCTGAACCCGGTGTGCCGAAATAGAATTCACCCACGTTGGGGCCTGGTACATATTGATTGCCTTCTTCGGCGATCAAACCATTCTGGTTGGTGAAGGTAACCGTTTGAAGTTGAAGGGTCATCCCTTCCATGGGGTTACCCCCTGTGGCGTTGGTTGGAATGAGTTGATTGGCTCCACTCAATTGCCCTGTTAAGCCAGAGGCTTGAGCTGGGTTAATCGCTGAATAGGTACCGCCTTCGTTAGTTAAGTGAACCAATTCCATTTTATTGGTAGTTCCGTTAGGGTTAGATCGAACCGTGAGACGATCCCCATTGGAATAGTTGGCGGTAAGCGAACCTGTAGCACCTACACTAAAGGCGGTCATGTCAGCGTTTTCGTAAACGGTGGTCACCGCTGGAATACTATTAGTAGTGGCGTATGCAGCGTAAGTGGCATTGGGGGCATCGTACTTGCCTAAGCAAGTGGCGATAACTTTGTTGGACGCATCTAAGAATTTGGCGACCTTCATTTGTTTGGGGATTTGAATGTTATTGGTATTGACTGGGGAAGAGCCTTCAATCTGTGATGTCCCAACGAGTCTGTCTCCTGAAGTGGTGACCAAGAAACCGTCGGCATCTAAATTAAAGTTGCCTGCTCGTGTGTAAACGCTGGGTGTTCCAGCAGGAGACAAACCACTTAAATCTTGACTCACGAAATAGCCTTCTCCACTAACCAACAGGTCTGAACCACGCCCTGTGAATTGGCTACCGCCTTGACCGTAATTGGTGTTGATTTCTGAAAGTGTGATACCTGAACCTGTTTGTATTGGGTTGTAACCGCCTCGTGTTAAGGTGGGTCTTCCCCCTGCGGTGATGGTGCGTAAGAAGGTGGTGGCAAAGTTGGCTTTCGAAGACTTAAACGCCGTGGTATTGACGTTTGAAATGTTGTTTGAAATAACATCGATCGATGTTTGGTTGGCACGGATGCCTGAAGCGGCGATATATAAACCTTGTGTCATAAAAGGGTTTCTCTCTTTCTTTACTTAGTAGATTTCTAGCGTTAAAGACTAATTGGTGGTTTTGTCCCCCCTCCTAATTTTAGGAAAGGGATCACAAGAATCAATTAGTTAGCTCTAAGTTCTGTGACTTGCTGAGGGGTAATAACGTCATTATTGACGTAAAGCCCTATGCCGTCTTTACCAAAGGCGACTTTATCGACTCTGCCTATTTTGGTTTGACCGTTTAACGTGTACGTAATATTTTTACCGACGTAATTGGAACCTTGTGTAAGGGCATTACTTTGTGTGAAATTGGCATTGAGCTGTTGTAATTGCTCAATTTGTGTGTACTGGGCTTGTTGCATCATTTGTTGAGCATTGTCGGCAGGTTCCAAGGGATTTTGACCCGACAATTGAGCGAGCATCAACTGAAAGAAGCCTGCTTTGTCGATATTGCTGTCTCCTAACTTTTTCTGCCCTGCTTCAAAGTTGGTTTGGTTGGTATTATTTTTCATAACATTCAACGTATTTTGGAGGTTGGTCACGGTTGACATGGGGATCGGGTTCCTTCTTTCTCTTTCTTCTCTAAAAAGGGGGTTTACTCCCTCTCCCTTAGGGAGAGGGTTGGGGTGAGGGATTCAGGATGTTCAGTCAGAGCTGGTGTCCCTCCGCCTCCTCCCTAAGGGAGGAGCAACAAGACAAATACATTTCCCTAAGCGAGAACATTGAGTCCTGTACGGTTAAAGGTACTGAAGACTTGGTTCTTGGGGACTTCTGGAATACTGATACTTTGTTGCTTGTAGCTTTGAAAGGATTGACGCAAGGCGTTGAGTTCTTCCAAACGTGCTTGAGAATCCGCCCCTTCTAGTGGGGAACTGATTTGAGGGTTTAAGGCATTCAACTCATCTTGAAAGATATTGGCACGCTCTTCTTGCGAAGCTTGCTGAAAGGCACCGTCTTTATTAAGACCGTCTTGAAAGCGAGCTTGCCCTGCATTGTCTTTATTTTGATCTTTACTAGCATCGGCACTGCCTTGACTGTTGGCACCTGCTAACACGATTTCGATTTTATCCATTTTTAAGCCCTGCTGTTCTAGGTTGCGTTGTAAGTCATGTAGCTGTGTTTTCACCTGTTCCACCGCTTCAGGACGTTCGACGACCAATCGAGCCGACACTTGCCCTTCACCGATTTGCTTAATTTGAATCCGCATATGCCCCAAGTCTTCTGGGTTAAGCTGGATTTGCATGGTTTTATTGCTTGAATCATACGCCGACTGAATCCCGCTCGCGACTTGATGCGTCAGGGGTTGAATGCCTTCTAGGCCTTGGGCTTGAGTCACCACGCCTTCAAGCGGTTTGGCAAATGCTGTATCAGGCACCACGCCTTGAACAAGGGTGGGAACCTCTGATTTAGCAGGATCTTCTTTCGGAGCTTCTCTTTCTTGAGAAAAACCTTCGCCTTGTGTCGCAGGCTTGCCTGCTTGAGCAACGCGAGCGTCTATTAGTGTTGAACTTTCTGTGAGCGTCGTAGTTTCAAGCGGTTTTTCGTCAAGCGTTTTAGGGACATCCCCTGCTTTTAGGCTGGCTTCTAGGGCGTTGGCGCTCACGATTACGGGTGCCTCTTGCACGACTTTTGATGCGTCTAAATTAAGCAATTGGGACGCTTCAAGCACTTTTTCTTTCACGGCGTCTTGTACGGTAAAGCTTTTATTGAGCGCTTCTAGCGACTTAGGCGTTTCTGAATTAAGCTTGACGGACTCTAAAGCCTTGGCGACTATTGTTGGATCCACGTCTTCAACAGGCGTGAGTTCGAGTGCTATTACTCGTTTTTCTAAAGCCGTTAGAATCGCTTGTGCTTCAGGCTTGGCTTGTGCGTCAGGAGTGACTTCCGCAATCGGAGCTTCAAGTGTTAATGTGGGAAGAGGAGGCGTAGTCACATACGGCAACGCAAGGACGGCATCTAGGCTTGAAACGGCAGCTGGGGTTTCCGCTGTGGTTGTTTCGGAAGGATCCTCTACGGAAGGTTCAGCTACTTTTTTGAGGTCTTGAGTGTTTGAAACGGCTTCAGATGGATCGTCTTTTAAAACGTTTACCTTTTCAAGAGGAGCTTCTGCCTTTGAAGGAGATTCTTGCTTGGCTTGATTTAACGCCGATTTAAAGTCGTAAGTGAAACTATTGTTTTTGGCGTTTACCACAAGGGCTTCACTATTGGCGGAAGACACCGCTTTTAAAATAGATTCTGATGCGGGGGCAACGGTAATCATCATTGAACATCATCCTTCTATACAGATTGGCGGAATTGACGTAAACCCATTTCATCCATTTCATGGGCGTCTTGCAAGGCGAGTTCTTGTTTCCACACTTGCAGTTGTTTGGCTTTTAACTTTTCTAAAGACTTTTCTTTGATTTTGGCTTCTACATAAGCGGCTTTGGCTTGTTCACAACGTGTTTCTTGCTGGGTAATATCTTGCGATATTTTGCCTTCATAGTTGCGTTGTTCTTGAATGTACAGGGGAAAGTGCAAGCCGTAATCGTAACCTTGTGACTCTTGAAAGGAATCGTAAGCGTCTTGAATAGACTCTTGGATATTGGCTTTGGCTTGCTGGAGCTTAATCAATTGGACTTCTTCTTTTTGGAAGACTTGCAAGGCTTTAAGGGCTTCATCTGCACGCAGATCCATCACCTTTTGCAACGCAAACCGATGCGACTTAGGCATACCTTAGGGGTTCTCTTTCTTAAGCTCTCTACATTTTATCTACATTGAAATAAGCACACGCTCAACGAAGGGCGTTACCTTCTCTTAGTGTGACATATTCCACAGGGGGTTTCCTCATCCCATAGGTGTATTTCATTTAAGTTGATTTTGTCTTGTCCCCCTCCTAATTTTAGGAGGGGGAACAGAGATTCTAAATAATACGAGCCGACCAGCCCAAAGGCTTGTTTATAACCTGGCTCTTACCCAACAGCGGTGAAGGACGTACGCCCACCACTTGATGTGATACCCTCGCGTTCTCTTCTTCAGGCATGGTAAGCAGACGTGAACTAGGAACCAATGGTAAAACCACTTCAATAAAGACGGTTTCTTGCTTATAGATTTCAATAAACTGAGCCTTGTTCAAGGGTAAATCTTCAGGCCATTGAATCATACGCCCTTCAAACCAGTGGTCTATTTCTCGATACAGTAAGAATAGGAATTCTTCATCGAAGGCAATTTCTTCTAGGCATTCCGTCCACGTGTCTGCGGTCACAAAATCACCAAAGCGTGATTCTAGGCATAAGTTCCCAAAGCCCACTTGTTCAGCATAACGCTGAATCGTCGCTAAAAAGGCGACGCCTTCACGCACGACATAATGTAACGCAACCAAATTACTGACATTGCCTTTTAAGTACAGGTAATTTTCCACAATGGAACGCCAGACACGTTCGATAAAAGCGTTAATCATCAATTGAGGGTAGGCCGTCGCTGACAGCGCTAATGTATTTAAAGTAAAGGGGAGCCTTAACTTATGTGTATTTAATACATGGTGCCACTGGTTTAAGATAGACGGCGTAGGTGCTTTCAGCTGCTTTCTGAGACTTGCGACATAATTGTCAATACTTTGAGAGATGATTTTGTATCCATTGAGCTGCCCGTTGTCGGATGCCCCAAGAATGGCTCCGAGTACTTGAGCGTTACGATCCATTTTTTTCATTTGCATGTGACTGGTGAACACATCACTTAAAGGCAAAGGTTCCGTTTTTTCATAACCACTTTGGATGAATATCTGATGTGTGATGCTATTTAGAATTGGGTTGTCAAGCATCATATCTTGAATGGGTGAAGTATAGGCAGTACTTTTAGCATCAAAGGTACTGAAGAGTTGCGTTAGGTATTGCATACGAATGTATTCGGCCAGTTCTAAGGCATGTTCCATAGATTCAGGCGTGGCTTGAGAGATTAGGGTGTTATTTTCCACACTGCGTTCCATGTGAAGTTGCGTCAAGTGACGTACAAAGCCGTTTTCTACCACATAACCCGAATCTAAGTTTTCCATTAAAGCACTTACGGCCGAAACACCTAATTCAACGGCAGGCACGTTGTAGTAAGACGATAATGCTTTTAAATGGGGTAAAATACAGGTGGCCCCTAGGTGTTCACTATGTTTCGGACTAATAAAAACGGTGAGCAAAGCCGACGCCAATGACGGATGCGACACCAACATCGCCATTTGATCTTTTAGATCGACGTTGATTTTCGGATCGTGTAAAAGGCTTACTAAAACAGACATCGTATGTATGGGTCGAGGCACTTCCAAATAATGGCACAAGGAAATGGAGCTTAACGCCACTTTAATGCTGTGATCCAACGCATCATGGAAGCCTTGCTTTTCTAGAAAAGGTAAGCCCCACGATGCTACAGCATCAACGATTTCAAGTTCTATGGTATTGAACTCATAATCTTGTTCCAGTACGCTAAGTAGGTAGTTTATTTTTAGGCGTATCGTGTGAAGATGGGCTTCTGAAAGTGTTAAGTCATTGTAAGTTTCAATACAAGAGAGCCATCGTTCTAAATTATCATACAAATCGGTAGCCACAGGTTGCAAGCTCTTGAAAAAGTGCTTGGCTTCTTCTACAAGCTGATACATTGCTTCAGCGGAAAGCGTGGGGATTGATTTTATTTCAGGTTGGAGAGACATCATGTATAAGGGCTCCGAATTGAAAAAATAGAGTAAATCTCTTTCGACAGGGCGTCAATATTCTGTAGGGGGTCGTTTATTTAAAGGAAGATAGTTCGTCTAAAAATGAAAAAGGCTTTATACTAAGGAAAGTTCTGTGAGAGTGTATTGCTCCTGTCCCTTCTCCCTTTGGGAGAAGGTTAGGATGAGGGAAACACCAGCTATAATGGGGTAATTCCAAAGACCCTCACCCCAACCCTCTCCCAAAGGGAGAGGGGGTAAGAGATAATTGTAAGGAAATGCCATGCCTCTTCACCTGCTACTTCGTAACTTGATTAAACTACTCGGGTCGCTTTATTTTAAAGTCAATGAAGCCTTGCCCAATGCCAACCGATACCTGCCCCCTTCAGGTAAAGTACTCGGCGTAGAAGAACTCCACAATATGCTGGATGCCACGCTCGATATGTGGCTGACCACAGGGCGTTTCAACGATGCTTTTGAAAAGGAACTGGCTCACTTTTTTGGTTTGAAATATGCTCTGTCTACCAATTCAGGATCGTCCGCCAACCTGCTAGCGATGTCTGCCCTAACGTCACCCAAGCTGAAAGAACGTCAGTTACACGCAGGCGATGAAGTCATCACGGTTGCCGCAGGATTCCCCACGACCGTTAATCCGATTATTCAAAATCAGCTCGTGCCTGTTTTTGTGGATGTCGATTTACAAACGTTGAACCTTGATGTGTCTCAACTCGAAGAAGCCCGTAGCGAAAAAACCAAAGCCGTTTTTATTGCTCATACGCTTGGCAATGTCTTTGATTTAGACGCTGTTGTCGCCTTTTGTGAAAAGTACCAGCTTTGGTTAATTGAAGACAACTGCGATGCCCTCGGTTCACGATACAACGGCAAGCTCACAGGCACCTTTGGGCATATCGCCACCTTAAGCTTTTACCCTGCACATCACATCACCATGGGCGAAGGCGGTGCGGTCTTGACCAACGATTCACGCTTGTATAACATTCTCATGTCCTTTCGAGATTGGGGGCGTGATTGCTGGTGTCCACCAGGGAAAGACAATACCTGTGGCTCTCGATTCTGTTTTCAGTTGGGGAGCCTGCCGAAAGGATATGATCACAAGTACAGTTATTCACACATTGGGTACAATCTCAAAATTACGGACTGGCAAGCCGCCTGCGGACTCGCCCAGCTCAAAAAAGCGGACGGCTTTATTGCTCAGCGAAAAGCCAATTTCAAACGTCTTTCAGAAGGACTTTCGCCTTTGGGGGAGCATCTCATTTTGCCGACGACTTCAGCAAACGCGGATCCGTCTTGGTTTGGCTTTGCAATTACGGTGAAGGAAACGGCGCCGTTTAGCAAGAAAGATTTGGTGGAATATCTTGAAAGTAAGGGCATCGGCACACGGCATTTATTTGCGGGGAACTTGTTGCGTCAACCAGCGTATGTGCATAAGCCGTTTCCCTTACGGATTCGTGATTCGGCGTTGTTGTTAAGCACTGAACTCAATGAGTCGCATTACGAACGGCTCCCGAATGCGGATGCGGTGATGCATCACACGTTTTGGATTGGCGTGTGGGCAGGCTTAGACGTCGCCGACTTGGAACGTATGGTGGATGCCCTCACGCTCTTTGTGGTGGAAGCTTCTTCAAAACAACTGATGATTAATTCTTCTGCTATTTAAATGAAAAAAAGCGTTGCGAAAATGCTTATTTCTATACCAAAACGCCGATATCGCTACGATGCCTCAAAAAAGGCAGATGCCCCGCTTGAATACGCTCCCCAGCCAACAAAACAGGGATCCCAGGTGGGCAAGTCACGACGGTTTCTCCGCTTAAACGTCCAATAAGTTTTTCATCAATGGCGAGTCTTTCAAATGCACTAAAAAACGCGTCACGAGGCGTCACATCCCCTTGCACCTTAGGTAACACAGGCGTTTCAATACGTTCAAAATAAAGCGTTTCTTCCCCATTATACTGCGGATGCAAGTGCTTAGGGTGTGCCTTTGCAAAAGTTTCTAAGCCTTGCATCAAGGCGACAAAATCCGCTGGGGTATGCCCGATTTGCCCTAAGAACAAGGCTCCATAAGGATTCGCCAACTCATAGGAAAGTCCGTGATCTTGCTCCAGTTCATCCGCCCACGTTTGCCCGTCTATATAGCCGTGACGCAGATAAAGACGTAATTTATCTAAATCTGTACCACTTCCCTGTGGTGTTTCAAGAAGCCGAAATGCTGTCATACCACGGATTCGTTCTCGCATTGCCTTGATGTTTCGCCACAAGCTTTGCCGTTGAGCCTGCCCTGCCAAAGAAGCAAGCCACGCACTGCTTAAGTCCAAACTCGCCAGTAGCAAGTAATTCGGACTCGTGCTTTGCAAGTGGTTTAACGCTTCTTGCAGACGTTTGATGGAAAGCGAAGAGCCGTGTGGAAGGTGCAGCACCGCCGATTGAGTAAGTGACCCTGCGGTTTTATGGAAACTTTGAATGACAGCATCCACGCCTTGAAATTGGGTTGCGGAACTAGGGGTACTGGGCGTATGACCAAACAGGCTACCATGGGCTTCATCGACAATCAACCGTAAACCCTTGGCTTGACACCACTTGGCAATGCCGTCTATATCGCTAACAATCCCTTCGTATGTGGGAGACGTCAACACCACGCCTTTGGCACTGGGGTTCTGCTCAAAGGCATCTTGCAACTGCTCTACGCTTATAGCTCCCCAAATGCCCCAACCGCTTTCCCAAGTGGGGGTAAACCACGCAGGACGAATCCCACTCATTACCATGCCAGCCATCACCGCCCGATGCACATTACGAGGCATCAAAACCATGTCTTCAGGCTGAAATGCCGTCATTAAAGCCGAATGCAAGCCTACCGAAGCCCCATTCACCAAGTAAAAACTATGTGCCACACCGCACCTTAACGCTGTCAGTGCTTGGCTTTCAGCGATGACCCCTTCAGGCGTCGATAAAATATCTACGCCTTCGACTTCGCTTAAATCATGTTGAAGTATAGTCGTATTAAGCCCTAGTGCGTGAGCTTTTTCGCCGAGTTCGCCCGTCCAAAATGTCGCACCGACATGGGCAGGCACATGAAAACGCTTGCGTTTGAGTTTCGTGTAAGCCAATAAGGCATCGAGCAATGGAGTCGCAGGGTTTTGTTCAAGTTCAGGCATCATTAATCTCTTTGTGGTGTTTTATAGATGCCCCTCTATTTAAGGGATGCTATTATATAAATCTTTGCGTTAAACTGATACTAGTTTGTGAACGTTTATAAACGCATAAGGATTTTACCATGAAAATGCACGTCGCTTTACTTACTTTGGTTTTGACTTTAAGTCAAGTAGTTCCAATTACAGCATTCGCTTTTACGCCTGATGTTGAGATATTGACCTTAAAGGGTTATTCTCCTGAGACAATCGAAACGACCATGGTGGCTCGTAGTCGTGCAGAATGGAGAGGTACAGCACCGACCAAGCGTTCACCAGTACAGCGCTTTTTATACAACATTTTTCATGGTAATTTGATAGATTCGATTGATGAGACGGGATACAGCATCATTCGTCGTAACTAGGCTTTAAAACACTAGAGAGTGTTAACAAAGTTTGGATTTTATGGTATAGTGCAAATGAAAGGCATATTTACTGCCCTTGTGTGCGAGTTTGCATCACTGCGACGAGTCGCCTGCGTGGGTGGTGGCGTTGTTGAAGCCTCAATTTGAAGCGGAATACGCCTTGTGTTCTGCTCAAATGAAGCTGTTTAAAGTCATTATTCAAGAGGATTTAATAGGCGACGCTTGCGGATTTAAAAAACGCCTTAAGCAATTGGCAATTAACAGGGATAGAGGAATCGCCGATTCGTGGGGCGAAAGGCAATGTGGAATACGTCACCCTGTGGATGCCCTACCCCAGTGGCGTAAAGTCCCCTTGAAATGACACCCGCCACTAGCACAATTTAAGTTTGAGAGTGTTTTATAGTTATAGCAACGCCATTGCAAAGTCACCCCCACTCCACACAAGGACCCCTTCAGATGCTTCGCCTTAATCCAGCATTACCTTATGCCCCCCCACCGACACGCCAGCACCACCAAGCACATTCACCTGCTTCTCGTCTGCGTTCGGGTAATGAGCTATCCCCAGAGCTATCTTATACTATGTTAAAAACTTACATAAATGTACTTTATGACTATATGAAATCCAAAACCAAAGACTCTCCAAGAGGTCAGGATAGGTGGGATGCAATACTTAGCCAGATTAATTCCTACGTAAAAACTATAATACAATATAATGACCAATGTGGTGACTTTATTAAAGATGATCCCGAAATGCTTGAGATTTTGGAAGAACTTAGATTACTATATCCTCAATTATTAGAGAAAAAAAAGAAAATGACAGCTCCCAATTTTGATATGGAATATCGTGGAGTACCTAAGCCGAATAATTAAATGAAAGAAAGACAACAATGTTTAACCCTAAATCTTTTCTCCGTACCTTAATGAAAGATGATGAATTTTACCAAATAAGTATTTTTTGGGGTGGATTGCTAACAGCATTATTAACTTGGGCAGTCCATGATGTCCCAAAAATGTTACCTCATGGTCATGTACCTTCTATACCCCCCCCCACGCGTCTTAATACTTTAACTTCACATATCCCATCTCATACAGCAACGACTAGGTTGAATCCAAAACATTTACAACTTCCTAACCTTCAAGGGTGGGGTAGTCCAGCAGGCCCAAAGATTTAGCAACGGCGTGCCATTCTTCGGCAGGTACCAATTCCGCATGATTCCAAAACTTTTCAAGCCCGTAAAAATCACGGGCTTCGTTTTGCATCACATGCACCACCACATCGGTAAAATCTAGCAAACACCAGGTATTCGCCACATCACGTTCATCACCTGTTGCGGTATTGCCGGCATGACGAAACTCATACGCAATTTCTTCAGCAATCGCACGAGCCTGCGGTTTCGACTGCCCTGTACAGATCACGAAATAATCGGCCAAGGTCGTGACTTTGTCGGTTTTGAGGACTTGAATGTCCAACGCTTTTTTGGAATCGGCGAGGTAAGCTGCCCACGTCGCCCATTCTAAGGCGGTTTCAGGCTTGCGGTTTGGAATATGTGTAGAGGTATTTTCAGAAAAATTTGTGGTCATAAGGGTTAATCTTTATATGTTATAGGGGAATGTGCATCCGTCACGTGAATGCGTTCATTTTTTTATGTTACAATAAACAAAGATGTTTTACAAAGAGATTGAAAATATGAATGCCCCTTGCTTTTTAGTAATTCCCTTAGACGCACGCCCCGTTTGCCATTCAGCCGTGGCGGATTTGGCTCGTTTAACAGGCATACAAGTATTCTTGCCCCCCGCGGATTTACTTGGCAAGCTCAAAAACCCCGCCAATTTGCCTGCCCTACGCCAGTGGATGGAACGCATCCTAAAGCAGCACCCGATTCAAGCAGCCATTGTTTCCCTAGATTTATTGAGTTACGGTGGATTAATCCCCAGTCGTATTGGGGAAGAATCCAACGAAGATCTCATTCGTGAACTTGAAAAAGGTTTGGCGATTCTAAAAGATGTACCGAAGATCTACGGATTTTCAAGTATTTTGCGAGTACCCACTTATAATAATAGTGAAGAAGAACCCGAGTATTGGGCGGAATGGGGCGAAACACTGTCTCGTTTTTCTCAAAACTTGCATAAGAAAAACATTTTAATGCAAAATTGGCGTTCCTTTGAATGGCAAGAAGAACAGCCCCCCAAAGAAGTCATTAAAGACTTTATTACCCGTCGGGAACGCAACCACTGGCACAATTTACGCTTGTTGCAATTGTTGCAACAGAAACGCTTGGCTCATTTGGTCTTTTGTGAAGACGATCGAGGCGAATATGGCCTAAACGTCTATGAAGCGGATACCTTACGAGCCAGAGTTGAAACCCTTGAACTCACCGACTTTGCCCATGTACAAACAGGTGCCGATGAAGTGGCTCACACCCTTCTTATTCGTGCTTTGTCAGAAAGTTTAGAAGATTCCCTAAACGTTTTTGTGAAATCCGCCCAATCGCTGGATGTTATGGCGAAATTTGACGGCCAGCCACTTAAAAATGTCATTTATCAGCGGATTAAAGCCACAGCTTCAAAACCTGTTCTTAAACTTGAAGAAGCGGATGTGGTTTTAATTGTGCATGCGCCTCATTACCGCATGGGCGATCATGGTGATGCCAGTCAAGCCGACACCACCATGAATGACGCCTATGAAACACTCGCACTGACTACAGAAGCCGTGGCTCAAGGCAAAGCCGTTGTTTTGGTGGATGTCGCCTACGCCAATGGAGCCGACCCCTTACTATTAAAGGCGATTAAAGATGAACCTGATGTCCTGCCTCAATTGGCAGGCTATGCGGCATGGAATACGCCAGGTAATGCGATCGGTTCAGGGCTTGCCATGGGCTTGGGCTATGTATACGCTCAAAAATACGGCACAGGCTCAGGCTCTCGGCATCGTAAAACCCTTGCTACTCGCTTGTTGGATGACGGCGTCTATCAAAGCCATGTACGTCACCTTTGGCGATTAAGTGAGCGCCCCTTAAATCAAATGCATTTAACCGATGCCTTGTTGCGTCATGGCCAGTGGATACTGAATACACTCGGCTTAGGTAATAAACGTATTGATGTTCGCTTCCCTTGCGAGCGAACCTTTGAATGTGCCATCGAGTTTTTAAGGTAAAAAGCTCTTAAGAATCGTTACAAATCCACGCCAAAATCGCATCTATATGTTATCATAAGTCTTTGTGCTAATAGCACGTTGTGCTTTCTATTTTATAAAACATATAGGTGGATTTTTAAAGATGACGAGTGTAGCGAAACCCAACTTCGGAGATTACATCATTGCCTTAGGTGGCCAATTTATTGGATGGCTCGGGGCGAGTTTATTGCTTGCGACCATCATTTCACATCAAGATATTACCTTGATTCAAAATATCGACCTTCCTTTCTATAAGGATCCGAACCTCACCTTAAAAGGCCTTGCTGGTGTGCTCATGTCTATTGGTCCCATTGTTGCTGCCCCTGCCATGGTGCGTAGCGGTTGGTTAACCAAGCAACCTTCTTTAGCCTTAGCAGGTGTAGCCTTCTTTGTGATGTGGATGGCCATAGCTTCGGATGTTGAAAATGTGTTATATCGTGGGATTTTAATCTTCATGGTCGGCTTCTTGTTTTTTGGCATGAGCAATATCGTTATGGACGAAAAACGTGAGTTTGACTTTGCTAAACTCGGGACGTTTACAGGATTATTAGAACTCGGTGCCTTTATTTTTACCGATGTCCTCATTGCCATCAAGGTCGGTGTGGAAGGTATTTTCCAAATTGCGGGCTGGCCATTACGAGCCTTATTGAGAGATGACGGTCTTCCCCCCGTGCCTGCTGTACTTTCAAGCAAAAGCTTATGGAAAAGCCGTCGTTTTGGTGGCGTGTTCTTTTCGGTCGCTGGTATTTTCGGCATCCTAGGAGCCACCATTCCTTCCTCCCAAAGCACAGGGCTTTTATTGTTTAACATTGTAGGCGGATTAAGTGCCTTAATCGTGAACTACAGCTGGTTTCACAGTGGCTTACAAGGTACGCATTGGTTAAGCAAATTGTTAATTCCTGGTTCGGTACTGGCCACCTTAGGCTCTGCGGCTCGTGCATTTACATGGGGATTCGCCCTCGATCAATTCGGATCTCGCCTCAATGAAATGTACATTTGCGGTATGCCGCTAATCACCAAGCAAGAAGAAGCCGATAAGGCTGAAAAAGCGGAACAAATCGCATCCGTCACCAAGCCTTCTTTAAAGCCTACTACTAACGAGCAAACCAATACGGCATCGATCGTTTAATTCTCTAGAAACAGCGTCATTGAGAGCGTAGGGTGGCAATCTGTAAAGGCTCCGCAAGTGGGGGAACCGATTGCTTCGTTTCACTCGCTATGACGCTATATTTTGAGCCTTTTGTAGAGCATTGTCTATAGACTATTATCAAAGCTTAGATTTTATGGCATAATACTCCTAGTGCAAATAAAAGGCGTATTGTAATGTCCTTAGATAAAAGGTTTTACCCATTATAGCATCCGATAGATAAAACGGTCTATGGTCTCTTCTTTGTCCCACTGGTTTTTTGTTTGGTTATGTAGGTGGCTCTTCACGCCCACACAAAAAATATAGGCTCCTAGAATAGCCTCATAGCCTATTTATCGAACACTATATTAGAAGGCACAGAGAAAGTCCAAAACTGCCTTGTTCCTCCTCCCTTAGGGAGGAGGCTAGGAGGAGGGACACCAGCTACGGCTGGACATCCCGAATCCCTCACCCCAACATGGTCGAAAAAGTAAACTTTTTCTCTTGGG
>JBEISK010000068.1:0-1594 GCA_040375445.1 Gammaproteobacteria bacterium | reverse complement strand
TCGCATTTTAGAATGCGTGGCGATGTGATTGACGTCTTTCCTGCCAACGAAGAAGCCGTTTTGCGACTGGAATTTTTTGATGAAACGCTTGAATCCATTTACTTTATGGACTCTACCACAGGCGAAATCCTGCAAAGTTTGGACAAATATGTGCTTTACCCTGCGGTTCACTATGTGACCGATGAAGGCTATATCGACAAAGCGTTAGCTCAAATCAAGCTTGAAATGAAGGACAGGCTCGAACAATTGCGTCACGAAGGCAAGGAGTTTGAAGCCGAACGCTTGCATCAACGCACCTTGCGAGATATGGAAAGCATTAAGGAGCTGGGCTACTGCCCTGGGGTGGAAAATTATAGCCGTATTTTTGAAGGTCGCCCACCAGGGACGCCGCCTAAAACACTCATCGACTATTTCCCAAAAGATATGCTGATGTTCATTGATGAAAGCCATGTGACGATTCCGCAATTGCGGGGGATGTATCATGGGGACAGTTCACGCAAGCAAACGCTGGTGGATTACGGCTTTCGCCTGCCTTGTGCCAAAGACAACCGCCCCCTAATGTTTGACGAGTTCATGGCACGAGTCGGGCAATTGTTGTATGTGTCTGCCACGCCGAGCAAGTACGAACTGGCAGAAAGTAGCTTTGTCGCTGAGCAAGTCATTCGCCCGACAGGCTTGTTGGATCCCTTGGTGGATGTGCATCCGATTGAGGGGCAGGTGGATAAGTTGGTGTCTGAAATCGAGGTGATTTTGGCTCGGGATGAACGCGTGCTGATTACGACTTTGACCAAACGCATGGCGGAAGATCTCACCGAATACATGCAGAACATGGGCTTGCAGGTGCGGTATTTGCACAGTGAAATCAAGCCGATTGACCGTGTGCAGATTATTCAAGATTTGCGTTTGGGGCATTTTGATATTCTGGTCGGCGTGAACTTACTGCGTGAAGGCTTGGATTTGCCTGAAGTGAGCTTGGTGTGCATTATGGATGCCGACAAAGAAGGCTTCTTACGGAGCGATCACGCCTTGATTCAAACCATCGGCAGGGCGGCGCGAAATTCGGCTGGGCGAGTGATTTTATTTGCGGACAAGGTGACGCCCAGCATGGCTCGTGCGATGGATGAAACCGCACGCCGTCGGCAGAAGCAAATGGCGTACAATAGCGAACATGGTATTGTGCCAGTCACCATTAAAAAGGCGATCAACAACGGTTTGTTGGATATGCTGGGTGGCACGAAGACGGCGGGAGACGACAAGTCGCCTGCTCAAGCAGGGGACTTGACGCATCCTGATGTGTTTAAGACTTTGCCTCTGGACAAGCAAGCCGTCTTGCTAGAAGAGCTGGAATCGGAGATGAAGGCGGCGGCGAAGTTGCTCGATTTCGACAAGGCGACTGAATGTCGCGATGCCTTATTCACCTTACGCCGGCTTTAGGCTGAGAGATCAATCCCCTGACCACCACGACCTGAGCTTATAGGGGGCTTTTCTTTTTGTATAGAATATTGATTGTTTGTAAGCTTTCGATAAATATGATCGATAGCGGCGTCCAGGGTTTTTAGGGTAACGGGATTTGACGTATCATTAGAATAGGTGG
>JBEISK010000037.1:0-16277 GCA_040375445.1 Gammaproteobacteria bacterium | reverse complement strand
GGTTAAACCCTAGATGCCCTTTGTGGTTTAACCTCACCCTCGAACGTGTTTCAGACGTTCTCTTACCACTCCGAAAATTAGGAGAGGGGACGGCACCATTTTAAAGTTTGAAAGAGTATCTTTATTATTGTATAATTTGGAAGTATTCATTACTAAATAAAAGGAAAAAATAATGTCATCTACATATACAGCAGTCTCTCAAAAGTTTACTTGTGTGTTTCTTAACTATAAATACAAAGACGTGGAAAGTTTTGAAACAGCTCTAAAAGACAGAAATATTTGGGACGAATACAAGTTATCTGCAGTAGATCCAGAAATAGAAACGGACGCACCTCTTCACATGATTCCCGCACTTATAAAAAGCTTGCCTCTAAGAGCTTATACGAGTGAAACTCTTAAGGCGAAACTAGAGTATATCGATTTTGAATCTAAAATTATGATTTCGAAAATAAATCCTACAAAAGAAGAACTGCAAGAGTTGGAAACATTTATCGCTAAAATTGCAGATTTTAAAATTTCTGATATTGAAGCAATGGGTATCAACTTTATTACAGTGTATGAACTTCCCCATAAAAAACTTCAAGTACTTAATCAAAATATTGAAAAAGTATTCCCTAATTTTTCTAAAAATAAAACGTTTCAACTAATACTACCACTGCAACTAGACGGTTATGTAGCGACTTATAAAATCACTAAAGAGATAAAAAAAGAACATGAAGATGAAGAGCCAAGACAATATACAATAGATGCAAACTTTCATATTGATATTGAATCTATCTTGACAACACCTGGTAAGGTTCAGATAATCACCTCGAATGTTAATAAAATTAGTACTTACTACTATAAAGAGTATCTATCGGATTCTAAAAACATTTTAGGTATGAATCGTGATGTCAGCATTTAATCAAAACCCTTATCCATTCCTAAATTCAACGAGTAGTACTACACCACCTCTTCAGACAGCTTCTTCTGCTAGTTCAGGAGGTATAAATCTCAATGATCAACAAGTACTTATAATTGTAGATCGATTGGCTAGATTAGAAACAGCAAGGGAAGGTATAGAAAAAAATATTGAAACTCATACAAGCGAGTTAAAAGATCATAATGGAAAAATTAGTACGCTAGTAGAAAAATCAAATACAAAGCCTTTTCACGAATCAGGATGGTTTAAATTAATAAGTGGTGTAACTGTGGTAATTGTGGCACTAGTTGGCTGGTTTCTCAATAATTGTTACAATTCTATACAGGATTTACAAGACAAAGTTATAACTTTAGAACAGCAACGACCTTCAATTTCATCACAGGCTCAACCTAAAAAATAATATACTTGCTTACAATAATAATTAAAAGTAATTTCAACATCAAAAACACTCACAAAAAAAGGATACATCCCCATGGCAAACTTAGAATCACAACAAGGCATCCCTCGCTGGATGGGTAGCACCGAAACCCTCGCAGACGCCGACTGGGCGTTGGTCGGACTGCCTTATGACGGCACCTGTAGCTACCGCCCCGGTACTCGCTTCGGCCCTGCCGCCATTCGAGACGCCAGCTGGGGCATTGAAACCTACAGCCCCCTTTGGCATCGGGAATTGGGCGAAGACGTGACCTACTACGACTACGGCGATTTGGAACTCCCCTTCGGCAACCGAGACCGTGTACTCGCCGCCATTTCCACCGCTTGTGAAGACGTGCTAACGGCGGGCAAAAAGTGGTTTGGCATCGGGGGCGAACATTTGGTGACCTTCCCCGCCTTTGAAGCCTACGTCAAGCGATACCCCAACCTTGCCATTTTACACATCGACGCCCACGCCGACCTGCGTCAAGACTACATGGGCGAAGCCTTGTCTCACGCCACCGTTTTACGCCGATGCGTGGAACTCGTCGACCCCAACCACTTCGTGCAGATTGGCATTCGCTCTGGCACCCGTGAAGAATGGGAGTTCATGCGTCAACACAACACGGTATTCATGGAACCCACCGCCGATGCGATGCAGGTGGCTCGGGCGAAGTTGGAAGGGCGTCCCGTGTTTGTGACCTTTGACTTAGACGGGCTGGATCCGTCGATTTTGCCAGGCACTGGCACGCCCGAACCTGGTGGGCTGACTTTTAGAGAGGTGCAAACATGGTTGCAGAACTTCAAGGGCTTGCACTTTGTGGGGGCGGATGTGGTGGAGCTGTCTCCGCATTACGATCATTCAGGGGTGTCTAATGTCGTGGCGGCGAAAGCCGTGCGCGAAGTGCTGATGCTACTGTCGACGAGCGTTTAAGGTTTTTGAAGATCTAAATTGGTTTTTTAGCCTCTGAAAATTTGTAAGCTCATTTTTTGCTTTTCCAGATGTTCTGGAGCTCACATATGCATTTATAGCATTAAATCCACCCAAGTTTCTATTTGAGTACTTCTTATTCGATAACCAATCTTTATAGTGTTTTCTCAACTCGGCACGGGGTGCATCATATAACCAGTCCCAACATTTCAAGAGACTAATATAGTAATTTAGGAGATCTTTTTTTTCTTTCAACAACTTTTTAGCCCGTTGACGCGCTTCTTGAGTCGCTCCATGTGTTGCCTGTTGCATGTATGTCCTTATTTGTGTATTTAAAATAAGTAGCGTCTTGGCTGTAAGTCCTTGGCGTTGCTGGAGGGCTGGGGTGTTTTTAATAGCTATACTTTTGGTATTGGGTGGGGTAAAAGTGGGCGTAAGCCTTGTGGAAGAAGGCATCGCGCTAACAGGTGTCATCGTGGGGATCATGGGTAAAACCTTTCTAAAAGGGTGGAGAGAGTAAACAGAGAGAAACGCCTAAACGGCTTCAGTCGCTATATTAAGTAAAAGGCACCCGCCTGTCAACCTTTTTGGGTTCAAGGAGGGCCTTGTCAGTTGGATCTTTGCTATATTCCTTTAACCTTTCTATTAAGTCTTTAATCTCTGTTTTAAAAGCTTGAAATTGTGTAAGTAGGACATTGGGAGGAGTTTTTTCACCACCATGTTGTGATGGTTGGTCAAATTGTCTTATTGCGTTTTGTATGCCTGTATTACTATTTCTTTGTGGAAAAAATTGAGGGCTTTTCTCATTCCAGACTTTATGTCTCTCTAAATAATGGTCTTTTTTCTGTTGTGAAGACAGACTAGCCCAACCAGTATCTGCTAAGCAACTAATATAGTAATCTACAATAACCAAAATTTTATTTTCTAATTTTATTATAGCCTGTTCAATTTCTTCAGCCGTAATTGACTTTTTTTTAACTTCATCAACAATAAAATTTACAGTACGCTTTAAAACATCTAGCGCATGTATTGAAAACCCCTGACGTTGCTGGAGGGCTGGGGTGTTTTTGCCAGCTATACTTTTGGTATTGGGGGGGGGTAAAAGTGGGGGTAAGCCTTGTGGAAGAAAGCATCGCGCTAATAGGCGGCATCGTGGGGATCATGGGTAAAACCTTTATAAAAGGGTGGAGAGAGTAAACAGAGAGAAACGCCTAGACGGCTTCAGTCGCTATATTAAGTAAAAGGCACCCGCCTGTCAACCCCCCATCGTTTCTGCACTGGGCGCCTTTAGATCAAGGCCCCCTTAACATTCTTTTAAGACGCTTACCCTTGACTTGTGAATAAAAAACGCTACACTGTACCTAAGCGGAACAAACAAAAAGGAAACGATTATGAACAAGTTATTTTGGATTGTGTTGACCCTCATTGTGGGCGTAGGAGTCTTTAGATTCATGCCGAAAAGCGACGCCAAATACGATCAACCCCCTTACACCGTCGAAAAAAAAGACGGCACCTATGAAGTAAGGAAGTATCCGCCCATGGTGCTGGCCGAAGTCCTGCTAGAAGGCGACCGTGAAGAGGCGGCCAATCAGGGCTTTCGCCTGTTGTTTGGCTACATTAGCGGGCAAAACGCCACGGGCGAAAAACTCGCCATGACGATCCCCGTCTTCCAAGAACTCATCATTCCTGGTAGTTGTTTTAATCCGGGGCGATGGGCGTTTCGCTTTGTAATGCCTCGAAAACAAACGCTCAAAACATTACCCAAACCCAATAGCGATCGCATTCACTTGGTTGAAGCCCCCGCCATGAAAGTCGCGGTAAAAACCTTTAATGGCCGTTTTAATACGAAAAACTTGACGACTCATAAAAATGAGTTGGATGCTTGGGTGATTGATAAAGGCTTAGTGTTTGAGCCGAACCGTCATGAGATCTTCGCCGCTTACAACGGGCCATTTACCTTACCGTCTAAGCGTCGAAATGAAGTGATGTTCCGCTTAAAGTCGTTTTAATAATTTCCTTTACAGGGTCTATACGTTTTAAGGAAACGGACTGATGCTCTGATGAAATAAGATAAAAGCCTACCAGTTGGCTTTTATGCTAAAAGTCAGTTCGTCATCTTTAATCAACTCATACGTTGTTTCGAGCTTGACAATCTCCGCTTCTACAGGAGGCAAAATCGCTTCCTGTAGAAGTTTCACCATGGTTTTGAGGTATTGAGCGTCTACCGTAAAGTTGTTCCGATGCTCTTCTTCCGTTTCCGCAAAGTCATTGTAGGCTTGGTAAATCACCAACTGCTCGTGATAAAACGTATCGTTCAACAACGGTTCCGCTTCCAAGGTTTCTGAAAAGCGATTAAAGGCGTCGGAATACCGTTCAGATGCTTCCGTCCACGAGTTGGATTTCAGTATTTTCAACGTGTCTAGCTTTTGAATAGCAGTCTTTGCTTCTTCAATCGTTTCTTGGGCATGTTTTTTGAGCGTTTTTAGAGCTTCGCACAGGCGTTCGGCTTTGGTGTTGGTACTGCTTTGCTCTTCGGATGCTTGAATGCCTGCTTCGACAATGGCATCCACATTGATGCGTTCTTGCAAGTCCAAGCGAGGCAACAGCTCTTCAATCGGCAAGTTTTCCATATCCTCAATTTTGGCACCGCCCACTGAGCAGTTGTAGACGTTAAATTCAGGAAAGACGACTCGTATTTTACTTTGAATGGTGTCGAAATGATACTTGAAATGTCGGTAATCTTCTTGGGTCATAATTTGATTGCCGTTCCAATCTTCCACATAATGCAATTCGGTTGCACGGTTGTTTAGTTCCTTAGACACCAGATACTTGCCACTTAGTTCGACTTCTTCGCCTGTGGCATACACCTGCATGCCTCGTAAGGCCAAATCTTGCCCTGCTAAAATCATGGTGCGAAAACCCAAATCTACCGCCACCAAGAACATATAAAACGCCACGGTTCCGCCTGTGTGATACTCATGCGTTTTTTCGTCAAACATATTGTTCAAATAAGTCGTGTATTGATCGTTATATTTCAGAGACGCTGCCCAACGGCTTTTACAAGGCTGGCTCAACATAAAGGTATCCGAACTGGGGCCTGTAATGATGTGGCTGTCCGCCATGGGATCTTCCAAGCCTTCCATTTGCTTGGCAGGGCCGTAATAATCCATGCCAAAGACGAAATCAGGCGTGATGCCGTGCTTTTTGAAGGCTTTTACGGCGCCGCTGACGCAACAAATGACAAGCTTGTCTCGAACGGCGTGAATATGGGGCAGCACATCGTTCAACGAAGGACCTGCACCGCACATCAACGCCGTCTTACCTTCAAAGGCATCACGCAAATGCGTGAGCGAATGCATGGTGGGTAGATACGAGGTATTTTTAAGAAAGACATCCGTCCACAAACGGCTACGTCCTTGAAGGAGCTTGGCGTTACGCACGGCATTGTCCGCATGGAGCTTGAGCTTTTCAACCACAGGCTTGAGCCTTTCACCAAAGGCGTGAATCATTCCAGGGAGCATCATCATCCCGATGCCGTCGCCTTGCACGAGGTGCGTTTCCACATACTGCCACAAAGGTTCAGAATCGGTAAAAAGCAGGATGCTTTCATCGGCCAGCTCGGCTTCTAAATTGATATGGCTCAATGTGAAATAGAGCATGTCGAGGTTTTTTTCGTAAATAATGACTTTGGCTTGACTGTTTTTGGATCGCAAGGCTTGCACCAAAGGTTTAAGCACATAGCCCAAGCCCAAGCCAAACACGATATTCATGGAATGCTTGCCGTAACACACTTGCTCTTCCACCATTTTTTCCGCTTCTGCTACCGCACCTTCCATGCTATGAAGGGGGTATTTATCTTCGTATAAAATGGTTAAATCTTTGACAGTGGTTTCGTAGATGTGTATATTTTCAGCAGACGCTTTTTCGGCGTGATTACGTATATGCTCTGCGGAATTGGCGTTAAAGCCTTTTGCATCTTGAAACAGGGCGGTTAAATTGCTTTCTAAAAAAGTGGTCATGGGGACTTCCCTTCTTCTCTTTTTTTACGAATTTTGCGAGCGGTCTTGGTGTTGCTTCAAGCGACTCAACGGATTCAATCGCTTACGTGGTACCAACGGCTTGGTTGAAAGAATCGTCTTTTCCAAAGCGGAGTCTTCTAACAGTGTATTTTTAATTTTAAGTTGAGCGTCTAACAAGGCTTCAGCGACCTGAAAATCAGGAGCCGTGTCAATATCAATCGAACGTTGCCACGGCATTTCATACGCCACAATCGTTTCTAAATCCCACAAGCTAAATCCCACAGGCTTTTGCAATAGAGCCAGCGTCGGCACAATGTAAAAGGCACCATTGGGAGTGACGTAAGTGTTTTCAGCGTCATCGTGCAAATGAAGATTCGCTGGTTTTACGTTGCGTTGCGTCTTTTTTAACAACCACGACAACGGCTTACTCGGCGGACACACACTCAACAAACCTGTTGAGTGAACGTCCTTGGCGTGGGTTTGTAAGTCTTCTAAGGCCTTTTGAAAATCAACAGTTTGCACCAAGGGGCTGGTGCATTGGCACAACATCACCCAGTCGGGGAGCTCTTCAAAGCTTTGGGCTTGCCATTCTTGCAGAAAATACGCCAAGCTGTCAAAGCTAGACGTACTGGCATCGCTGACGGCAGGGGGGCGTTGAAAAGGCGGGAGTTCTATTTTGGCATGTGACCCTTTGGCAAGAGCTAACAAGGCATCATCATCACTGAACAGGAAGCGTCGTTCGATGGCTTCGGCGTCTTGAAGGGCATCAAAATACCACGATGCCATTGGGCGGTTACACAAGGGGAGCATCGCTTTATTCGGCAAACGTTGGGATCCTGCTCGTGCCAAGACCACTGCCCACACTCGGGGGGGGGCTGTTTTGGTGAAGGTGGGTACTTTAGGCATAAGAGGGGTTCTTTCAAGATAGAAAATGTCAAAAGCAAGCTTTTTTTCAGTTTAGCATGGCACGACTATCGTCGGTGATGTTCGCATCAAGATTGCCCTAAGTGATTGAGTTCTTTTGCCTTGTCCCTCCTCCCTTAGGGAGGAGGCTAGGAGGAGGGACACCAGCTATGACTGGGCATCTCGAATCCCTCACCCTGCCCTCTCCCTAAGGGAGAGGGTGTTAGAACAACTAAACCTCTTGGGTTTCGGTGGCTTTTTGTAAGGGGTTTTCGCCCTTCATTTGCCATGCAAACATCAGAATTTCAGCAACAGCTTGATACAAATCAGGTGGGATGTCTTGATTGACGTCCACGACACGATATAAAGTTCTCGCTAACACAGGGTTTTCCACAATCGGGATGCCATGCTCTCTCGCCACAGCTTTAATACGTTCGGCAAAATGTTCCGCTCCTTTGGCGACGACCAACGGCGATTCCATTTCTTTAGGCTTGTATTTCAACGCCACCACCACATGAATCGGATTCGTCGTAATGACATCTGCAGTAGGGACGGCTTCAAGCTGGCGTTGCATCATCATTTGCATGCGCTTTTGCTTAAGCATCTGTTTGACCATGGGGTCGCCTTCGCTTTGCTTGTATTCGTCTTTGACTTCTTTCAACGACATTTTTTGATCGTTCATAAACTTGGTGCGTTGGTAAAGGTAGTCTCCAAATCCGATGATGATGAAAAACATAATCGCCAAGAAAATAAAATCTTGCAGGATTCGCCCGACCAAGAATAGGATGATCATGGGCGTGTCGCTGTGCATGCTGTTGATCATTTCAGGCAGATGCTTCATAAAGGAGTTGTATCCCATATAAAAGAGAATGCCAATTTTCAGCAAGTTTTTGACGAGTTCAATGACCGTTCGCCTTGAAAAAATACCTTTCAAACCGTTAATGGGGTTGAGTTTGTCTAACTTAGGGGTAATCGACTTTAATGCAAATAGCGGTCCGATTTGCAAGAAATCGGCCAAAAAGGCGATCATAAAAGCCAGACCCAAGAAGGGTAAACTAGGTAGTACCAAGCCTTTAATGGAATGTAGAATCACAAACATAATGCCCATGTCTTCCAAATGTTTTTGGGGAATGAGATCAAAGAACACGACAAACATTTCAGAAACGGCTCGAAAGACAAACGGCGAAAGCACCAGCAATAAAATAAACATAATCGCCAAAAACACCCCAGCGGAAAGATCTTTGCTTTTAATGACCTGCCCTGATTCTCTCAAGCGTTGAATTTTTTGCTGAGACGCTTCAAAGGATTTGTCTTCATCACCCATTGAGGTTGTGCCTTTTAATTTAACGAACTTATGGGGAAAGCCTCATTCGGCAAACATTTCTGTGAACAAAGCGTGAGTGATTGCAAGCAATCAACAAAACAAGCCGTTTGTTTTCTTTAAATTTTCATCCGACTTGAAATTTTTCCATAAGTTCTAACTACTGTATCTTTATATTATCATGCTAAACTGAATATATAAAGTAAGGAAGAAGATTGTGACTATTTTGTTGGATACCTACATTTTCACCAAACACGCAGGTGGTATGGCGAAGGTCACCAAGTTTTTGTATGAAGAAGTCTTGAAACTCCAGCCCAATAGCGTGAAGGGTATTAGTCAAACACCCCTTAAACAAGGTAGCCTACCTGAAGGGATTTGGAATACCATGTTGCCCTTGCCTTTAGGGCGTGAAACATGGCGAAGTCTTGTGTTTCCAATCTATAGTAATTTGACGTCGCCGTCTGTCTTTCACTTTCCTGCCAATGGGCTGATTCCTACCAACCTGCCTGCTTCTACGAAAGTGGTGATGACCCTGCATGACGTACTTCAACTCGATATGGACGACTTCTACAGCCCTGAAGACTCCGCCAAAAGAAGCGCTTATATCAAGCGTTTGACAAGCGATTTAAGTCGAACAGATCGACTTATTACGGTGTCGGACTATTCCAAGCAACGCATTTTACATCACTTTCCTGATTTGTCTTTAGAGCCTTTGGTCATTCCCAATGCGACGACGTTGACGCGTCCTCAAGATCTGAGCCCTGTTTCGCTGGTAGATTTAGAATCATCGACAACGCCTCCGTATTTCTTATATACAGGGCGTTACGAAAAAAGAAAAGGGCTTGAATGGTTGCTCGATGCCTTCTTGGCAGGGCATCAAGCAGGAACGCTCAAAAGCCGACTGTTGATTACAGGGGAATCCGCCTTTATTAGCGATGCTTTTAGTGAGCAATTAAAAACGGCAAAAGCCTTAGGTATTTTGGAAGAACTGGGTTATGTGGACGATGATTCGCTGATTCGCTTGATGAATGAAGCCGTGGCATTGGTATATCCTTCTTTTGCGGAAGGGTTTGGATTGCCTCCGCTTGAGGCGATGAACCTGTTCTGCCCTGTGATTACGACGAATTTAACGGCGTTGCCTTTTACCTGTGGCAAAGCCGTTTACTATGTTTATCCTCAAGATCCTGCTTCCCTGCTTGTGGTGATGCAACGCCTCGAAACCGAAGGCTCTTTGCGAGCGGAGCTGATCGACTTAGGGCTTCAACAGGTCAATCAGTTTAGCTGGAAGCGAAGTGCCGAAGCATTTTTAGAAGCCGTTTATAGTTCTCTTTAAAACACAAAAAATTAGTTTATTTTTCTTTAGTTTAGTCTTGTTTTTATTTAGTTTTTCTTGTTTATTTTGTATTCGGGGGAAGCATTTTTCCTTTTTGGTCTTGCTGTTCTTTCAACAAGCGGATTTCTTCTTGTTCGACTTCATTGTACAACTTCAACTTTTTGAAGTCTTTGTCCGTCGATTTAATCATCGCTTGACGCCCTAGTTCAGGCGAGTAGTGTTGATCCAAACGAAACATCAAATCCGCCAGGTGAGCCTGCCAACTAATGTGGGTCGCCGTCCATTGGCAAAGGGTGCTGTTGTCTTGAAAGGGCAAACCTTCTGGGAATTGAGGGGTGACGCCCTTGAGCAACAAACCGGGTAAGGCCGCCCCCGAGCTACGTGCCACTTGGTTACAGGGATTTTTCTGTAAGGGCAGATTGCCTAAAGCAGGGTTACCGCTCATCATAATGGCGTCCCATGTATTAAAACCCATGAGGTAGTTAAAGACGTCCAAGGCGGATTTTAGATAGGCAGGGTCTTTAGATGTGTCATAGGCATCCATCCACAATAAGGCATGACGCACCCATGCATCATTAGACAAGGGTAAAACAGGGAAATCCTTAAACGCAAAGGGACTGACAAAAGGGGTTTGCAAGACACGCGTCCATTCACGGCTATTCTTCGCATCTTTGAGCCACTGGGATTTAATGCCTTCAGGAATGTACGCCTTTATCGCAGGTGACGCCCACAAACGATACAACGGCGATTGCCAAGACAGATCATTGACATTCACCTTAGCCCAAAGGGGGTCAGCGACTTTTAGGGTTTGTGCATCGCCTGTGGTATGCCCCAATTCCAACGCCGCCCATAAAATGTAAGCATTTGCTGAATCCAAGGGTTGAAACCAATAGCTTTCCCGAAAATAGGGTTGAACCGATTTGGTGTAAAGTTCTTTTTCGTCTTTCCAAAGCAACGTGGTATGTACAGGCTTAATTTTATTGTTTTGCAATGCTTTCCAGCCTTCTTGGGCTTGAATCAAGGCACTCAAAGCCAAATCAGGATCCACATCCTGAAAAACACGAGCGGCTTGAGCCAAGGTTGCAACAGCCGCTGCGGTGCTTAATTGACTAGGGGCTAAAAGCTGGCGGGTTTGCCCGTCAAATTCAGGACGTACTCTCACCCCGTCAAAGGGTTCAGGAGATCCAATCCCTTCATAAAAACCCTTGTCTTTCATATCTTGCATTTCCAAAATCCACCGCAAGCCGTAACGGGCTTCATGTAAAATTTCAGGCACCCCTGAACTGGTGTCTTCAGATTGAGGGTACGCTAAGCGTCCTCGTTTTTGGCTCCACACGGGGTTACGTTCATACATCGTCATTAAGGTGGAAGCCACCATGACATGGCTTAGTATATGGCGGTCATAGGTGGAACCTTCATACCAACCCCCCATGGGTAAGCCATTGTCAATATGCCCTGCTTCTTGAAAAAAGCCGATGCCTCCATCTAAGAGGGCTTGCCCAGATCGTTGGGTGAACAAGGCTCGTGTGGCAGCCTGCCCCACAAATTGAAAGACATTGGCATTGACGTTAAAGCCTGTGTATTCATTAAAGGCTCGGCGTTGAACGAACTGCCCAAAGGGATAAAAATGGAAGCGACCTTCTTTTCGAAGTTTACTTAAATCTACTAATGCTAGATCGGTGCTGATTCTATCTACAGAAGGGCGTGCAATGATGTGACCGTCCTTTACCAGTTCTGAAAAGTTAAGTGCGGGGTCTCTAACAATGGGGCGAATTTGCAATAAAACCCCTTCAAGTTCAGTGTTTAAGCTTGCGTGTGGCTTTACTTTGACCCATACCAACTTAGGGGCTTTGGGGTGGTAGCCCACCTTGTTTTGTTTGACTTCTGTGAACTCTAAGGCTTTGTAAGCGGGCACTTCTATCGTTGAAGACACATTTTCTTCTTCTGCCCAAGCCATCATAGGAAAAAATCCACAGAGGAGAAGGGCTAGGCTTATACTTCGTGCAACGTGCATGTGTCTTCCTCATGGGCCATATTTCGTATATGTTCAGTTTACCACATAATCAAAGAAAACGCCCCCCATTTTGACTCTCAAGGGGCGTTTCTTTTGTGTAAGAACCTGCTTTTTTCTTAGAACTTTTATTTACCAAGTGTTCTAATGCAGATATAGGGACTAGAAATTTTTTAAGGGTGGTCTCCGTAAGAAGCGACTTCAACACCTTCAATAATGGAAGCCAAATTGGCATAGTTGGGTTCACTAATGCTGGTACGAGCTTGTACGTTCAATAATTTCAACAAGAAGAAGCTGGGTTCATCCAAACTAGAATGTTGAGAGTTAAAGGTTTCTAAACGATCTTTGTTTTGAGAAAACGTTTTGCTAAGGCTGGAAATTTGAGGACTCATCGTTGTTTGATTTGAATCCGCTTTCGGCAATTTTTTTTGAGAAGCAACCGCTTCTTGTAATTCTAAGCGACTGTTTCGAAGATCCATGTTAATGCCGTGGCGTTGAATATGAAGTAAATCCGTCTTTTTTTGGCTCACTTTTTTTTCGCTGTTTAAGTCTTCAACAGCGGTTTGTTGATCTTGAGGTTCAACTGTTATAGCATTTTTAAACATCGTGAACTTTTGTACTTTAGATTCTTCGGAAGCGTCAAAAGTAAACATCTTGGAGTTTGTAAATTCGCTGAAGGTTAAAAAACCGCTGTTGTCCGCATCAAAGGGAGTCAAGCTCTTTTTGGTGTCTGAACTAAGGGTAGGGGCGTTCAACTGAATAGGACTTACGCTGGAACTCTTGAAGGAAGGAACAGATGTTTGAATAGGGGTTAAGGTTGTCATGAGAATGTCTCGCTCTTTTGCTGTCTTCTGGTATAACACATGGGGTTTCTTCACAAGCGGATTCAACAGGAAAAGTGAATGGCTTAGAAAGAAGAGAATCGGTTTGAAAAGCGTCTTTAGGAAAGGGGCTTTCAAGGTGATTTATATGAAATGCGGTTTGTCTGAATGTTGGGTAATCTGAAGGAGGTTGGGAGAGTTGTGAGTCTTAAGACTTTCTTAATCTCACATCTTAATAAAGTCTACAGAATTAGCCAAATTGAAAAACTGTAATATTTTGTTACAGAAGTCATAAGCTTACAAAGTTTTCCCTTAATTAAGAGAAAGCTTTGTATAGTAAGTTCTAGTATTCGGCGTAGAAGAAGATCTTCCCTTAAAAAATGGGGTTAATATCTTCCATACGCACGATGCCTTGACGCATGGCAAAAACCGCTGCCTGCGTACGATCATCCACACACAATTTTTGCAAAATACTATGCACATGGGCCTTCGCTGTGGCTTTGGTAATCACGCATTTTTCAGCAATATCCGCATTGGAAAAGCCTTCTACAATCAATTTTAAGACTTCCATTTCCCGAGGCGTCAACGGGCAATCCATCGTTTGATTCGGCGAATGAGGCACAGGCACGCTAACCAGCGTATTACTGCGTTGAGCGGATGATTTTTCACCCGTACCTTGCCCAGAAGGCAATCCATTACCTTGAAAACGCCCCAACACCAAACGCGCAATACCAGGATCCAACCAACTGGCTCCATCTGCTACGGTTTCAATGGCGGTTTTAAGGGTTTCAAAACTCGCCCCTTTTAAGCAATAGGCATCGGCACCAGCCCCTAGAGCGGCAAAAACATCGTTGGCATCGTCTTTAGAGGTCAGCATCATCACAGGGGTCGTAGGATAATTTTTTTTAATGCGTTGGGTGGCTTCTATGCCGTCCATATCAGGCAAACCAATATCCATAAGGATTAAATCATAATCCCCTTGGCGTTTTTCAACCACATTTAAAGCTTCTTTACCCGTTTCAGCTTCACCTACAACGGTGTAACGAGGTTCTTGTTCTAACATCAAACGCAAGCCGATACGAGTCATTTGGTGATCTTCCACCAAAATAAGTTTAAGGGCTTTGCTGGGTTTGGGGGATTCTGTAGCGTGCATAGGATTTCCATTCTCGCAGGGTTGTTCTGCTTAAGGTGTAAGCAATAAGTTTCTATAGTCTTGATAAGTAGTATAACACAAAGGTGTAGAAGGCATAACGAAACTCCTCCTTTTATGCTAGACTGTAAAATATGGTTTTCTAGCTCCACTTTTAGCTGGTCGTCGTCAGAGACCTTTGCTCCGCCAAAGGTCTCCAACACCTCTAAAGGCGGTTCAAGGGGGGACGGGGAAGGACGCATTGCGTTTCTCTCCCCCTCTTGAAAATCCCCCCTGAATCCCCACCTTCTCGCCCTATCTTTGTTCCTGCCGTCCGCAAAATGTCTCGGAAGCCTCGCATTTAGTGCGTTGTCGGCAAATTTATTTAAGGGCATCTTCAAAAAAGAATGTATTTACCCCATGCGTTACGACACCATTCCCTTCCCCCCTTATCTCTTCATTACAGGCACCGACACCGATGTAGGTAAAACCTATGTGACGGCTCAACTCGCCCAAATTGCTTTAGAAGCAGGCAAAACAGTCGCTATTTACAAACCTGTTCAAACAGGCGTGAATGCCTTTGAAGAAGGCGATGCCTACGCCTGTGCCAAGCACCTAGACTTTCCTGAAAACTTGCATATCGAAACGACCTACTCATTTTCGCCTCCCGCTGCACCAAGCGTCTGCGATGATGAGGGCGTGATTTCCATCGACGCCATTGTCAAACGCTATGTCGAACTAAAATCTTGCTATGACGTGGTATTAGTCGAAGGGGCTGGTGGTGTGATGTGTCCGCTCACTAAAAACGCCGTCATGCTTGACCTCATTGATGCCCTAGACCTTCCCGCCGTTTTGGTGAGTCGCTATACGCTGGGTACGATTAACCATAGTTTAATGTCGTTAGAACTCCTAAAGCATCGGGATGTGACGGTCGAAGCTCTCGTGCTTTCTGAAGGAGCCGTGCCTTTGTCTGAAGCGGTGAAAAGCACCTTGGCGGTGAAAACGGTGGTATCTCAAATCAAGCACTATACCCCTGAACTCAGTATTTGGGAAGTCCCCTATGCCAAAGGTTTGACGGAATCGCTTAAAGGACAAAACACCTATGTCTAACACAATGCCTGAAGCCCCTAAGACGCATCCGTTTATTTTGGAAGAAAATGCCCTTGCAGGATCCAAACCCTACCGCACCTACAACCAATTCCTTCAAGAAAAATTTGGCACCCGTGTGTACAAGGTTTCCATTGACGCAGGCTTCACCTGCCCCAATATCGACGGCACCAAGGGCTTTGGCGGATGCACCTTCTGCGACGAAACAGGTTCTTCGTCTCGCACCAACGATATAAAAACGCCGATTGCCGAGCAAATGCAGAAGAACATCGCCAATCGACGCAAGCGTTACAAAGCTCAAAAGTTTATCGCCTATTTTCAAGCCAACACGAATACGTATGCCCCTGTCGAACGGCTCAAGCGTCTTTATGATGAAGCCTTAAATGTGGATGACGATGTGCTGGGTCTGGCGATTTCAACCCGTCCTGATTGTGTAACGCCTGAAATACTGGATCTCATTGCTAGCTATCAAGAGCGTCTGCCTTATGTGAGCGTGGAATATGGCTTGCAAACGATTCACGACCGTAGTTTGGCGTTGGTCAATCGATGCGAGACATTCGTTAATTTCTTGCAGGCTTACGAATGGACGCAAGAACGAGACTTAGATCACTGTATTCACGTCATTCTAGGCATGCCTGGCGAAACCCATGCGGATATGATGCAAACGGCGGACAAACTCGCTGAACTCAAGGTGGCTGGCGTGAAGATTCATATGCTAGTTGCCATGAACCATACGCCGATTGCGGAAGATTACCGAAACGGACGATGGAGTAGCATGGATTTTGAGACCTATGTGAAGACTTGCGTCGATTTCATTGAACGTTTGCATCCGCAGTGCGTGATTCATCGGGTGGCGGGCAATGGTCACTTTAAACATGTGGTGGCTCCGTCGTGGATGGCGAGTCAACGGCAAGATGTGATGTCCGCTATTGACGCCTGTTTTGCCAAGCGTGGCACCAAGCAAGGCGGTAACTGTCGATATGTGTAAATTGCTTTTTTAACATAGTTCGTTACAAAAACGCATCATAATTCTTAAGAAATACTTAATGCTTATGTAAGGTGCAAGAAACAATCAAGCCCCTCACCCCACGGCAAACCCACCGACCACACGAAACCGACCAGAACAATCCAAAACACCCTCCTTCTCTTCTCACCCAATTTTTATACAGGGGGAATACATAGGTATGAGCGATATTGACTTTAAGTCTATCGCTCTTTTTTTTGGAAAGCACTTTTTTTTATTTATCGCTCCGTTTAACGCTGGTGCTTGGGGGTCTTTGTGCCGCCAAAGACTCCCCAAACCCCCAAAGGCGGTTCAAGGAGGGGGAAGGGAGGACGTATTGCGTTTCTCCTCCCTCATTTCCCC
>JBEISK010000001.1:0-126591 GCA_040375445.1 Gammaproteobacteria bacterium | reverse complement strand
GCTACGACTGGTTACTAGAAGAAGCAGGCTTAACTGTTTAGAAAAGGAGGCATTAGAATGTCCGCCATGTGTACGTTAAATCCCCCCGATCTTGAGTTAAGCCCTTTTGAAGCAGGCATCCAAGACGCCTTTCAAGACTTAGCAACCGATAGCCTCATGTCCTTGCGTCATGCCGCTAAAGCACGCTTTGAAGCCCTTGGCTTACCCAAGCCACGCCGTCAAGAAGCGTGGAAATATGTGGATGTGCAAGGCTTAAGCCGTCGCAGCTTTAGTCTACCTCGCCCCAAAGACGTGGAAGAAGCCTTTGTGGAATGGATCTACCCTAAGGCGTGTCGTTTGTCCATGTTTAATGGTCAAATTTACAATCACGGCACTTGCGGGATGGTGCAACCCTTGGCAGATGCCGTCATCGCCAACCCAGAACGCTTGGCTCGCTTAACGCACGACGTGCATCAAGCCGATGACGCCTTGAGCCTGCTGAATGTCGCCCTAGCTCCCGAACCGTATAGCTTGCATGTACCTGCGAATCAAGCCATGAATCAACCGCTTGAAGTGGTGATTCATCACAATAAGGCGTCCAATAGCTTTCCTGCGTTTTATATTGAACTCGATGAAAACGCCACCGCCGATGTCCTCATCCGTGTGAAAGGCGACAAGCACAGCGTCGGAAGCACTTATTTACAAGGGCTAATTCATGTGACCCAAGCCAAAGGCAGTCGTTTGAATTTGACGGTTTTGAGCAATATCGCTTATGCGGGCTACAATTTCTTCAATACCCAAGCGGTTTTAGCCGAAGATGCCCAGCTCAAACTCTTTAGCACCGCCTTAGATGCCGAGCATTTCCGCCACCGCATGGATGTCACCCTCGCTGGTGAACGATCCGATGCCACGCTCAACGGCTTGTCGATTCTCTCAGGCAAAAACAAAACGCATATGCACCTTCGTTTGACGCATGCCGTGCCGAATTGTACGTCTAGCCAACAATTCAAGGCGGCCATTGGCGGTTCTGCCTTGCATGAGTTTGACGGCACGATTTTCGTCTTGAAAGACGCTCAACAAACCGATGCCAAACAGTTGTCTCGTAACTTGTTGTTGTCCGCCAAGGCGAAAGCCTTTGCTCGCCCATGGTTGCAGATTGATGCCGATGACGTGAAATGCTCGCATGGGGCAACAGTGGGTCAGCTCGATGATGCCCAGCTCTTTTACTTGCAAAGCCGAGGCATCAGCGAAGAGCGTGCCAAAGCCCTTCTCACTCAAGGGTTTTGCGACAGCATGCTAAGCGACACGTATTTGGATGCCCATGTGAAACGTTATTTTATGAAGCGTGTGCATTGTGCCTTAGTCGCTGCCACTATTTAAAGGAAGTATTGATGATGACTGTTGCAAATCCATCACCCCTTATTGCGGTTAGCTCGTTTTCGGGTGAAAGTCTTACGCCGAACGAAGTCCTCGCCTTGCGTGGAGACTTCCCCATTTTCAAGACCCAAGTCAACGGCAAACCCTTGGTGTATCTCGACAACGGAGCCACGACGCAGAAGCCTCAAGCCATGATCGATCGCATCAGTCGCTTTTACGCCGAAGAAAACGGCACCGTTCGTCGAGGGGTTTATCATCTAGCGGCTCAAGCGACGTCGGCCTTTGATGCCGTGCGTGAGCAAGTGGCCAATTTCCTCAATGCCCCCAATGTAGAAGGCGTCGTTTTTGTGCGCGGTTGCACCGAAGGCATCAATTTAGTGGCGTTTTCGTATGGACGTGAACACCTCAAAGCAGGCGATGAAATCCTCATCACCGAAATGGAACATCATGCCAATTTGGTGCCGTGGCAGGAACTGTCTAAAGATTTAGGCACGGTGCTAAAAATTATTCCTATGAATGATGAAGGCGTGCTAGATTTAGACGCGTATACGTCTTTGCTGTCTGAAAAAACCAAGTTTGTGAGCCTCATTCATGTGTCTAACGCCTTAGGCACGGTGAATCCTGTCAAAGCCATGACCAGCCAAGCTCACGCGGTGGGAGCCAAAGTGTTGATTGATGGCGCTCAATCGACGCCTCACATGAGCGTGGATGTGCAAGATTTAGATTGCGATTTCTTCGTTTTTAGTGGACATAAAGTTTATGCCCCCACAGGCGTGGGCGTCCTATGGGCAAAGCCTGAACTCCTGAATACCATGCGTCCGTATCAAAGCGGGGGCGATATGATTGATGTGGTGACGCACGAAAAAACCACGTTTTTGGATGGGCATCGTCGTTTTGAAGCAGGCACCCCTGCGATCGCTCAAGTGATTGGGCTAGGCACATCCTTGTCTTATGTGCAGGCGATCGGGCTAGACCGCATTGGGCGTTATGAGCAGGAATTGTTAGCTTATGCGACGGATGCCCTTGAAGGCATCGAGGGTTTACGGATTTACGGCAAAGCGCCTCATAAGGCGGCGGTGATTTCCTTTTTGGTAGGGGATGTGCATCCGCTAGATTTGGGGACGCTCTTGGATTTGGAAGGCGTCGCCATTCGCACGGGGCATCACTGTGTGCAACCCTTGTTGAAGCATTTCAATGTGAGTGCCACGGCTCGGGCGAGCTTTAGCTTTTACAATACCTTTGCCGATGTGGATGTTTTGGTGTCGGCTTTACGTAAAGCCATTCGCTTGTGTGGGTAATTTTTTAGCACTTGCATTGTAGCTATTTTTTAAATAGTATAATTCCAAAGATGATTTCTCTCCCTCTTTAACATTAAGGATTTCTCTCTATGAAGCTTCATGCCTTTCCTTCTCAAGCTCCCACTCATCAAGCGTCACCTCAAGCCCAAGCCAGACAAGGCTTAAATGCTAAAATATGGGTTCCCAAAACGACCACTTTCCCCTTAATGGACGCAATAGATGTTTACCACGATCACATACCCGAAACGCTAGAAGAATCTCTTAAAAATCCTAAAGTACTACCTGTTGATTTACAAAATGTCTTAGAAAGTCTTCTGAAAGTATTTCATGCTTCTATCGATTTTTTCATAAGTGACTCTTCATACGAACAGAATATTCCAGAGCGAGATTTTGAAAAATTCGCTAACAAGTTCATGGCAGAATACGCCTCTTTTATAAAGCCTGTTTTACAAACAAAACTTAGCAATACTATGCCTACTATAAAAAAACAAAAACACCCAAGTATAGATAATACTATACCTTTAGCTGAAGCAGGTATTCCTGAAAAGCCTTATCAACATGTAATCACCACCATTCAGTCTATAGGTAACGGAATTGTTGAAGCAGATGAAGATAAGCAAAAGCTTATTGATCTAAAAATTCAAACAGGAATAGAAAAAGAAGATGAAAACGTAAAAGTTTTATATGTTAACGGGCAGGCAGGAGAAACGCCTATTTCTGAATATATTAGAGCCGTTATGGAAACTAATTTACACGGACTAGCTGTTCAAGATCCAGGCTTGGCACGAATGATCTTCCTAGATAAAAACGGCAAGCCCCTTCCAAAGCCACCAGCATAAAGAATCTCTTTAAATATTAAAAGAGACTGCTTGCATTGTCACTATGTTTTGCTTAGACTGAAAGGGTATTGCTTACAAAAGTCGGTTTCGTCTCTTGTACCCGAGTCGCCTGTGACGACAGCACTACCGTTTATCACAGTGAATAGGAAAGGAAGATCTCACCATGATGGCAGATCGTCCCAAAAAGCGTTGCTACTTTCAAGCAAACAAAATCTACTATATTGACTATAAAGACGCCAACTTATTGCGTCGTTTTTTAACGGACCGTGGCAAGATTTTGCCTCGTCGCATCACGGGCGTGAGTGCGTTTTACCAACGTCGTCTCACCAAAGCGATTAAACGAGCCAGAGCCGCGGCGATTTTACCTTACGTTTACGACTAAACCCGTAAACGCTCGCAAGGCTTTTAGGGCGTGATTTTGTTTTAACCCTTTTTTGTTATTGTTGTGAAAATCGTTTCTGAACTCTGGCGTTTGTAAACGATTAAAAACAAAGCCCCTTCCCTAAAAGCCTTTGCTTACCCTTATTATTATTATTTAACCTTTAACACAATGGAGTTCATCCCATGCCAGTGATTACACTAGAAGAATTGATGGAAGCAGGCGTCCACTTTGGTCACCAAACCAAGCGTTGGAACCCTAAAATGAAGCCTTATATTTGGGGCAAACGCAACGGTATTTACATTATTGATTTAACAAAAACCGTGCCTTTATTTGAACAAGCCTATGAAGCAGTGAAAGCTGTAGCCGCATCAGGCAAGAAAGTCGTTTTTGTCGGCACTAAAAAACAAGCCGCTGATATCGTCGCTGAAGAAGCCGATCGTGTGGGTGCTTTGTACATCAACAAGCGTTGGTTGGGTGGAACGCTCACCAATGCCACTGTGATTCGCGGACGCATCCAACGTTTACGTGAACTAGAAGAGTTAGAAGCCAACGGTCATTTTGAACGCATGAATAAAAAAGAGTTGGCGGTTGTCAACCGTACCTTGGCTAAATTGCGTCGTAGCTTAGGCGGATTGAAAAATATGCGTGGCGAACCTGGTTTGGTGGTTGTGGTTGATGTGAAACATGAACTCAACGCCGTGACTGAAGCTCGTAAAGCAGGGGTGCCGATTGTGTCTTTGGTGGATACCAATGCGGATCCTACCTTAAGCGATTACAACATCCCCGGTAACGACGATGCGTTGAAATCTATTCGTTTGATTGTCGGTCGTTTGGCTGATGCCATTGTTGAAGGTAACACCGAGCGTGAAAATGCGTTGGCTGTAGCAAAAGAAGCGAATAAAGCTCCTGCGAAAGAAGCTCCTAAAGCAGCGGTTTCTTCGGAGGCTCCTGTTGCTTCTGAAGAAACGACAAGCGAAGAAGCTAGCGTTTAGTTTATAATAGGAAGAGGCGTTTGGCATGTGTATAAATGTCGATGCCTCTTCTTTTAGTTTACCCCGGATCATTATTCATCCCTACATTGAAGAGTTATAAAGGAAAACAACTTATGATGTCTGTATCTATGCAATCGATTAAAGAACTCCGTGAGCAAACAGGTGCTGGTATGATGGATGTCCGTCAAGCCCTTGTTGATGCCGAAGGCGACAAGCAAAAAGCCGTTGAAATCCTCCGCCAAAAGGGAGCCGCCACCGCTGAGAAGAAAGCCTCTCGTGCTGCGGCTGAAGGCAAAGTCGCTGCTGTTTTAGAAAACGGGATTGGGGCTTTGGTTGAAGTCAACTGCGAAACTGATTTCACAGGCAATAACGAAAAATTCTTGAGCTTGGTCGAAGGAGCTCAGAAAGTCGTGATCGCTCAAGATTACGCCGATGTAGACGCTTTCATGCAAGTCGACTATAACGGTCGCCCCTTAAAAGAATTGTTTACCGATGTCATTACCGCTGTTCGTGAAAACATGAAAGTGGCTCGCTTTGTGCGTTACACGCCGTCTGCTAATGGATACGTTCATGCGTATATTCACGCAGGTGGTAAGATCGGTGTTTTGATCGAAACCGCTTGTGAAAATGCGGCGTCGCTTTCTAACGAAACCTTCACCACCTTCACCAAAGACATGGCGATGCAAATTGCGGCCTTTGCCCCTGAATTCGTGTCTCGTAGCGAAGTGCCTGCGGAAGAAGTCGAAAACGAAATCCGCATTGAACTCGGCAAAGAAGATATTCAGAAAAAGCCTGAAGCCATGCGTGGTAAAATCGTGGAAGGTCGTGTGGAAAAGAACTTAGCGACCCGTGTGTTATTGTCTCAAGCCTATGTGAAAGACAGTAGCAAAACGATTGCTCAACTCATTGAAGACTTAAGCGGTTCTTTAGGTGGCACGGTGACGATTCGTCGATTTAGCCGTTATGCCTTGGGTGAATTGTCTCCTCCTGCCGAGGAAGACTAGCTTTATAGCCGTCTTTTTAATTTCCTGTAACGTGTCTATACTTTGTCGCTACGATTATTTTGTTCCGTTATGTACGTCTATGTACATGCCCTCACAAAATAATCTAGGCCCCTCGTCTAGCCTAAGTAAAGAAAACTCTAAAGACGGCTATAGTAAAGTTTAATATAAAACGTAACCGCCTGTTTTTAAAGGCAGGCGGTTTTCATAGGCCAAATCTTAAAAATTAAGGGACTCGCTTTAGAATGTGATATAATAGAAAGGCAAATCTAATGATAAGAAGGGAGTAGCTCTGATGTCTAAAAAAATAGGATCCTTTTTTTCAGTCCTCTTAATTCTAGGCGTGTTCGCTGGAAGCTTGCCTGCTTCTTACGCCAACCGTTCTGCCATTCAACGCTTGAATGTGCAACGCCTGCCCAAGCCCAACCAGCTTTATTTGCCCAACGCCTTCTATCGAGACAAAGTGAATACTGTGACCGTGAAAGCTAACCCCAGTGAGCAAGTGGTGATTTACTATCGCTATTTGCCTTCAGGCGATCAAAGCTTGCCTGCGGACAAGTTGATTGTTACCTTTTCGCCGACACAAAATGTGCAACAAGTGCAAATCCCTTTGCCTAGCACCGAAGTCTTTAAAGAACTCCCCCCTAATTCACCGTTTAAAAAAGGAAAAGACGTCGTACCAACTTATTGCTTTAATGCCATTCAGATCGAAGCCGTGCGAATCGATGAAAATGGTCGTGTAATTGAAAAAATTCAAAACGTTGACGCCTCTGGCTTGGCTGGATCACAAGATGTCATCCCACTTTTAGAGCCTTACGTTTCCACGCAAGCATCTGTAATGCCCACCGTGCAAGGCTTAGATCACAACACGATGCGTAGCGTGCAAAGTATGATCGATCTCGCGGGCGATGAAGAAAAACGCAAACGCCTGCTCTATGACGGCACCATCAACCGAGACCGTAGCCTAGACCGTAACACCTTCATCGACGGCGGTGCCAAGACCTCTATTCCTGGTCATCCCTTTCAGTAAAAGGCTTCTGCTTTACATTAGACTGTCTTAAGCGTATGCTAAAGACTATCATTTGTTATGCAAAATATCTATAAGGAAGTCCTTTCACGATGAATACCACAAGTCCTTCTAAAACCCTTGCCCAATGGGATGCTGAACTCCCTGAAGCCCCCTTGCCTGTGGCATCTTACATTCCTTGTAAACAAATCGGCAACTTGATTTTCACCAGTGGTATGCTGCCTATGCAAAACGGTGAACTCCTATATAAAGGTCGCGTGGGTGCCGAAGTGTCTTTGGAAGACGCTCAAGCAGCGGCTCGCTTGTGTATTTTAAATGCGTTGAGTGTCATTAAAACTCAAATGGGGAGCTTAGAAAACGTCAAGCAAGTGGTGAAAGTCACAGGATTTGTGATGGGAACCCACGATTTCTACAATCAGCCTGCCGTCATCAACGGAGCATCCAATACCCTCACCGAAGTCTTTGGCTTAACAGTCGGTCAACACGCCCGATCCGCCGTGGGTGTGGCGAACTTGCCCTTAGAAGCCCCTGTTGAAATCGAAATTATTGTAGAAGTTTAAGCTTTAGTGGTTTTTCTTCTAATACCGTCCCCTTTCTTGCTCTCCTTAATCAAAGTGGTTTAGCCCCATGCCTGTAGCGTCTTCTTTATTTCTTAGCTTGCCGTCTTTTTCACTGGTCACGGCGTTTGCCTTAGGGGCTTTACATGCCTTAGAACCTGGTCATGGCAAAATTGTCATTGCGACTTACATGGGGCAACCCAAGTCTTCCTACCTTGATATTTTAAAGCTCGGGGGGATTATTACCTTTGCTCACGGATTGGTGTTGTTGGTGGGCGTCGCCTTATTCTTCAATGTGCTTCACCGTACGCAGGGTATTCCTGCCATTTGGTTTAATGTCTTACAGTTGGTTTCTGCCACGTTTGTGGTGATTTTAGGGGTGAATATGTTGCGTCGTACGCAAGAAAAATCTGCCCCTGTGCCAGAAGCCAACCCGTCCGAAACCACGATGCTCGAATCCTTGGAAGCCCTAAAGCCCTGTTCGTCGTCTTGTCAGCATAGTGAAAATGAAGTGGCAGAAGCGTCTATTTTAAATGCGTCTGGCGCGTGGCAACAAAATAAAGAGTTGTTTCTACTCGGCTTGATGAGTGGCTTCCGTCCTTGCCCGCTAACCCTTTCAAGCTTAAGTTTGGCGATTAGTTTGGGGCAGTGGAAGGCGTTTGCCTTTGTGTTGGTCTTTAGTATAGGGATGTCGAGTATGTTGATGTGCTTTGGCATCTTAGGCAAGCTTGGGGGCATCGGCTTAGAGCGAGGTTCAAAGCGGTGGGCGGGCTTGCAAAAGGTGCAAGGCTTTTTCTTAAAAGGCTCGGGCTTTTTGGTGTTGCTGATGGGGCTTTATTTTGTGTGGCATAGTTTACAATCATTTAATACGACTAAATAGAGCATTTATTCTTCGGATCGTGCTGCTTCAAGCTTGTTTGAATCACCTGCTTGATTAAGGTTTTATTCGTTTCGCCTGCTTCACTCAAACGCTCTAATAAAGGTACGGTGGTTTTCTTCATTGCACGAGGCTCAAAGATGAAGAAGGCAGGGACTTTAGTCACCTTAAATAAATCCACATACAAGCGATTTTCGGCTTTGTCGGCATCAATAGGCAACACGCTCAAACAACGTTGAAAGGATTTCTGTTCACTCAGTTCAAACAACAAGGGAGCCACTTGCTGACAGGTGACGCAAGAATCTTGGTAAAATTCGACCAACAAACGAGGCGTCTTGGCTTCGCTGATGCGTTGAGGCACAGGCAAACTCGCATCCTTATCATAACTCGACGGGAAGCGAAAAAAGGCGTCCGCCGATGAAAACACCTTGATGAGCGATGTTCCCCAAAAGAAGAGGAGCATCCCAAAAACAAGAAGGCTGGGCGTCCAGAAATTGAAGCGTGCTTGCATCATATCGTCACCTTTATAAACTCTTTCTTTGCTTTTTATTATAGAACCTTTGCGATATACTTACAAGGTATAGTGTTTTATAGATAAAATGTTCTATTGCCTCTTCGTTGTCGCTACGATTTTTTTGTTCTGTTATGTACGTCTGTGTACACGCCCTCACAAAAAAATCTAGGCTCCTAGAATAGTCTAATAGCTCATTTCATCTATAAAACAATATATTTTAACCCTTTAAAGGAATTCCCATGTCAACTTCTACCAACACGCCCCCTGTTTTATTTCCTGCTTACGAGCACCCCATTAAAATGGTGGTTTGCGACTTAGACGGCACGCTGGTGCAGTCCGATTTAAAGGTCAGCGACGTCGTGCTAAACACGATTCAAGCCGTCAGCCAAGCAGGCGTGAAAGTCGTCATTGCCACAGGGCGGATGTTTCCTTCCGCCTTGCCTTATGTTAAACGCCTAGGGCTAGACACGCCAGTGATCTGCTATCAAGGCGCTGTGGTGCGAAACAGCCAAGACGGTTTTGCTCTTCGCTATAGCAATCCTGTTCCGCTGGATCTGGCGAAAGAAATTGTGGGCTATTGCCAAAGCCAAGGTATTCACATCAATGTTTATGTCAACGATGTTTTACATAGTCAACCGCATGATCTTTATGTGGATGAATACAAGCGGACGTCGTCGATTGAGCCTGTTTTACTGGACGATGTCTTAAGCATTTTGCAAGCCGATGCGCCACCGAAAATGGTGGTCATCAACAACGATCCTACCGTGTTGGGAAATGTGCGTGCGTACTTGTTGGAAACCTATGGGGCAGAACGCATCGGGGCCTGTAAGTCTCGGCATAATTTCTTGGAATTGACGGCACCTGATGTGAGCAAGTGGTCGGCAGTCGTGGCGTTAGCCGAACAATGGGGCATTTTACCCAAAGAAGTCATGTGCTTGGGCGATGAAGAAAATGATGTCGCCATGCTTGAAGGGGAAGGCTTGGGACTTGCCATGGCAAATGGACCGCTTGCCGTACAACGTAAAGCCAAGGGCATTGTGCCACATATCTTAGAAGATGGGGCGGCTCAAGCGATGCGTCATTATGTATTGAATAGGTAGAAACTAAAATATCGTACAAAGAAGGTGTTTTTCCGTTCAAGCTATGATACACTGAAAGAACGTGAGGTAGACTTGATCTTAGTCCGTGAATACCCTCACTTGAGTGGTACCGACTCTGTTAATCGCCTCTATTGAACAAGGATCTATCTTCATGCAAACCTCATCTATTTTGGACAAAAAGGAGCCTGTCATGGTTGCTCAAGAAACCATCGTCACTGATTTTATCACGGAATATGACCTCTACCTCTTGCGTGAAGGCAAACACCTTCAAATGTATAATAAAATAGGGGCGCATTTGTCGCAAGATGCCGACGGCACCCAAGGCGTCCATTTCTGCGTGTGGGCACCTAATGCCCAAAGCGTTGCGATTATCGGCGACTTTAATGGCTGGAACACGCAATCGCATTTCATGCACAATTTTAAAGGCTCTGGCTACTGGGTAGGCTTTGTGCCTCATCTTAAAGCAGGCGAAACCTACAAATACTACATGCAGTCTTCTGCCACTTTTTACGAAGTCGAAAAAGCAGACCCCATGGGATTCTTCGCAGAAGAACGCCCTCGCACAGGTTCTAAAGTGTGGGATGTCGACGCCTATCAGTGGAATGATAAAGAATGGATGAGCTATCGTGGGGCGAAACCTTCCACCGAAAGCCCTGTGTCGGTTTATGAATGCCACCTCGGTTCGTGGATGAAAATTCCTGAAGACGGTAACCGCTGGTTGAGCTATGTAGAACTCGCCGAAAAACTCGTTGAGTACGTGCGTTCCATGAACTACACCCATGTGGAATTAATGCCGATTGCGGAACATCCTTATGATTTGTCGTGGGGCTATCAGACGGTTGGGTATTTTGCCCCCACCAGTCGTTTTGGCAACCCTGATGAGTTTAAGTACTTGGTGGACAAATTCCACCAAAACGGTATTGGTGTGATTGTGGACTGGGTACCTGCCCACTTCCCCAAAGACTTACACGGCTTAGACTTCTTTGACGGTACACACCTATACGAACATAGCGATGCTCGCAAACGTGAGCATAAAGATTGGGGTACCGACATTTTTAATTACGGACGCTGGGAAGTGCGTAATTTCTTGATTTCAAATGCCCTATTTTGGCTCGACAAATACCACATCGATGGCTTGCGTGTCGATGCTGTTGCGTCGATGCTGTACTTAGATTATTCTCGTGAAGAAGGCGAGTGGGAACCCAACATTTACGGCGGTCGTGAAAACTTGGATGCCATCTACTTCTTGCGTGATTTAAATGATGCTGTTCATCATTGCTTCCCCGATGCCTTGATGTTCGCCGAAGAATCCACCAGCTGGGGCGGTGTCACCAAACCCACCAGTGAAGGCGGTTTAGGCTTTGACTATAAATGGGACATGGGCTGGATGCACGACACCCTTGAATACTTTAGTAAAGACCCCATTCACCGTAAGTATCATCAAAATGGTATTACCTTCCGTGGTTTGTACATGTTTAGCGAAAACTTCTGCTTACCCCTAAGCCATGATGAAGTGGTACACGGCAAACAAGCCATTTTGTCCAAAATGCCTGGCGACATGTGGCAACAATTCGCCAACGCTCGGGCGTTGTATGCCTACCAATGGGCGCAACCTGGTAAGAAATTATTATTTATGGGATGCGACATCGGGCAGTGGAACGAGTGGAACGCTCAAGAAAGCATCGATTGGCACCTCACGCAGTGGGAAAGCCATACAGGCATTCAGCATCTCATTCGTGACCTAAACGCCTTGTATCGTCATGAGCCCGCCTTGCATCAGCAAGACACCAATGCCGAAGGCTTTTACATGATTGATTGCCAAGACAACGAAAATAGTGTTATGGCGTTCATGAGACGTGGGCATTTTGAAGCGGATGATGTGGTCGTTATCTGTAATTTTACGCCGACCACGCAGTACAACTATCGTGTGGGTGTGCCGTATGCAGGCCAATATATAGAACTTCTCAATACAGACAACGAAATCTACGGTGGTTCAGGGCAACTCAACACAGGGGAAGTTTGGACGCAAGACGTGGGCTTCCACGGGCATGCCCAAAGCCTAAGCTTAACTTTGCCTCCCTTAGGCGTCACCTTTTTAAAACGAGCCTAGAAAGCATTATTCATGGCGGTTCACAAAGATTTAAAGCTCACGCCAAGCGTTCAAGCTCAACGCAAAGAACGTCTTTCGGCGTGGGTGTCTTCCCCCCAATTAAAGACGGAACAAAACTGCCTCTACCGCTTGGACGGTGTGCATCCCACCAGCAAAGAAAAAATACTGGTCAAACAGTATCGAAATGGGACGTATACCCTTCAAACGCAAAGCGACGCTTGCTTGGTGGATGCCTTGGGCGCCTTGGGCTTGAAATCGACGGTTGAAGCTTCGGTGGCACATACGGCGTATTTCCCTTATGGGTCGGATGAAAGTGGCAAAGGCGATTATTTTGGACCGTTGGTCACGGCTTGCGTCCATGTGGCTGAAAGCCAATTACCCCTCTTGAAACGTCTGGGCATCACCGATTCTAAAGCGATGAGCGATGCTAAAATTAAAGAAGTGGCGCCTCAACTGGTGGAAGCACTCGGCATTGAGCAGGTGGCGTTTTTGGTGTTAATGCCTGAAGGGTATAACCGTCAATATGAGGCCTTTCACGCCAAAGGCCAGCACTTAAACCATTTACTGGCTTTAATGCACGCCAAAACCGTGGCAGGCTTGATGCAAAAACAAGGGACGCTCATCGATGCCCCTTGCCTTATGGTGGATCAATTTACACAAGGCCCGCATTTGCTGGATGCCCTAAAGCAATACGCCCCCGAAGTGAAGGTGTCACAATCAACGAAGGCGGAATTGTCGCACCCCGCGGTGGCCGCGGCGTCGGTGGTGGCGCGTTACCAGTTTTTACAAAGCATGGCCCAGTTAAGGGAAACATCAGGTTATGATTTACCCTTAGGCGCCAGTGCGAAAGTCGTTGCCATGGGCAAGCAAGTCTTCCGAGCCGAAGGGCTTGACGGCTTGCGAAAAATCGCCAAACTCCACTTTAAAACGACGATTGAAGTCACGGCTTAAGCACGGACAGACATTAACGCCTTGATAATCGCTGGTAAATGGGTTAAAATAGTCTGGATTTGTTTAGGGGTTTGATCCTTTAAAGAGACTGAAAGACTTAATTGGCCTGTGTCTTTGTCTTTTGCAATACGAAAGCAAGTGGCTGGGAAGGTTGAATCATTTAAGGACCGTAGTAAATTGTTCAGTTGACCGATATAGCTGCTGCTTATCTGTTTTATCCCCTTAACATCACTAATTGATTGGGGCTGAAACAAAGGGAGGGTTAATAACGTTGGCTTCGCATCACGAACATCCACACTAACGAAAGTTGACAGAGGGTGATGGCGCAGGGCCTCTAATAATGGCAGGATTTCCTGATGTTGATTTTCTGGGAACATGTTTAAGATGAGTTTACGCTCATGTTCCGCAAATCGGACGGGCCTCAAACGATCTAGGAGCGATTTTAATTCCTTCGCGAATGTTGCGTGCCTTGACCCTTGGCGTTGAGAGGAAAGAGACGCCCGCTGCCCCACTAAGGTCGATTGAGGCGCTGCGACAGATGAAGCATAAGGAGAGGAGAGGAGAGGAGTGAACTGGATTGTATTTGCATATGATCTACCTAGACCTGTTTGGCCATGAACCTACTAAAATAAAAACACAGCCTTATTGTAACACAAAGGCATAAAGGGTCGTCCTTCTTTTTTTGATGCCCTTTTTTTACAAACGGTTACAAACGCGCCTGTTCAACCCCCGTTTTGGCTTAAGCTTTTTAGGGGAAATTAGACCTCAAAAACCCAAGAAGACTCCCCTATTCCTTATACTAAACAGTAAGAGAGTCCAAAATGGTGTGAAAGAGTCTTACCCTATGTCTAGTTCGCCTTTGCAAAATAAGTTGCCTCGTCAAGCCAGTGCCTTTAGCACGGCTTCCACCTCGTGGCATGATGTCGCCAAAACACGAGCCTTTCAACCGGGCTATGGGATTATTCCTGCCCAACGAAATTTCACTGCCATGCTTAATTTTGTTCAAGCCCCACTAGAATGGGAAGCCCTTGAAGCTGAAAAAATCGCCGCAGGGCAGCATCCCATTACACGCTATTTTTCTCAACTTAATCGCTTTATTGATCCACACAAAAGTATGAAAAATGCCCTTTTTATTGCAGGAACCTCATTAGGGGTCGCCCTCGTTTTAATGGTGGTAGGGATGACCCATCTCATCAAACCCCCCCCTGAAGAAACGACTCAAAATCAAACCCTTTTAGCAGCCTCCTTGCCTGAAGAAAATTTCGATGGAAGTGAAGAAAGCTTAAAGGCCAACGCCTTATTTGCGGTAGCAAATAGTCTTGAAACAAGTACTTCTAAGAGAAAACCCAAAGTCGCCCCCTTTCGCAATGACCCTTTTAAACCTCTTATTGAGCTAGAGTGGTTGAAAAATCTTTTAGACAAACAAAATGATCAAAAAAATACCCAAGTTATTTCAAATCCTGAAAAACCACAAAACGTCAAACCCTTTCCAAGTAAGCCTGTTGAAACTAGTTTGGGTGTACCTGTAGAATCCTTAATTCAGTTTGTCGGTGTGGTTTCCAATGAAGACCCTCGTAAACCAGCCACCATTTTACTTAAACTCCTCAACGAAACTAATAACATTATGCTTTCCAAACGTATTGGCAGTTCTTTTGAATACGGCGGAAACTACTTTACGTTGACTTCTGTAAAAGGATCCTACCTATACCTAATGATTAACGGTTTTAAGAGTCGTGTAGAACTGTCTAGTGCCTCTTCATCTCAAACAAGTTCTTCAAGAAACAATAATATTTCAAGTACTCCCCCTCAGAAATCGATGCCTAATGCAAGTCGCGAAGAATCTAGTATCGAAAGCTTGCTCAATGACTTAGGAAATGTATAAACCTCTTTAGGAAAATAACGATGTCAACACGTACACCTTGGACGCCTGTACTTAGCACTCTACCTTACTTAATAAGGTTGATTCTTGTAGGGGGACTTACCCTACAATACGTCCTATTAGCTATAGTAAATCCGCAAATAGCAGAAGCGTTTGCCCAAGTGTACCCAGAAGGTCAAGGCTTAATTAGTATTGAAGCCACAGGAGAACCTTTAAACGAATTGATTCCTAAAATTGCCAAACTTAGTCACTTAAATGTGCTTATGGATGAAAGCGTCACTGGCAATGCCTCCCTAAAACTAGATCGTATCTCTGGGCTAGATGCCTTGAAAGTCCTAGCAAGAATGCACGGCCTAAGTGTACAAAGTTACGGCAAAGACATTTGGATGATTTCTTCGCAAGCCATGGGGCAAGAACTCGGTTTATATCGCTACAATACTAAGACCATTGCCTTACAACATGCCAGTGCCGCATGGTTGGCGAGTTTTTTAAATACCGCTTTATTCACAGGCTCCACACGTATTGTCGTCAAAGCCAATGAACGCCAAAATAGCTTGGTGGTGAGTGGGACAGATGATGAAGTTAAAATGGTACTTAAAGCTATTCCCGAATTTGATGTGCCTCGTTTACGACGGGTGTATCAGTTGTCTTACGCCCATGCTTTAGATGTCGCTCGTCAATTAGAAGCGGTCGTTTTTGGTAATCGAGGGACGGCTGGGCTTAATGGAGTCACTTCACAAGTCAGCGTATCGGATACCCTTAATGGCGTGACCGAAGGTAGTGGCGCAGATAAAATTACAGGTAATTCTGGTGGCGGTAGTGGTAGCTCTGGTGGTGCTAGTAGTGGTGCTAGTGGTGGTAGCTCTGGCGGTGGGAGTGGCACTAGTGGTGGTAGCTCTGGCGGTGGGAGTGGCACTAGTGGTGGTAGCTCTGGCGGTGGGAGTGGTGTAGAAATAAAAGTCAGAACTCAGGGTTTAACACAAACCACTTACACAGTGCAAACCTTAGGGGCAATCGTTATGCCCAACAGTAAAAACAATACGCTTACGATTATAGCCACAGAATCTCAACTTGAAGAAGCGGAATCCTTACTACCCTTATTAGATGCCAAACCGCCACAAGTTTCTATTCAAGCGGATCTCATTGAAGTCTCTTCAACCGCTTTAAAACAACTGGGCATGAAATTAGATTTTACCGAATCAGGAAGTCCTTGGGGCTTTAATATAGGGAGCATAACACCTGGGACAAGTAATAATATCTCTTTCTTACCAAAAGTACCTCAAGTAGACAACCTTAATCTACAGATTCAAGCCCTTATTCAAACAGGCAAAGCAAAAAGTATTGCAAGCCCCCATATTGTCGCCACCCATGACACAGAATCGGCGATTGTTATTGCAGATCAGATATTGAGAGGACAAGAATTCACGGCGTCAGGTTCTGGATTTTTTGGACAAACCACCCCACTGATTGGATCCGCAGGCATTACCTTAGATATCATACCTAAAATAGGAGCGAATGGTGTCATCACCTTGCGTGTTCGTCCGATTGTGAGTTCGGTATATGCGAGTGCAGGCGTAGGTGCCAGTTCTATTCAATTGGTTCGTAGCCGTGATTTAGTGGCTCAAGCGGTTAGTGTAAAAGATGGTGAAAGCATGGTCATCGGTGGACTCGTCGATGCTCGAGACACCAGTAACGAACAGAAAATACCAGGACTGGCGGATTTACCCATTGTCGGAGCAATGTTTAGAGCCAGTGCCAGTTCAAGTGCAAAAAGCGAATTACTCATTCTAATTACACCCCACATTCTTAATCAACTTGAACTAACGCCTATTCACCGTATCGATCGGGATTTTCAAGCCCTAGAAAACATTAAAAACAACGGCACCCCCCTCCCTCAAGTGTACCCAATAGGCAATACGAGTTCATTTTCTCTCAATACAAAGGAGCGTCCTTAAATGCTCAAATCTGTAAGCTTACTTTGCTTGTCTCTAAAACAGAAGACCTGTTTTTCGCATAGTTTTATAATTTTTTTAAGTGTTTTGATGTTAATAGCCCCCTTTCAAAACGCCTTTGCTGAAGAACTTAAACTGCCTAACATTAAAACACCCCTTAATTTAACCTTACATAACATTCCTATGGATGAAGCCCTTAAAGCCGTTGCTTCACAAGCTCAATTTAACATTGTCTTAGGCAATGACTTAACACGACTCGTTAACCTTGATTTTAAAGGCGTTTCGGTTGAAGATGTTTTACTTTCTTTAAAGCAAATGGGTAAATTGTACTACCATGTTGAACAGGGTACGTTATTTGTCACCACTCGACAATCGACGACGTCTAATGGAATCAAACAACAAGAAACACATTTCATTCAAGTTAAACATTTGCCAGCTACCTATGTGGCGGATTATTTAAATGCAACCCTTTTTTCCTATGCCCAAAATACCGCAGGAGGCTCTTCTCAAACACAAGGAGGAAGTTTTCCGGCTTCAGCAGAAGGTACAAATACGAGTTCCGGTGCTGGATCAGCAAGCGGCAATTCACAAAATATTGCGATTGCCCTTGCTGACCCCATGACCAATCGGGTAATGCTAAGAACAGATGTTCAAGAAGCTCAAGAAGCCGCTCGCTTAGTTAGTGAAATTGACGTTCAACGTGCCAGTAAAACATGGCGATTAAACTTTCAAAGAGCCGATGAAGTCGCTAGCGCCTTAACCGCTACCGTTTTTTCGAATGGTTCTACGCCCCCCATTATGATTAGCGGTGCGGCAGGTGGTGCGGCAGGTGGTGCAGCAGGTGGTGCGGCAGGTGGTGCGGCAGGTGGTGCAGCAGGTGGTGCGGCAGGCGGTGCGGCAGGCGGTGCGGCAGGCGGTGCGGCAGGCGGTGCGGCAGGCGGTGCGGCAGGCGGTGCGGCAGGTGGTGCAGCAGGTGGTGCGAATATAGGTACGCCCACAGGAAATCCCATCCCCCTGACAAGTGAAGGCTTAAAAGAGGGGCAAGGCACATCAAACGATCATACCTTACGTTCAAGACCTATTCAAAACGCACAAGCTACTGTTTCAAGTAACGGACCTATTATTTTACCCGATACCCGCCTTAACACCATTACCATTTTTGCCACGGTTCAACAATTGGCGAAAGCCGACGAATTTATTCAAGAATTCGACAGGCAACGTGAACAAGTCTATGTTGAAATGGCTGTTATTGAGCTTGCTGATAGTTTAGATAAAATCATCACACCTTCCATTCAAGCACGGCTGAAGCAAGTCACCTTAGGATTTAATGCCAATTTAAATGGGAATTCTATCGCTAGTTTTGTTAAAAATCCCATTCAAAATACATCTAACTTTAGTGCCATACTAAATTTTATACACTCAGAAAGTAAGCTTAAGGTGATTTCTCGTCCTTCTGTTTTACTACTTAACAATGAAGATGCCACCATTAAAATTGAAGATGAAGTGATTCAGGGCTTTACCGATGTACGTGATCAAAATAACAATATCGTTGCTCGAGTTGCTCAACAGGCATCTGCAGGTATTGTTTTACATATTCGGAGCCGAATTGGTGCCAATGGCGATATTTCCATGATGGTACAGCCACAATTTTCATTCCCTCAAACCTCTAGCACAGGAGATATTCAACTTATTTCTTCACGAGCTTGGTTAACTGAAAATGTTATTCTTAAAGAAGGGCAAAGTTTTGTTATTGCAGGGTTGACCCAAAGTAATGACCGTCAACGTAATAATAAAATTCCTGTGTTGGGTGAAATCCCTTTTCTTAGAGGACTAAGCAATACCTACGACGGATCTCATCAAAACAAAGAACTCATTATTATGCTAACACCTCGTATAGTAGACAACGGGCAACACTTCAATGCAAACGTATCAAAACCCAATATATCCTCGAACACTATGGAGCAAAAAAAAGCTATTTCAAGCTATAAAGCGATAGAGTCAAAAAGCCCTCCGCCTCCGCCAGCAGATTTTCAAAGAACATCTTATACACTTCCAGCTGCTCCAAAACCTGGTTTTTATAGTAGTCGCTAAATAGCTTTGAATTTTTAAACACACCATTGTCTAAAACACTGCTCCAAAATCTATCACAAACTTTTTAAAACCTTGTTGAATACATAAACTACTTAACAGACTTAAACTTTTCTTAACGATTTAAACAATTATTTAACAGATTAAAAAAGCTTATTTTAACAAGTTTAAAACAAAGGCTAATTTGCTCTATAGATGGAATACAAGACTTTTAAACAAGATTTATTAAACACTACTATGATGATGATTTATATTTAATTTAATAATAGAAATTTTTTAAATCCCTCTAGTTTAACAGTATTCTTATTCTTTTTTATAATTATCGTTAAATTCTTTTATATCTTTAAATTGAATCAAACCTAAGCTTTCATCTTTTTTAAAAACTTCAATTAAAGCTTCTACAACTTGAGAACGAGTCAGTGTTTCATTAATATCACATAAGTTCGTGGGTATCGCTTTTGCTAATGCACAAGGATGAATTCCTTCAGGTAAGTCATGCCACATAGATTCATCCACAGAGACATTGATAGCAAGCCCGTGGTAGCTCACCCAACGCTTAATCGCAATACCTACAGAAGCGATCTTTTTGGATTCATCCAGCCATAAGCCAGAACCCTGTCCGTCTATATCGCTAAAGATTCCTAAATTAGCTAAGGCTGTTTGTCCCCAAATTAGTACACGCCTTAAATGAGCATGAACATTAGGTGATTTTAGTTTAAAAAGTGGGTATAAAATAACTTGTTGTGGATGATGAAATGTTAAATGGCCCCCACGTTCAATTTCAAAGCTAGGAAAAGGATAGCTGGCATTTTTTTCAAATTCAGAAGATGCACGCCCTAAGCTGTAACATGCTGGATGAGACGTAATTAATAAAACATCAGGAAAAGTGGGGTTGGCTATTTTATCACTTAGAATCTTTTTTTGAAGTTGATACACGATATCAAACGCTAAACAAGGCAAGATCCATACAACGGTTTTTATTTCAGGTTGTTTAACAAAATCATTACATAAATTAGTATACATAAGGGATGAGTCTTCGCTTTTTTTTAAATGCCCATTGGGCAAGGATTTGCCCTGTATATTAGCTTAAAGGTCAATGTTTTGGAAAGGTACTTTACAAACGAAGAGAAAAGTTGTAGTATGTTAACATTACATTAAGAAAACAACATTTCACACGTGTTAATTTTTCTGTATGTGACATTGCTTTTCTAAAAGCATTTTAATTTTTGGAATTTTTCCAGCTCTGCATTCAATTATTTGAAACTGTTTATCTTAGATGTTCTTTGAACATTACTGTTATTATATCATCGTTTTGCTTTTAAGGGAAATTACACAATGGCCTCTGCAACCCTCGCACTAGAAGAACCTCGTGTCCAGTTACAGTCCACTGAAGAACTAAAGCCTCACCCTGCCTTAGTTGCCGTTTCAGCTTCGGTTACCGCTCAATCTATTCGAGCTTTAAAGGTGCAGTACCCTCATTTGAATCTTGAAAATTTAATCAAGTGGCATGACCACATTATTGATGCCAACATTGTTGCTGAAAGTGATGAAGATAGTGTAGGTCCCTATCGTCAGTGGTCTCCTTCAGCCGTTTCTTGTTTTGTTCGTAATGCGGATTGTTCAGGATGTTATTATCAAAACTTTTTTTCAGAATCCACACAAGGCTGTCAAATGAATGATGCGGTTAAGCATTTGCTTGCCAAACTCGGACCGCCTAACAAACGTCATATAAATAAATTATCATAAGCGTATACAGATCAATCATTCGGCTTGAGATACAGTAATTCAAGCGTGATGATTTTAAATATCTGTATACAAACGTTGACCTTTTTACCCCACCCTAGTTGTATGTGCATCTAGGGATTTTCTTTTTATAGACTTAGTTAAATAGACGATTATCAACACAATGGACTGTATTTTTGATACACTACTAAAGTCACCTTTGGAGAGAGCGTTTCATATTGTGATCTTTAAAATCTCCTTTCTTACTAAACTAAAATGCCTCTTACCAATAGGCTTGCTTCTTTTGCTGGCGTGCTTTCTTCCACACAAGGCGTTGGCTTTAGTCCCCAATAGCTTTGTTTTATTTGATTTAAGTCAAGCAACGAGTTCAACGACTTATATCGAAGAAGTCCCGTTGCATCCCCAAAAAACGCTGGATTATGCTTTAACACAAAGTGTTGTTGGGCAAGGTACTTATTTTTTTCCAAAAAGTGCGTCACAATTCGACTATATTTTAAATGATGTACAAGAAGGGGGAATTGCTAAACCGCCTTTAGTCCTACTTTATGGTAAAAATAGTCCTGATGAAAGTGCCATGATTTTTGTGGATACCTTGATCCGTCGTCCGTGGCCTGTGGTGTTGGTCGCTCACCCTTTTGCCACCATAGATACCAAGAAACAGTGGGAAGATGAGTTTAAACTGTTATGGGCACGCTACCGTAGCTTTATGGAAGATCGCTTAGGTACCTCACAACTCAGTGTGTTAGACACAGCACTGGCGGGCAGTCTAACCGTTGCGAATCCTTTCCCAGTTAAACGGCTTGGTTCAGGTTGTGATCTTTATACGTTGCCTAGTCCGTTTATTTATTGTGGTTCAGGACTTCCTCATCTTGGTTTTGTTTCACCTATTCCACCTAAACCCATTTCAAAAAATGCGCCTAAAAAAGAAGCATCAAAATATCCGATTAAGTCCACTTCATCTAATCTGCCTAGAAAAGTGATACCTACCAATACGACTTTAGCGACAAGTTCAGTAAAGGCATCTACGAAATTAAAACCCAGTTATGATGTGCTAAAACGTCTCTATGACTTAGCTAATCAGTGGAAGTCTATGATGGTTGTGAAAAGTATTCAAGAATGTTATGCGCCTTTTGAAGAAGAAGCCAGTAACTACGAACAAGAATACAATTCTCTTGAAACAGATGTGTGGCAACGTATGCAAGCTTTTGAGTTTTTAGGCAAAAATGTGGACAAAATTCAATATGCCGAGCAAATGAATCAAATCCAATCTCATATGGATGCCTTAAAACCCTTACGTAAAACGCGTGATTATAAAGAATATCGTCAAAAAAGTAAGGCACTGATTATAGAATTGATGTTTATGAAGCAAAAACTGCTTTTTCCAAATATGCCCAATCAAATCCATGGTGTTTGGTTTGATAGGGGTAGTATCGTGAGTTTAGGAAATGCAGAAAATCTTAAAATTCGTTTGTCCCAATTGGCTCGTGCGGGAATGACGGATATTTTTGTGGAAACCATTAACGCAGGGTTTCCTGTCTACTCTAATAGTATTATGCAACCTGTTCAAAACCCTTTAATTAAAGACTGGGATCCTCTTCTAACAGCGGTTAATGAGGGGCATGCACTAGGCTTAAGAGTGCATGCGTGGGTTTGGTGTTTTGCGGTAGGAAACACAAGGCATAACCGTATTTTAGGTTTGCCTAGTGATGATAGAGGCCCTTTATTAAACACGGTAAGGTTTGAAAATCAACAGCTTTTAATGAATGATGGTTCAGAAGTGCCAAAGGGTCAACATGAGTATTGGTTGGATCCTGCTAGTTATGATGCTCAACAGTTTTTGGTGGACTGGTATGCTGAAATTGTCGACCGTTATGCGGTCGATGGTTTGCAGTTGGATTACATTCGTTATCCTTTTCAATCCACGACGCAGCGTGCAGGTTATAATTCGGTGAGTCTCTATAATTTTTATCAAGCAATGGGCTTGCGTCCTACGCCTGAAAATCAAGAGGCCTTTGATCGTTGGAAGATTGAAAATATCAGTCGTTTTGTGTCGAAAGTCAACAAAACACTCAAGGCGAAAAAGTCTGATTTAATTTTATCTGCCGCTGTTTTTCCTTTGCCGATGCAAGACCGGCTCAAGGCAATTCAGCAAGATTGGGAGACATGGAGTAAACGAGGCTGGATTGATTGGCTAATTCCTATGGCGTACACCGAAAACACGGTGGCGTTTAACCAACAAATTACCCGAATGAAACAAAGTTTAAAACCAACCCGAACGCTTTTGGTGAGTGGGGTTGGCTTACATAAGCTCGAAGGGGCTCAACGTATTGAGCGTAGTGAACAGCTCCATAAAAATGGGGTGTCAGGCTGGACATGGTTTGCTAACGCACATTTAGATGCAAACACCCTAAATATACTTCCCCTAACGACGCAACAACTGCCTTATGGAGGCAAGTATCTTACGTCCACAGGTAAGGCATTGGGCTTGTACGCTAGCTTGTTACGGCAAACATTTTCTTCCCCAAATGCGGAAGAAGCTCAAGTGCTTCAGTTTTGGGATGAGTTTTCAACCTATGTAGAAGTACGCAAGCTAGAAGGTTTTCCGCCTGTGTTTGTGCAACAAAATTGGGTGCCTTTACTGAGTGAAACCCAACGCTTGGTGAATCTTCGTTTTTCGAGTGTGCCTGCTTTAAAGCAATGGCTTAATGGGGAGCTAGATCGTTTGGATGCTCAGATGCGCTGGAAAACGTGGTCGCTGTAAGAAGGCACAGAGAAAGTTCAAGTCGGATGAAGATTCAAGGAAAAACAAACGGCTTTTGAGGCGTGTACATAGACGTACACAACGAAAAAAACGGCTTGTTTTAACAAAGAAGATTCGCCGAATGGGACTTTCTCTGTGCCTTCTTAAGGCTTTTTCAAAGGAGCCACTACTTTACTACCACCCGTTAAGCTGGACGCATCCCCTTCCGCAGGGTGCCGACTTTCTTCTAATACGGCATAATCTTCACCCAAGCGTTTTTTCATTTTAAGCAGTTGAAATTTACTTTTTGGCGTATAAGGACTTTGTGGAAAACGTTCGTTAATCGTTGAAAAGGCATCAAAGGCTTCAAACCACATTTCACGATAGGTAAACAACAAACCGAGTTGATACAAAATTGGGGCGACATCCTTGACTTTAGCGTAACGTTCTTGAAAGTCGTCGCTGACTTGGCGGAGTTCATCTAACGTGTCGCCGTCTTGAGGGGTGAAAAAGCTTTTATTTTGGCTTTTTTGTAAGAGTAACGTAAGTTTGGGCTGATAGGGTGCCCATTCTTTCGGCAAGGATTTCGCTGTGCCTTTTTTCTTGGCTTTGGCGGCGGCATCCGCTCCTTCGATAAACAAGGTGGAAGAACATAACGAGACGACCACCAGTAAGGCGACGGTTATTTTTCTAAATAAGGACTTCATGTTCACGCCTCCATTTCATCAAAGTATTAAAGGGGTTTTTCCCAAAAAAGCATGGGTACATCTTGCTCGCCGAGTTGATAGTCTAAGAATCCCACTTTTTTATATAAACCTAAAGCAGGTTCGTTGTCTTGACGGACTTCTAGGGTTAGCTTACAGGCTTTAATTGAACGGGCATAGTCTTCTACAACGGCTAATAAAGATTTACCGACGCCTCTGCCTCGGGCTTTACTAGCCACAATCACATCATGAATATTAACGACAGGTGATGCTTTAAAGGTGCTAAACACTTGGTAAGCAATTAACAATCCAGCAGGCGTGCCATCTTCTAAGGTGGCGATAAAGGCATGAGCCGAAGGACAGGCTTTCAACCCATTGATAATCCATTCTAAGACGTGAGGCTCCAACGCAACGCCTCCTCCCATGTGATCGCTTGCATGCTCATCGATAAGCAGAGGGATCCATTGAGCGTCTTGAGCATCGAAGAAGTTTGCTTTGTGGATGTGCATCATACCGCAACAGGAGCCGTTTCGGTCTTATCATCTTTTTTGGTAGACGATTTGGCTTCTGCTTCTTTGGCATCGTCTTGCTTGCTATGCTTGAAGAAAGGCGATTTTGGCAAGTACTCGGAAGGCGCTACGACCACCGTCACCGATTCTTTGCTCAAGTATTTTTGAGCCACTTTTTGAATCTGTTCAGCGGTAACCGCATTGATTTTTTCATCTAGGGTAGCGAGCGATTTTAAATCATGCCCTGCCAAATAGGCAGAACCCACATAGCTAGAAATTTGCCCGACGGTTTCTAAGAAGACACTGCGTTTGCCAATCAAATTACGCTTGGCATTTTCGAGTTCTTCTTCACCCACAAGCACATCTTGCAATTTTCTGACTTCATCGGCAAAGCCTTCTAAGCACTTCTGCACGTTAGACGGATCTGTGCCGATGTACAAGGTAAACGTCCCACGATGCTTTAATAAACTTAGGCTGGAACGCACACTATAGGCAAGCCCTTGCTTGTCACGCAGTTCTAAGAATAGGCGACTGCTCAGGCCCGCTGAACCTAAGATGTTGTCCAACACGGCTAAAGGCACATAGTCTTTAGATGTTGCGGGTGGCATCAACCAAGATTGTAAAATCTGGGCTTGAGCCGCTTCTTCCCAAGGCGTCGTAAAAATACGAGATTCCTTGAGGCGATGCTCTTTAAAGAGGCGTCCCATTTCCATTTCGCCATCGGTGCCTTTGGCACGAGGCAAGCTAAAGGCGGCGTCTAAAGCGGTAATCAAACGCTCACGATCCACATCGCCCGCGACTGAAATCACCATACGATTCGGACGGTAAGCTTGTTGATAGTGTAGGAAAACGTTGTCATTCCGCCACAATTTACCCAAACTTGAAAGCATGGTGCTGGCCGAAGTGCCGTAAGGCAAACCGTTCCATAATTTACGGCTTAGTAAGTCTTTGGCAACCGCTGTGGGGGAATCTAAGCTCATTTGAAGTTCACCTTTGAGCTTCTCTTTTTCTTTTTGAAGCCCTTCAAGCGTAGAATAAAAAAGTAAGTCCTTGATAAACGCCAAGTTCTTTTCCAAGTCTTCGGCTTGCATAGAAGCGGACAAAATGCTGTAATCACGAGCGGTATCCGTATCTAAATCCAAGCACAAATCATCGAGCTTTACGGCAATTTCTTCGGCGGTTTCGGCATACGTGCCTTTAAGCAACAAGCGATCAATGACATCCATTTCACCGGGGAAATAGTCGATGCAATTGCCTCCTCTGGTGTAGATGTTAATCGACAAGCGAGGCGTGCCTGTTTGATGCACAAATAAAAGTGTAGGCCCTGAAAGAAGGGGGATTGTTTCAATAGAATTAAGTAGTTTAGTCATTTTGAGGTACCAATACGGCTGTGTAGGCTAACGAAGGTTTTAAGTAGGTGTTTACGGCATCAATCACATCCTGACGGGTCAAGGATTCGAGCCGTTCAAGCGTGCCAGTGACGGCTTCAACACTACCTGTGACGGTCAAAGCATCACCTAGAGCATCGGCAATGCCTGAGCAGGTTTCAAACCCACGAGCAAAGTCGACTTTCATTTTTTTCACGGTGCGAGCAAACTCTTCTTCGGTGATCGGCTCTTCACCCGTGAAGGCGTCTAAAATAGCGGTGATTTCGGCTAAAGCGGCTTCATTATGGGCGGCATTGTAATTCGCCATAATGTAAAAGACATTACCGATTTTTAAGGCATATTGAGCGGTGCTAATGGTGTTAAAAGCCGATGGAGTCTGTGTTTCAACCAATTTTTGATTGAAGCGACTGGCTCTACTTTCGCCAAGCACGGTGCTGGCGACATCTAAGGCGAGCGTGGCTTTTAAGTCACTGGCTAAAGGCCCGTGAAAACCAAGCGTCACAAAACGAGTCGTAAACTCGGACTTCTGTTCGATGTAGCGTTCACCTTGACCAATTTTACCCACAAAGCTTTCGACTTTAGCAGGTTCTTTATAGCTTTTTAGAATATCTTTGGCGTCAGGGCGATCGGCAAAATTAAAGGCTTTTTCGACTTTTTCTTTTAAGGCATCCCATTCAAAATCACCGACCACAAGGGTGGTGATGTTTTCAGGCGTGTACCAACGGCGGTAATAGGACAAAATCGCGTCACGAGAAATCGTGCCGACAATGTGACGAGTCCCAATCACTTCACGACGGTACGGATGCGATTCGTCGTACATAATCTCGTTCACCAAGTTGTAAACCCGAGACCATGGACGGTCTTCATACAAGCCGATTTCTTCAATGACGACACCACGTTCACGCTTGAGTTCAGGCGTTTCGCCTTTATCAGGATCGTAGGCTTCACCGATTTCAGAATCAGGCAAATCGGAATGTAAGATCATATCGGCGTGCATATCGACGACCGTGTCAAATTCGTTAAATTGGGTGTTGGGTCCAGTCACATGGTAAAAGGTGAAGTCCTTCCATGTGGCGGCGTTGATTAAGGCGCCCATGCTTTCCATTTTCTTGTCGAAGACGCCTGCTCCAAAGCGAGGCGTGCCTTTGAACATGAGGTGTTCTAGGAAATGAGAGACGCCGTTGTTTTGCTCATCTTCATTCATAGAGCCTGTTTTGACCCATGAGCTAATGTTGAACACCGCACCACTGCGTTGTACAAAAACGAGGGTATGCCCATTTTTAAAGGTATGCTTGACTGCCTTTTGGGGAATGTACGGCAGGGAAAAGGCTTCAAGCGTTGGAGCAGCAGGTGCCATCATAGGGTAGATGTCCTTATATCATTATACCATTCCAAGAATAAAACCTCGTGTTGTATCTTCGTTGTCGCTACGATTTTTTTGTTTGGTTATGTAGGTCTTTCCACACGCCCGCACAAAAAAATATAGGCTCCTAGAAGCTCCTAACACGATCTTTCATTCCTGAAAAGGTATTACTAAGACTATGACCTCATTATAGCATTGTTTTTTACTTTTTAGCAGTACTTATTTGAACGATTTCATCCACTTGCTAGATAATGCCAAATAATATCGTCAATTTTGACAATGCCCCTTGCCGAGTTTCACATAATGCAAGGCGGATGCCTTCATAAAGACCCGCTCTTCTTCACTCAAGGCTCGCCTGTATTTCGCAGGACGCCCCACGTAAAGCCCCCCTGCCTCAAGGGTTTGATGCCCTGACACCAAACTTCCTGCCCCAATCATGGTATAACTAGGCACAATCACACCGTCCATCACGCAGGACTGCATACCGACAAAACTTTCATCTTCAATCGTACAAGCGTGCAAGATTGCCATATGCCCGACGGTGCAATAGGCACCCACATAGGTGCCTTTCGCTTCGCCGTTGAGGGCTTTGCTGGCGACATGAATCACACTGTTGTCTTGTATGTTAGAGTAAGCGCCCACCACGATGGGGGCGACATCCCCACGCAAGACGCATCCATACCAAATGCTCGCCCCTGCGTCAATGGTGACATCTCCAATGAGTACAGCATTTTCAGCGATAAAAGCGACTTCGGGATGAATCTGCGGTGTCTTGCCGTTGAAGGCTTTAATCAGTGCCATAGCTACAATCCACCTGAAGGGTTTGGTTATTTTTACCGACAATTGCCCAGCGTAAGAGGGTGCATCCGTGAGGCAGACGTGCTTTAATGGCAACTTCTAAAGCCCCCACCGAATAATCGGACAAATTTTCTAAAATAACCGAGGTACTTGACACCTTTTGGACTAAAGCGGGCATGGTGATTTTTCCTAAAATTGTCTAAGAAGGTACAAAACACATTATTTACTCAACGGTCACGCTCTTGGCTAAATTACGAGGCTGATCGACATCTTTACCCAAGAACTCCGCGGTGTAATAGGACAAGAGCTGCAAGGGAATCGATCCCAACAAGGGAGCCACCCACTCATGGCAGGCAGGGTAACTGATAATATCGTCAAAGGTATTTTCATAGCCGTGCGGAATTGATTTATTGGTCACCGCAATCATTTGAGCCGAACGAGCCTTGGCTTCTTGGCAGTTGGAGAGCATTTTGTCGAAGACCAAACCGTCTGAAAGTAAAGACACCACAGGCATGGATTCATCCAATAAGGCAATCGGTCCGTGCTTGAGTTCGGCACCTGAATAGCCTTCGGCGTGAATGTAGCTGATTTCCTTGAGCTTCAATGCCCCTTCCAACGCCGCAGGGAAGCAAACGCCTCGTGCGATGAAGAGCATACTGGTGTAATGTCCATATTTACGAGCCAATTTCTGTAGAGGCTCTACATTAGACAAAAAGGCTTCCATCAAAACAGGCAAGGTGAGCAAGGCTTTCTTAAGGGCGGGCAATTCGGCGAGCTTTTCAGTCACCGCTCGATGTTCACACATCATCATGCCCAATAAATACAAGGCGACAATTTGAGCCACAAAGCTTTTCGTCGCACAAACACTGACTTCCACGCCTGCTCGCACGTTAATGACACCACCGACTTCACGAGCCATGGTCGAATCAGGACGATTGGTGAGGGCAATGGTTTTGGCACCACTGCGAATCGCTAAACGTAGGGCTTCTAGGGTGTCGGCGGTTTCGCCACTTTGCGAAATGGCAATCACCAAGCAACGATCGTTCAACACAGGGTTGCGGTAACGATATTCCCCAGCGGCTTCGACTTCAACAGGCATCCGCACCAGTTCTTCAATCAGGTATTTCGCCACCATACCTGCATTGTAAGACGTTCCACACCCGATAATAATCACCCGATCCACATCTTGCGTCAGGCTTGCGATCGAGGTGGCTTCTTTATCCGAAATGGGCGTGTCGTTGGCGATGAACACAGGGCTGTTATCACTGGTGATGCGTTCTAGCAAGGCGTTACGCACGACATCAGGCTGTTCATAGATTTCTTTCAACATAAAGTGCTTGTAGCCCTTTTTGTCAATGGTGAGCGGTCCTGTTTGAATGGTGTGGATTTTGACTTCAACAGGAGTGTTGTCGGCTCCGAAAAGCTTGACGCCCCCTTCTTCAGAGAGTTCCGCATATTGACCGTCTTCTAAGTAGATGATCTGGTTTGTGTAAGACACCAATGCCACGACATCACTAGCCACCCAATATTCCCCTTGATTCCCCACGCCAATGACTAGCGGAGCCTGTTGACGAGCAACATACAATTTACCAGGGGCTTGCTTGTGCATCATGGTCAAGGCATAGGCTCCGTGCAGTTGACGACGAAGTTCCGCCACCGCAGGCAAGAAATCGTTATGGTGCGATTTTAAAATATCTTCCAGCAAATGGGCGACGGTTTCGGTGTCCGTCTGCGAATTGAAGACGTATCCTTTGGCTTGCAGCACTTGCTTGAGTTCGGCAAAGTTTTCGATGATCCCGTTATGCACCAAGACCACTTCGCCATGATGCCCATGGTGAGGGTGTGCATTTTCAACGGTGGGCGCACCGTGCGTTGCCCAGCGAATATGCCCAATGCCCACTTGCAGGTTTTTCGTGTGCGGTTCGATGAGCAAGTCCGCAGGCAGAACATCCACAAGGTTTTGTAGTTTGCCTGTGGCCTTATAAATGTTAATGCTTTGCGTGCCGTTATTGTAAACGGCAATGCCTGACGAGTCATAACCCCGATATTCCAATGTACGAAGACTCCCCACCAATAAGGGAGCAATGGCTCTGTACCCTAAGTAACCAACGATTCCACACATGAGGTTTGGACTCCTAAAAGATTAAGAAGAATACGCTTAGTATATGCCTTAAAGCAAGAAATACAAGGGCTTCTTAAAAAGACTTGTTTAATCTAAAAGAGCCGTTTATAATAAGGCATGTTAGTAGTGTTTAAATTTGTTGTTCACGTTTTTAACTAGAAAGGACACCTCATGTCTTTACAAATCGGACAAAAAGCCCCTGATTTCAAAACAGGTGCGTATGCCAACGGTCAAATTACCGAAGTCACCTTGAGTGAGTATACCAAAGCAGGTAAGTGGGTCGTTTTATTTTTCTACCCATTAGATTTCACCTTTGTTTGCCCTACCGAAATCATCAGCTTCAGCGAAGCGGTTGCCGAGTTCGCTAAATTGAATGTTCAAGTGTTGGGCGGTTCGGTGGACAGCGTTTACAGTCACAAGGCGTGGTCTGAATCTTCACTAGGTGCGGTAAATTATCCGTTGTTTAGCGATATTACGCATGCGATTTCTCGTGATTACAGCGTCTTAAATGAAGCCAAGGGCATTAGCTTCCGTGGCGTGTTCATTATCGATCCTGAGCAAACGGTGCGTAGCTACACGGTGAACGATCTTTCCGTGGGTCGCAATGTGGATGAAATCATCCGCACGGTGCAGGCTTTCCAAACAGGCGCCAACTGCCCTGTGAACTGGAAACCTGGTCAAGCGACCTTGTAAGCTACTGGCTCGCAAGACTTCACAGGGAACGCTACCAGCGTTCCCTGTTTTTTAGTGCTTGGAGACCATCTGCTTTATTTGCCTTGACTTAATCGCTACAACTTAAGGGCAGGGATTTGGTAAATCTTCATGAAGGGCGTTGATTTCTTCCAAGATTTCCGACGTTAACGTTACTTCCACACTGCGGATGTTTTCTTCCAGCTGCTCAAGCGTCGTTGCCCCAATGATATTACTGGTAACAAAGGGCTGATGATTCACAAACGCCAACGCCAATTGGGTTGGGGTCAAGCCATGGGCGTGAGCTAAATCCGCATAACGTTGGACGGCGTTTTGGGCTGTAGGGGTCGTATAACGAGCAAAGTACTCACCAAACAGCTCCATGCGACTGCCTTTAGGGTGCTGGTGATGGAGATATTTTCCACTCAAAATCCCCATTGCCAAGGGGGAATACGCCAATAGTCCAATGTCTTCACGGTGCATCACTTCCGTTAAGCCCACTTCTTGGGTGCGGTTCAATAGATTATAGCAATTTTGAATGGAGACCATACGAGGCAAGTCATGCTGTTTAGCCAAATTGAGATATTGCATCGTCCCCCATGGTGTTTCGTTAGAAAGTCCCACGTGCAAGATTTTACCTTCTTGGATGAGTTCATCCAAGGCATGAAGGGTTTCTAAAAACCGGTCTAATACCTGAGACGTTTCAGGCATTTCAGCATGGACGTATTCTCGTTGTCCGAAAATAGGCACGGCACGATCGGGCCAGTGGACCTGGTAGAGATCAATACGGTCGGTTTGCAGGCGTTTAAGACTGCCTTCCACCGCACGCTTAAGACTGCTTGCACTAAAATCGAGTTTGCCGTTTCGAATCCATTCAAAGCGTTCACTCGGCCCTGATATTTTCGTGGCTAAAAAGACCTCATCCCGTACGTTTCGAGAGGCAAAATAATTGCCGATATAAGTTTCGGTGAGTCCTGATGTTTCGGCACGAATGGGAACGGCGTAAACTTCAGCGGTATCCCAAAAATGCACACCGAGTTCAAGGGCAAGATCCATTTGAGCAAAGGCATCACTTTGACTGTTTTGCTCCCCCCATGTCATGGTACCCAAACAGATGAGGGGGAGCTGAACATCGGTGCGTCCGAGTGGGCGTGTGGGCATGGAAAAATTCAGTTGAGGCATGATGGCTAGTCCTTTAAATGGCAAGTGTATATGGTTCATTATACGTCAATTAACCTAAACTTGTTAAAAAAGTAAACAAGGATTTTGCTTTTTTGTCACAATAGAATAAAGTCTTTAACGTATAGTCGTGTTTAGTTTTTTTAAACAGACGTCTATAAAGAATGGAATCTTATGTTGCAGAGAGATCTTGAACATCTTTTACTACTCCCATGGACGCGTGAATCGACGTACCCCTTTTTAAGCGATTTTGTAGAAGTGCTTCAATTTTTGTTGGCACAGTATTGTAGCGTTTGGCAAAATCCTGCTCAAGCCAGCTTGGTGAAAAATTTGACTCGTACCTTACAGGGGCGTTGGGAAAGTAGCTCACCCCTCAATCAACTCGGCGAAACGGGGATTTCATTTTTAAAAGATGTTTCTACCATGTACCAAGCTCGGTTTTTGTTAAGTGGTCATGCCAGCGTGATTGAAAATCCTCAAGTCGAAGGCGAACTCTTAGGCGTTAAAGTCCAGATACTCTTATTTGATACCGTTACACAAGCGTGGGCGTTAAATCATACCTTAGATTTGGCGTATTTTGAACCGCATCGTAATCGCCTTAACGATTTTGCCCCCATTACGTGGATGCTTGAAGAATTGATGCAAAATATTTCGCTTCACTTGATCGCCTTTATGAAGCCTGAACATGCGGCTCCTAAAATGGCGAGTCTCTCTGAGTTTCATTTAGACACACCCTATGATGCCCTTGTACAGTTTGCGGCCGTTGAAAACTTACCCACTGCCAGTAAGCGTGCGGAAGAATATCATAGGTTGGCACAAGCGTTTCCTCAAAACGCGTTGATTCACCTTTTGCTGGGGCGTCAGCTCAAGCTTAATCGTAAGTATATTGAAGCGGCTCAGGCGTTGGAAAAAGCGTTGCAGCGTCCTATTTTCCCCAAGCGGATGCGGGGGCATATTTTGAATGAACTCGGCAGTTGTGTCGCCTTAAGTGGAGATAGAGAAACGGCGCTTGAGCATTGGCAAGCGTCCATAGAAGCTGATCCTACCCATGTCTTGGCGTATATGAATATTACGCATGCTTATGAAGAATTGGGGCTTGAGAAAAAGGCGGAAAGCTATTTGAAGGACGTCTTGAATTATTCGCCTAGTGACACCAGGGTGTATCATGCACTGGCTCGTCTGTATTCTTGCCAAAATTTGTGGGACAAGGCATTGGCTCAATATCAATTACAATTGTTGTTGGAACCGTCGGATCCATGGTGTCATAATAATATCGCCACGTGTGCCTTGCAGTTGAACAAGCCTGATATGGCGAAACGGCATTTTAAGCATGCCCAAGACTTGGATTCGGAAGGGGAAGCGGGTCAATATGCGATGTTGGTGTTGACAGGCATGGAAGATGAGAATAAGATGAGTGACTTCATTTCATCTTAAATAATTCACCATACGTTGCTTATGAACTAGCACAAAAGTGAGTCGCTTTGTTTTTATGCTTGCATGATGTGTAGAAATAAACTAATAGTAAGTATTGAACTATTTTATTATTTACAATGCAGTAACTCTCTCCTATTTTGTGTGTTTTGAAAGGATTTTTTTTGATGCTTTCCTTCTCTCAGGCGTTTTCACGCCCTTATATGGCAAATATGCAATCCACACAACGCAATGGGGATGCTGAAGGCATGACGCATGCCGCTCTTACAAAAAGTGTGGCAACACATGGTTATGGTGGGGAACACGGCGAACATGGCGGAGGACATGAAGAAGCTCATAACGATTTTAGCAATGCGGCGAAAGCATCTTTAGCGTTGAGCAGTCAACGTAAAAAGGGAAGCAACGAACAGACGGAAGAAAAAGACGGCAAAAAAGACGATGAGCTGGCTCGTGTAGAAAAGGATCCTATTTTAAATCGATTGATGTCGCAAGTCTTTTTGAACGAAAAAGACGAGTCGACCATTCAGTTTTTACAGGGCAGTACGCTGAACTTAATGGGCCACTTTAGCGAAGGTTTTAGCTTAGGGGCCCTCATTACCGCGTTATTGCATTTTCAGAAGATCCGTCACTCTGAAAATACTACTGGGGAGCTTGTTCCCGGCCAGATTCTTCAAGGAAGAAGCGAGGATGGGTACTATTACAAAGTCATGCACAAAAAAAGTAAAACAACCAATCCCGCAGGTTTCTTTGGAGGAGAAGGGCATCAAGCGAGTCCTTTAGATCGTTTGCTTGTCATGAAGTCGAATAAACCAGGTTTTATGGGGTATTTATTTAGTGGTTTTACTGAAGTCGCAGAAATTGACCCAAAACATACAGAAAATGGTTCCAAATACCTTGATGTGAAGTTTAGAGATGCCGATAACACCTTTTACAGAGCGAAAGCAGGTCCCGGTCAACCGTTGCAGATTAAAACAAATGAAAATGGACAAAGAATTTGTCGAGTTTATCAAGCTGTGCAAGACCATTCAGGTGAAGTGAGGTTTCAAGAAATAGAAACAAAAATTGTAGATAAGCCGTCTATAGATTTAGGATATAAAGCGAACAGGGCGAAACAAAGTATTTCTACATGGTCTCTTACAAGATTAATTGGGCGTATTTGGTGCGACGTAACAGGAGGAGGATCTATAGAAGGGGATGTGCAGTTGAAGGCTCCACTGCCACAGCCGACTTTAGGAAAGTCCACTCATAAATTATCAAACCTACTTCCCTTTGGCATTGATCCCCATGAAGTCATGAGTATGAAAAAGAAAGACACCATTAGCAAGTTCTTAAGATACATTCCTTCTCCTGACCGATTACTGGGCTGGGGTATTTTTGGAGGCATTATTGCGGTTGCTGTAGGAAGCTTTTTTGAATTAGGGCATTCAGGCGCCAGACTCCCTTCGATTACTTTTGGCGGCGGAGGGGGCTCTTCTCCGGCCAGTGCCCCCCCTGAAGGACATTCCTCCAGTACATCGAAGGAAAGTCCTTCCCCTAAAGGGCATACAGATGCTCCTGCCCAAAAAATCCCTACTCCTTATTACGAATCGCCTAAGCCCGAAACATTTTTACGGCAGACCCCTCAAATCGTCTAAGGCCAGACGTCTGCGAGCTGAGCGAGCAAGTGACGAGCCACCACGTCTTTCCCCGCTTTTTCAATGAATACAGGGGCGGGCGTGTCTTGTGCAAAAAGCAATTGGACTTCATTCTCTTCACTATGAAAGGCAATATCGCTTCGGTTGATGTTGTTCACGGCTAAGGCATCAGCCCCCTTGCGCTGCAGCTTGTCGTAAAGAGGCTGTAAATCCCCTGTTTCACTTTCAGCGGCAAAGCCCAACACCTTTTGATGCGACTGTTTTTGATCACACGCCGTTTTTAAAATATCTACCGTGGCTTCTAGTTCTAGCACATAGGGGGTGGCGTTGGCGTGCTTTTTAATTTTAGAGCCTTGAGGCTGAACGGGCTTAAAATCACTCACGGCTGCCGCTTTTAGTAGCCAATCGTGTGAAGGAAACTGTTCTAAAACAGCGTTTTTCATCGATTCAACATCTTTCGCCAAAATCGTGGGGAACGGACGCAGGCCTAAGTGTTGTTCATTAGCCGTAATTAAGGTGAGCTCTGCCCCCATGGCGTAGGCTTCATCGGCAAGGGCCAGCCCCATTTTACCGCTGGATTTATTGGTCAAAATGCGTGCAGGATCCAAAGCTTCTTGCGTGCCTCCTGCGGTGATGAGTATTTTTTTGCCTGCGAGGCGTCTATTATGAGGATGCACGGCTCGGTAAAGCGTTAAAAGCGTCCACTCATCAGGGGCGAGATGCCCTGCCCCTGTTTCGCCACAGGCGAGTAAGCCTTCGGTGGGTGGCACGAGATGCACGTTGGGCAAGCTTGCCAAGGTGGCTAAATTACGTTGGGTCAAGGGGTGTTCCCACATACGGGTATTCATGGCAGGACTCAGGACAATCGGCTTTTCGTAGAAGCACAAGGCGCTTGCCGTCACTAAATCGCCCGTTAAGCCTTGAGCCAGTTGAGCAATAAGATTAGCCGTGGCGGGGTAAATGAGGAGTACGTCGCCCCATTGAGCTAAACTAATATGCAGGGGAACGCCTTGAGCATCCACGGCGTGATGCTCGCTTGTGGCAGGGTACTTGCTTAGGCTAGACAGCGTCAAGGCGGTGATGAAGTGGGGGGCGTCTTGCGAAAGAATGGGATGCACGCCTGAGGCTCCCTTGCGTTGGAGTTCACGAATCAAATCGCCACTTTTATAAGCGGCAATGCCTCCGCAAACGCCTAAAACAATGTGCTTGCCTTCAAAAAACATGGGACGATCATCCTAAAGGTTGTTATGATAAGGTGAGTCTAACATAAAAATGACGCCTTTTAAAGACGGCTATACCGTCTGTGATATAATAGAGGCATCTTAGTAATTTCAAGGTATCCCCCATGAAATCTTCCTTTAGAACAGAAGAAAAGCGTCCCTTTGTGGCGATTGTTGGCAAACGAGCAGGCTATGTTCAGATCGCCACAAGCCGTGAAACGACCCAACATGCGGAAGTCCCCTTGGCTCTTTTCGGTGCCTGCCAAGCATGGACGGCGTTTTTGCAAACGCAAGAAAATATCGACAAAGTCTATTGGCTTCAATTTAGCGAAGTCGTCGAACATCTACATTGGCACTTGTACCCTCGTTTCACCCATGACACGCTTAAAGGCACGGATGCCTTTAATGCTCGCCATACGACTGAAGCTGAAATGTCGTGGGACTTGCACTGGCAAGCCGCTTTGTTTCAGTGGGCAAAACGTTATGATGTGGCAATTTTGGATCCTGATAAGGTATTGGAAGATCCGTCTGCCTTATTTCCTGATTATAGCCAGGTGACGTCCTAAATTATGGTGTATACGTTAAATCACGCCGAAATGCAAGACTGGATGCGTTATGCCTTAACGCTTGCTCAAAACGCCCTGCCTCATGATGTGCCTGTGGGAGCCGTTTTTTTAGACGCTGAAGGTAAGTGTATCGCTGAAGGTGTTAATACACGAGAGAAGGATAATAATCCCTTAGGGCATGCTGAACTAAACGCCATGCTGGAAGTCACTCAACGCCAAGGCGATTGGCGTTTGAATGAATTCACTTTGATTGTGACGCTTGAACCTTGTGCGATGTGTGCGAATGCGTTAAAGCAAGCCCGTATTGGGCAGGTGATTTTTGGGGCGTATGATCCCACAGAAGGCGAATCGCCTTCAAAAGTCTTGCAAAACGAAGGAGGAGCATTGAAAGTGATTGGGGGCATCCTCGAAGAAGAGGCGAAAGACGGCTTACAAGCTTACTTCAAAAGCAAACGAGGGACGCCGTAGCATCCCTCGTTTATAGAAAACGTTACGTCTAGAAAACTAAACGGAAGCGGTATAAGTCGCTTTAGCCATTGCGGCTGCAGTGTTGGCTTTCATCACAGCAGTAGTATTAACTTCACGGCCGTTGACGTACAACGTGTCATGGTTTTTGTTGGCTTTCATAGCGGCCAATTTAGTATTTTTCATTTGTTGTGCTTGGCCAGCACGTTGAGCATCGGTTTTCGCAGCTGAAGGGGAGAAAGTAGAACGGCTAAAATTTAATTTCATTACCAGAGCCCTTTATATAAAAAGTAACACAAGGATTTCTTAATAAGAAACCCCAACCTATCATGTCAAAAAAAGTAAATAGTCAAGTGTTTAGTCAGCACAGAGGGGATTTTACGATATTTGTAAGGGTCTTATTACATTTTCGCAAGGTTTTCAAGGCTCTCTTTCCACGCCTGCACAACCGCTTCATGTTGATGGCGTTCGGTGTGTGCTTCACATGGGACAGAAAGCACGTTTAAGGCGACATCATCCATACTTAAGACTTTACCCTGCTTGTTTTTTAGGCAAGTTCCTTGCTTGGGTAATCCTTCCACAAGAGGACGGGTGGCTTGATTTACAAACCAATAGGCACAGTTCCCACACGTCTTGGGTTGGATTTGATAGTGAGACAAGGTTTGACTTAACTCAATAAAGGCGTCTTCCAGTTTTGGGGTGTGTTGGGTTTGAAAACGTTGTTGTTTATACGTCAACGTTAAGGCATAGAGTAAGCCTTCGGAACAGGGTTTAATATCCACCTTAATATCGGCAACAATTTCTTGAGAGCCGAGTGTTAAGACAAACGGTGTTTGTGTGTTTAAGGTTTGAGGGGCAGATATGCTGGTTTGTGGTGTTACAGGCAAGACTCCACTAGCAAGCCTGGGTTGAACACGATGAGCATCTAAGGATTCTTTCAGGGGAGTGAGCTTTGAAAATGAACGAGCCTCTTGATAGTGACTTGAACGAGGTTGATTCAGACGACTAAGTTTTTGAACGATCCAGCCCACAAGGGCTACAGGGAAAGCCAGTATTTCCAGCAAGGTGGCAGACATGACAATTAAGGTCGAGCTCAACCAGTCTGCAGGTTTAATGCGAGCGACACTTAAGGTGATGCCCCATAAGAGCATTTGCCCGCCTGCTAAGAGTGACCATGCCAAAGGGGTGCCTACTTTTTCAGGGAATAACCCTTGTTGTACAAAAATTGCCATGCTGGCTAGCAAAATCGTGTTTAAAATTAAATTAGTGGGCAGCATCGCCAAGCGTTGCTCGAGTTCACGAGGGCGAGCGAGTCTTATAAAACGATTGATAAGCCCTGCCACTACAGTGATGGTGGCTTCTATTTCATGCGAGACATGGGCAAATACGTCAGGGTAATGCCTTTGATACACAATCATACTAGGTACCCAATGTACTTTGATACTGGGCAAACGGGCACTGGCTTGATTGAGCGTGATGCTCCAAGGGGCGTAGCCCAGACTAGGATGGTGTTCAAGTGGGAAGCGCTCAAGTAAACTGGGCTTGAAGGCAAGTCCGCTATGGCGAAACAATAAGCCCAAGCCGCCATGAAAACGACCGACGCTTTCAATGCGAGACCTTAGTCGAGTCAACAAACCTAAGCTACGACTTAAAACCCCTTCGCCAAAATCTCGATGAGCCATATAGCCTTGATACACGTCATGTTGATAAGCAATCGAAACGGCATGGCTTAGAAAATCAGGTTTAATCAGATCATAAACATCCAGCAAGACAAATAGATGGGGAGGGTGCATCGCTAAAACGCGGTTTAATCCCCACCTTAAGACGCTTTGTTGGTTTTGAGCAAAGGTACTCGGTACATTGATCCACTGACACGTTTCAGGTAATTCTAGAGATTCTTGCATCCATTGGGCGTCTGGATGAGCCAAAATAAGGATGCGGGCGTTTTCATACGTCTGTGCGGCCGTGCAGGCTAAAAAATCTTGTAAGGCCATATCATCATCGGCGTGCATGAGGGGAACCACAATGTTGACGTCAAAATCTTGCCCTTTGACTGGTGGGCGATACGTTAAGTCATGGCGGCGTCCCTGTTCAGCCGAAAATAAAATCCATGTGCTTCTAATGCCCAAAACAAACGCTAGCACATAAAGCAAGGCATCCGCTGGGGGTATAAAGAAGGGAGAAATGGGTAGTGACGGCATAGGGATTTCCTTTGAAAAAGCACTCCTTTAGTTTAGGTGAAAAGTTTGGTTTTGGCTAGAGGCGAAAAGTCCATGCCGTCCTGCTTTAAGAAGAAGCCTCCTCCAAATGAAGGAACTGCTCAAACTTTGAAAACACGGTGTCGATACATTCAGCGTAACAAGGTTGCCTAGCGAAAACAATTTTTTGTTCACAACTGGGATTAACAAAATTGTTGCACGGATGCAATACACACGGATGCAGGACTTATCCTCTTCTGACTATCTCTCTTTCACCAATCATTTTTAAGTCACCAGACGTTTAACATAGTTTAAATGCTTGCATTTAGGTCTACAGGACGCTCTTTTGTACTTAAAAAGCCTGTGCCAAACACCACAGGCGATTCGTTAAAGGCTTAGGCAGAACGGATACGAAATAGCATCCTAATCACGGAAGATAAGGAGCATTTTATTATGCCTATTAATGTTAATACCAACGTGCAATCTCTTAATGCACAACGTTTGTTAACCCAAAACACCATGGGCTTAAACAAATCTTTAGAGCAGTTAGCGTCTGGATTCAGAATCAACAAATCTTCGGATGATGCCGCTGGTTTACAGATTTCTGAAGTCCTAAGATCTCAGATTCGTGGTAGTGAAAAAGCCAACGATAACGTTCAAGACGGCATTAACGTTTTGAATACCGCAGACGGCTCACTTAGCACGATTACAGACAACCTTCAACGTATGCGTGAACTCGCCGTACAAGGTGCAAACGATACGCTAGGTGTCGATCAACGTTCAGCGATTAACAAGGAATTGTTACAGCTAACGAACGATATTGATCGTATTGCTAAATCGACTGAATTTAATGGGAAGAAGCTCTTTTCTTCTGTCGCTACTTTCAAAATTCAGGTCGGAGCGGAATCCGCTTCAGGTACCAACGTCTTAGACATTGGTTCAGCTAGCTCAGCCTTAGGCACTTTAAGTAAAACTAGCTTGGGTATCGGTTCTGGTACAGTGGTTGCTTTTGGCGTAACGACCAACGCTTCTTCTTTGAAAGCGATTTCAAAGATCGATATCGCCCTTCAGCGCGTTGGTAACCGAAGAGCCTCTATTGGTGCGTTGACCAATCGTTTGGGTTCCGCTAGCCAGAACTTAGCGATTTCGATCGAGAACTACAGTGCCAGTGAATCACGCATCCGTAACGTGGATGTGGCGAAAGAATCTGCCAACATGACCAAAAATCAGATTCTTCAACAAGCGGCGGCGACGGTCTTGTCTCAAGCCAACCAATCCCCTCAGCTTGCCTTGAAGTTACTTGGTTAAGCCTTTGAACTTATAGGCAAGGGGCTTGGTTTATCCTTACTAAGCCCTTCACCTTCTAACACTTCATGTAGAACCATAAAACATTACGAAAGGAGGCGGACATTACTTTATTCGGTTGAAACTCTTTCAACTCTACTTTACTCTATTTTAGCAATAAACATTAAAGGATTCATTTACTATGGGTATTCAAATCAATACCAATGTGCAATCTCTCAATGCACAACGTCTGTTGGGTAAAAACACCATGGACCTAGGCAAATCACTTGAGAAGTTGTCATCTGGATTCAGAATCAACAAAGCGTCCGATGATGCGGCGGGTTTGCAGATTTCTGAAACGTTACGATCTCAAATCAGAGGCAGTCAAAAAGCCAATGATAACGTGCAAGACGGTATTAACGTTCTTAACACGGCAGACGGGTCACTCAGTACGATTACAGATAACCTGCAACGTATGCGTGAACTTGCTGTACAAGGGGCCAACGATACGCTCGGTGTCGATCAGCGTTCAGCGATTAACAAGGAATTGTTACAGCTGACCAATGATGTTGATCGTATCGCCAAAGCCACTGAATTTAACGGGAAGAAGCTCTTTTCTTCTGTCGCCACTTTCAAAATTCAGGTCGGAGCGGAATCCGCTTCAGGGACCAACATCTTAGACATTGGTTCAGCTCAATCGGCTTTAGGAACTTTGAGCAAAACCAGCTTAGGGATTGGTTCAGGTACGGTTGTCGCGTTCGGCGTGACCACTAACGCCTCTTCTTTGAAAGCGATTTCAAAGATTGACATTGCCCTTCAGCGTGTCGGTAACCGAAGAGCGTCTATTGGTGCTTTGAGTAATCGTTTGACTTCCGCTAGCACGAACTTAGCGATTTCGATCGAGAACTTCAGTGCCAGTGAATCACGCATCCGCAACGTGGATGTGGCGAAGGAATCCGCTGAAATGACTAAGAATCAGATTCTTCAACAGGCAGCGGCAACCGTTCTTGGTCAAGCCAATCAGGCTCCGAACTTGGCGATACAGTTACTTAGATAACAAACACCTTGTTCATCCAAAAAGCCTTCTTCTCACAAGGAAGAGGGCTTTTTTATTGGCTTTTGTTTTGTTCCTTCTCCCTTTGGGAGAAGGCTAGGATGAGGGAAACACCAGCTATAGCTGGCGATCCTGAAGCCCTCACCCCAACCCTCTCCCAAAGGGAGAGGGGGTAAATCCATTTTCGCACAGCCCTCTAAAGATTTAAAAGCTATAGCCCACACTCGCAGGCACAGCTTGACGATTTCCTTGCATCAGCGACGACAACGGTACGATGCCCGCTTTTGACGCCTGATACTTCGCATTAACGAGGCGTTGGTGGACTCTCGCCTGATCCTTCCCTTCGCTATCTCGCATTTTGGCTTCTTGCCATAATAAAACGGCACGCCCCCACTGCCCTTCACGCTCAGCAACATCCGCCAAAAGCTCCCACGCTAAAGGATGACTGGGATTCAACTGCAACGCCGTATTGGCTTCTTCTTTGAGCTGATTCAATTGCTTTTGCATTGCCGCTTGCTTGATTTTTTTGATGTTTTTCACCCCTTGAGGCAACGCGGCTTGCAAGGTATGGAGACGCTCTTCAATGCGGACGTCCACTTGTTCAAGTTCCACAATCCGCCGACGCGTTTCATCGGTAGGGTTTGCCGTATACGCCCATTGAAAGGCTTTTAAGGCTCCCGGGATAAATTGCATCAACCGCCATTGATGAGCTAAATCAAGGGCGTCTTCCGCATTAGCAGGCGGGGGCAATCGCTTAAGTTCGGCGAATGCCGTGGGTATATCCCCATATAAAAACGCCGATTCTGCACGAATCACAGGGGTGGCTCCAAAAATTTTGAGATGGCTTAATTGCTTGAGATCTTCTGCTTCTAAGACGCCGTCTTGAGCGACTAGCTTTAAACGTAAGGCTTCCAACGTCCGCTGTTCAGGCAAAGGCTGGACGCTTAGGGCGTTCGTGCCTTGGGGTAAGCTCATTTTTAGCGTCGTGCCTTGCGAGCGTTTTAGCAGGCGTTGCACCGAAGCTAATTCGTCTTTATCCACCGATTGCCCAAGCAACAACTTGCGGTAGTAAAGAATGCTCAACCAGCTAAGCAAATGAGGGTCTTCAGGCGTGAGCCGTAAGACTGATTGCAAGGGGGCTTTAGCCGCATCCAACGATTCTTTGATGATCAAGGCTTTCGCTTCTGCTTTGTAATTTGGCACTAAATCGGGATTCAAACGCATCGCTTCTTGAAAGGCAGGGGTCGCCTTCTCCGTTCCCGAAACTTGTTCCGTCAAGCTAGCTTTCTTCAGACTTAATTCAGGAGATTTAGGGAAATAGGGGACAAGGGCTTGATATATCTTTAATGCCTTTTGCGGGTCCGCCAATTTTTCATACTGCTCTGCTTTTAAACGCAGGCGTTCAGGCGATTCGGCGACATCATACAAGGTCGCTTCATTGGCATAATGAATGGCATCTTCAGGGCGTTCCAATTTCGCCAGCGTACGAGACATGGCATCTAGTACCGCAGGATTTTTACTGCCCAAGTCATACGCCATAAGTAAGGCTTGCTTGGCTTGAGATCGTAAGCCCATTTCTTGATAGAGGTGAGACGCCAGTAACAAAGCAGGTTGATGCGTTGGGTGCATCGCTAAAGCTTGTTTGACGTAGGTCTTGGCTTCAGGCGAGTTTTTGTCCTTAAACAAGCACAATTCCGCATAATAGAGTGGGGTCATCGCATCATTCGGGTGCATCATTAAGGCTTGTTTTAAAAGGCGTTCGGCTTGGCTTAAGGCATCGGCTGGGGGGGCAGGTTTTAGGTCGGTTTGGCTTGCCCATTTCAAATAGAGATACCCTAGCTCACCTATTACGGTTGGCTCTTGTGGCACAATACTTTTGGCACGCATCAACAAGACTTTCGCCGTAGGGTATTGCCATTGCTTTTGCTGTAAATATGCCAAATTGACCAAGGCTCGCCAATTCGTCGGCTCACGTTCAATAATGGCATTTAAAAGGCTTTCGGATCGAAACACATCGCCTTCTTTAAGAAGTTCGTTCAAACGAGCATCAGCGGTAGGGAACTGCGTCAAGGGCAAGTCGTCTACCCCTTGCAGGTTCACCGCAAAAGCAGGGGCGTCTAAAAATAGAAACGTCCCTAATGCGAAGCAATACAATAAGTGGATAGATAAGGTAACTCTCATCTTCTAAGTATTATTGTAATAAAATTAAGTCACATCCCTTAAAAACCTGATTTTATGTCTATAAACATATCAATAATAGCCTTTTTGTCCACAGCATCTACAGAATCAGGGTGATTTTTTATAGCCTTTCTATCAATTTACTCATTTGTTCTGGTGTCATTCTGTTAATTCGTGCAATAGTTTTTTCATCTAGTAGAACCTGTGATAAAAGTTTTTCCAGATTCACATTATTAGTCATGCCTGATTTCATATAAAGGTGAATATAAAGCTGAAGTACATCAAGAGCATACTGCATACAGTCTATTCCCCCTTTTTGAACAAATGTCTTTGTGAGGGAAGCTTGACCACTATAAAAATGACGTACGTCTTTCCCAATAGATTGAGAAAAATCTCCTATTGCTTGTCTTCCTGTAGAGGTTAGGGCTGCTCTAGCAAACTCTATCAAAGGCTGACGATTCTCAAATGCCATATACCCCCATTTAGAAGCAATAAGCTTACCAACACCTATACCCACTTCAGGCATGTTCCTTGCAAGAACAGCATGCCCTATTTCATAACAATGATGAGCAGACAATCCCGCAAAGGCAATTGCTTCTGGTTGACGGTTAGCAAGTTGACGAGGGAACTCTTCTTTAAAAAAGTGAACAGTTGCCCCCCCCCCTTCTTTATAATTGCTGTAGTTAGATCAAAAGTTCTGGTAATAAAGTTTCCCATTGTAAGATAGTACCCTAAATTAAATGCTTGAATCCGCCTATTGATTGTCCCTAGCATATATATAAAACCTATTTGCTGCTATATTTGTGCTAATTGGCGTGAAATGTTTGACCATTTTTGATATTTAATGTTTAATTAGTCATATAGATATTGTGAGAAAAGAGAATACGCCAAATGCACTTAACTGGATACCCCGTATTTTTCGTCCTTCTGCTCTTTTGCGGATTGTTTCCTTTTTTGCTTTTTGCTATTTCGCAGTTGGTTCAAATTAAGCACCCCACCGCTTACAAGCATGAAACCTATGAATCAGGCATGAAGCCTTATGGCGAAGCACGTATTCGCTTTGATGTGAAGTTTTATCTCTATGCCTTGCTCTTTATCTTATTTGATATTGAAACGATTTTCTTGTTTCCTTGGGCTGTGGCGTACGAGAAAGTGGGCGTCTTTGCGTTGGTGGAAATGCTGGTTTTCGTCGGCATTTTGGCACTCGGTATTGTGTATGCGTGGCGAAAAGGAGCCTTAAGATGGCAGTAAACCTCGTTTCTGATGCGTGGCAAGATATGCTAGAAAGTAGCGGAATTATCGTCACAACGGTCGATGCCGTCTACAACTGGGCAAGAAGCAATTCGGTTTGGCCGATGACCTTTGCAACCTCCTGTTGTGGGATCGAGATGATGTCGGCATCTGCTCCAAAATTTGACATTGCTCGCTTTGGTTCAGAAGCCTTTCGTGCCACCCCAAGACAATCCGATTTAATGATTACCGCAGGCACCATTACGTATAAAATGGCACCTGCTTTATTGCGTTTATATGAGCAAATGGCTGAACCTAAATATGTCATCGCTATGGGGGCCTGCACGGTCACAGGCGGGATGTATGAAAACGACTCCTATTCAGTCGTGCGTGGCGTGGATCGTGTGATTCCTGTTGATGTATATGTTCCAGGTTGTCCACCACGTCCTGAAGCCTTATTGGATGCGTTGATCCAACTGCAAAAGAAAATGCGTAAAGAAACTTTAGCTGAACGTCGCAAGCGTACCGCACAGCATATTGCCCGTGTGCGTTTGGATGAGGACGATTGTTTAGTGCCGTTAGAAGGAGCTACTGAGGCGGACTTCTTACATTGGGGCATCCAAAAAGATGGATACAATGTCGAAGAAATGCTTGAGCGTGGCGAATTAGGATTAGTAAGAGGCAATATAAAGCACCGTCATGAACGAAGAAAATAAATCGCCTGAACAGGCTCCTGAAACTGAAGTGATTGAAGCGACGCCCGCTATTCCTGCTGGTATGTTTGGGGCCTTGCTTGAATCTAAAGGTATTGCTGCTGAACATCTAGGCAACGACGCCAAAGGTACCGAAATTATTCGCTTAACCGCTGAAGCCATTCTTAAAGCAGGCGAGTTGCTTAAGGGTGATGCTAGCTCAAAGCTTGATATGCTCCTATTGGTGACGGGAATTGACTGGAAGACGCATCGTGAAAGCGTTTATCATCTCTATTCCACCGTGCATTACCATTCATTGATTATTAAAATCGTCGCCGATGCGAACGACACATCCCCAAGCCTTTACCCTGTTTGGCCTGCGGCTGATTGGCATGAGCGTGAAGCCTATGATTTAATGGGTATTCACTATGAGGGGCATCCTGATTTGCGTCGCATTTTAATGCCGACCTATTGGTTAGGTCACCCCTTGCGTAAAGATTACAAAGAAGAAGACCCTCGATTGGTGTGGAACCGTCGCTAGTCTTGTTATTCGTTAAACGTTTTGGAAACTACTATGATGTCTGTTAAAGAATTGAATCCTGAATTGCAAAGCAACTTACCGGGTGTTTCTATAGAAACAGGGTTTGACACCAATGATTTGGTCGTCAATATCGGACCTCAGCATCCTTCAACTCACGGCGTTTTGCGTTTGGTCACCACGCTGAATGGTGAAGTTGTTAAAGAAATGGAGCCTGTGATTGGTTATTTGCATCGCTCCAAGGAAAAAATGGGCGAAAGTCGTTCCTTGTTTCAATATCAGCCGACGATTGACCGTGTGGAATATCTCTCATCGTTTTACGATCACTTGGTTTTTGTCAATTGCATCGAGCAAATTGCCGATATTCCTGTGCCTAAGCGTGTGGAATATATCCGTGTGATTTGTCTTGAATTAAACCGTATTACGTCTCACTTGTTGTGGTTTGGAACATTCTTGCTTGATTTAGGGGCGTCTACGCCTTTCTTCTGGTGTTTTAGAGATCGTGAAGAAGTCTTCACGATTTTTGAAAACCTCACTGGGGCAAGAATGATGTACAACTACTTCCGCTTTGGAGGCGTCAACAATGACTTGCCTGCTGGCTGGCTGGAAGAAGTGCGTGCCTTCTGTAATCATTTCCCCGATCGTTTGGATGAATACGAAGCGGTTGCCACCAAGAACCCCATTGTAATGGATCGAACCAAGGGTCACGGCATTATGAGCAAAGAGTTCTGCCTTAAATACGGCGTGACGGGTCCTGCTTTGCGAGCCACAGGTGAAGCCTTAGACCTTCGTAAAACGAATCCTTATTCAGTATATAACGAATTGGATTTTGATGTGCCGACGCATACAGGGTGCGATACCTATGCTCGTTACTTGGTGCGTGTGCAAGAAATGCGTGAATCCATTAAAATCATCAAACAGTGCATTGACAAAATCCCTGGTGGAGACGGCGGTGCTTTAGCCATTCTGAAAAAAGAGGTTGAAGCCAAAACCAAAGAAGCCAAGAAAAATCCTGAAATCGTTGTGCCTCCTTGGGACAAGGATTGGGATACCATGGGCAAGAAAATCAATTTGTTGACCTATAAGCCACCCGCTGGTGAAGCGTCCAACTTTGTGGAATCGCCTCGTGGTGTTTTGGGTTGCTACATTATTACCGACGGCACGCCTAAGGCGTATCGCATCAAGTGGCGTGGGGCGTCTTTCAGCAATTTGTCCGCTCTTCCAGAATTGATGAAGGGTCATATGTATTCCGATTTAATGGCTATTTTTGGTAGCCTCGACGTTATTATGCCTGAAGTAGACAGATAAGCCCTGTTTGCCCAAAGAAAGAGATGCAATCCTATGAACGCGACTGCCAGCTTTGAAATCCCCACACTTGCACAACTTCTAGATCCAAGCTTTCACTTTATGAAAGCCATTGAATTGTGGCATCAATTGCCTGATATTGTGCCTATTTTCTTAACGGGCGTGGTGTTGTTTGGTATGGTCGCCGTCATGGGTCAAGCCGCTGCGGTGGTCATGGTTTTAATGGAACGTAAAGTCCTTTCATGGTTTACGCAACGTAAAGGCCCTAACCGAGTCGGGCCTGGCGGAATGTTTCAAACCATCGCCGATGGCGTTAAGCTTCTGACTAAAGAAGATATTATGACCCCTGTGATGGACAAGTTCTTGTTCACCTTGGCTCCTGCGATTTTCTTATTCCCTGTGTTTGCCTTGTATGCGATTGTGCCGTTTAGCGAGAGCCTCATTGGGGTAAGCTTGCCTTTGGGCTTGCTTGTTCTGTTTGCGTTATCGTCTATTTCGGTGATCGGACTCGTGCTTGCAGGTTGGGCATCGAACAATAAATACTCGTTGCTGGGTGGGATGCGTAGTGCGGCTCAAGCCATTAGCTATGAAGTTCCTCTGATTTTATCGGTGATTGGCGTGGTTTTATTCACGGGTAGCGGTAACTTGAAGACTATTATCGAAGCCCAAAGCGGAGGAGTCCTTCACTGGTACGGCATCATGCTCACACCATTAAGCTTCTTGTTATTCTATGTGGCTTCAATTGCCGAAGTCAACCGTGTGCCGTTCGATTTACCTGAAGCGGAAAGCGAACTGGTCAGCGGTTATAACACCGAATACTCGGGTATGAAGTTTGCGACCTTCTTCTTGGCAGAATATGCGGGCTTGTTTGTATTGTCTGCTCTAACCGTGGCGTTGTTCTTTGGCGGATACACCTCGCCTTTTGGAGGCACCTTCATGCAGAACTACGGCTTAGCGGATGCCATCATTCAAGCCGTGAAGCTCCCTGCCATTAAGCCTTTGCTCGTAAACGGTGAACAAATCTTCTGGATGCTCAGCAAAACCTACATTTTCATCTATATTGCGATGCTTTTAAGAGGCACACTCCCTCGCTTAAAGCCCGATCAGCTCATGGGCTTCTGCTGGAAGTTCCTCATTCCGCTTTCTTTAATTAACTTGTTCATGCTCGGCTTTGCCAAGCAGTTTAGCCTTAGTTTTTTGGCGGACGGTTTCGCAGGCAGTTGGATCTATCTCGCCCTTGCAGCACTCGTCGGCATTTGTGGTGTCGGTGGCTTCTGTCACTTCATCGATCGTCAATTTAAAGCCCAAGTGGCTGCTCGTTATCACGCTTAGTCAAAAGGATTTTGTCTTGCTATGTCGAATCATTCACACGATGCTCAACATCCCCTCAATGCGATTGAACATGCCGAAGGCAATGTCGTTTTTGAAGGCATTAAGGCGATTGCACAAGGTTTTGCAACCGTACTTAAGCATCACCCAAGAGAAGCCGTCACGCTTGAATATCCTGAAGTCATGCCTGAATTAAGCGACCGCTTTCACGGACGCTTGAGCCTGTTGTCGAAATCTGATGACACGGATCTATGTATCGGGTGTCAAGCCTGTGCAAGGGTCTGCCCGTGTGATGACCTCATTCAGATCGACATGCATCGTGACGACGATAAAAAGCCTGTCGTTACACGTTTTACCATTGATATGGGACGTTGCATTTTCTGCGGAAACTGTACCGAAGTCTGCCCTGTGGATTGCATTAAAATGTTAAGCGACTTTGAGTTGGCGGATTACAGCCGTGAAGCCTTAGTACTTGACAAAAAAGATCTCACCCTTAGTGGTCAAGAATCTGATGAATGGCGTGCCAAACGTGGCTATACGCCCACCGTATTATAGGACGTTTCGTCCCCTGTTAGCCTTGTTTAGATTGGAGCTTATACATTGTTTGAATCTACCTTATTTTGGATTTTTGCAACCGTTGCCATAGGAGCCGCCTTAGGCGTGGTATTGGCTCCAAGTGTGCTTTACAGTGCGTTGAGCCTGATTGTGGTCTTCTTTTCGATCGCCGCTTTTTTCCTGTTGAACAACGCTGATTTCTTAGCGACCGCTCAAGTGTTGGTCTATGGTGTAGGGCTTACCATTGTCATGTTGTTTGGTATCATGTTTACAGGCGACACGCCTTTAAAAGCACGAGCAGGCAAACTCGGACGGCTACTCATTGCCAGTATTAGTTCTGTTGCTCTGTTCGCCCTTATTTTCACAAGCGTTATGGGCTTTAATATCAAGCAATTCCCCGCATCTGCTCAATGGATTAGAGAATTGCACGAGCAAGGCAGCACATTGGCGATTGGCCAATTACTATTTAGCAAGTATGTGCTTCCCTTTGAAGTGGCGTCTATCTTGCTTTTAGGGGCAATGATTGGAGCCATTATGCTTTCCAAAAAAACGTTTACGTCTCAAGAGCCAGGCTTGACGTTTTCTATTCAAGAAGGTCGCTTAAAGCCGACGCTTGCGGCTGAATGGCGTAAGGATGTCGGCTTTGTCGATGCCGAAGTCGCCGAAGAAGAAGCCCCTGCTACCGAAGAGCTTAAAAAGGAATGTTCACTATGATGATGAGTGCAGAAGTCGCCGAAGTCGCTGCCGTAGCAGGGCTTACCGTTCACCATTACTTAGGTGTTGCCACCATTTTATTTGGATTGGGCTTTGCAGGTGTCGTCAGTTCACGCCACTTGATTCGTACACTTATGTGCGTTGAATTGATGCTCAATGCTGTGAACTTGGTTTTTGTTGCCATCAACAATCATGTGAATCCGAGTGATTTGTCAGGGCAAGTATTTGCCATCTTTATTTTGACGATTTCTGCTGCCGAAGCCGCCGTAGGACTCGCCATTGTTCTCGCCTTGTTTAAAAATACGGCGAGCGTTGATGTTGAAGATTTCAGTCGTTTGAAGTGGTAATTGATGCAAAATTGTCACGATATTCCAAAATTAAACAGATGTATTAAGGAGTAGCCCCTCGCCATGAATTGGTTTTCAGACTTTTTTTTAAACAACCTGTGGCTTGTCCCACTTTACCCCCTTCTTGCATTTTTAACTATTAGTATTGGTCGTGCCATACAAATCAATGACCCACAAACAGGCGAAAAAACCGCTTTATTGCCTCAGATTTCTGCCCCCATTTTAACCATGACGGCAACAGGCTTGGGATTGCTCCATGCGATTTCAGCCATTCAGTGGCTTTTTGCTCAGCCACATGAAGCCGTTCAAGCGGTTGAACGTAACTGGACTTGGCTGTCTGCAGGCAATTTAGAACTTAAAATCGGTACCTTATTGGATGCGAACAGCGTCCTTATGTTGAGCGTCGTCACCTTTGTGAGTCTTCTGATTCAATACTATACGCACGGTTACATGCGACATGACAAGGGTTATGCTAAGTTTTTCGGTTACTTAGCCTTATTCAATTTTAGTATGTTGGGATTGGTCCTTGCCACGAACTTGCCTCAAATGTATATGTTTTGGGAATTGGTGGGTGTTTCCAGTTACCTATTGATTGGTTTTTGGTTCCACAAGCCAGCTGCGGCTGCCGCTTCTTTAAAAGCTTTCTTGGTCAACCGTGTTGGAGACTTTGGCTTTTTAATTGGCATCCTGTTCTTGCTCTTCTTTAGTCTGAACTGGTGGCAAGGCTATGTGGGATTGCATCCTGAACAAGCGTTATTGTCCTTTCAAGGCTTTGAATCATTAGCAGGCTTTATGAGTCAAACGTTACCGCCTTGGTTGCTCGGCACAATTGCGATCCTTATTTTCGCTGGGCCTATGGCGAAATCCGCTCAGTTCCCCTTGCATACATGGTTACCCGATGCCATGGAAGGTCCGACGCCTATTTCAGCTTTGATTCACGCTGCGACCATGGTCGCCGCTGGGGTTTACCTCATTGCTCGAGTCTTCCCCATTATTAGTATTTCCCCTGATATGGCGATGCCTTTCATTACTTGGACGGGCGTCATCACCGCTGTAGTCGGTGCGATTATTGCCGTGTCTCAAACGGATATTAAAAAAGCGTTGGCGTATTCCACGATGTCTCAACTCGGCTTTATGGTTGCGGCAATGGGGCTTGGGGCATACACCGCAGGATTGTTCCACCTCTTTACGCACGCTTTTTTCAAAGCGATGCTCTTTCTCTGCTCAGGCAGTGTGATTCACGCCTGTGAAGACGAGCAAGACATGCGTCAAATGGGAGGCTTATTCAAGAAGCTCCCCATTACAGGGTTGACTTACTTGATTGGAACGATTGCCATTTCAGGCTTGTTTTGGACGAGTGGTTTCTGGAGTAAAGACGAGATTCTAGCGGCGGCTTTGCATGAAAATACAGCGGTTTACCTGATTCTAACGGCAACGGCTGGTTTGACCGCCTTCTACATGTTCCGCACCTTCTTTATGACCTTTATGGGTGATTATCGTGGTAAAGCCCATGTTCACCATGAAGATAAGGTGATGACATTGCCTTTACAGATTTTAGCGATCCCTTCGATCTTCATCGGTCTAGTACTTTCAGGCTTTGTCGGCATTCCCGCCTTTGGCGATTACATTACGTATAGCTTGCAAAACGCTCCCGAACATCATCCGCATAGCTTGCTGGATGCCATGTTTAACCAAGTAGGGAATATCTCACAGCTGGTGGCGTTGGTTGGTGTTGGATTGTCGAGTGCGTTTTACTACTTCAAGGTCTTTAAGACCGACGGCGTAAAAAAAGTATTGGCTCCTTTATACAGCTTGTCGCAAAACAAGTTTTATATGGACGATATTTACGACGGCATTGTGGAAGGGGGCGTATTGCTTCAATCGCAACTCAATGCAGGTTTTGACAAATACGTCATCGACGGTTTAGTGAACTTAGTCGGCACAGTGACCTTGCTCTTAGGCAAGCTTGTTACCCGACTTAACAGCGGACGCCTTCAAACCTACGTCGCCACCATTGGATTTGGTGTTGTGGGTGTGTGGCTCCTGTATCAGTGGATGTTTAAAGGCTAGGAATCCCAAGACATGAACAATTTACTCCCTCTTATTGTTGGCTTTCCCTTTTTAGTGGCAGGGATCTTTCCCTTCCTCTCAAAAGCAGAAGATGCGTCGACGCATAAAGGACTTCATCGTATTGCTCTAGGCGCATCCGTTGTATTGCTCCTCCTGACAGGACTACTCGCCATTTCGCCTGAGGCACAAACGGCGACATTTAACTTGTCTTGGTTGCCTGCTTTAGGGATTAATTTCTCGCTTGGCACAGACGGCATTTCAACCACGCTTGCCGTTTTAACCAGCTTGTTGATGGTCTTAGCCACTGGAGCCAGTTTTTCTACGATTGAAAAACGCTTACCGTTCTATTACAGCTTGCTTTTTGTGTTGATTGGTTCTGTTTTGGGTGTGTTTTTGTCTCGTGATTTGTTCTTGTTCTTCCTCTTCTTTGAACTCGAACTGATTCCGATGTACCTATTGATTAGCACATGGGGCGGGCCTCGTCGTGAATATGCCGCCATGAAGTTTGTGCTTTACACACTTTTTGGATCCGTCTTTTTACTCGCAAGCATCATTGGTTTGGCGTATTTCAGCCAAAGCTATCACTTGCCGAGGGAAACGCTCTTTAGCTTTACGCAATTGGGAGCCTTGGCTCAATCAGGCTATATTCCACCTGTATTCCAACTACTTTTATTTGTGGGATTCTTCATCGCTTTTGCGGTGAAATTACCGATTGTTCCCCTTCATACATGGTTGCCCGATGCCCACGTTGAAGCGCCAACGCCTATTTCCATGCTACTCGCTGGAATCTTGCTTAAAATGGGAGCTTACGGTTTACTGCGTTTTGGATTCGACTGGTTCCCTGTGGCTGCTCAAGCCTTAGCTCCTTATATTGGCGTTTTAGCCTTTATTAACATTGTTTATACGGGTAGTATCGCACTGGTTCAAACCGATATGAAAAAGCTCATCGCTTATTCATCGGTCAGCCACATGGGATTCATCCTGTTGGCACTCGTGGCCATGAACCAAGTCGGTACAATGGCGGCGGTCTTTATTATGGTGTCTCACGGTTTAGTCAGTGCCGCCTTATTCTTGGGCGTTGGCACGTTGTATCGTCAAACCCATAGCCGAGACATTGCCTTACATGGTGGAGTCGCACAAAAAGCACCGTTTATCTTCTATACCTTCTTGTTGATGTCGTTAGCCAGCTTAGGGCTTCCGCTTTTGATTAGTTTTGCAGGTGAAACACTCGCTTTATATGGTGCGTTCATCTCTCAAAGCTTTAGAGCCATCCCCCTTGGTTTTGTAAGCCTTCCCATCAACATTCAGTGGATTACAGGGCTTTCCACCTTAGGAATCGTGTTGGGTGCCGCCTATTCTTTATGGTTGGTGAAACGCATTTTTTTCGGGGCCGTTTCCGATGCTTGCCAAAAAATTGAAGATGCTAAAAGTAACGAAGTTTGGGTGCTAGGCACACTGGCGGTTTTAGTCATTGTACTAGGCTTTAAGCCTCAGTTATTGACGAGTCAATTTCAAAGCAGTACCCAGGCCATTGGTAAACGTTTTGAACAGGTCTTGATTCAACGGGATCAAGCATTATTACAGCAATTACAAGGCTACAGTCCACAAAATGGGGTTTCGCAAAACTTGCCCATGGGTGGTCAGTAATCTTCTCGAAACAATAGTTAACAAAGGATTCCATCATGATGCTTGAAGCCATTTCCAACAGTTTGATTCAAACCGATGTTGGTCAGTTTATTTATAATCAAAACCTTGCTTTTTTGGCACCAGAACTGGTGATTAGCTTGACCTTATTGATGACCTTTGCCTTGTCGCTAGCGAAAACGCAGGTGGATCAAGCCAAGAGCTGGGGCATCGCATTACTAGGTAGTGTCGTTGCTTTGATTTCTATTGTCATGCACTACCAGTTGTTTTACACGGGTCAAGCCAGTGCTTCTCAAAGCGTGATGTTTGGGATGTTTGAAGCCGACTTACTTTCAGTAGTGGCTCGCTTTATCTTAACGCTGGGTTTCATCTTGATTTTGCACTTGAGCAAGCGTTTTGTGGAAACTCGTTTGCCGTCTCAAACAGGCGAATTTTATACTTTACTGCTCACTGCCTTTTTAGGGGCCTTGCTTCTTTGTGGAGCAAATGACATGATTATGGCATTTGTGGCACTGGAAACCTTAGGCATTAGCTCTTATATTTTAACAGGCTACTTAAGAAATAACCTCAAAAGCACCGAAGCATCCCTAAAGTACTTGGTCTATGGCGGATGCAGTTCAGCCGTCTTGCTTTTTGGGTTGGCCTTGATTTACGGCTTAGCTGGCGGTTCCACAAGTTTTTCCGTCTTGCCTCAAGCCTTGAGTCAAGCCAGTGATTTGGGTGCTTGGGCATCTCTTGCGATCGTCATGATTCTAGCGGGCATCGGCTTTAAGGTTTCAGCGGCTCCGTTCCATACGTGGACGCCTGATGTGTATGAAGGTTCTCCTACGCCGATTACCGCTTTTCTGTCGGTTATCTCAAAATTAGCGGCTTTTGTCTTTGCCATTCGTTTATTGACGCCTTTTGCAGGGGTAGGGAACGAAAATGTCGCTTTGTTAATCGGTCTTTTAGCGGTTCTTTCCATGATTGTCGGCAACGTCGCTGCCTTAAAGCAAACGAATATCAAGCGTTTGCTTGGCTATTCGACGATTGCTCAGGCAGGCTATATGCTCGTCGGACTTGCCGCACTCACGCAAAACAGCCTAGGGGCTTTGCTCTTTTACTTAGCCACCTATATATTTATGAATACAGGGGCGTTTGCCAGTGCGATGATTGGCGATGAGTTGTTAGCATCTGAACAGATTAGTGCTTACTCTGGGTTAATCAAGGCAAAGCCTTGGTGTGTGTTTGCCTTTAGTATCTTTTTATTGGGACTAGCGGGAATTCCGATTACCGCAGGATTTTTTGCTAAGTTCTTCTTATTTCAATCCGTTGTTTTGAGCGATCTTGGCAATTTGGGTGTGATTATTATTGCACTTCTCGCCAGTACCGTTTCGCTCTACTACTACTTAAACATCATTAAAGTGATGGTCATTGGTGAACCTTCAGAACAAGTTCAACGCTTGATCGGCGAAGGTAAAGACAGCACTTGGAACCTAAGTAAAACGCTAACGCTTGCCACCGTGATTTGTCTTATCTTTACGCTCGGTTTGGGGATTTTTGGTCAAAGCGGTTTGCTGATTTCCGAATTTGCGATGAGCGATCATGGGGCGACGGTGACTCAAAACTTACGCTAATAGTGTTTTAAAGAATAGCCTAGACTACTACAAATCTTAAAAAGCCTTTACGTTTTAAAACTGTTGAGGCTTTTTTGTTTATAATAGAATAGTCTTAACTTAACTTATAAAGGATGCCTCCATGAGTAAGCTCAACGTCGTCAAATACGGACACCCCGTCTTAAGAACTCCTGCCAAGCGTGTTTTGAAGGTTTCGGCTAAGATTCAAAAGCTCGTCTTTGATATGATGGAAACCATGTACGCCAATAACGGTTGTGGACTAGCGGCACCTCAAGTGGGGGAAAGCCTCTCTATTTTTGTATTGGATTGCTCCAGTGAAACTAAAAAATACCCTGCTATGGTCTTTATCAACCCTAAAATCGTCAAGAGCAAAGGGGCTTGTAAGAGCCACGAAGGCTGCCTAAGCTTCCCTGAAGTCTTTGTGGATGTCAAGCGTCATGCGGAACTCACCATTCGCTACCAAGATTTAAAGGGTCGCCAGCAAGAAATGAGCGTCAACGTGAAGGATGACCCCCTGCTTTGCAGAGCCATTCAACATGAAATGGATCACTTGAACGGCATTTTATTCATTGATTATGTGATTGACTATTACGGCACAGATGAGATCTTGCGTCAAAAGGGGTTACCTCCCATTGAGAAAGCCAAGCAACAAGACACCGCTGATTTAGATGCTCTTTTAGACTTTGCCACGGCTGAAACGATTAAGTAATCGAAACTCAAATACCGTTTAGGTATAGTGTTTTAAAAAATTAAGCAGACAGTAGGCTATTCTAGGAGCCTAGACTCGCAGATGTGTGAAGTGTACAAAGACGTACATAAGCACATCGAGAATCGTAGCGACAACGAAGAGACACTGTATGGTTGATTTTTTAAAATACTATGTTATCTAAAAAGCTTTAGAATATCATTGCCTAAGACAAATATCATCATACCCATGAGGACGATAAAGCCTGAGAGGTTCATCCAATGGCGGAAGGTCGGCGGAAACGAACGCTTGAACAGTGCTTCATAGCCAATATACACCAAGTAACTGCCATCTAAGGGAGGAAACGGCAAGAGGTTCATCACCGCTAAAATGATTGAAATCACCGCCGTGAGCCACAAACCACTTTGAATCCCCGTTTTTTCAATGAGTTCCCCACCAAAGCGAACGACGCCCACTGGCCCGTCGAGCATATCAGGCGAAATTTGACCCGTGAAAAGCTTGCCCAGTCCGACAAAGTTCTGTACCACCATATTCGTTAAAACAGACGCTGTTAATCGCAGATTCGTCCCTAGTCCCACAGGCACCTTTTCTTGCACCATGCCTAGATAAATGCCTAGTTTACGAGAATCACTTAAGGGAAACGTGACTTGACGAGTCGCCGTTTTCGCCAGTTTGGGCGTGTCTGTCAAATCTCCTTCAGCGACGTGAAAGGTGAGGGCATCGCCTGTTTGCGACTGTGCTAAAAAGGCGGGCAAGGCTTGGGTCGGCTCACTATAAAAGCCTTCTAAGCTGGATTGATTCCCTTTTGAAGAACTCGCCTCAAGTAAAACATCCCCGATTTGTAAACCCACGGCTTGAGCAGGCGAGGTTTCATAGGTGAATAAGACACGTTTAGGGTTGCTGACAGGGGCGACATCAAGTTGTTGATCGATATTGTGAGCGAGGAAGCCTCGAAATAAAACGGCGGTTTCAATCGGGGTTGTGGCGTCTAGGTAAAGGCGTTTGCCGTGATCGTAAAAGGCTAAGCGTCCCAATGTGCTAGGGGTCTTTACCGCTTCTTTTTCGGTTAAAACAGGGGCAAAACCTGTAATTTGTAACTGTGATTGAATGGCTCCCCATACGCCGAGTACGGCAAACATCAACACAACCGCAATCACAGCATTAACCGTAATGCCTGCCATAGCAATGGCGGCTTGATTGAGCAAGGGCTGATTTTCAAAACGCTGGGGCGAGTCGGGGGGAACATCACTGTCTTCATTGTCGTCAGGGAAGCTAACGTATCCGCCTAGGGGTAGAATATGCAAGCACCACTTGATGCCCTTCCATTCTTTTTCAAATAAGGTGGGACCAAAGGGAAGTCCTAAGCCAAAGCGTTCGACTTTGACGCCGCATCGTTGTGCCACGACCATATGCCCGACTTCGTGCAGGATGACCAAGAGGCTGATGAGAAACAACATAATGAGGTAAGACATAGGGGGGGCATCCTTATAACGACGTTATAGCCATATTTATAATTTCCTGTACAGGGTCTATACTTTGTCGCTACGATTTTTTTGTTCTGTTATGTAGGTCAATCTACACGCCCTCACAAAATAATCTAGGCTCCTCGTCTAGCCAACGGTACAGAAAACTCTAAAAATGGCTATACTCTATTGTAGACAAGCTGGGGTGAAAAGGCAAGGACACTCTATTAGAGAGGGTCACAATGCGTTTCTAAAAAATGCTGGATGCGCCCCCAATCATTTAAGCGTACGTGAGACGACTGATAATCTCCTAAATGCCAAACGCCGTTAGGGTCTCGATGATTCAAATAGACGTCGCTTGCCAAAGGAGGCAACTCATCTTTGCTTTGAAGGCTTCGCAAATTATAATCAAACCAGGTTTGACCTTCTTCGTAAACGTCCCACTCATCTTCTAAATAAATCTCAAAGCCCGAAACAGCGGCATTGAACCAGTTTCGGGCTTGATTAAGACGTGTATACAGATCTTCCGCTTCATTGGAAAAGAGGCGTTGTAGATTTTCTACAATCGCTTGTGAAGCAGAAGCATCCATAAAGCTAGCCTAATGGCAACAAATCAGCTTCAGGAATTTCAGTATCTTTTGCCGATCCACCGATGACATCACTGGCATCTAGGGCGTTGCGATCCGCTTGAATACGCTCACGCACCTTTTGATCAATTTCTGCCATCATGTCAGGGTTTTCAATAATGAAATCCCGAGCCTTTTCACGACCTTGCCCTAAACGGGTTTCGCCGTAACTGAACCAAGTCCCTGACTTTTTGACGATGCCCATTTCTGTGGCGACATCAATGACAGAACCTTCCACGCTAATGCCTTTGCCGTACAAAATATCAAATTCAGCGATACGAAACGGAGGAGCCACCTTGTTTTTGACGATCTTACATTTCACACGGTTGCCGTATTCGACGCCGTCTTTTTTCAAGATTTCAATGCGACGAATATCCATACGCAAGGAACAGTAAAACTTCAAGGCGTTGCCGCCTGTAGTCGTTTCAGGATTACCCATGTAAACGCCAATTTTTTGTCGCAACTGGTTAATGAATATAACCGTGGTGCGTGTTTTGCCGACAACGGCGGTCAATTTACGCAAGGCTTGAGACATCAAGCGGGCTTGTAAACCCATGTGAGCATCGCCCATATCGCCTTCAATTTCCGCTTTCGGCACAAGTGCCGCCACCGAATCGACAACGACCACATCAATCGCACCTGAGCGCACCAATTGTTCCGTGATTTCAAGGGCTTGCTCGCCTGTATCGGGTTGAGAAATAAGCAATTCATCGATGTTCACGCCTAATTTTCTAGCGTAAACGGGATCTAAGGCATGCTCAGCATCCACAAAGGCGGCAATGCCTCCTTTTTTTTGGGCTTGAGCGATTAAGTTCAAGGTCAATGTGGTTTTTCCGCTGGATTCAGGCCCGTAGATTTCCACGATGCGTCCACGGGGGATACCGCCCACCCCAAGTGCCAAGTCTAGCGACAAGGCTCCTGTGGGGATGACGTCAATGTTTACATTGGGACGCTCGCCCAATCGCATAATAGAGCCTTTACCGAAATCTTTTTCGATTTTGTCTAAGGTAAACGCCAAGGCTTGCTTGCGTGCTTCGTAATCGGCACCGCTTAAATCAACGGCGGCTTCAACAGGGGTGCTATTTTTTGCCATCATGGGAGGGGGTTGTCCTTTTGAGTGTTTGGATTGCATCGAGTCGACAGGCTTATTATACCTTAAAAACAAGGGTGTGAAGAGGCTTTTCGTAAATTGTTACAGATCATTTCTAATAGAATAGTGTTGTGATGAGATAATCCAACAACGCCATGGTGATAAAGCTCCACACGACGGCTTTAGTCACCGATTTGGCGGATTCATTGCTCGAACGGCTTGAGGTGAAGCCCACGCTACAACACAATAAACCAATCATGCCTGCAAACACCAGCGACTTAATAAACATCACGCCAATGTCTCGCATTTCAATAAAGGTACGCACGGAATCCAAATACGCCGTAAAAGGAATGCCTGCAATCATATGAGCGGTATACATCCCCCCTAGAATGCCAAGCGTCGTGCCAATGAGCGTTAAAAACGGTAGGGCGATCATGGTGGCGAGTACACGAGGAATCATCAGGTAACGCACGACATCCACATGTAAGACTTTCAAGGCATCGAGCTGGTTATTGCTTTTCATCACGGTAATTTCAGCGGCGAAGGCAGAGCCTGCCATGGCAATCACCGCAAAGCCTGTCATAACAGGGCCGAGTTCACGCACCATCGCCACCGCCACGAGTCCCCCTACAAAGGCGGAACCGCCTTGCTCTGCCATATCAGGTGCCACCTGCATAGAAAGCACCGAACCCAGCGTGCCAGTGAGCAATAACGCCATGGGCATGGTGTCGAGTCCCACAAAGGCGAGGCGATCGAAGATGTGACGCATGCCCCAATGCCCAACGCCCATGAAGTGAAGCATCCGCTTGCCGTCGATGGTGGCAAAGCCCACGGTTTCAAGGATACTACGAAGGGGTTCTAAGCACCAAGCCAAGAAGCGTCGTGTTTGGGGAAACAAGACGACATTTTCTTCGGGTGTTTCAACAGCATCAGACGGTGAATTCATGGGACTTCCAAACTATAAACTTTCGCTTATAAGAAGAAGTGTAGCACACGATCCAGCAAAACGAAAGCAAAAAAGCCTAGGCTAATTTGACCGTTCAAGGTAAAAAAGGCTTGATTCACACGACTTAAGTCATCGGCTTTTACCAAGCGATGCTCACGGATAAGCAGTATGCCCATCAGCACCGTGGCGAAACAAAAACCCCAGCCCACAAAACCATACGCCGAATGACTGTATTGCCACGCAAAAACCAACAAAAAAATCATAGATCCTACGTGCATCCAACGGCTAAGGGTTAAGGCGGTTTCGATGCCCACTTGAGCAGGCAGGCTAAACAAGCCTTGCGAACGATCAAAGTCCGTGTCTTGGCAGGCATAAATGACATCAAAACCCATGACCCACAACGCCACCGAAGCCCCAAATAAAATCGGTAAACCGCCTTGCCATGCCCCTGTTTGAGCGAGCCATCCGCCAATGGCTGAAGAGCCAAGGGCAAGTCCCAAAACCAAGTGGCATAAGGATGTAAAGCGTTTGGTGTACGAATATAGTGTCAATATCAAAACAGCGATAGGCAACAATTGCTTACAGAGCAAAGGCAATTGCCATACGGCGAAAATCATCAAAGCTAACGCCCCCATTGTGAGTCCCCATGCTTCTGTTTTGGAAACCAGCCCAGCGGGGATTTCTCGTGAAGCGGTGCGAGGGTTGAGGGCATCTAGGTGAGCATCGGCAAGACGGTTCAAGCCCATGGCATAGGTGCGACCGCCGACCATCGCCAAGATTACCCATAAAAGCGTGTTCAGCGAAGGAAAGCATGTGGGAAGATTCGCCAGCAACAAAGCGGTCATCGAAAAAGGCAATGCAAAAATCGTATGCTCTAAACGCACCAAATTCGCATAATGGGTGAGTTTACTTTGGACGTGCTTGATGAAACTCATGCCGTTACATTTCCTAAATGACACATCAAATAGGCGTGAGCCTTCTCAATTCCCACGACGGCATCGTGAGCAGGCAAGCTTCCCACCGTAACCGTTCCTAAAGGCAAAATAGGCAAGACGACTCGTAATTGACCCGATGTGATGACTTTTTTGTCTTTCGCCATAAAGGGGAGTAAATCTTCAGCCGATGGCAATCCAGCAAGACGTTTGAGCGTGTCATACGGAAAGAGTTGCAAGCTTTCCATTAAATCGATGATGCGTTTGACGTAAGCGTCGCCTAAAGCTGTGTCATTGGTGAAAATCGCACAAAGCATGCCAATGGCGACTGCTTCCCCATGCAGGAGCATGCCGTAGCCATAATACGCTTCATAGGCATGGGCAAAGGTATGCCCCAAGTTCAGGCAAACCCGTCCACGAGCGTCGTTTGCAGGGAAGGATTCCGTTTCGTCTCGCATGACCACTGCCGCCTTAATCGCACAGGCTTTGCGGATGAAGTCGTTTTCTTCTAAACGCCAATCCGCTCCCAAGCGTTCAAAATCAGCCAATAAAGAGTCGTTCTCATCGATGGGGGCATCCAAGGCGGTTGCTTCAATCAAGGCGTATTTAAAGAGTTCCGCTAGCCCTGCTTGGATTTCTCGAGGGGGGAGCGTCTTTAAGGTGTTGGTGTCGATGCTCACCAAATCGGGTTGCTTAAAGGCACCGATGCTATTTTTCACGTCGCCAAAATTGACGGCGACTTTGCCTCCGACCGATGAATCCACTTGCGAAAGAAGCGTCGTGGGGACTTGCACAAAGCGAGTGCCTCGGTAGTAGCTAGAAGCGAGAAAGCCGGTCAAATCACCGACGACGCCTCCGCCTAAGGCGAGAAAGACATCTTTGCGGGTCATGCCTGCTTGCATGGCATGTGCGTAAAGCCCTTCAAGGACTTTTAAATCTTTGGCGACTTCCCCTTGCGGCACAGGCACGTCCAGTACACTAAAGCCTTCTTTTTCTAAGGCGTGACGAACCTGTTCTAAATAGGTGCTTGGCAAGCCCTTATCATACACAATCATGATTTTTTGTGCAGTGCTGATGCCTGCCTTTTGCAGATCTTGCCCCAATAACACCAATCCTCCTGCTTGAATGAGAATCTCATAAGCGTGAGGAGTGCCTGTTAGCTTGAGTGTTAAATGAGCTTCTTCGGTGTGGGGGGTATTCATTTAGACAGGCTCCGCCGAGCTGACGTTTTTTGAAACGCTTGGTAAAAAGTAAGTGACATAATTGTAAAGCCCTTCAATGACGGCATCTAAGGCGTCTTGTGGCTTCAAGCCCCCTGTTTGTACATGCACTTGAGCCTGCTCATAAAAGGGGGTGCGTTCCGCATACAGACGCTTGACCACCGCATCAGGGTCTTTCACGTTAATCAACGGGCGTTCTTTGGGGGAAAACATGACACGATCCAGCAAATCGCTTTCATCGACTTCAATGTAGATCACAATGGCATTGTCCAACGCCAGATCCAAATTGTCTTGGCGGACGAGGGCACCCCCACCTGTGGCGATGACCGTCTGTTCTTGGTTCAAGCAATGCGCTAAGCAGTCGCTTTCGTACTGGCGAAAAGTGGCTTCGCCGTCTTCTTGAAAGATGCGAGCGATCTTTTTGTGATGAAAATGTTCGATGGCATTATCCGTATCCACAAAGCGAAAGCCGAGTACAGACGCCAACTTTCGACCCAAAGTGGATTTCCCGCAACCCATAAAGCCTGTAAACACCAAGCGCGTCAAGGCTGGATGCGTTTTAAGGGAATCGACGTGTTGTTGGGCTTTTTCAGACAAAGGCAAGGGGGCATCTTGCATGGGGGCATCCTTATGGCTCGAACTTATATCATATTAATCGTTTCAATGGTATCAGAAAGTTAGCTGTTTAGCCAGATCTACTAATCAAGCGAAACGAGATCTTCCACAAACTCGGCTAAAGATGCCCCTTCCCCTAAGGAGGCCTTCACATACGCCAAGCCTTCTTTTGCCTTAAGCGAAGCAGGTGACTGTGGATTTAAAAAGTCTAAGACGTCTTTCGCGAGTACGGTTGGGGTGCATCCGCCCTGCAGGCGTTCAGGCAAGATCGGGGCATGTTCAAACGGGACTAAGAGATTAGGCAAGCCAATAAACGGCACCATAATGATCTGTTTCGCCACCATGGCACTAATCCAATCCACCTTATAAGCAATCACCATAGGCGTTTCGTACAAGGCGGCTTCTAAACTTGTCGTGCCAGACGCCCCCAAAACCACATCACTGGCTGATAAAATGGCATGATTGGCATCCTTTAAAATCGTCAACTTGAGTTGAGGAAACGGCTTAAAGGCTTTTTTCACCGCTTTTTCCATAAAAGCATCCGACAAATTAGGGGCTTGAGCCATCACGATTTGCAAGCTTTGGCCCTTATCATCTAAGGCACTATGTACATTGGCTAAGGCTTTGGCGAAGACAGGCAACATTCGTTGGACTTCTCCCACTCGAGAACCAGGGAATAAGCCTACTATAGGGTTGCTGACTTCAAAATAGTGACGCACACTAAACTCGTGCTTGCTGACAGGTGCAGGCAGGCTACGTGTTAAGGGATGCCCCACAAACAAATGAGGAATGCCAGCGTTTTGATACAGTTCATTTTCAAAGGGAAAAATCGTGTAAACCTTGGTGATAAAGGCTTCAATGCTTTTCATGCGTTCTGGACGGCTTGCCCACAATTGAGGCGGAATGTAATAACGCAAGTCACAAAATTGCACAAGCCATTTGGCTAGTTTTAAGTGAAAACCGCTATAGTCCATGAATAAGACACGATCGACTCGCTCGGCTTCCACAAAGCGTTTGATTTTTTGAGCCAACTGCCAATGCCCCCAAATACCCGCCAACGCTGCGGCAATACCCCAGCCTCCCATGCCGATGTCGTCATGGTGAGCCAATAAGGTGGCACCTGCTTCTTGCAATTCATCATTACCCACGGCCGTGATGCGTAAATGCGGATAGCGTGCCAAAACCTGCTTCACCAAGTCCGCCCCGTGATGAGCCGCCGAAGGATCGCCTGTGCAAATCAGCAAATGTTCAATGGTATCAAAGTCATTCGTAGACATAAGTCGATCCTTTTTCACACGTCGCGTCTTCTAATGAGGCAGGGGAAAGGGTTGCGTTTGTCTTGGTTTGACGTTGAGCCAAGCGTTCTCGCCACATCTGAAGCCCTGCTTCAGTCACGGAAAGCAAAGTCAAATGATTCGATTCGGCATAGGCTTTCATGCGATCGAATGAGTCTAGAAACAAGGTCGATCCTGCTTCGGTCACCAAAATGTTTAAGCCGTTGTCTCGCATGATTTTTAAGGTACGTAAGCCCACGGCAGGCACATCAAAGCGATCGTCCTGAAAGGGTTTGGCGACTTTAGCGACGATGCCCCCTTGCTTGCGTTGAAGCTTGCCTGCTCGTTTCAAGCATTCATCGGTGCCTTCAATGGCTTCAATGGCAATGACCATGGTGTCGTTCACCACAACCGTTTGACCCACATCTAAAGCCGCCATGGCTTTTGCGGTGTCAAAGCCAAAGCAAATCCCTAGCCAATCGTCACCCGTCAAGCGATGCCCTTCGGCTAAAATCCCTTCAGGCTGAAACAGATCTTGCATGAACTTCACTTGAGGCAAGGTTTCCATGCCCAAATATGCGAAGCCTTCGATGATGTAGTGCATGACGGCATCGTCATTTTTACGAGGCATCTTTTGAAGCAGGCGTAAGGAAAGGCTGTCCAAATTAAGTTGCGTAAACAAGAGCCATTTGTTGACTTTTCCAGCAAAGCACACATATTTAATCCCATGCCCTCGGAAGACGTTCATCATACGTCGCAATTGCCCTAAGTGATAGGCTTCCACGACATCGGCAAAGGGCTTATAGCGAGCCATTTCTCGCCAATTGCCGCCAATCACAAAGACATAGACCTTGTAGCCTTGACGCTTGGCATCTTTCACCGCTTGCAAAGGCAAGGTGCCTTCCCCTGCGATGATGGCTAAGTGTGACGGATTCCCCTGCCACGAGTCCACATCGGCAAGGAGTTCATTGAAATTGTAGGAATAGGGCGTTTCGCTCATATAGCTATCATCATTAGTGGGTATAACGGTTTTATCATACCATGAAATAGAAACCTTAAACGTGAAGTAATCCCTGTTCTTTCGCATAACGCTGTAAATAAAGCCCATACGCACTTTTACCCAAGGCATTCGCCTGCTTTTCTAAAGCGTTCAAATCCAAAAAGCCTTGCTCATAGGCGATTTCTTCTAAGCAGGCGATTTTAATGCCTGTACGATCTTCAATGGCTTGCACAAATTGAGACGCCTGCAATAACGACGCGTGCGTGCCTGTGTCAAACCACGCCGAACCACGCCCCAAAACTTCCACATTCAGGGTGCCTGCTTCTAGGTACAGACGGTTGACATCGGTGATTTCAAATTCGCCACGAGCCGAAGGAGCCAAGCTTTTCGCATACGCAGGCGCTTCTTCATCAAAGAAGTACAAGCCTGTGACCGCCCATGAACTCTTGGGATGCTCGGGCTTTTCTTCAATCGATGTGGCTTTTCCTGTAGCGTCCAGCGTCACGATACCGTAGCGTTGCGGATCATCCACATGTGTGGCAAAGACGGTAGCCCCTTTGCTTTGTTGGTTGATGTGCTGAAGTTGCGTCGGCAAGGTCGCCCCATAAAACAAGTTGTCACCCAAAATCATGGCAGACGGATGCCCATCTAAAAAGGCTTCGCCAATGGTGAGGGCTTGCGCCAAACCCTTCGGCTCGGGTTGTTCAGCGTATTCTAGGTGGATGCCGTATTGCGATCCGTCGCCCAACAATCGTTTGAAGAGGGGTAAATCGTGAGGCGTGCTAATGAGTAGAATGTCTTGAATGCCTGCACTCATCAGCATCGAAAGGGGATAGTAGATCATCGGCTTGTCCCATACGGGGAGCAATTGCTTCGACACCGCCAGCGTACAGGGGTGCAAACGAGTCCCTGAACCGCCTGCGAGAATAAGGCCTTTACGTTTTTTCATGGGGTTTTCTGCTTTCTAAATTAGGGGAGGGCATCGTAACGACAACGAAGAGACCCTAGATGGCTTTATCTAACGCCGAGGCGTTGGGTGTTGTAGGTCTTATCTAAAATGGGTTGCCACCAGTCTTGACGGCTCAAATACCAGTCCACGGTTTTAGCCATGCCCGATTCAAAGCTTTCTTCAGGCACCCAGCCCAATTCTCGCTGAATCTTCGACGCATCAATGGCATAGCGAAAATCATGCCCTGGACGATCCGTGACAAAGCGGATCTGCGAGCGAAAACTGGTGCCGTCGGACTTGGGGCGTTGTTGATCGAGTGCATCGCATAAGGTATGCACGACATCCAAGTTCGTTTTTTCGTTATGCCCCCCGATATTATACTTTTCCCCAACGATGCCTTTTTGAAGCACCGTGTACAGCCCTTTGACGTGATCGTCCACATACAACCAATCCCGCACATTAGAACCGTCGCCATACACAGGCAAATCCTTGCCTTGTAAGGCATTGATGATGATAAGCGGAATCAGTTTTTCAGGGAAGTGATAAGGCCCATAATTATTCGAGCAATTCGTCATCAACACAGGCAAGCCATAGGTATGATGCCACGCGCGAACCAAGAAATCGGAGCTGGCTTTACTTGCCGAATACGGCGAGTTGGGGGCATACGGCGTTTCTTCGGTGAATAAATCGTCTTTTCCCAGCGTGCCGTAGACTTCATCCGTCGACACGTGCAAGAAACGAAATCCGCTTTGCTCTTCACGAGACAAGCCTTCGTAATACGCACGGCTGGCTTCTAAAAGCGAAAACGTCCCGAGGATGTTCGTGTCTAAAAAGACGGCAGGTCCGTCGATGGAGCGATCCACATGGCTTTCGGCGGCAAGATGCATCACGCTGGTGGGTTGAAAGTCTTGAAACAAGGCGTTTAAGGCAGGGGTATCCGTGATGTTCAGTTGTTTAAAGGTATAACGAGGCGACGCCTCCACATCCGCCACGCTATTGAGGTTGGCGGCATAGGTCAGGGCATCGACGTTCAACACATGAGCATCAGTGGACTGGACGAGGTAACGCACGAGGGCGGATCCGATAAAGCCCGCTCCGCCTGTGACTAAAATGCGTTGCTGTTGTGAAGAATTGTTCATGTAGGCATCCTCTAAAAGGGTTTGGGGATTAAAAGTAGGCCGCTTGGGCGTCAAAGAAGGGCAGGGCTTCATCTTTGGGCGAAAGAATGGGGGACGCTCCTTCTAGGTGCCAATCAATGGCAAGGGTGGGGTCGTTCCAGCGAATCCCGCTGTCATGCGACGGCGAATACGGGGCCGTGGTTTTATAATGCACAAGGGTATTGGCTTCTAAGGTAACAAAACCATGCGCAAAGCCTTCAGGGATATAGAGCTGGTGCTTGTTTTCGGCGGAAAGTTCCACACCGTAAGCCTTGCCAAAAGTAGCAGAGGCGTTTCGTAAATCGACCAGCACATCCCAAATGGAGCCTTGTAACACCGTAACGAACTTGCCTTGTGCGTAGGGAGCTTTTTGAAAGTGCAGGCCCCGTAGCACGCCTTTTTCAAGCGACAGGGACGCATTGTCCTGCACGAAGGCGGGGAGTTCAGCAGGCATACGGGCTTGGTTGTAGAGTTCCGTGAAAAAGCCGCGGTCGTCTTGAAAGCGAACGCCATCGAGAAGTAGAACGCCGTCAATGGTATGATCTTGCAGTGCTAAGGGCATGGTGGAATCCTTTTTTGTCCTATTTTCTTGACGATTATAGACGTTTACAGTTTACCACAAAGATGCCAAGCCTGCTTCTAGAGAAATCTTCGGCTCCCAGTCAGGCAGACGCTCCACCCCTGCGGGAGGCACCAGCACTTCGTTCGCTCGAAAGGGAAAGGCACCGTAGTCCGCCGTGAGTTCCACTTGCCACGCACGTCCCATCGCTTGCACCACGCCTTCAATGCCCAAAGGGGCTTCATCGGGACGCAAGGCATAATGCGAAAAAGTCCCTGCTTCTTGCTTAGATGCTTCCACCAAACGGTGACTAGCCAACACAAAAGCCTCGGCAATATCTTGCACATGTACAAAGTAAAACTGCTTTTCTTTGCCGACCAACTTGAAATGCCGTTGCACTTCTTGCCCTTTCTGCACTTGGCTCAACAATTGAGGGATCAACTTCTTACGACTGTCGCCCTTGCCGTAGCTTTCGTAAATCACCAAATTCATCGCATGAAGCCCTGCTTCGTGAACATACGCCGTCACTAAAGCATCCAACGCCGATTTAGACGCGGCATACAAGCCGTTGGGATGAAAAGAATGGTCGCCTCCACTCCCTGCGTATTGCCATGCACTGGCGGCGTTCAGCCAAGCACGGCATCCCACTTGTTTCATGGCTTCTAGCAAATGCAAGCCAAAACCGATATTGCCTGCCAGCAAAAGATCTACATCACTGGCGTGATGCGTGCCGACAAAATGGGTCGCCAAATGCACGACAATATCAGGCTGAACAGCAGTCATTGCCTCTAAAGCCGACGCATAGGAACCGTCATAATGAAAAAAATCGACGCCTGCGGGAGCCTCACGAAGAGGGGTTCTGCCTAGCACCGCAACGCTATCACTGTTGGCTAAAAACGCTTGAAGCACATGAGAGCCGATAAAACCGCTGGCACCTGTCAATAGTATTTTCATGGTGCAGATTCCTTCAAGGGCTTGTCCCACATCACACGCAAGGACTTATCCGCCGAGCGGAAGATTGAAAAACGCCACGGCGTAAAGGGGATGTGTCCTGTCAGCAAACGAGGCATCAACGGGCTTTTCCATAAGAAAGGAGAGGGATTCCCTATATCACCCATCATGTTAAAGCCTCGAGAAAAGGTAGGGTCAAAGTGCTTGAGCAAATGGGCATACTGCGTATAAAAGGCTTGACGTTCACGGCGTTCTTGCTGATGCTTAACTTTATTCGGTGCTTTTTTACGGCTGACGCTTTCATAATGCACCGCCTGCACCGAACTTAGGCAGATATTCGTATAACCCTTTTCATGGGCTTTAAGGCACAAATCGACGTCATTAAAGCCTATTTTATAGTCCTGTTCATTCATACCCCCCAACTCGAAATACAGCGATTTTCGCATCATCAGCAGGGCCCCTGTCACCGCAATCACAGGGCGTTGCACCTGCGACCACGCCTCAGGCACGCTCTTTAAATCTCTTAGACGAAACACATGCCCCACATGCCCCCATACACCCAAGTGACAACCGATGTGTTGAATGCGCCCATCAGGATAAAACAAGGTGGCCCCCACCGCGCCGATACTCGGGAGCATCGCCCAAGACGCCAACTGCGTCAAGGTCGTTGGTGTGATGAATTCAATGTCATTATTGAGTTGTAAAATCAAGTCCCCCAAGGCTTGTTGAGCGCCTAGGTTCATCATGGCGGCATAGTTAAAGGAAGCGTCATAATCTACAAAATGGATGTTGTCGTGTTGAGCGTAAGCCTGCATCAAAGCGAGGGTTTCAGAATCTTGACTTTGATTGTTAATGCCGATGATTTCAAAAGGAGGCGAGTGGTCCTTGAACGCCAAGAGCGAATCCACCACTTGCTTGAGCAAGTCGGGGGCATCTCGAAACGGAATTAAAATACTGATGAGCGGGATCGCTTCTTTGAGCAACGGTTGCAAGACGCCTGCTTGAAAACTCACGCCTAAGGCGTTGGCTTGTTCTTCCGCCCAAGACGCTAAATGAGGATTGTCTAAAAAGCGATGAGCGTTAAGCTCGCTTTCATCGTCACAGGTATACAGGACTTTGGTGGGAGGCTCCACATAAGCTTGCGCATGATGCCGTGCCAAGTAAAACACCACGCCATGCAAGACGTCTTCTTGAGAAAGAGAGGCGTCTTGTGGCAAGGCAGCCAAGGCTTCTTTCAGCAAGCCCCCTTGCACATACACACACGGACCATACCCATAACGTTGCAAGATCCACAAGGCATTGGGGCACTCTGGATGCAGGCTCACATGCTGGGCTTGGCTCAAATACCCATGAGGCAGGCTCCAGCACGGGTCTGTCGACGGAGAAAATGCTTGATAGTCCCAGCGAAGCGACGGCATGGCATCCAGCGCAACGGCGTAAACAGCGGTTTCTTCCCAAGAAAAATCGCGAGGGTTTAGAAGGGCTTCTACAGAAAGGCGTTGCAGTGTAGACTTATTGGACTTAAACATCTAAGGCCTCTCTGCTTCTTCAACGGCAGGTTCTACAAACCGCCTTACAGGTAGATATTCTAACACAAAATGATGCACCCCCACATGCGAAAGAAACGGCAAAATATCCAAAAAGCTATAATACAAGAGATTCGATCGGGTCATGCCCATGTAATGCACAGGCAAAAGTTGGACAGCTTGCGAGTGAATCGTAGCGTTATCGCCTCTTTCTTGATAAAAACGGTTTTCAGGCGACAGTCCGTACAAAGCCATTTCTAACGATGCCCCCTCTGTTCTTAAAATATAAGGCGGGATCCCCTGTATCTGGGTGTTTTGAGTGGTAGGATTAGGGTCAAATGCGTCAAGTAAGGCGTGATGGGCTGGCGTGTAAGGCGGATGCGTAATCGGCCATTGCACCGCAAACAACAAGACGGTGTAAATAAGGCTCCAGCCTGCGAACACGCTCATCGTACGGTACATGGAAAACGTCACAAATTGAAGACTCACCATGCCCGCACTACCGATTAAACACCATAAAGGGAGCGTCAATAACCACAATTTCCACAACGGCAAAGCCCCTAAAAATGTCCCAAACTTGCCTGCTTTTTCGCCTAAATCGCCAACCACAGGAGACCCCGCCAGCATCCACGGGGCATCGCTCAAATAGGCGTCAGGCACTTGAGTGAGCATTGACCACGCCCCTAAAACGCCCAAACCCAATAAAAACAAGGGGGTCAAATCACAAAGCCGTTTTAGCCCTTTGGGAGGCACCAGCAACTGCGTGGAACGATCGACGATATGCCCCCCATACCAAGCCGCCAAACACCCTCCCAACAATACGGCAAGGCTCGTGTCTCGATGACTTAAAACCCCGTAAATCAAGATACCGGCCATACCCAAGCTCCACCACAAGGCTTCTTGATGTAAGGGTAAATCTCGCTCATCAAAAAGTTGCCCTTCTTTGCCGTGGTAAGACAAATTACTCACCCAATTCCACAACGCATACGCAATCATACCATTCCAAGGGAAGGACACCATCAAGAGATTCACCCCAAACAAGGCGGTATTTTCAAGCATCGACAGGTCACAGGGCATCGCTTGCACAGGGGCGAACGTTTCCCAGCCTCTGCCCAAAAAGCCACCGAGTACTGTGCCTAAAATCAACGTGGCTAAGGTCGAAACCGTGACCCCACGATAGTTTTCCCACCATGACAAAACCGTAAAACGCCGAGACGTCGCATTCATAAACCACAATGCCAAGCTCCCCAAGCACAATAGCAGGGGAAGCACTCCCACAACGGCTCCTAAGCTCCCCAAAATTAGCCCTATCACCATGTCTTGCCATTGCCACGGCGACAACGGACTGGCATGCGTGGCGACTCGCCACTGCCACCATCGCAGGGTCAGATACAGCGTGATCATCGTAAATGCCCACTGCATCAAAGCCAAGCTCGGCGAAAGCAGCATCACCAGAATACCCACACTACTGGTGCTAATCAAAACCGCTCCCAATAAAGGCTTATTGTGCAAGGCAAATAAGCGTTGGGTGATGCCTGCAAAAGACGCTAAACCCAAGACCCCTAAAATAGGGGGCATCCACGCCAACGATACTTGGAAGGGCATCCCCACCAGGACCGCTATGTGATGGGCTTCAAAACGTAGGGACTCATAAGGCAAAATCGGTGCCACTAAGAAGAAAAGACCGATGACCCCTAGTAAAATGACCCACCACGGCACACCGTCTAAGGACGACGATTTTCGCTTAAAGTGAGAGGGGGCAAGTGCCACAGGGTGCATTCCTTCTATTTTGGTGATCTTATTTAGTGATGCCGTCTAATCCACAGGACTTGTTTGTCGGGCGATTCGGGGGCGTCGAGGGTGACGTCTTGCCCTTCTTGCGTAAAGCTTTCAGGCAAGTTCAAGGCACTTTCGGCTTGGGGTAGAATCCACAGTTCCAGCACGTCCCCCACGTCGATTTTTTCCAAAGCCAGCTTGGCTTTTACGAAATTGAGGGGGCATTTGGTTTTGCGTAAGTCAAGGGGCATTAGGGTATTCTTTCTTTTATTTTAGAAGGCTATTTTGCTCTCTCCCCCCTCCTAATTTTAGGAGGGGGTTAGGGGGCGGTTAAACTCACCAACGGAGTCTAAGGTTTAACCTCACCCTCGAACGTCTTTCAGACGTTCTCTTCCCTCTCCTAAAATTAGGAGAGGGGACAGCACTTCCAACAGAACTGTCTACCTATCTTGGCAAAAACACGACCCACTTTCAAGTAAAGGGCAGGTCGACGCATTAAACGCATCCCAGGGCTTTTTAAAACAGGTACGACTTTGAATATAGATTTTCGTTTTTTCGACGAAAACCGCCTTGTCGACGCCTTCTTTTTCGACCAAGCAATCCAAGCACAGTGTTTCTTCTTCATAATCATGAGCTAAGGCGAACAGAAGCATCCGCTCGCAGACGGGGGCTTGGCAGGCATCGCATTCATAGTCGAAAAAGGGGACGGACATTCTAGGGTATCCCTAATGTTAAAGTGTTCTTAAGTTTGGTCAAAAGCATTGACAAGTGTATTTTCAAAGCGTAGTGTGAAATTACCTACGACCTATTGATGCTATTTTAGTATAAAAGTTGTTGGATTGTATGATGAAAAGAAAGAGGAACACATGATGAATATGAAATTTTTAGGGTCTGCCTTAATGATCGCCTTGTTGGCGTGTAGTTTATGGGTCACCCCTGATGTGTTTGCGGCGGGTACACGAGGCAAAATTAGCGGTCGAAGCGTAGGTGCCTGTGCCTTGTCTCTCATTGTTTGGCCAGGGATCGGGCAAGCAGTGAACGATAATCCGGGAGATAAAGTCGCCACCCATGCGATTATTGGCTTGTTTCCACCGTATCGTTTTTGGTCGGGCTATGACGCCTTGTTTGATCGCAAGGGAGGCTACTGGCATAACCGCATTTAGAACAAAGCTTACGTCAATTCCCCTCCATTCTAAAATGGAGGGGAATTTAAAATAGTGGGCTTTAGCCACTAGGCATCGGAGCGAAAAGTTGTCATACTGAAAAAGAGTGGCTCCTTGAAAACCAGTGAAACGCAAGAGGGTGAGACAAAAATCCACCGAAATCTCTTAATTCCGTGTGTCAGAAATGAGGGTTTCGTGTGTCAGAAATGAGGGTTTCGTGTGTCAGAAATGAGGGTTTCGTGTGTCAGAAATGAGGGTTTCGTGTGTCAGAAACGAGGGTTTCGTGTGTCAGAAATGAGGGTTTTGTGTGTCAAAAACAGGGTTTCGTGTGTCGGAAATCAAGCCCTTCTTTTTAAAAAAGCCCCTGTTTTTCAACAAGGGCTTTCTTGAAAATAAGACTCAAAAGGTCTAGTACATACCACCCATATCAGGGGCAGATGACGCCTTTTCCTTTTCAGGGATTTCCACAATCAAGGCTTCAGTCGTCAACAATAAACCACTGATCGAAGCGGCGTTCTGCAAGGCGGAACGGGTCACTTTAGCAGGATCTACGATCCCAGCAGCGAACATGTCGACATACTGATCGTTCAAGGCATCGTAACCGATTTCATGAGCGGCGTCTAAGACTTTGCTGACAATTACGCTACCGTCTTTACCTGCATTTTGAGCGATTTGACGAGCAGGCTCTTCAATCGAACGTAGCAAGATTCTGGCGCCAATACGCTCGTCGCCCAAAAGGGTTTCAGCGTAAGCTTCTAAGCCTTTTTTGGCTTTCAGCAACATGGTGCCTCCCCCAGGAACGATACCTTCTTCAATCGCCGCACGCGTGGCGTTTAGGGCATCTTCCAAGCGTAATTTACGTTCTTTGAGTTCGGTTTCTGTGGCAGCCCCAACTTCAATCACGGCGACGCCGCCCGACAATTTAGCCAAACGTTCGTTCAACTTTTCTTTGTCGTATTCGCTGTCGCTGGCTTCGATTTGACGCTTGATCGACTCACAACGATCCACCACCGCTGTTTTGGTGGAATCATCCGCCACAATCGTGGTGTTGTCTTTGGTGACGGTGACACGACGGGCTTTACCCATTTGCTCAATGGTGACAGAATCCAAGCGTTGACCGAGTTCTTCGGTGAACAATTGACCGCCTGTCAACACGGCAATATCTTCCAACATGGCTTTGCGACGGTCGCCAAATCCCGGGGCTTTCACCGCTACGACACGGATGATTTTACGCATCGTGTTCACCACCAAAGTCGCCAAGGCTTCGCCTTCGACATCTTCGGCAATCAACAACAAGCCACGTCCTTCACGAGCGACTTTTTCCAAAATAGGCACGAGATCAGAAACCAAGTTGATTTTCTTGTTGACGCACAAGACGAAGGCATCTTCCAAGACGGCTTCCATACGCTCGGTGTCGTTGACAAAATAAGGCGATACATAACCCTTGTCAAACTGCATGCCTTCTACCACACGCAAGTTCGTTCCCATGGATTTGGATTCTTCAATGGTGATGACACCTTCTTGACCGACTTTGTCCATGGCTTCGGCGATTAACTCGCCCACGAACTCGTCGTTGCCTGAAGAGACGCTTGCCACTTGCTGGATCGCCGCTTTACTGTCCACGGCTTTCGCCGTTTTGCGGATTTCACCGACCAAGCATTCAACGCCTTTGTCGATGCCTTTACGAAGTGCTACAGGATTTGCCCCTGCTGCCACGTTTTTCAAGCCTTCACGCACAATGGCTTGTGCTAAGACGGATGCCGTTGTGGTGCCGTCGCCTGCGACATCGTTGGTGCGACTGGCAACTTCACGAACCAATTGAGCCCCAGCATTCGCCGCAGGATCTTCAAGATCAATTTCTTTAGCGATCGTCACACCGTCGTTCACGATTTGAGGGGCGCCGAATTTCTTTTCTAAAACGACGTTGCGTCCTTTAGGTCCGAGGGTGATTTTCACCGCATCAGCCACAGCATCAATGCCATCTTGCAAAGAACGACGGGCTTTTTCATCAAAAATAATTTGTTTTGCCATGAGGCTATTTCCTTATAATTACAGTATTTAATAGAGGGTTAAAATAAAAAGCGTTAAAAACCATTAGACAATCGCAAGGATGTCTTTTTCAGAAACGATTTTGTAGTCTTGGCTACCCAATTTTACGTCTGTACCCGCATATTTGGTGAACAAGACGGTTTGACCCACTTGAACCGTAGGCACGACTAAAACGCCATTTTCGGTGCGTCCTGGCCCTACAGCGATGACTTTCGCACTTTGGGGCTTTTCACGAGCGGAATCAGGAATAAAAATACCGCCAGCGGTTTGTTGCGTCTCATCAATCACTTCTAAAACCACACGATCGGCAAGGGGTTGAATCGTAACAGTTGAACTCATTGGGTTTTAACCTCCATACATTTTTAAATATAAAAGACTACATGCTTCATATGATATTTCATATATAAGCAAGACAATTATAACGTAAACATATCGAAAGAGGGGGGTCTTTAGAAAGGTTTAAGGATTTTTGGGCGTTTAGTATAGCTAAACCTATCATTTCCTGAACACTTTTAGTTTTTTTGGTTTCTCACTTCTTTCTTAAGCTGGTGCTTGGAGACTTTTGCGTCGCCAAAAGCCTCCAAACCTCCAAAGGCGATTTAAGGAGGGGGAAGGGAGGACGTATTGCGTTTCTCCTCCCTCATTTCCCCCTCCTTAAAAATCCACCCCCTTTTGACCCACCTCGTCGCATCATTCCCTTTGCACGACGTCCGCAAAATCGCTCGGGGATTCGCAGTTCGCTCACCCGCTCGGATTTAGTGCTTGGACGTCTGCTTAGACAACGATTTTAGTATTTTCGCTTCATTTATAGAATCTTAAATATACAAAACCCTTTATAGACAAGCTCGTGTGTTTCTGATAGACTTGTACAACTCAATTATGCCTCACGAACTCACTGGAAACCCTTGCCATGAACCCCCTCGTCTCTTCACCTTCTATCACGATCGACCCTACCCTTCAAATGGCGGATGGCTACAGTGCCGCTGAACTCTTTGCCCAATCCTCAGGCTTAACCTATAACGATCTCATTCTTTTACCAGGGCATATTCACTTCGCCGTGCAAGATGTTCAATTGCTCACCCGCATTTCTAAAAAAATCGCCCTGCACACCCCGATTGTTTCGTCCCCCATGGATACCGTCACCGAAGCCCAAATGGCGATCCACATGGCACTGCTCGGCGGTATCGGCATTATTCACTATAATAATACCATTGAAGAGCAGGCTCACGAAGTCCGCTTGGTCAAACGCTATAAAAACGGCTTTATTACCGACCCTATTGTGTTGACGCCTCAACACACCGTTGCCGATATTGATCGAATTCGTGAAGAATACGGCTTTACAGGCGTTCCCATCACCGAAACAGGGGAAATGGGAGGCAAGCTCCTCGGCATTGTCACCAATCGAGATGTTGACTTTGTGGGCGACCGTAGCCAAGCCCTTGCGGATGTGATGACGACAAGTTTAATCACCGCCGAAGAAGGCATTCCCCTAGAAGAAGCCTATGCCACCTTAGAAGCATCGAAAAAAGGGAAGCTCCCGATTGTCAACGCTCAAGGTGAACTCGTTGCCTTGATGAGCCGTACCGATTTACGCAAGATGCGAAACTTCCCCCTTGCCACCAAAGATGATCGAGGGCGCTTGATTGTGGGGGCTGCGGTGGGGACTCGCCCTAGTGACTGGGAACGCTTAACGGCTTTGGTCGCCGAAGGTTTAGACTTAGTCGTGATTGATTCGTCTCAAGGCGATTCCGTGTATCAGCTCGACATGGTGCGTCGCATTAAGTCGACCTTTCCTGATTTGCAAGTGATTGGGGGCAATATCGTCACCCAACAGCAGGCGGCTCATTTGATTGAAGCAGGCGTTGACGGTTTGCGGGTCGGTATGGGTGTGGGATCCATTTGCACGACGCAAGAAGTCACGGCGGTGGGACGTCCGCAAGCAACAGCCGTGTTTCAGGTCTCTCAATACGCACAAGCCTATGGCGTACCCATTATCGCCGACGGCGGCGTTTCAAGCATTGGTCACGTCACCAAAGCCCTTTCACTTGGGGCTTCTGCGGTGATGATGGGCTCTATGCTGGCGGGAACGGCGGAAGCCCCAGGGGAATACTTTTATAAGGACGGCGTGCGTTTGAAGAAGTATCGGGGTATGGGGTCTAAAGACGCCATGACCAAAGGTTCAAGCGTGCGTTACTTTGGCGAAAACAGCCGTATTTTGGTGTCTCAAGGCGTTTCAGGGGCGGTAGTCGACAAGGGTTCGATTCGTCACTATTTGCCGTACATCGTGCAAGGGATTAAGCATGGTTTGCAGGACTTGGGCGTGCAAAGTGTGGAGGACTTGCACCAGCGTCTGCGGAATGGTCTCTTGCGTTTTGAGCAACGCACCGTGGCCGCCACGGCCGAAGGCAGTGTGCATAGCTTACATAGTTATGAAAAGAATGTGCTTTAGGGCGTTTCACCTTATTTTAAAATCGCTTAAGTTCTCTTCTCACACTTATTTTTTGGATTTACGCCTGCTGGGAGGCTTTGGTCGAAGCCAATCACTTTGATCCAACCTTACTAAAGGTAAAGTGAACCACTTACTTAGTCGGTATAGAGGACCTTTAGAATTTAAATGTGTACGATACTTATCTAGATCCTGGCTTAATATTCCTTGAATTGTAGTGTAATGAGATAGTTTAGAGTTAAGTTCTTCATTGTCAGGGTTTGCTTCTATAAGCTTTATCAATTGCTGTGTCGCAGCCAAAGCTTTTTGCGTAAGATCGAGTCTCCACAATATGTGGCCTCCATGACTGGCACGAGGATAATCGTGTAATTTTGCATGCGCTGTTAGGTATTGCTTAGATAGCAATTCCCATTTACCGTCTACACTTACACCCACCCTCTGATGAGCATTCGCTTTTGATTGTATAGCGGGGGAGCTAAGCGGGGGGGGGGGCGTTCCTAAACGTGACACGTAAGAAGTGTGATTAAACATCAAAAAAATTTCCTTTCTTAAATCGAGTTACATTTGATGCACTAAAACAAGGCATCTGCTTCTATAAAAGCCTCTCAAATCATCTTGGGAACCCCTTTTTACAGTTTTTACCTGATTTTTTACAAAACGTTACAAAAAACAGGGAAGGATCCGTCGCCGCCGCCGAAGGCAGTGTGCATAGCTTACATAGTTATGAAAAGAATGTGCTGTAGGGGCTTTTCTTTTTATAAACGCCTCTATGCCCACACCACCTAAGGAGAGCCAAAAATTTTACGCAAGGTTTCGATCATGGCCCATGTCACCAAAAGCAGGTGTAGTAATCGTAAATGCTTGTTGTGTAACTTGCCTTGAGCCTTTGCTCCTAGCCATCCGCCGACAAAGGCAATGGCTGAAATGCCTAAAGCGAGTTTCCACGGCACGACATGGGCTTGCGATTTCCCTAAGACGGTTCCCAAAGACGTTAAAATGACCACGCCTGTGCCTGTAATCATGGCTTGGCGTACAGGCATTTTTAAGAGTTCTGTCATAAACGGCACGAGAAACACGGCTCCCCCCATACCCACGATGCCTGCCAAACCGCCAATGGCGGTTGAAAACGGCACAATCAGCCACCATTTCTGCCATAAGTGATTAAAATCGGTGATGAACTCGTGGATTTCTTGGACATTTTTGTGAAAGACCACTTGCAGATACTTTCGCAGTCCCAAAACTAACGTGGCGGTGAGGGCCACCATTAAAATGCTTAAAATCATGGAACGCGACCACGTGGCTGAAAAGTAGGCTCCCCCACACGCCCCCAAGACCGAAGGCACCCCAAATAAAAGCACCAGACGTTTTTTCATCGCCTTATTGCGAATATGGACATAGGTGGACGACATGGAACTCGCTAGGGCTTGAACCGCGGCAATGCCTGTGGCGGCTTGAATACTGACTAAATCCCCCCCCAGTAAGGCAGGGGGGATGAGGATCAATCCCGGTACCATTTGTAAGCCTCCGCCGATGCCCAAGAGTCCTGACAAAAAGCCGACAATTAAGCCCAAGAGTCCTAAGAATAGAAGGGCATTCGGCGTGGTGGGATCTTGCAAGACAAGGGCAGTGGCTTCAAATGGCATAATTGACTTTCGCAGAGTCGTCTATATAAAACTCTAACGTCTATATCTTACTTAAAAGAAAGTCCAGTGCCAAGTGATAGCCGCTTAAGCCCAATCCGCAAATCACACCTGTTGCCACCCCCGACACATAAGACTGCTGACGAAAAGCTTCTCTCGCATGGATGTTGGAAATATGCACTTCCACAATGGGGATGCTTAACATGGCCAGTGCGTCTCGTAAAGCCACACTGGTATGCGTCCAGCCTCCGGGGTTGATGATGAGTCCCACGGCTTTAGGTTCGTGAAAAATGGCGTGAATGGCCTCGATCATTTGGGCTTCGTCATTAAATTGAGCATGCACCAAGGTGGCTTTTTCTTTGGCATTGGCATGGCGAATCAGCTGATGTTCGAGTTCAGCTAACGTGGTTTTGCCGTAAATATCGGGTTCTCGCAAACCTAGCATATTCAAGTTCGGTCCATTGAGTAAATAAATATGTTTCATTACGATTTCGCCTTTCGAGGGGATTTAGGGGCTTGACTAAAGTAAAGCCCTACTTCTTGTAGGTTTAAGCCTTCTCGCTTGAGCTGTTCTTCAATCACCAGTTGAATGAAATATCCTTTAGAATACTCAAAAAGTTGAGCCATTTTCAAAGCCGTTGTAAAGCTAGGCAGACGTCTGCCGTGTTCATAATCGCTTAAGCGTTGTGGGGAACAGCCTAATTGACTGGCAATTTCTGCCAAAGTCCACCCTTCAGCATGACGAGTGACTCGAATATGACGCCCTAAGCTCAAGGGTTCATCTAAACTTAAGCCGAGTGAAGCAAAGACGTCTTCAGCAGGAATGAGGTTTTTTTCATCATCATCGTGTTCGGTAATCATGAGGGGTAATCTCCTGTATAGGGATTTTAGCAGTTTTGGAATATAAGTTCAACCCCTTATCGGAGTAGTTCTACAACAGTTCCAAAAACGTCCCTTGACGTTGCCAGTCGCCCGATCGAAAGCTCCACAGCAGATCGGGATGCGTGTCCGTTGCCATCGCCAGTCGTTCGAGGCGTCTTACCCCAGCATGACGCAATTGTAGCTCGTTTACAAAGGGGACATCTGCATGAAATTTTGCAGGATGATGAATAGACCGTCGATACCAGAGTCCTTGCGTTTCCCATGCGATAGATGCTTGCAATTGGGCGAGGACATCCGCATCGATTTCAAAGCCGTCTAAGGATAAAGCAGGGGCAATCACCGCAATGAGTTGAGACCGATCGGCTCCTGCATTCGCCAAGACATCTACCATTTTAGGCGCCAAGCCTAAAGCCGTAGACTTCCAACCGCAATGCACGACCGCCCCTTGATGAATATCGGGGGCATACAAAATTACAGGCGTGCAATCGGCACTAAAGACCACCGCAGGGTGATGGGGCTGGTCGACGAGAATCGCATCCACTTCGCCATGCTGAGCTTGGCTTACGGCAAAGTAATCCGCACCATGAACTTGCGTGGGAAAGGCGAGTTTTTTGGTGTTCATGCCAAAGCACGACAACCACGCTTGACGATGCTTGTTTAGCAGCATGGCATCCGCTTCTGCTCCAGCCACAAAATCAGGCTTTGTGGAAAGCCCGTAACGTAGGCGATGGGTATAGGCGTCTAAAAGAATTGAAGAGCATTCAGACAATCGCATGATTTATTTCTTGGCCGCTTCTTTTTTAAGTTTGGCAATGTACCATGAGACTTTGGCACGAATGACATTGCCGACGTCTTTGGCTTTGACGGAATCGTCCCAAGGGAGTTGGTTGATGTCAATTTTACCGGCACTGTCTGTCCCTTTGTGGCGTAGTCCAAATTCATAGTGGGTGTATACGGTGTCAGGACTGACGTTTATATCATAATAAAGGCAGCATCTCGCCATTTCTTCGCACGCACGTTCTAAGCTGATTTGTGTAAAAACACCGGGTTTATAGCCTTTGGGGCCTCCACAAACGGCGATGCCGATCGTGAAGCTGTTGCCTCCCCCGCAGTGGGCGGCGTATTTGTCTCGATTGGTCAGTTGCTTGCCGTTGGCTTCGGGCTTGTATTTACCTAAGTGGATACTTCCGTCACCTGCACAGATATAATGGTAATGTGCTTTGTCGGTTGCGTTGGGCGTCAATCCGCCAGCCGTCCAGTGAAGGCAAATACGGCGGAGTTGAGGGGGGACTGGGGGCATGGTGGCATCCTTTCACTCGGGTAATATAGTTAAACGCATTGAGTTTCGTCTAGCCATTTGTATGGAAACGTTTATATCTGGATATACTTTCACTTTATCATAGGACTTCATGCAAGACAATATAAAAAAATGGAGGCTTGGGGAAGCCTCCTGAACTATAAATAAAACATTTTTTCTCAAAATAAAAGGGGAACAAAAACCGAACATTTACTTACTGGGTACAGTTTACATGGATTGAAAGGTACTAACCTAAAAGGTTTAATTTCTTAGCATTTCCTTCGCGTTGAACTCTCGGGCTTAAGTTGCTGGGCGCACCGACAAAAGGCATCAAACCTGACTTGGGGTTAACGCTTAAATCTAAAGACGTTTTAATCGCAGGCTGATTACTATTGGCAGAAAGTAAGGGTTTAGTCACATTGCTGTGAAGGTTGGCGGTATTGTTGTTTTGCATCGAATAAGAACAGCTAATTGACATGGGAGATTTCATCCTATGTTAGGGGCTGAGTGAGTGAATAACGTTTTATCGCCTTCACAAGCTCAGCATACAACAGACTATGTGACGACTATGTGACATTTTTCGTCTTTTTTTGTGACATTTTGTCTTTTTTTGTGACAAAAGGAAAGGCCTGATTTGGCGTGTTTTCTGGGGATATATTAAGCGCTTGTTACATAGTTGACAATGGATGAATAATCCGTATAATTAAGTTTTTATTAAAGCTTGGTGTTTAAGAAACACTAAGTTCTGTATGTCTTGTGTTGTATAAGATTCCATGTGTTTTGCCGTGTTTTGTGTTTTGTATTTTTTGTTTTGTTAAAATTAAAAAATGAAGAAATTTCCTTGTGAAATGGGGCCATGTCCTAAAAAATAGTGTGTATTAGCGAACCTGTTTATGCTAAACTTTAAAGAATACCCCTGAACCCTTTAGGATGCTCCATAGATGAACTTTTATTGGCTTTTACCCCCCGCCATCGGGATTTTTCTCCTTTTGGCCACCACATGGTGCTTTTCAGAACATCGCTTTCGTGTCGATTGGGGACTCATCCTGCGTGCGATTGCCTTGCAAATCTTGCTCGCCTTGCTCTTAACGCAAGTGCCTCAAGCCCAAGTCGCCATGCTTTCGGTGGGGCAAGGTATCGAAAGCCTACAGCATTTCGCCAGTCAAGGGGCGGCTTTTGTCTTTGGCGGCTTTGTCTCGAATCCGCAAGCCTTACAAAGCCTCTTTGGTGCCAACGGAGCCTTTATTTTCGCCTTAAAACTCTTGCCTGTGCTGGTTTTTGTCGCCAGTTTGGTGTCTATCGCCTATTACTTAGGGATTCTACAAATTGTGGTGCAAATCGTTGCACGCTTGGTCAACGCCGTTTTAGGCGTTTCAGGAGCCGAAGCCTTGTCAAACTGTGCCAGTATTTTCGTGGGGCAGGTCGAAGCTCAAATGCTGGTGAAGCCTTATCTTAAAAGCGTCACCAAATCCGAGTTGCTCGCCATGATGGCAGGGAGCTTTGCCTGTATTTCAGGCGGTATGATGGCGGTTTACATCGGCATGGGGATTCCCGCAAGCTATCTATTAACGGCGTCGATTATGGCGATCCCCGCCAGTTTTGCTGTGGCGAAAATCCTCATACCTGAAACGCAAACGCCGTTAACCCAAGGCAGTATTCAGCTAGACGTCGAGCAAAAGGCGGTGAACGTGATTGATGCCGCGTCTCAAGGGGCGTCTGAAGGTTGGCATATCGGCGTGAGTGTGCTTGCCATGCTCATGGCGTTTATTTCCTTAGTCGCTTTTTTGGATGCAGGCTTTGGCATCTTGGGCAAGCAACTCATGGCATGGGGCGTGGCGCCTGACTTTTTAGGATTGTCTTTACAGCATTTAAGTATGTCGTCACTTTTAGGGAAATTATTTTACTTGGTGGCATTGGGCTTAGGGGTGCCTGCTCAAGATGCCCTGACCGCAGGGAGCTTACTGGGAACAAAGATGGTCATCAACGAATTTGTGGCGTATTCTCAACTCATTCCGTTGATCAAGCAAAATGCCTTGGCACCTGTGACGCAAGCCATTTTATCGGTCGCCTTATGTGGATTCGCCAACTTAGGATCCATTGCCATTCAGCTCGGTGGGATCGGTGCCATGGTGCCTGAACGTCGAAGCGATATAGCGACCCTTGGCTTTAAAGCCATGCTTTGCGGTACGGTGGCATCTTACTTGTCGGCAACCGTGATGGGGGGCCTGTTTTATATGAATCATCTTCCCAATGTGCCGACCTGGTCGCCGTTGGGACTCATGATTCTCTGCGTTTTGGTGATGATCGGGAGCCATTTGTGGCAACGTCCCTTACGAGATGACGAGCCTCGTCGCTTGAGTTAATAGTGATATTTTTAAGAATATTTTTTAGATTTCTAGCGTCGTTTATAGCTGGTCGTTGTCAGAGACCTTTGCTCCGCCAAAGGTCTCCGACACCTCTAAAGGCGGTTTAAGGAGGGGGAAGGAAGGACGCATTGCGTTTCTCCTCCCTCACTTCCCCCTCCTTAAACCGCCTTTTGACCCACCTCCTCGCATCAGTTCTTGCCACGACGTCCGCAAAATCGCTCGGGGATTCGCAATTCGCTCACCCGCTCGGATTTAGTGCTTGGACGTCTGCTTATGCAACGATTTAAGGCTAGTCACTTTGTTATTTATAAAACACTATACAGGGATTATTTTGATCGATTACCGATCAACACCGCTTTTAAGGCACGAGCCTTTTGCGTGGCTTCTGCACTGCTTTGGGCTTCAAGTTTGGCACGATAGCTCTTGGCCTTACGAAATCCGCCGTCTTCAGCGAGCATCAACCAAGCCAAGCCTTGCACAGGGTTTTGACTCGTCCCTAAGCCTGCTTGGTGCATGAGTCCTACTTTGAATTGAGCCAGTTTTTGTCCATGTTTGGCGGCAAAGTCATAATAGCGAAGTGCCTGCTTCAAATCAGGCGCCACGCCTTTTCCTGTGGCATAGCTCATGCCTAAAGCGGTATAGGCGGGGATGTATCCCTGTTTGGCAGACGCCCGCAACAACGTGACGGCATCCTTCAAACGCACGCTTCCCCCTCGCCCTTGCTGATACAGCGTAGCCAGTGTACATTGAGCCACCGCATCACCTTGTTGACTGGCTTTTTCAAGCCAATGGCGTGCTTCTTTTTCGTTACGATTTTCTTTTGGGGCATTCAAGTAGTTCAGTCCCAACTGGACTTGAGCATCCTTATAACCCCCTTGACTCGCTAAAATAAGGTAGTGTTGAGCAAGTTTTGCGTCCTTCGGTAGGTTTTTGCGTCCCTTTTGATACAGCAAAGAAGTGGTGTAAAGGGCTTTGGCATCGCCTTCTGTATTGATGGTGGGGGTATTGGCAGATAAGAGAGGCATCTGTAGACTTAAAAGTAGGGTCAACAGCACTAAAATGGGTAATATTTTGGTCGGCACGCTATCTTTCCTCCTACATGACACCACTTTAACATGAAGTACACGCCCAATTTGTAACGTTTTTGTAACAAGTAGATTGTTTTAGGGGTAAGTGTGAAAAGTACCCTCCTTGTCAAAGTCAAAGATAGGCGTATACTAATAAATAATGATTCTGATTTATACGTTTCCCCATCCCCCCCTGCTTATTTAGATTTTTTCACTTTTTTGGTGAGGGAAAGCAAAACACATTGAGTCTTAAATGCTCACCCCTTGTAACATGCCGTTGCAAGGGTTTTCTTTATAGTGTTTTATTTTTAAAAAGTGATATTTCAAGCACCAGCTATAAATGGGTGGCTAGAAAACCCAAAAAATATCTAACGAGGCGATCTAAACGTATAGCTTATGGTTACTTCACCTTTAGCAGGTACCACCGCACGAAACGCCACAGGCACGCCTTCCACCTTCACCGCAGGAACTGAACTCGAAACCAATTCCCATCTATCGTAAGGATACTCATAAACATCCACCGTAACCGCCGTAGCCTTACTGTTTTTGAGCAAAACCTCATAGCTTGTACTTATGGTGTGAGGGGCTTCCACATAGCTGGTTTGGCTTTTACTGGCTCGTACATTGGGGGCTTCCCCTAAAGGGAGTCGTAAGGCTTCTTTCACGGCATGATAGCCCTGTTGCCCTTCGCTAATCAACTGGCCATTGCCTTGAGCGTCGCTTTGATACACCGTAAAACGACCCGCAGGCAAGGCATCTTCAAGCGTAGTGCTTTCCAAAAAATACTGCACGGCTTGATTGGGGGCTTCAAATCGAGCATTTTGGGATTGGTACCACCAGCCATGTTGTGTAGGGGCGTAAACATAACGAAAACTGGTTTTGGGAGCAAAAGACTTCCATACATAGGACGCCTTTTGTTGACGCTCTAAATCTACGGCTTGATTGAGGCGAATCATCATCAATTCACCCACACTTTGCATATTGGCGTTTTCGTAAGCGGCGTCCGATGCTGACGATGCTGAATTTTTCAAGGCTCTTGCCATCATGACATGAGGGGCATAATTGGCTAGGCGTTGCGTGGCACCAAACAAGGCATTGACCTGAATGTGACGCAGCGCTACAGCACTTTGATTTTCTAAAAGCACATAGGCGTCTAAGGACGTAGGACTTGAGCCTTCTTGTGGCAAATGCCAAACGTAGTTCATTTCGGCTCTAAATCCAGACATTTGATAAAGCATCGTGGCATGAGCGTTTTGAAGGCTGGCACTTTGAAATTCTGCGACATAAGACGCTGGTTTTTTCAAATCGCTTAAAGCCCCTATTTCCCTTAATACGAGTTGAGAACTCGATACTTGCCAGAGTTCATTGCCGACTTGCACCACGGCAAGGTCTCCCTCGTGGGAAAGGTGCTTTAAGGTTGCATTGACGTATTTGTCTGTGACCACGTCTTTCACCCAAATGGATTTATGGAGATAGTCCAAAGCAGGGGCTTCAAAGCTTGTAGGGCTTTTAATACCGATGAATTGAACGCCTTTTTTCCATGTGTTGCCTTCAGGAAAGAGCTGAACGTCGCTGGCTTGGGTAAGATTTAAAATCGGCACACTTTGTTGCCCTGCTTTTAAAGACAGGGACAGCGTTTCACTAAAAATCGCTTTGCCTTCAGGATAGAGTGTCACTCGTTGGGGATCGGCTTGTGCGTTCAATAGCAATGAAGCAAACATTAAAGCGAAGAGGCTTAGGGTGCGTAAGGGCGTGCTTAGGGTCATCCACATGATAAATTATCTCCTTTTTTAGGACTTCTGACTTTGTTTAATAAAGCATAGATTTCTAAAATAAGCAAATCACAGTGCCTAAACTCCTTTTATGCCCTATGTGTCGCTTGTTTTTTAAACTTGTGTTAGAATCACTGGAGTTAGTCTTATTGTTTTAGTCTTGTTAATTGTGGAGATCCTTCCTATGATGACGATTTTTATTGAAGATATTCAAGCTCGTGAGATTTTAGATTCTCGTGGCAATCCTACCGTTGAAGTTGATGTTTACCTTTCTGGTGGAGCTTCTGGTCGTGCGGCTGTGCCTTCAGGTGCGTCTACAGGTTCTCGTGAAGCGCTTGAAATGCGTGATGGCGATACGTCTCGCTACGGCGGGAAAGGCGTTTTACAAGCCATTGCTAATATCAATGACGACATCGCAGATGAACTTGTCGATTTGGATGCCACCGCTCAAGCCGATATTGACACCATTATGCTTGAAATGGACGGCACCGAAAATAAAAGCAAGCTCGGTGCTAATGCCATTTTGGGTGTTAGCCTTGCTACCGCTCGTGCAGCAGCGAATGCTTTAGATGTGCCGTTGTACCGCTACTTAGGCGGTGTTCGTGCGAACACCTTGCCTGTTCCCTTGATGAACATCATCAATGGTGGATCTCATGCCGACAATAACATCGATTTCCAAGAATTCATGATCGTTCCTGCGGCGGCAGAAAGCTTTAGCGAATCACTTCGCTGGGGAACCGAAGTCTTCCATAGCTTGAAATCCGTCTTAAAAGGACGTGGTTTAAACACAGGCTTGGGCGATGAAGGTGGTTTTGCCCCCAACTTGCGTTCTAACGTTGAAGCCGTTGAATTGATTTTAGAAGCCATTGAAAAAGCAGGCTTTAGCCAAGATCAAGTTAAATTGGCTTTAGATGTGGCGGCATCCGAATTTTACAAGAACGGTCAATATGTGTTAGAAGGTGAAGGTAAATCGCTTTCTTCTGCTGAAATGGCGAACTTCTTAAACGATTGGACTCGTCAATACCCCATTCTTTCCATTGAAGATGGTATGGCTGAGCAGGATTGGGACGGCTGGAAGATTCACACGGATCTTTCAGGCAAAACGACGCAAATCGTGGGCGATGACTTATTTGTCACCAACCAAGCGATTTTGGCGGAAGGCATTCAAAAGCAAATCGCCAATAGCATTTTGATTAAAGTGAATCAAATCGGTACGTTGACTGAAACGTTGGCAACCATTGATTTAGCCCATCGTTCAGGTTACACCACTGTGATTTCGCATCGCTCAGGTGAAACCGAAGATACCTTCATTGCGGATTTAGCGGTGGCGGTCAATGCAGGGCAAATTAAAACGGGCTCTGTAAATCGTTCTGAGCGTGTGGCCAAATACAACCAGCTCCTTCGTATTGAAGAAGAGCTTGGTTCAGCAGCTCGTTTTGCTGGGTTGGATGCCTTTAAAGCCACCAATACGTCTAGCACCAAAACCGCTTGCAGCATTGGTTAATTAACGTTTCCCATCAGTTTAAAAAGCCCCCTCCCTAGAAATAGGACGGGGGCTTTTAGCATTAACGAGCTGCCACAGATTTTGTCCATGACCTTTCGTGTTATGTAGGGATTAAGCGGAATGCCTAAGCCAACAGGCTTTCCATAACGAACACTACAAATGCTTTAAGAAACGAAAGGCATAAGGCGGTAATCGCAAGTGACGTTCATTGATGACTTCATCATTCAAAAGATCCACAAAATCAAAGTGAGGCTTGCTCTGTTTTTCTAAATCAAGCATCAGGGCAGAAGCACTTAGGTTAATCAATACCCACACGGTTTCATGTTCGCTTTGACGCTGAAACGCAAGCAACGAGTTCATCGCTTCTCCCCCAAACGTCAGAGGATTCAAATCCCCACGTCGTAGGGCTTCACTCGCCAAACGTGTTTCAATTAAACCTTGCATTTGCTGAAACAACACGCCTTTGTCGTTGTGACGGCGTTTAAGGACTCGATTCAAGGTTTCGGCTTTTAAGGGCGAACGGTTGATGTCCCGGCTGTCATAGGTCGAGCTTAAGGCGGTTTGCCCTGTGGCTTGAATCATCGCCAGGCGTTGGGCGCAAGCGTCTTGGGCAAAGCTTGAATTATTCACTTCGCCGAGTTCATCCCCAAAGTAAATAATGGGTAGCCCAGGTAAGCTTAATAAAAGGGCGTATGCCTTAATGATGCGACGAGGGTCTTCATCTAAGAAGCTAGCCAGTCTGCCGCTAACGCCTAAGCCACTTCTAAAGCTTTCGCCCTTGCTTTCAAGCTTTTCATACAGGCGCTTACGGGTGTCTACATCCGTCATTTCAAGGGTCAATTCATCATGCACACGAAGAAACATCGCCCATGCACAGGTACTGGGAATGGCGGGCGTTTCTTGCATCGCTTGCCAAAAAAGATTCGCCTGCTCTTCAAGCAAGCTCCCCCAAATCGCAGGCATCACAGGGAAGTGATAGCACACTTGAACTTCTGAACTACGATGCGTGGGAGAATCCGCCGTGCCGAAATACGGCAAAATATCTTGAGGCCATTGGCAGGCTTCGGCTTGAAAAATGGTGCTAGGGGCGAGTAATTGCAAGAAGCAACTCATGGCTTCCACCACAGAATGGGTGCGTGGACGGTTTTCTCCATCAGTGCCGAAGTCTTTAATCAGATAAGGAATGGCATCCAAACGAAAAATATCAACGCCTTCATTCACCCAAAAAGCAATGACATTCAAGACATCGAGCATCACATGGGGATTTTCCCAATTCAGATCCAGCTGAAACGGGTAAAACGAATGATAAAAGTAGTAGTCCTGCCCATTAATGTCAATAAGACGGTAATGGCATTCCACTTGATCAGGAAACATTAAACGGCGAGATGAAATGGAACCATCGGTTTCGGTGTAATCGCAGACGATGCCTCGTTGTTCATCCCGATATCGCTTATAGATAGGGGCTTCTTTACGAGATACAAAGTAATCGAGCTTTTCAGGGTTGCCTGCTAAGGCTTGCTGAAACCAAGGGTGCTGATCGCTAATATGGTTTAAAATCAGATCGGATTTAAGCTTAAAGCCCATAGCAGAGGCCTTGTCTCTAAAGCGACGAAAGGCATCGAGCCCCCCTAAATCTTCACGCACATTGGTGTAATCAGACACATCAAAGCCTGCATCCCCAAGTGGAGACGACATAAAAGGCAAGATATAAAGCGTGGTCACGCCCAAACTTTTCAGATAAGGCAACTGCTCACGAATGGCGTCAAAATCGCCTTGCCCGTGCCTGCCATTACTTGTATTACCCACGCCAAAGCGTTCAGGGTAAAGCATGTAAACCACTTCATCTTTCACCCAATCCACAGAGCGTTGATCGTCTAAGGCTTGACGAGGTGCTGGGCGAGTTTGTCTACTTTTGTGTAATTGCTGAAAGATTACAGGCATCAAAGTCGCCACCGTCGATTCGCCGTAAACATCCACCAAAGCCTTTTGCATCCGTTGCCACAAGACTTTAGGATTGCCGTGAATGGCTTGGACGTGTGGGCTATACGTCCATGAGTATTTTAGTTTGGTGGAGCGTGCTTGAAAAAGCCGTGTGCGTATGCGTTTACGTTGCGTCGTCGTGGACATGGTCTTCCTTTATTTCATTAAATACGAACGATATATACACTTATAATGTCTTACTGATATAATGGAGTCATGAATACAGTCGCCAAAACAAGTCACGCCCCTCATACTTCTTATTGTACACACGATATGGACGCTGGCAATACAGCAATCAAAGTGTTTTTTCGGGATGCTGAAAATCAGGTGCAAGTACGGCGTTTTTCAACGCAGACTATCTTAGAAAATGCCACGCCCTTGCTGGATTTTTTACACGCTCAAGTCGCTTCTGTCGTGCGGTGGCGGTCGTCTTTGCCAGAAGCATTTCAAGTGATTTTGAAAGAGGCGTTAAGCTTGTGGAAGCTTCACACCCTTGAAAAAGTGTCTCTGTTGCCTGCTTTAGATGCTTGGCATTATGATACGGATCAGTTGGGCTCAGATCGTATGCTTCATATTGTGGCGGCTCGTCAAGCGGTGGAAAGCACCGCGGTTGTGGTGATTTCAGCAGGCACAGCCACGACGGTGGATTTCATTTCAGCCAACACCCACATTGGGGGATGGATTCAATCGGGTTTCGGCTTGTGGCAAGAGGCTCTTTTAAAAAAAGCCCCTCATTTAGCGACATCTTTTAGCGAAGAGCCTTCTTGCGATTTAGGCATTGATACGTCTACTGCTTTGGCGTATGGGGGGCATCGTCCTTATGTGTTGGGCTTGGCTCATGCCGTGCGTGAGCAGGTGCTGGCTCATTTTGGGGCGGAGGTACCCACGGTGATTTTGACAGGGGGTCATGCGGAAGCATTGCTCCTTGCAGGCTTTGAAGAGGCTCTTGGCATGCCGTGTTTGGTCAATCCTTATTTAGGGGTGTTTTGGTCGTAAAAGTATTAAGAAACTTCCTTTCCCCCTCTCCTGATTTTAGTAGGGGGTTAGGGGTCGGTTAAACACACAAACGTAGTCTAGGGTTTAACCTCACCCTCGAACGTCTAAAGACGTTCTCTGCCCTCTCCTAAAATTAGGAGAGGGGACAGGATTTTTGCGACATTTTATCTAGAAATCCCGAAAAAACAACGGTTTAGACCCTCAATATTAAAGAATTGTTAGGGTTTAGTGCAAAATACAAAAAAGGATGCTACACTGTATTATGCTAATTATGATTAGACTCGATGCTGAACGATGAAGAAGCCGTGTTACACAACAATAACGGAATAAGGAAATCCCATGGATTCATTTTCACTGATTCAAAACTTCTTTACCCAAATGCAATGCCCCCAGTGTGGTCAACATTTAGAAGAAAATAGCGTCAGGCTCCTGCGTGAAGATGCTCACATGTTCCTCGTGCATTTGGAATGCCAACATTGCCATAGCGATATTGGCAATGCCATGATTGGTGTTGAAACCAACTTGAGCCAGATTTTGAAACATCAGCAAAATAACCCCGATGCATCCATTATGATTGAAGTCCAAGAACACGACGACGCCAACGATTTTGAGTTTGACGACATCGAAGACGGCGATGACTTAGATTTAAGCACCTTAATGCAAAATATCGAACGCTCGCAAAAAATGCCTCGTTTTGCAGGTGGTGTAGGCTTGAACGGCCTACGTCGTCGTTATAAAGACCCTGAACTCACGCCTGAAGAAAAAGAACGGCTCAGCGATTTCGACCCCATTGGCTATGACGATGTGCTGGAAGCCCACCACTTTTTCGAAAATCTAGGCCGCACCTGGCAATCGCTTATTCCTGAAGAAATGCGTCAATGCCAAATAGCGTGTGAAGCGGAACCCCAACTTGAAGAAAACGCTCCCTAGCCCCTGCGTGACGATCGACTAACGCCAGCACGCCTACAATATCGATGCGGGGGAACTGTTTGCGAATAACCTCGATGGCTTTAAGGGTGGATCCGCCTGTGGTGACGACATCTTCTACCAAAATCACTCGGCTATAGGCGTTTAAATGTCCTTCAATTTGCTTGGTGCCTCCGTGGGCTTTGGCTTCTTTGCGCACCAAAAATCCGTTTAAAGGGTTCCCCACAAAGGCACTATACGCCGTAACGCTGGTGACCAAAGGGGCTGCGCCGAGTACCATACCTCCCACGGTTGACACGGGACGTTCGAGCTGTTGCAACGTTTGATAGAAGAGTTGTCCAATGAGCAAGGAGCCTTCGCTGGAAAGGGCTGTCATGCGGCAATCCATGTACCATGTGGACGGAGCTCCGCTGGCGAGGATGAAATGCCCACGTTTAAAGGAATGCGTCTTTAAGGTTTCAAATAATCGGGCTTGGCTAATACGGCAACTTTCGGGAAGCACGACGCTTCCCCCCCACGCGTTTAGGGTTGCTGAGCTTGTGCTTGACGGGCTTTGTGTTGGGGCGTTCATGTTGTAAATTTTCCTGTAATTGCAGTTTTCTCTGACTAAAAGCACGGTAACGGTCTGAACCTAGTACGTCTTGCCCAAAAGCGAGGGCTTTTTCCATGCAGTTCAATGCCCATTCTACACCATTTACCGAGTCAAAAGCTAGCTCCCCGAGCAAGAAAAGTGTCGTGGCTTGCCAAAACGCCTCGTTTTGCGCTTCGGCGTGATGCAAAACCGTATTCAAGCGCTGCACCGCTTCCTTCGGATGCCCCAATTCCCACAAGGTCAACGCCATGTTGCGTTGCGTTGTCCACTTTAAAATGGCTTGATTGTGAAGGGCATCGAGGGTTTCGGCTTTTTTGAGACAAAGCAAGGCTTTTTCGGCATACCCTGCCTTGAGCAAATGTTCGGCGAGTTCCTGCAAGGCTTCCACCGCTTGAGGATACCCCCCTGCTTCAACGGAAGCTCTAACTGAAAGCGACAAGGCATCCATTTGCTGTTCTAGCGACGCTTCAGGGGTTTGGCTATAAAGCGTCAAGGACTTTGCCCAAATGCTGCGTTGGACTTTAAGGGCATCCGCAAGGACTTCCGTATGAGACGGCTTCGCCTTCCACGCCAAAAAGGACGCATTTTCTTCAAAATAATGCCGTAAAAAGTCTTGAACGGACTTCGCTTGAAGCAGGTCGGCGTCTTTTTCATACAGATCGTTCAACCTTAATAAGGTAGAAAAAGCGATGTTTTCGGAATAATGAGCGTCTTGAATGCCTGTGAACAGGCCTTCTAACAATGCTAACGCCTTTTTAAAATGCTGGTGATGGGCTTCCACCAAAACGTGCCTTAGGATCAGTTCTGCCAAAACGTTTTTAGAAAATTGTCGTTGAAAGGGCTTGAGGGCTTTAAGTGTGCTTTCCAACGCAGGGATATTATTTAAATGTGTATACAAAGTGGCAAGCTCTAGCAAGGCTTCCGCATAGGGACGGCTTAAATCTTGAGCAACAGGCGTCTTTCCTTCGGGTGGCGTCACCGACGCTAAAGCCCCTCGACGTTCATGTTCAGGCAGTCGAGGCTTGACTTCAATGGGGGGCTTGTCAGGAAAAGAAGCGGAAAAAGCCCCTTTGACTTTGGCACTGTGTTTGGCATCTGGACGGGGGGATTCGCCTGCTTTCGGCAGGCTTGCCGAAGAAAGCGGTGATCCTTGAGCCGAGGGGTTCGAACGGTTTTGCAACGGCATATAACCTTTAGCACTTTTAAGGATGTCCGCCGAATACGACGTTTCAGAAGTAGCCGTCGACATACCGAGCGTTTCCAACGCTTTTTCAGCATCGTGATGAAAGCGTGCTTCACGCTCTAAGGCAAGGGTGTCGCTTGCCAAAAGCAGACGGTATTTCGGATTTTTACGGGCTTCTTCTTCATAAAAACGAGCCAAACGATGATGCCAATAGCGTTGCAATTCCACTGCTTGCAAGGCATTAAAATACGGTTGAATATCGTGATACAGCTCCACCAACAAAGGCGTTTGAGTGGCATCCAACGTGGGAACGGCAGGGGCTTGAAGGTGCTTGGCATTCGCCTGATTCATACTCAACGCAAGCGTGTGCGGATTCACCGTAAAACGCATGAGTGCCTTAAACAAGCCGTGCTTCATGGGCTTGGTGAGCGTATCCACGTCGGTTTGGGTGATCTGAGCCAGTGTTTGAAGGCTCAAGGGTTGACGCATCACACTCAACAAAGCCAGTAAGGACAAGGCTTCTCCACCATAGGCTTCCAAATGACGTTGGGTGACAAAGGCAATAATTTTCAGCCAATCCATTGCATGAAGGCGGGCTTCGCCTTGTTCTGCTTGCAAGAAGCGTCCTTCATCTAAAATATCTTGCATGGCTTGGGGATTGCGTTTGTCGATGTTCAACACCGCCTGCCACAACCACGGCATTGCTTGAAGACTAGGCAGTAGTTCAGCCAAAGGTTCAGGCACTAATTCGTCTAAAAGGGATGAAGTCTCTAAGCCCTCTAATTTCAAGGTTTTTAGTCCTTGTGGGGAAACATCCAAGACATCGACACAGTTATGTTCACCCGAAAGGGCGAGTTTAAAGGAATCAAAGCTCAACAAAAAGTTCAGAACTTCAACAAAAGCGGGGGCTTGCAGGGTCTTTTGATGTCGTTGCAACAAGGCATCCAGCCCATTAACGACGATCAAGGTAGGGGTCGGATTTAGATGCTTCAGCCGTGAACGTAGGGCTTCAAAAAGCTGTTTTCGAGCATCCACCGTGTGAGCTTCCCACAAAGCAGGAGAAATCGGTGCTTCCACGAGATCTTCAGGCGTGCGTCGTTCCGCCAATTGGCAGACCTGTTTTAGCATCAGCAAAGCGAGTTCAACGCTGTCTCCATAAGACGGCACTTCAAACCACAACAGCTCCGCATGGCGAGCTTCCAACAATTCCGCCAACCCTCGTAAGAGGCTCAATTTACCGATGCCCTGCTTGCCGACCAGCGTTAATACTTTTGAATAGGGCTGATTGAGAAAACGAGCGATGTTCACCAATTCAGCGTGACGATCGCGAAAAACGGCGGGTTGATAGCGAATATAGCGTTTGGTCAATGCCAACGGCGATTGAGATTCTCGCACATCGTCTGTTTTTGCGTCACTTTGCCGAACCGGTTGAAAGTCGCCGTCTTCCAGACGTTTAAGCACCGCAGGAGAAATAAACGTACGCAGGCGTTCACGTCGTTCCACCAAGCGTGGTACGTGAACGGTTTTTTTTTCGCTAGCACGCTCTTCAACCATGATGAAATACTTCGATCTTAATTCGTTTTAGGCGTCATGCCTTTGTGGTATAGTTTAATTTCAGTATAAAAGTTTTCAGAAAGCCCCACCTGTTTATGACCCTTGATTTACCCCACACAAAGGAGGCTCAAGCCTTCTTCGCTCACGCCGAAACTCTAGGGCTTGCCGTGAATGACCAGCAATTTCAACAGATCTGCCAGTTTTACACGCTTCTGCTTGAAAAAAACGAAGTCATGAACCTCACTCGCATCACCGATTGGGACGGCTTCTTGACTCGCCATATTTTAGAAAGCTTGCTCTACAGCCTGTTTATCCCCCAAGACGCTAAAGTCCTCGATGTCGGCTCAGGCGGAGGCTTTCCGCTCATCCCGCTCGCTATTTTCCGACCAGATCTCAAACTATTTTCCATTGAAGTGGTGAAGAAAAAAGCGGTGTACTTAGATGAAACACTCCAAGCCTTAGGCATTATAGGCGTGAAGATCTTGTCTGAACGAGCTGAAGATCTCGGGCATAAACCGCATTTGCGTGGAGCCTTTGATGTCGTGACCTCTCGTGCGGTGGCGAATCTACCTGTTTTGGCGGAATACTGCTTGCCGTTTGTCAAGCGTGAAGGGCTAATGCTGGCATTGAAAGGTCCGAAGTGGGAAGAAGAAATGCTCAAGGCGGAAAATGCGATTGAACGGCTCGGTGGCGAATTTGTGGATGTGTTCATTCCTGAAGGCGTCGAAGCGTTGGAGCAAACCTGCTACATGGTGCAGTTGATGAAGGTTGCCAACACCCCACGGTTGTATCCACGCCAAGCAGGCACACCCGCGAAGCAACCTTTATAAACGTCCGGTCGAACCGAAGCCCCCTTGACGAGACTCTAGCGTAAAGGTTTCGCTCAAAACTTCAATCGGCAGTTGCGTCACAGGCGCAATCACCGCTTGGCAAATGCGTTCCGCTGGCTGAATCGTGTAAGGCTCCTGCCCCAAATTGATGAGGGCGACTTTCACTTCATGGCGGTAATCACTGTCAATGGTGCCAATGCCGTTGACGAGTGTAATGCCGTGCTTAATCGAAAGTCCGCTTCTGGCCCTTAATTGCACTTCATAGCCTTGGGGAATGTGAAAAATCAAGCCTGAGGGGATCAAGCGTCGTTCAAGGGGGGCCAGCGTAATAGGAGCCTCAAGTGCGGCACGCAAGTCCATGCCAGCACTGCCTGCGGTTTCGTACTGGGGGAGGTCTTCTAAGGCGTGTTCTAACTTGAAAACGCCTAAGGTCACGGTGGGAGCGGAGCAAATGGTCATGTGGATGTCCTTTTTAATCAGTATTTTTTCAATTTTACTAGCTTTGGCGAAAAATGAAAAGCCTTTGTAACAAACGGTTTCCAAATCATAGTGTTTTAAAGAATTAAGCAGACGTTAGGCTATTCTAGGAGCCTAGATTTTTTTGTGCGGGCGTGTAGACAGAACTACATAACCAAACAAAAAAATCGTAGCGACAACGAAGAGACAACGTATGGTTATTTATTTAAAATACTATAGAAACCTTGACCTGCCTCCTTGATACGATAGAATAAACGTATTCACTGTTGTGAGACTTATTAGATCGGGCCGTGGCTCAGCTTGGTAGAGCGTTCCCTTGGGGTGGGAGAGGTCGCAGGTTCAAATCCTGTCGGTCCGATATTTTTTATTTGTTGGGTAACCCTTGCAAAAGCTATGCTAAAATGAACCTATCCAATTTATTAAGATAGAGAAAAAACGTCATGCCCTATATCCAGCGTATCGAAGCCTTGCAAGCCGTTTTAAAGCAAAATCAATGGGATGCCTTCTTGCTTCCCCATAATGATGTGCATTTAAACGAATACCTGCCTGAACACGCCAAGTTACGAGATTTTCTCATTGGCTTTACAGGTTCAGCAGGCGATGCTTTGGTGCTTCAAGACAGCGTCTGTCTTTTTGCCGACGGGCGTTATTATGAACAAGCCGATGCTGAAGTACCGTTAAGCCATGTGACGGTCTCTAAACTGGGGCTAGAGGGCAATCCTAGCTTGAAAGAAGTGTTGATGATTCTTCCCCAAGGCGGGGTCGTGGCGTATGACGCCCAAACCGTTACGGTGTCTACCTTAGCGGGGCTTCAAAAAGCCACGACATCCTTAGCACTTCGTTTTGTGGCGGTGGACGAAAATCCGATTACGGCTTTATTCCCTCCGACGCTATCCACAGATTCGCATCCTGCTTGGCAAGCCGTGGACGCCAGCGTGCATGGGCGTTCCACCAGCGACAAGCTCGTTTGGCTACGAAAGGCGTTAAAAGACGCCTCCTGTGATGGCATCATCGTCAGCAAGCTCGACGATATTGCGTGGTTCACCAACACCCGTGGGCGAGACATTCCCTATAACCCTGTCTTTCATGCCTTTTTGTGGATCGATGCCAGCCAAGCCCTGCTTTTTGCGGATGCCCCTGATGCGAGTCCTTCTACCCAAAATGCGTTAAAGCATCTTGAAGAAAACGGCATCACGCTGAAGCCTTATGCGTCGACTTGGCAGGATTTGCTCGTGCTTGCTCACAATAAAACTGTGTATTGGACGCCTTCGGCTCATAGTCAAGCGATATTCAATGTATTGTCTCAAGACGGGATACGCCTAAAAGACGGACAAAATCTGCTTCAACATGAAAAATCGGTCAAAACCCCTGAAGAATTGGCGGGCATGCAAGAAGCCAACTTGCGTTCTTCGGTGGCGGTTATTCGCACCTTGGCGTGGTTGGATGCTCAAGCTGATGCGGGAAAACCCGTTTCTGAACTGGATTTAGCGCACACGATTGAAGGCTTTTATAAAGAAGAAGGAGCCGTAGATTTAAGTTTTAACACCATTGCAGGCATCGCAAGCAACAGTGCGGTGATTCACTACGGCACGCCGTCTGCGGATGTGCAAGCTTCCCCTGGCGATTGGATCTTGCTCGATTCAGGCGCTCAATATCCCTTTGGCACCACGGATATTACTCGCACCACGACCTTTGCTCAACACGTTCCCAGCCAAGCCCATAAAGACGCCTATACCCATGTGCTAAAGTCCCATATTGCAGGGGCTTCGGCGATCTTTCCCAAAGGCACGAGTGGGGCTCAGATCGACGGGATTTGTCGTCAACCCTTGTGGCAGGCAGGCTATGACTATGGTCACGGCACAGGTCACGGCGTGGGATGCTTCCTTAACGTGCATGAAGGTCCCAACGGCATTTCAAAAGCGTATACGGAAGCAATGAAGCTTCATACCGTCAATAGCATTGAACCTGGCTACTATGTGCCGAATTGGGGGGGCATTCGTTTGGAAAACCTCGCGGTGGTGGCGGAAGCCAGCGTTTCCTTGCAAGCAGGCACGCCCCAAGGGGTGTGGTATAGTTTTGAGCTGTTGAATTGGATCCCCTTTGCGACACATCTCATTGAAGAAAGCTTGCTGTCTTCGTCTGAAAAACGATGGTTGGCGTGGTATCACGCCACGAGTCTGGAGAAGATTTATCCTCGTTTGACGGGTAAAGATGAATCCGCTTTGGCGTGGTTGCATCGTGTTCTTCCTAATACCCTCTCCTAATTTTAGGAGAGGGAAGAGAACGTCTTTAGACGTTCGAGGGTGAGGTTAAACCACAAAGGGTATCTAGGGTTTAACCGCCCCCTAACCTGTCGAAGCTAAAGCTTCTCTTGGGAAAGAAAACCGTTGGTTTCCTCTCCCAACCTCTCCTTCCTAAAGGGGTAGATTCACTTCGTGAATAAGAAGGTTTTTTATCCCCACCTCCTCGCATCATTCCCCTTGCACGACGTTCGCAAAATCGCTCGGGGATTCGCAGTTCGCTCACCCGATCGGATTTAGTGCTTGGACGTCTGCTTGTGCAACGATTTAAAAATAGTGGGTTTTATGCACTGTTTTAAGGGGGCCTCTATTGCTATACTAGTTAATGTGTGTGGATTGAAATGGGTGTGGGACTCTCCAAATACGATGAAAAAAGGAACAACAACGAAAGAAGTCAAAAATATGAGCAATACAAACTTAATGACGACATTACTGGATTCGTCGCCTTGGCAATTCGGCTTGTGGATGACCGCCTGTGGGGTGGGAGTCTTGTCGTGGTTGTTGACGCTTAAGGTCTTTGTGTCTTACGGGGAACATAATGAACTCAAAGCGTATGTGGCGGAACATTACATAAAACGCAGTGAAATCAAGACGCATTTGAAGGACTTGCACCAACAATTACAATCCATGCAACAGCAACTAAACCTGATGCAACAAGCCCTGTATAGTGCATTGAATAAGTGAAAGCTTGCCCCCTCTCCCTTAGGGAGGAGGAACGAGGCAAAAAGACTTTTGTAGAGCTTAAAGAGTCACCTGTTTAAATGAAAAAGTTCTCGAAAAAACCTAATAAAAAGAAAAACCTGCCAAAAATAGTGTAAGCTTATATAATAGTAGAGAGAATCCCGTTTTTTAGGAGTCCCCATTTATGACTACGTCTCCCCAATTACGTCAAATTCAAACGGAACGATTTGGTGCCGTTAGTGTGGATGAAGCGTCCATCATTACTTTTGTGCAACCGATTTTGGGTTTTGACTCCCTTAAAGAGTTTGCGTTATTTGATCATGATGATGCATCGCCTTTCAAATGGTTGCAGTCTTTAGAAGACCCTTCATTAGCCTTTGTTGTAACGAACCCCACATTGTTTGGGCATGATTACGAGTTTAATTTGCCTCAAGAAGCCTGCTCTGTTCTTAACGTTCAACGTGCGGAAGATGTTCAAGTCTTAACGTTGGTGACGGTGCCTGAAGAAAGCCCCTTACACATGACGGCTAACTTCTTAGGGCCTATTATTTTTCATAATGACACCCGTCATGCCATGCAACTTATTTTAGAAGATTCTGAAATTTACGGTACGAAAGTACGGCTCATTCCTGATGAAGCCATCGCTGCAGACGGTTCCATTCACCTTGAAGTGATTCAAAGCAAGCAAAAGCGAGTAAACTCTTAAGTGAGTCCTTGTTTTTTGTTATTAGCACTTTTTTAAAAAGGAAGTCACTTATGCTTGTTTTAAGCCGTAAATTAGGTGAAAAAATTGTCATAGACAATGAGATTTTTGTCACTATTTTAGATGTGCGTGGAGACGTCGTTAGACTCGGTGTGGAAGCCCCTAAGCGTATAACTGTGCATCGTGAAGAAATTTATAAAGAGATTGTGACAAGTAATCAACTGGCTCAACAAAAGGCGACGGGTCACCTTACGGTAAGTAATACTTTGTCTAAAGTGGGGGAGCTGTCGAAACAGGTCACCCCTGCTAAGAGCAATCTTAATACCAAGTCATAATGCTTGAAAAGAGTCCAATCATGCCTACAAGTGCGTCAACCAAGGAATCTGCCTTACAGCACTGGGAAGCCTTATTACCTTCACGTCAAGCTCTCTTTATTGAAAAGGATGCTTATCTAGCCCTCAAGTTGTTGCCCCTCAATCCGTTTTTGGTGGATGTGTCTAATCAAAGCATCGCCTTTCAAAATGCCTTAATTGATGTGGCCAGTTACGCTTATCTGAATACAGGGCAATTAAAAGAAGCGACGCTTTTATGGAAGCGATACGGACGCTTTGAACAAGCCAGCTTAGGCTTTATTTGCATGCGACAGTACCAACTGGCACGAGAAATGCTTGAAGCCTTGACGCCAAAACGCCAAGCGTATTGGGGGGAAGTGGTGTTTCGCGCTTGTAGCAATCAGTTGGATGTGTGGCCGAGCTTTCTACACCTGCGTAACCGGCTGGAAGGCGACTTGATGATGATGTTTCGCTTTAAGGCGTTAGATTGCATGGAACAAGTGATGGGGTACCTCAATAGCTTTTCCTTACTCAATCCTGAAGTTTATAAGTTGGTGGGGCGTGTGTTTACCTATAGTGGTTTATTGCAACAAGCGTATTTTTTATTGCAACGCAGCCTTGAAAAAAACCCACTAGATCCTGAAAATTATTTTCACTTGGCTCAACTTTATATTGAAATGAAACAACGCAACAAGGCAAAACTCATGTTACGCCAAGCCCTTGCGATTAACGCTGAGTACACCCCTGTTCAAGACTTATTGTCGTCTTTGAAGTAATGGTCAATGGCTTGTGCAAGGGCAATATCTTTGGCAGACAAGCCCCCCGCATCGTGCGTACTGAGCTGGATGCGTACGTTATTATAGACGTTTGACCAATTTGGGTGATGATCCATCGCTTCAGCGTGTAAGGCAACATAGCTCATAAACGCCCAAGCGTGTTTGAAATCCGCGAATTGAAACGACTTTTCAATCGCAGTCACAGGCGTCTTCACCAATTGCCAACCGTTTAGGGATTCCACCGCCAATTCCAGTTCGTGAACAATCATGTAATGCTTCCTTTCAATGTTGTAAACAAAGCTTCTATCGCCCCACGATGCACCCGCCACAAGTCGTTCATTCGCTCGCCTTCAGGCAGTTCCACCGTCAACACAGCGATGCCCCGCTCCACCCCTGCCCAGTTACCAAAAGAACCTGGTGTGGGGTAGCCAATACTGCCTTCAGCAGGGTAGTCACAAGCTTGGGCGTAAAGTGTCGCCAGCTCTTCCGTTTGAGGTAAAGGCCCGTCGTAATTGATGAGGCGATACGGCGTATGATAGCTCACAATGAGCTTGGGCGTTGTTTGATTCACCAATTGAGCAATACAACGACTTTCAGGCTCGCTAAAGGGCAGTCCCCCGCCGTGATAAGGCTCTGTAGGAGAAGACCCTTCCCAATTGAGGGTCTCAAAATTGCGGTTCAGATCGACATTTCGCTGGTTTTTTCGGGTTTTAAGTAGTAAGCCGTCGGGGTTGACGATGGGTACCACGCCTAATCGCAAGCCTTCAGAGAGTGTGGCATCGTGATGCAAGTCATGCAAAAGTCGAAAACACAGCTCTGCCGATTCAGGTTCATCGCCGTGAAAGGCACCTAGGAACAAGACATCCAAAGCGGGAATATCTTCAAGACGAGAAAAAGAGGGGCGAGTTTGCACATCAAAGCAATGAAAATCTAAGCGTAAGCCTTGCACCGATTGTCCGATACAGAGATACTGGTAGTGGTTTCGCATGTCAAGGCTCCCTTCATATTCCTTTATTATAGCGGAATATAGTTGAAAGGGCATTCATCTGCAACGAGGGGAGCCGTTCTATAGTGTATCCATCGGCGAGCTTTTCCACTTCGCCAACGCAGGACTAGGGATCCATTTGATCCACAAGCCATTTTCTTGACGCAAGCCATTATAGCGTCTATTTCTAGAGAAACGGACGTCGTTTTCATCCACTTGCACGGAAAAAGAATACTCAGGGGAATGGAGTGCTTCATACGTTGAATCATAGGCGAAATAAGAAGGTTTCACAAAAAAATCCTTTATATTAGAATGAGAAAAGGGATTGCGTGTTCCTATCCCACAACTACTAGGAGTGCTTCGACGTGTATCGACCCCCTTCCCCACAAACTTTAGACCTTGTTACAAAGGGCGAAACCCCTTGCCCTGCGGTGGATCTCAAGCGTGTGGCAACGATTATTCCCGCTCGTTATGGGTCTACTCGCTTTCCAGGCAAACCCTTGGCACTGATTGAGGGGGTGCCCATGGTGCAGCAAGTGGTGGAACGGGTCAGAGAAAGTCGCCTGGCAGAAGGCAGCTATGTCGTCGCCACCGATGATTCACGCATTCAAGAGGCGTTAGTCCCCTTTGAAACGACAACAGTGATGACTCGTGTGGATCATGCTTCAGGCAGTGACCGTATTTGGGAAGCCCTTCAGGCTATTAGTCAAGATAAGCCTAATGCGTATGATTGGGTGATTAACCTGCAGGGCGACGAGCCTTTTATCTCCCCCGAACACCTCGACACCTTGCTCCACGCCATGCAAGATTATTCGGCCGATGCCGACATTGTGACGCTGGTGACCCCCTATTTTTCGTCGGATACGCCTCAAAATAAAGATGAGGCAAACACCTTGCTTGACAATACGAATCGTGTCAAAGCCTTGTATACGCCTAGTGGTAAAGTCTTGTATTTTAGTCGTTTGCCGATTCCTTTTTTGCGATCGGGGCTTGATTTACAAGAACATTGCCAGCCGACTTCGTCGACGTATTATAGACACATCGGCGTCTATGCCTATAAAGTTAAAGCCTTGGAGTGTTTCGTAGAAGCTGGCGAAGATGCCCTAGAACGTGCGGAACAGCTCGAACAGCTCCGAGCATTAGCCTTAGGTATGAGCATTTATGCTGGCGTGGTGAGTTCAGCCCCAGTGGGCGTCGACACCCCCGAAGATTTAGCCCGTTTGCCTAACGAGGCTTCTGCCGTATAGACGGTTATATCATTTTGCACAATAAAGAAGGACGCGCCATTAATGACATCCCCCGAAACCTTTACCCAGCACACCCAAGCCTTGAGCGAGATCATCGAACGCTTTCGCCAAGAAGCCTTGCCCCTTGAAGAATCGTTGACCTTGTTTGAAGAAGGCGTTAGGCATATTAAAGCCAGCCAAGCCTTGCTGAATCAAGCCAAGGGGCGCTTTCAAAGCATCCAAGAAGCCCTTGATGCCGACAACAAATAAGCATAGTAATCTTTACACATAGTGAATCTATTGTTGCATTTTGTAACGATGCCAACAAAAACCGTGCAAGCTTACTTCACTTACGATATGATTTACTCAAGAACTCACCGAAAAAGTCCTATTCGGCGAAGCTTCTGTGTTAAAACAAGCCGCTTGTTCGTTATGTACGTCTATGTCTACGCCTCACAAGCCGTTTGTTTTCCTTGAATCTTCATCCGACTTGAACTCTTTCTGTAAGTTCTCTAAACCTAAATCGTGTTTCTCCTGTACAATAGCGTTAAGCACGCTGTTATTTAGGTTAGACTGAAGCGTTTCTCAAGGCTTCTATCAAATAAATCTCTGCATACACTGTATCCCCCCCCTATTTCAGGAAGGAATCCCCCATGAACTACGAAGATCATAATGCTTATGAAGCCCATCAGACTCACTTGGAATTGGTGAAAGAATCCCGTGCCGTTATCAAGGTATTGGGCGTCGGCGGGGCAGGTGGCAATGCCGTCAACCGCATGATCGAAACGGGCATGACGGGCGTTGAGTTTTGGGTGTTGAATACCGATGCCCAAGTGCTTCAAATGGCCAAGACTGAAAAACGTTTGCAAATCGGCAATAAAATCACCCGTGGTTTAGGTGCTGGTGGAAACCCTGGCATCGGGCAAAAAGCCGCCGAAGAAAGCCGTGAAGATATCGCCGCTGCCATCGAAGGAGCCGACATGGTCTTCATTACCGCTGGAATGGGCGGAGGCACAGGCACAGGAGCCGCCGCTGTCGTCGCCGATATTGCTCGTGATTTGGGTGCTTTAACCGTCGGAGTCGTCACAAAACCCTTTGGTTTTGAAGGACGTCGTCGCTTGCAACAAGCCAATCAAGGGCTAGAATCCTTGAAAGAAAATGTGGATACCTTAATCGTCATCCCCAACGATCGTTTGTTGGATGTGGTGGAGCGTCGCACATCGATGCAAGATGCCTTCCATGTTGCCGATGACATCTTATTGCGTGGGGTGCAAGGCATTTCAGACATCATCACCATCCCTGGTTTGATTAACGTCGATTTTGCCGATGTCAAAGCGATTATGCACCAATCGGGTTCAGCCATTATGGGCATTGGCCGCGGTACGGGTGAAGGTCGTGCGTTGGAAGCGGCTCGCATGGCCGTGAACTCGCCCTTGCTTGAAACCACGATTGATGGCGCCAGTGGTGTGATTTTCAGCGTCACCGGTGGAGCCGATATGACCTTGCATGAAGTCAACGAAGCCGCCGAAATCGTGTATGACGCCGTGGATCCTGAAGCGAACATCATTTTTGGTTCCGTGATTGACGAAAAATTACACGGAGAAATCCAAATCACCGTGATCGCCACAGGCTTTGAATTGACAGGTAGTCACATTCCAGAACCTCAAAAAGAAGCCGCTATTGCGGGGGTTCAAAGCCCATTTGAAAGCTTTATGCGCCGTAACACGGCTCCAGAGCCTGTTGCAGTGGGGGCGGGCTATGTCAGTGCTAGTGCGACGCAAACCAGCTTTTCTTCCACAACGACTAGTGCAGAGTATGCCCCAAGTCGTAGCCAAAGCATGGCAGATGCCGCTCGTCGCATTTTAGACTTGCCTGATTTCTTGCGTCCTCGTAAGTAAGCGAAGGTTCTGTTTTTTGAAAAAGGGAGGCTGCACAGTCTCCCTTTTTTGTGTGTTGTGGGGGAGTTTCGTGTGTCGAAAACCTAATTTTTGACACACGAAACCCCCTTTTTTGACACACGAAATACCGATTCTTGACACACAAAACCCTGTTTCCTGACACACAAAACCCATAATTCCGACACATAAAACTCGATTTTTGACACACAGAATGACGTAATTTTTAACAAAGGGCTTGCAAATGTGCCTGATAACCGTCTTTAAGGGAAGCGGGATAAGCCAAGCCACTCTTTTTCAGTATGACTGTTTTTCGAGTCTTCGCCTAGTGCCGAAACGCCACGATTTTCACCATCAATGTAACAATTTAAAACGCCGATCAAACATAGCAAAGATCAAGGGCTTGATCTTCACCTGATCTGATCGTACGATCCGATCGCCTTATCAGAGGCATTCTTTCGACACAGAAAGAATGTCCCTATAAAGCACGGAGTCCCCCACAATGAAAAGCCCTGATACCCTCATGTTATTACACCAAGACGACACACTAAGCTTGCACTTAGGCGATGTGCTAGAAACCCTAGCCAGCTTGCCTGAAGCGAGTGTCGATCTTATTTTTGCCGACCCGCCTTATAACTTGAGTAATAACGGCTTTACCTGCCACGCCGGCAAGCGAGTGAGCGTCAACAAAGGCCAGTGGGACAAAAGCCAAGGCGTGCAAGCCGATTTCGACTTTCACCGTGCGTGGATTCAAGCCTGCCACCGTGTGCTAAAACCCAACGGTAGCCTATGGATTAGTGGCACCTATCATTCCATTTACGCCTGCGGATTCGCCCTACAACTCGAAGGCTGGCACGTCATTAACGATGTGGCTTGGTTCAAGCCCAACGCCGCCCCCAACCTCAGTTGCCGTATGTTTACCGCCAGCCATGAAACGCTGATTTGGGCGAGAAAAAGCAAAACCGCCAAGCACACCTTTAATTACGACTTAATGAAAAACGGCGTGTGGCATGAAGACGATTTCATTAAAAAGCCTGAAAAACAAATGCGAAGCGTGTGGGCCAGTGGCACGCCAAAGCCTCACGAAAAAGCCTACGGCAAGCACCCCACCCAAAAGCCCGAACTGCTGTTAAGACGTATTGTGATAGCCAGTAGCCTAAAGGGGGACGTGGTGCTTGACCCCTTTTGTGGGAGCGGTACGACAGGGGTAGTCGCCTTACAACACGGGCGTTCCTTTATTGGCATTGACCAAAACCGCGAGTATTTGGAGGGGATAGCTTTGCCCCGATTACTTAAAGTTCAGCAACAGTCTGCCCATATAAAACGAAAAAAGGTAGGGACTTAACATGAAAAAAGGCGGAACTTCTGGTGGAAATACTAGAACAGGGCTTCATTTTGAAGAAAAAGTAGATTTGGTGCAAGCCTTTGATAATGTTGAGGGCTATTCCATTCAAGAAAAAAATGATAGTTTGTTCGGTATTATTTATGACAACCAAGAAGTAGGGTTGATTTTTAAAAAACACGCCTTGTATAAGTTCTTAGCAGATAAAAATATCAACTGGAAAGAACGCCTTCAAAAAAAGCTTTTGCCTGATAATGTTTTTTATAATTTTTTGAATCAAACAATTTATATTGTTGAAGTAAAGCATCAACAAGTTACAGGATCCGTTGATGAAAAGCTCCAGACGTGTGATTTTAAACGCAAGCAATACGTTAAATTGCTAGACGGTTTAAATATCGACGTTGAATACATTTATGTCTTTAACGACTGGTTTTTAAAAGATGAGTATAAAGACGTGCTTCAATATATAAAACTTGAAGGATGCAAGTTTTACTTCAATGAAATACCATTGAACAAATTGAGCTTACCTTATACAGATCTTTAAATACCAAATTTTTCTAATTTGAGAAGAGTCCTAAATCCTCCATGAATTTGTAGAGAAGATCTAAAAAAGATATAAGGCGACCGAATGTTTTTAGGTACTTATTGAATTTGTTCATGATGAACCTCCTGTAATTCCACCAAGTTACATACTTGATTAAGATCAATGTATAACGTGGGGCGTTCAGGAAATCAGAAGTGGCGGATTTGACAAAACTTTACATTCCGAGAACAAGCAAAAATACGGCAACAGTTGCAAGTCCTGCGAGACGCAGGCTTCTTGGCGTTTGTGGGTCGTGGGGTTTATCGGGTGGTGTAAATGCCGTCCCCTCTCCTAATTTTAGGAGAGGGAAGAGAACGTCTGAAAGACGTTCGAGGGTGAGGTTAAACCACAAAGGGCATCTAGGGTTTAACCGCCCCCTAGCCCCCTCCTAAAATTAGGAGGGGGGACAAAGCAAAAGCTTGCCGACGGCGCACTAAATGCGAGGCTTCCGAGACATTTTGCGGACGGCAGGAACGAAGATAGAGCGAGAGGGGAGGGATTCTTAAGGGAGGGGGGCGACCAAGACCCTCCCTCCCTTAAGCCGCCTTTAGAGGTGTTGGAGACCTTTGTGCGAGCAAAGGTCTCTGACAGCACCAGCTATAAAAGGAGCAAACCAAACCCAAAACAAGAGGGGACAGAGCAAACACAAACAAAAGGATGAAGATTGACCCCGAGGTTCGACCAATCCACAGAAAAATGATACATTATTAGGGTATGACAAAACGTAAAATATCCGACTACATCATTGACACGCTGATTCAGCACGGAAGCACGCAAGTTTTCGGCTACATCGGCGGTACCATTGCCCACTTGCTCGATTCCATCTACCTCAATCCGCAGATTGAAATGGTGAATACCTTGCATGAACAGGGGGCAGGCTTTGCCGCCGAAGGCTACGCTCGCACGACGGGCAGAATCGGCGTGGCACTCGCCACCAGCGGGCCGGGAGCCATCAACCTGCTCACGCCCTTGGGGAGCTGTTTCTTTGATTCGGTGCCGACGCTGTTCATCACAGGGCAGGTGAATACCTACGAGTATAAAGGCACAATGCCGATTCGCCAAAAGGGCTTTCAAGAAACCGATATTGTGAGCATGACTCGCCCGATTAGCAAGTATGCCGTGTGGGTGGACGACGCCCAACAGATTCGCTATGAGCTGGAAAAGGCGATCTACCTTGCCCAAGCTGGTCGAAAAGGACCTGTTCACATGGATATTCCCATGGATGTGCAACGAGCCGAATTGGATATTGAAAGCCTACCGTCATTTTATAATAGTGACGAGCATCACGCCTTAGAAGCGGAAAACACGAAGGCATCTGCTGATTTTTCCGCCGTGTGGGAGGCTCTCGCCAACGCCGAACGCCCTGTCGTTCTTGTCGGTGGAGGGATTCGCTCAAGTGGTGTGACCGATGCCTTGCGTGCGTTCTTAGACGCTTCACGGCTCCCAGTGGTGAGTTCTCTTATGGGCGTGGATGCCGTGCCTGCGGACTACCCTTATCATTATGGGCTAATCGGGGCGTATGGTAACCGTTACGGCAATTTAACGCTCGCCAATGCGGATGTCATCTTGACGCTGGGGTCTCGCTTGGATTTACGTCAAACAGGCACGAATAAAACCTTGTTTGCTCCCCATGCTCGTATTATTCGGGTGGATACCGATCTGGCGGAACTTGAGCATAATGAGTTCCCTCACGTGCAAGGCGTGCGTGCGGATCTCGCTACGGCGTTAGAGGGCTTGAATGCGGTGGCTCATCCGCTGGATATGCCGACGTGGACGCAACGTTTAGAAGCTTATAAGGCACAATTCCCTGCGGAAACAGCGTTAGACGGTTCGCCCAAGTTGCAAAACCAAGTGGTTTCGCTGATTTCAAAGCACGCTCGTGCCGATGATGTCATCGTCGCGGATGTGGGTCAGCATCAAATGTGGGTGGCTCAATCGTGGCAAGTGCAGGCGGAACAGCGGGTGCTATTTTCAGGCGGTATGGGAGCCATGGGCTTTGCCTTGCCTGCATCGATCGGGGCGACGCTCGCCACGAGCAAGCGGTGCATCGTGCTTTGTGGAGACGGCGGTTTACAAATGAACATTCAAGAACTGGAAGTCTTGAAGCGTCGTCATTTACCGATTAAAATCATCGTGCTGAACAACTTTAACTTGGGCATGGTGCGTCAATTTCAAGAGATCTACTTTGACAACCGATGCCCTTCAACGTTGGACGATTACAGTGTGCCGAACTTTGAAGCGATTGCTAAGGCGTATGGTCTCGGTGGGCAAACGATCCGTGAAGCGGAAGGTGTGTCGCTTGAAGCGATCGACACGGTAATTACGGATTTTCTCGCCGATGACGCCCCTGCCTTGCTGGATCTTCACCTGCCTGTTGCGACAACCGTGGAGCCCAAGCTCATCGTCAACAAACCCATTGAAGATATGTATCCGTTTTTGCCTGAAAAAGAGTTGGCATCGTTGATGTTGCCAAGTACGTCTCAAACGCTCACGTCCACCGAAAGTCTTTCGCATGACTAGCCCACGCCTGCTTATTACAGGAAGCACAGGCTTTATTGGCGGTTATTTGACCTCTTTTTTTCGAGAGCATGGCTATGTGGTGGAAGCCCCTAGACGACAGGATCTAGATTTGACGGATCCGCAAGCGGTGAAAGGCTTTGTCGAAACGCATGAGATTGATTTGATTCTACATAGTGCGTGCGAAGGCGTGAATCCCCATAACTTGCTTGCGGATGACCTTATCTTGGCTCGTAACCAGCAGATGTTCAGCTCCTTAAACGAGGCTTTGCCTCCACAGGGAAGGCTTATTCACTTGGGTAGTGGAGCCGAATACGACAAGCGTTTCCCCATTGTGCAGGTGGATGAATCCACCGCCGAAACCGCCACGCCACAAGACGTGTACGGTCGTTCTAAGCAGTGGATTTCGCAACAAATTGAAGGGCTACCTCATGCCCTGAACCTACGTTTGTTTGGCGTTTACGGCGTGGGGGAAGGCTCGCATCGCTTTATTACCCAAGCGATACAGTCTCATGTCAAGCAAGAGCCGATTGTGATTCGTCAAAACGTGCGTTTTAGCTATTTGTGGATAGATGATTTGGCGAAGATCCTCCAGCGTTTTATTGAAACGCCTCCTGCTGAGCGAATTTTGAACGTCACGCCGAATGAATCGATCACGCTGGTGGAATTGGCACAGCTTATTCAAGCTCAATCGACAACGCCTAGCCCTTTTTACATTGAACAAGAGGGGCATCAAGCTGAATACACGGGGTCTAACCTACGGCTTCTTAGTGTCTTGGGGGATTTTAGATTTACGTCCTATGCGGAGGGCGTAGCTCACTTGTATAGAATGCTCTGCTAAAGTCCTGTCCCCTCTCCTAGAGGAGCACGCCTCGCCGATGGCGGGCTACGCTAGGGAGAGGGAGGGATCTCAATACGCTGACGTGACATCTACTCCCCACCCTAACCCTCCCCTTAAAGGGGAGGGAAAAGACGCTTTTTATTTGCACAACCTTCAGTATCATCATCATCTTGATATATAAACACATTGACGATATGATAAAACAAATGCGCCGTTAGCTCAGATGGATAGAGTATTTGGCTTCGAACCAAAGGGTCGGGGGTTCAAGTCCCTCACGGCGTGTTTTTCTCTTTTTTAAGTTTTTTTATTATTTTTTTGTAATTTTTATGCTTTAGGGCTTGCATTTTTAAACGTTTTGAGATAAGACTATAGGGCTTAATTTTCTTAACCTAAATGGATGCCCTCTATGATGCCCTCTTCCCTCATTAAACTCGTGATTTCAACGGTCGGTAAAGACCGCCCTGGTTTGGTTGCTCGCATGTGCGAAGCCATTTCAAACGCCCATGGTAATATCGACGATTCGACGATGACTCGACTCGGCGGTCAGTTTTCGATGATTTATATTGTTCATTTTAATAGCCCTGACAATCTCGAACGCTTTAAAATAGCGATTGCTCAAATTGAAGAAGAAGGCTTGTTTCACGTGGATATCCGTTCCCTTGCCCCTGATGAAGAACCTGATTTGCCTGAAACCACGACACGTTCTAAATCACACAAATACTTACTTTCAGTCGGTGGTTATGACCGCACAGGCATTACTTACGCCTTTTCAAAGGCATTGGCGGCCTTTCATATTAACATTACTGATGTTCATGCCCACCGCATTAATGGGGAAGACGGCATTGTTTACATGCTCGCCATTGAAATGGATGTACCCTTAAACGTGGACGAAGCCGAAATGAAGGCGAATTTAGAAGCCTTGGGTAAAGAACTTAACTTGGACGTTAGACTTCGTTCTATGGATGCTATAATTTTGTAATGACTGTTCTCAAAATTTTGAAATATCCTCATCCTATATTACGCATCCCTTGCCCTGATGTCTTGGTATTTGACAGAGCCTTGCAAGACTTGGTGGTTGACATGGTGGAAACCATGTACCACGGCACGGGGGCCGTGGGCTTGGCGGCTCCGCAAGTGGGGCAAAGCGTGCGTGTTTTTGTGATGGACACCAACGCCTTCACCACCCGAGACAACCTTAAAGTCATGGTGAATCCGAAAATCATTACATCCAGTCGTAACAAAACCATGCGTGAAGGATGCTTGAGTTTTCCCGACTACTTGGCTAACGTTAAACGTTCACAACGTATTACGGTGGAAGCCTTTGATGCCTATGGCGTTTTACAGACTTATGAACTCAAGCATTTAGAAGCGGTGTGCGTGCAACATGAAATCGACCATTTAGACGGCATATTGATGATGGATCGCATTGAATCGTTGAAAACCGACTGGCTGCGTCGCCAAAGCACGCAAGTGGATCCAGACGATCTTCAGTCAGACTAAACCTCCTTAAATGTTTGTGATACATTATATATATAATGAAACATAGTCGTAAGGAAACCCCCCTATGCTAATTCCTTCCATTGATTTGATGAACGGGCAAGCCGTTCAATTGCGACAAGGTAAAACGCACGTCTTGACGGCGGAAACACCCCCAGAAACGCTGATTCAACAGTTTAATCGCTACGGGCAAGTGGCGGTCATTGATTTGGACAAAGCGCTCAATAACGGGCAAGACAACCTTGAACTGATTAAACGCCTGTGTCGCTTGGCGGAAGTTCGCGTGGGCGGAGGCATCCGCACGGTGGAACGAGGGCGTGAACTCTTGCGAGCAGGGGCGAAAAAAATCATTATTGGCACGTCTGCCACGCCTGAGTTCTTGGCGAATTTTCATCCGTCTCAAGTGTTGGTGGCCTTAGACACCAACAAAGACGGCGAAGTCCTCGACGAAGGCTGGACACGATCGACAGGCGAAGCCCTGATTGAGCGTGCTGAGCGGTTGGCGCCGTATTGTTCAGGTTATTTGTGTACGTTTGTCGAAGCCGAAGGCGGTTTAGGCGGCTTGCCTGTTGAAGCCGTGCAACGCCTGAAAGACGCCTTGCCTCACCCTGTTACTGTTGCGGGGGGCGTGAGCGATACGCAAAACGCGGCGGATCTCGTCAAGCTTGGCGTGGATGTGCAGGTCGGTATGGCGTTGTACAAAGGACTACTCAACCCTGCGGATGTCGTGGTGCAAAGCATCGATTTCGCTAAGTGCGACGGGCTGGTTCCCACCATTGTGCAAGACGCCGACACCCTTGAAGTCTTGATGCTCGCCTATTCGAGCAAGGAATCCTTGAAACTGGCGTTGGAAGAAGGGCGTGGCGTGTATTGGAGTCGTTCACGTCAAGAACTCTGGCGTAAGGGCGACAGCTCGGGGCATGTGCAGGATTTAATCAGTTGCCGTGTCGATTGCGACAACGACACGCTTTTATTCAAGGTGCGTCAAGTGGGGGCGTGTTGCCATACAGGCGAAGCGACGTGCTTTGGCAGTCGTGATTTTAGCATGGTGCGTTTGTTTGCGGTTTTGGCGGATCGGAAGGCGAACCCACCCGAAGGATCGTTTACGGCGACCTTGTTTGCCAAGCGTCACAAGTTGGACAAGAAGATTATTGAAGAAGCCTTTGAAGCCACGCAGTCGGAAAGCCGTGCGGAATATGTGTGGGAAATTGCGGATGCGATCTTCTTCTTGAGCATGCTCGCCGTCGATGAAGGCATCGCCTTTAGCGAGATCGTGGCGGAACTCGCCGGTCGCCATCGGTAGGGGGTTGAAAAACCAGTTCAATTCCATTCTATTTCAGTATTAAAGGAAGAATTTCACATGCTAAACACCACGATACTTGAAACTTGCCTCGATACCCTCACCCAAGCCTATGAAGGCATCCAGCATTTGGACAAAGATTCCACCGAATACCGCATCTACCGTTCTGCGATTGTCAAAGAATTCGAACTGCTTTTAGAACAATCGGGCAAGCTCTTACGCAAACGATTGCGTCCTTATGTGAGCAATGCTTCAGCTATTGAAAGCCTTAGCTTTAAAGATGTGTTTCGCAAAGCAGGGCAACACCAGCTTTTAAGCCTTGATGCCATTGAACGCTGGTTTAGCTACCGCGACAGTCGTAACGACACCGCTCACGATTACGGGGAAACTTTGGCGCTTAAAACCATTGAAGTCTTACCCGCTTTTATTGAAGATGTTAAGGCCCTGATTCTGATTCTAAAAAGTGAGGATTAAGGTCATGATCAACACAAAGATACAGCTTCCAGAAGCTTGGCAAGCCACACTTAAACATATTCTTTCTGAATATGCCCCTGGTTTTCAATTGTGGATTTTTGGAAGTCGTGCAATAGGAACAGCCCATTCTACGAGTGATTTAGATCTGTATGTGAAACACCCTGATCAGAAAACCCCATGTTCCACCATTTCAGCCATGCGAAAGGCTTTTTCAGAAAGTAATTTGCCTATTTTTGTAGATGTTTTTGACTTTTTAAATCTGCCCACTTATATGAAAGAAGACATTGCTAAAACAGCGGTGTGTTTGTTCCCCCAAGAAAATGATCATCACTCATTAAATGACACTTAAGGACACCCCCCACATGAATATCAAAGCCAAAGCCCTCAAGTTTCACAAGATCATGGGAAGCCTGCTCTTATTGCCCTTGGCGTGGACGGCCACCACAGGCGTGGCCTTTACCATTGTCAAAGAAATTATGGGCAATAAAGTTTTAGGCAAAACAATCTTACATCTGCACACACTAGAAACCTTCGGCTTGCACAAAATTTATCCGATTATTTTGGGGGTCTCGGTGTTGGTTGCCTTAGGCTCAGCGGTGGTGTTGATGTGGAAATCGCCTAAAACCAAGTAAACGACTTTATCGCGTTTAAGGAGTCTAAGACGCCACCAGTTCACATGCTCCCGCCGATTCCATGTCCGCAATAACGGCGTCAAAACTAAAGAACGACGGACGCTCCTTCACATAACGAGGCAACTCATTGCGGAGTTCATCCGCCGTCATCAAGCACGCATCGAGCTGTGCAGTGATTTGAGCTTCGTTCATGTTGCGACCAATAAAAACCAGCTCCTGCATGCGATCCCCCCACGCAGGATGCCATGTCGCTCGCACCTCGTCACGACTCACGCCTTCATCAGGTTCCCACTGCTCTTCAGGCAAGCAACACAACCACGGGGCGGCTGGCGTAACCTGCAATAAAACGCCTGCTTGGCTCCATTGAATCATCCAATCCCACTGGTGAGCCATCCAGCAAAAGCCTTTGGCACGAATGACTCCGGGGGTCGCTTCTTCAAAGTAATCACGCAAACGTTCAGGATGAAACGGCTGTTGACGCTTGTAAGTAAAGGCGGAAATGCCGTATTCTTCGGTTTCAGGGGTGTGTTCGCCACGCAATTCAGCCAACCATCCTGGAGCATTAGCCGCATCTTCCATATCAAACAGGCCTGTATTGAGGATTTCTGTCAACGCCACTTGTGAACGTTCCGTGCGAATGACCTTCGCCAGCGGATTCAACTTCTGTAACAGAGCATCAAGGGCATCGGCTTCTTTGGCAGAAATACCATCGCATTTGTTGAGTAAAATCACGTTGGCAAACTCAATTTGATCCAACAACAATTCACTGATGCCTCGCTCGTCATTTTCCCCGAGCGACATATTTCGATCACTAAGCAGATCCATGCCGTTTAAATCAAGGGGCAAGTTCACGGCATCCACCACGGTAACGAGCGTGTCCAGCGTGGCAATATCGCTCAATGAAACGCCGTTTTCGTCTTCAAAGGTGAAGGTTTCCGCCACGGGCATGGGTTCAGAAATACCCGAACTTTCAATCAAAAGGTAGTCAAAACGACCTTCTTCGGCTAAACGACGTACTTCAATCAATAAATCTTCACGCAAGGTACAACAAATACAACCGTTGCTCATTTCAATGAGCTTTTCATCTTGACGGCTCAAGCTCCCTTCGGCGAGGTTCACCAGCTTGGCGTCGATGTTGAGATCGCTCATGTCGTTGACGATCAAGGCGACTTTTAAGCCCTCTCGATTCGTTAAGATGTGTTGCATGAGCGTGGTTTTGCCGGCTCCTAGAAATCCAGAAAGCACGGTAACAGGGAGTTTTTTGAGTGTCGTCATAGTGAAAATCCTTTAAATCGTATGAGAAACACCTTTGATCTTAGCAAAAACACAATTAAATGCAACAGTGTTGCGTTTAATTGTAACAAAATAATAAAAACAATCAATTCTTGTATTTATTATTACTTTATTAAAACAAGCATACAAGTTTAAGCACTTATTTCAAAATAAGTCGCCAAACAAGTAATTAAACTTTTCATTCCCCCCTTAATAATAGGAACCCTGTAAATCCCATGACTTCATTAAACCCCACTTCCCTTCTCAACTTATATAATCCCTATTCCCCCAGCCTAGGTGCCCTGGACTACAGTTCTAGTCTTTACAATAATGACTATTCCAGCCTTCGTTCCGATAGCAATACTTCAAGAATCGAACTAGCCCGAGAAAACGATCGTTTAAGACAAACAATAGCACGTTTAAGCGAAAAATATGAAGAGCTTCAAACTGCTGCCGAAGATCGTAAAGGATTTTTAGGATTCCCTGTTCTTGGTGCTGACTCAAAAGGCAATGGTGGTGTAGATACAGGATCAGGTATTTTAGGTGGCTTAGCTGGCTTCCTCTTACCCAAACTGCTGGGTGGCGGTAAAAACAAAGATGGTGATGGTTTTTTAGGAGGCTTATTCGGATAATTCCATAAATTTTCGCCACCACGCCCGCCCTGTATTCCCTTTCTTCCCTATCTAACAGGGATGCCCCGTGCATCCCTAGATCCCTTCCCCAACAGCGACCCAAAGGATCGCTCACAACAAACACATCCGTTCTTTTTCTATTCCCTGTACTGCCTCTCGTTTATTTTTGATAGAGCTCTAGCCGTCCTGACGGATGACGTCTACTTAACCCTTATGACTCCCTTATTTTATTCACATTTTACTTATTTAACTCACTAAACAAAGGAACCTTGTATCGATGACTTATATGACTCCAAACTATCAAGTGCCTGCGTATTCGACGGCACCTGCTCCTGCCCCTTCGTATAATTACAATAATCAACAGCAACAAATGCTGAATTATTCGTCTAACACCTATGCACCAATGGACTACTCCAAGCATTTTACGGATAATTCCCAGCGTCAGTGGAATACCGATAATTCCATGCGTCAATGGAATATCGACAATTCCAACCACTTTACGGACAATTCTAACCACTTTACGGACAATTCTCGAAAATACAACTTCCAGAATTACCAAAGCTATGTAGACAATAGCTATGTAAGCAATAGTTATGTACACAATCCTCGTTACAGTAACTACTCCCCTTCCCTGAACATCAATTCTTCCAAGCCGCAGGCCTACAGCACCGCTTACAGTGGTGGCGGTACAGATTCTTACTTCTCTCATGACTTTAGTAGCTTCAGCAACCCAAGCACCTATGCCGTCATTGGCGGCGGGTTTGGTGGCGGTTTTGGAAGCACCGCCTACGGGGGAGAGTATGGAAAGCCTAACTGCCACAAGGGCTACCATCACCCTCATGGGGGCTATGGCGGAAGTAGCTACGGTGGCGGTTATGGAAGCACCGCCTACGGTGCAGGAAGCAATGCGTTAGACATCGTCAAACAGCTCTACCCCAACGGATTGATGGATCCCAACACCTTTTTTAACAGCTAGAACCAATTGCCTGTATAGAAAACTCAAAAAACGGCTCTATATGTAAAATCGCTATAACAAAGTCGGGACTGAACCTTCCGACTTTGTTACGATATTTAATCGTTTTCTGTGCCTTCGGTATTACAAACCTGAATTAACAGGCAAACTAGGACGATCGAAAAAGTTATTCAACGATTGGGCATCAATCGTGTGAGCAATCGGACGCCCATGTGGGCAACTCCACGGCAAGGTGCAGGTCAACCAATCTTCGACCACACGCTCCTGCTGAAACGGGGTGAGGACATCCCCTGCTCGAATCGCCATGTGGCACGCCATCGTCGCATATAAATGCTCCGTGTCCAAACCTGCTTCAGGCTGATGCGTCAATTGCTCAATCATGTGCTTCAACTGATGAATCGGGCTATGCGGTGTGTTTCGATCGGGATACAAGACAGGCACCCCCCAAATTCGCCATTGTGTGAGCTGGTTTAAATTCACGGCTTCGCACGCAAAACCGACCGCTTCAAACTGGCTTAAATGAGCCTTCAACACGTCGCCTTCTTCAGGGCTTAAATCGAGTTCCAACGGCGTCACAAAGCGTTGCACCACGGTTTCGCTCGTATTATGCTGGGCTTGCAAGGCTTCAAAACACCAGCGTTCACTCGCAATATGCTGATCCACCACCATTAAGCCGTTCGGTGTTTCAAGCAAAATATACGTCGTGTACAACTGCCCAATGACTCGCCATTTCTTGGCTTTTGTATTCGGATGCGTTTCCGCCAAAGGAGACCACGCCGTATTCACCGCAGGGCTTGCAAAAGACGGATCCAAAGGGCTATGTTCAGACGCTTGAGCAAGAGGGCTAAAATCTGCCAAATGTTGCTGGGTATGCGTATAAGCAGGTCGTGAGTGTTGCGAATAGCCTTGTGAATAAGCTTGTGGAAACGCTTGAGGCTCATGCTCCCGTTGAGGCGTCGAAAACGACGAAAACCCTTTAGACGAGGCAGACGATAAGGTTGGATTGGGTGTGTTTTCAACGCCATAGACCCGTTCAAAATGAGCCGACAAGGCACGTCGTAAGGCGGTGTACACAAATTGATAAATCTGCCCTGAATCGGCGTAACGCACCTCTTTTTTGGTGGGGTGAACGTTCACATCCACGGCGTCGGGGGGCATATTCAACCACAAGACGCAAAACGGCGACATGCCATACGGCACGAGGCTTTCATACGCTGCGGCAATGGCTCGTTGTATAACGGCACAACGAATCGGGCGGTTATTCAGAATCATCCACCACTGTTTTTTGGACTTTTTTTGCAAGCTTTCACAGGCTGGCGAGGCAAAAACCGCTTCGATTTTAAGCCCTGAAAGACGGTCTTCAAAGCTCGTCGTCAACAAATGAGCCTGCTGTTCAGCACGAAAATTAAACAGGGCTTGCACTGTTTCAAGAGTATCGCCTGTGCCTGCACTGGTGAAACAAGGCTTTTCATTCAGGCTCAAGCTCATTTTAACGTGGGGATGAGACAACGCCAAACTTTTCGTCATTTCATCGCAGTAACTCATTTCAGTGCCTGCTCGCTTCAAAAACTTGAGTCGGGCTGGCGTGTTGAAGAAGAGGTCATCCACCTGCATGACGGTGCCAACGGCTGTGCCAATCGGGTGAATCTTGGGAACCGATCCACCTTCAATTCGCAAGCAGGTACCGTCGGCGTCATAAATGCGACGGCTACGACATTCAAAGCGACTAATGGCGGAAATACTTGCCAATGCTTCGCCTCGAAAGCCCATGCTCAGAATGCGTTCCAAGTCTTCGGGCGATTTAATCTTGCTCGTGGCGTGATTGAGGACGCAACGCTCCACATCGGCACGACTCATGCCCGAGCCGTTGTCTGCCACAACGATGGTTTTACCGCCGTTGTCGACGCTTATGCTAATGTCGGACGCCCCTGCATCGACGCTATTTTCAACCAGTTCCTTCAACACACTAGCAGGACGTTCCACCACTTCACCTGCGGCAATGCGGTTCACCAAATAGGCAGGCAAGACTTGCACAATACCAGTTTCTAAGGGGGGTTGAGGAGGAAAAGCATTTGACATAGGCGATGGAGTGTCCTTTAATTTAGAGCAATGTCGGTGTCCGCCAAGAGTTGAACGTACAAGGCATCGTTGGAACTTAGCGTTGCACCGTCGCCTTTAGCCACGGCATAATAGACGGATTTACCCACCAAGTAGCCCGCTCCTGCAAAGCCTCCGCCGATGGCAGAAAAGAATCCTGTCACGATGCCCAAGCCTTTACCGCCAGATTGCACGCCTGCTTCATAGCCCTTACGAGTAATATCGCTAATGAGGGTGCCACTTTTATCCAGCGTATTGGCGAATTTTTGTCCGTAGCCCGGATCTTGATAAATCACGCCATCAGGCTTAACGACATCAGCAACCTGATTCACCGTACCCACTTGTAGGGCAATCGGTTGTACTTCACCATTCGGCAAGGTTACATGGTCGAAATCAAGGCGAAAGGATGCCCCTTTACCAAAAAACTTGTTAGGCGTGACTTGTACCACACGCCCTCGAAAAACGGAGCCTTTGGGGAGCAAAATACGTCCTTCGCTGGCGTAAAGGGGTTCGTCCAAACTGGCGTTGAAGGCTTCGCCTTCACGGACGCTGGCGGTGTTGATGTCTTGCAATAAACGCACACGCAAAACGGTGTCTTTACGGACGCGAACGGTTTTTAAACGAGAGCTAATGACACTGCCTGCCAAGTTTTTTGCTTTTGTGGGGTTGGCTGAAACGGCTGTATACACAGGGGCTGCACCGCCAACGGGAAGGCCTGCTGCGTAAGGGTTTTCACCACTTGGCAGGGGAACCATCGCAAAGGCGACGTAAGGCGAGGTCAACGCCAAAGCCAGTAAAACGCTTAATGTGACTGTTTTCATGTTAGAGATCCTCTACATATTTAATGTATTGCAAGTGGGTTTTAGTATAACACAGTTCTTTAAAAGGGACTATAAGGCGTTATACCAATTAAACGACAAAATGTCGTATGGTGCTTTGTTGTCGATCGGGTTTTCGATGTGCTTATCTACGTCTCTGTAAACCTCACCCATCTGCGAGTTTAGGCTCCTAGAATCCACCGATACGCTTAAAGGGTATTGCAACCCTTTATTTCTCCCATGCTGACATGCCCCACTACATAATGGAGGGGCTTTAGTTTTTGGAAAGGATTGCCGAAAGACTATAAAACCCACCTCTATGTTTAAGGATGCTCCCCCCTATGGCCTTTAATCCCCTTTCATTTAAAAAGCAAAGCATTCCTTCAGCGACGGTTCTTCCCAAGGAAGAAGAGTCCACTATTCCAGCACAGGAACAGACTCCAGCAGCGAGTCCAGCCCCTCTTCAAAACCAATCCGCTCCTTCTCTTCTACAAGCCCCCCAAGATCTTCGCAGTGCTTTGCCCAAACAGGTACCTGCTCAAGCACCTGTGCAAGCCAGTAACATTACACCAGCGACACCTACTAAATACGCTAAAGCTCAAGCGACTGATGCTTTATTAACGAAGCAACCACCATCACCTAAAGTGTCTAGTCAATCACGCCGTATTGGAGATGTGTTGGTAGAACGAGGTTATTTAACCTCTACTCAGATTGCAGGGGCATTGTCTGAATCGAAGGCATCAGGGGCTACTTTGGGAACGATTGTGACTCGAGCAGGTTATGTGACCGAAGAGCAGTTGGGGATGTGTTTGGCTGAATTACATGGCATGGAATACATTCGGGGTAAAGATATTTATATTAAGCCTGAAGTAGCGAGCTTAATTCCTGCCAACTTTATTAAAACGCACCTGGTTTTACCGCACCGTTTAGATACGGAAGCCGAACGGCTTGAAGTGATTATTGCTCACCCTGACAATACAAGGGTGCTAGACGATATTGCGTTGATGACTCGCTACCGCGTTGTCGCTAAAGTTTGTACGACTTCAGAAATTTCACACTTAATTGATCAGTTTTTTGCCACCAAATATGTTGCAGAAGAACTGATTGAAGCCCTAGAAACGGATGTCTCCCTCAATAAAGAAGAAGAACAAGAAGACATTTCCAGTATGGAAGTGAATGCGGATTCGGCCCCTGTTGTGCAGTTTACGAATGTTTTGTTGACGGAAGCCATTGAAAAAGGGGCGTCTGACATTCACTTAGAAGCCCAACCCCAGCGTTTTTTGATACGTTTTCGTATTGACGGTATTTTGAAAGAAATCCATAGTTTAAGTATTAAAATGGCACCCGCGATTATCTCACGCTTGAAGGTTATGGCAAAATTGGACGTGTCTGAGCGTCGCCGTCCTCAAGATGGACGCTTAAAACATGCGTATGGTAGTAGCTACGTCGATATGCGTATTAACACCATTCCCCTTTCTTTTGGGGAAAAAATGGTCATTCGTGTCTTGAAAATGAATGCCAGTTCTGGGCAATTAAGTAAACTGGGCATGGAAGAAGATAACCTCAAACGGCTTACGCAGATGATTCATGCCCCACACGGCATTGTACTGGTTACAGGACCCACAGGTTCAGGGAAAACCACCACATTATATGCCGCCTTAAGAAACATCGCCAGCCCTGAAAGTAATATTTCCACGATTGAAGACCCTGTGGAATACGTTTTGGCGGGGATCAACCAAATGCAAGTGCAGCCTAAAGCAGGCCTGACCTTTGCTTCTTCTTTACGCGCCTTATTACGTCAAGATCCCGATGTCATCATGCTCGGGGAGATTCGAGACGCTGAAACCCTTGAAGCTGCTCTTCAAGCGGCGATGACGGGTCACTTGGTCTTAAGTACCGTTCACGCCAATAGTTGTGCCAAAACGGTTGCTCGTTTATTGGATATGGGAGCCCCTTCTTACTTGGTTTCAACATCGGTTGTGGGCATTGTGGCTCAACGATTGCTCCGTTCCTTGTGTTCCAGTTGTAAAAAGCCGACCACGCCTTCAGTCGAAGATTTAGACCTGTTAGGGGAACCCAAAGCAGGTGAAGCCCCTTACCAAATCCATGAAGCCAAGGGTTGTTCACAATGTGACTTTTCGGGTTATAAAGGACGACGTGTCATCCATGAAGTCATGATGATGAATCGTGAAATTGCTCAACTCATCGATGATGGAGCCTCTTCAGTCACGATTGAAGATACCGCCATTAAGCATGGCATGAAGCTTTTGTTGGATGACGCCAAACGCTTGGTCAAGCTTGGAATAACTACTACCAAAGAAGTAAGACGTACGCTGGGGCATTAAAATTGCTCTAAAGTCGTGAATCAAAGGATTTTACAAAATGCCTTTTTTTGCTTACAAGGCCTTAAATTCAGTCAGCCACGCCCCCGTCAATGCTCGTATAGAGGCAGACGACTTTCGCCATGCTAAGCAACAGCTTAGAGATATGGGTTTGTTACTTCAAAGTTTGGAACAAATTCAAGATCAACGTGCTGAAGAGGCATTGAAAAAGTTTCTCATGAGTTTTTCTTTTGGTTTGCCTGAAAAACAGTTGCTCGTTTTTACGCAACAATTGGCTGTTGTTCTTGAAGCGGGTATTCCGTTGATTGAAGCCTTGTTTATTTTGGAACAGCAAACCACGAATCCTAAGCTTCAAAAAATCTTGGCGGATGTTCGTCAAGAAGTAATTAATGGTAAGATTTTTTCGGAAGCCATGGCTCAAACGGGAGCGTTTGATCGCTTGTTTATTACCATGCTAAAAACAGGGGAAGCCACTGGGGAGCTAGACAACGCCTTATTCGCCTTGTACGAATTAAGATACAAAGCCTTTCAGCTTCGTGCAAGAGTTAAAAAAGCCATGACAATGCCTGCCATTGCGGGCTTGGTTATTTTTGGCGTTATTATTTTGATGCTTACCTTTGTTATCCCTCAATTTCAAGACTTCTTTACGAATCAAAAACAAGAATTGCCTTTCATCACTACTATGATGATTACCCTAAGTAAAGTAGTGTGTGATTTTTGGTGGGTCGTCATTGCAGTCGTTGCTGGGGTGGCGTTTAAGTTTAACATTTACCGTCAAGGCATCGGTAAGCCTGTGGTGGATCAACTTCTTATTAAGATTCCTATCGTAGGCGGGTTGGTGACACGTGTGTACACGTTACGATTTATTTCTACGCTAAACACTTTATTAAGTGGTGGGGTTATTTTGACCGAAGCCTTAGACATGGCATCGTCGACGATTCCCAATTTAATCTTTCAAGCCGCCTTTTCGTCTGCTAAAGAAACCTTGATGAAGGGCGGTGCCATCTCTAAAATCCTTGAAAAAGAAGGCATTTTTCCCCCTATGGTCACTAAAATGATGTCGATTGGGGAGCAAACGGGTGAGTTTGAAAAAATGCTTAGTAAAGCAATAGGCTTTATGGAAGATGAAGTCGATGCGACCATGCACGCCATGACGGAAATGATTCAACCGTTGATGACCGTTGTGGGTGGGGGGATTATTCTCTTTATGTTTCTGGCCATTTACTTGCCGATTTTCCAAGTCGCCAAAGGCGGGTAAGCTTTACCCCCTCCCCTTTAAGGGGAGGAAATAGCCTGTTCATTCACGAAGTGAATCTTCACCTTTAGGATGGAGAGGTTGGGAGAGGAAACCAACGGTTTTCTTTCCCAAGAGAAAAAGTCTGTGACTTTTTCGACCATGGTGGGGTGGGGAGTAGATGTAAACACTGAATTCTAGGCATCCCCCCCTCTCCCTAGCCCTCTCCTCAAGGAGAGGGGACAGGACTTTTGCTAAAGCGTTTCATTAAGTATTGTAACAGTCTAGCAATAAGAGTACCCCAACTGTTTTTATTGCTTGTGGAGCCTCTTTTTTAGGGGTGTCTATATTTTGAGTAAACAATCCGACTATACAACACTCGAAAAAGGAAACTTCTAATGGCTTTAGGAATTTCACGCATCGGATCGGTGGGAAGCATTCCCCCCCCCGTTTTGAACCATTTTCAAAATAATGTACAGAACCAAAATGCAGGTACGGTGCCTCCTGTCAATGGAATTGGCAACTTTAATCCGCCACCAAATTTTCAGCCAGCCCCTAATGTTGGGGCAAACGTCGGTAATACAGGCAATACTCAAGGTCAAGGCGTAGGTGATAGCTTTGCTTTCAAGAATCAACCCACGCATACCTTTGAAATGTGGGATCAAAAGTTTTACTTCAACCCTATATTCCAAGACAAAACCCAAGCCGTTGACGCCAACGGTGTAAATGCCGTAAAAGCCACGCGTGATGGTGTTAAGGCTCATGAAGACGCTCACTATGAAACAGCTCAACGCTACGGCATTAAAACGGGACCACCCATTGTCGAAATGGAAGGAGGCATGACCAGCGGTGGACATGTAAGCCTTCAAACCGAAGAGTTTGACCCAAAACTTGCGTTAATGAAAGGCAAGTCTTATGTAGACGACTTTAAATACCGCATGGGTGAAGGCTTAATCGCTTCAGCCATTGCTCCAGAAAAAGCGAGCTTGTCTCATGGTTATGGTGAACTTTCTGGCATGGATGGCGACTTGGGCGTGAAAATGCTCGGGGAACAAAACCTCGCCAAGGTGGCTGCCTTTGAAGGTACGAATCAAGGTCAAGCCTTGACCGCTGTAAAAGAAAAACCGTCTCAAGCGGCACAGCAACAACTGGCGATGATTGCCAGCCATCCTGATTTGTTGCAAGCCTTTCAAAACGGTACGATTAGCTAGAAAAGGCTTTAATGGTTTTTTCCTGTACCCTCTCCTAATTTTAGGAGAGGGAAGAGAACGTCGTTAGACGTTCGAGGGTGAGGTGAAACCCCAAACGGAGTCTATAGTTTAACCGCCCCCTAACCCGTCGAAGCTAAAGCTTCTCTTGGGAAAGAAAACCGTTGGTTTCCTCTCCCAACCTCTC
>JBEISK010000070.1:0-1369 GCA_040375445.1 Gammaproteobacteria bacterium | reverse complement strand
ATAAACAAACACAGTGTTGACTTCCTTCTTACCCCCCCTTTTTTTTATAGGACAAAAGCAATGACTAAAACATTAACAGCAGGCACTGCCAGTTCACTTATTAAGAATAAAGAATACAGCGACTTGCTTAAAGAGCCCATAAGCGAGCATTTTAGCTGGGGTGAAGTGTTTACAGGGATTCGCCCTAGTGAATGGGGTGAGGTGACACGAGCTATGCTGGATAATGCGGTTAAAATGTCTGAATAACTTGAAACCCTACGGACTTACGTTGGCAAGCCTATTGAGATCACGTCATGGTTGCGTGTACCTAGCCATAACGCAAGAGTAGGTGGAAAGTCTAAGTCCATGCACCTAACAGGTGTAGCGGTGGATTTTAATGTAAAAGGTGTACCGTTTGATAAAAACCAAATGGCACGGTTAGACAAGTTCCATGTGGGTGGTCTAGCCCGAGCCGACTACAATAAAGACGGCTGGGCAGACTTTGTTCATGTGGACTTAGGTGCAGAGAGAGAGTGGACGTATTAGGGGGCTTCTTTAAAAACAAGAATAGGCTTGTTTTGATTCATGTGTTCTAAGCATAAGGCTTGTGCCTTTGTTAGAGTTTTTCTACTAGAAAGCAATTCTTTACGTCTTTTATATTCCTCTGTATTAGGCTCAAGTTGAATTAGGCTATTTTCGTTACTCAAGTCTCTTTCTTTCCGTGTGTTAAAAGCTACTCCATAACGATTGTAGAAAACTTTTTGGGTTTTCTTTTCTGTATCATTATTGTCAATATACTGCAATGTTATACTTGGCTTTCTTGCCTTTATCACCTTACGATGCTTCACTCGTGCGTGTGCGTTAGTCATCACTCACCGCCTTTCTTTAGTTCCCACTGGATCAGATACCCTTCAAACGGTAAGTCGCCGTATTGAGCCACAAAAAACGCTTTCATTTCTTGAAAGTCTTTAAAGCCGTCTTTTTTGGCAAAATTATTCGTGCCTTCATTTGACGGAAAAAAGAACCCATCACAAATTGTAAAACTAACACCATCATAACAAATACTTACAGGAATTACTTCCGTCACTACCGCTTCGCCCAATTTGCGACACGCCTTAGTGCGTTGCCCTGTGTAAAGTTGAAGGGTGTCCCCCACTTTGAAGCGGTTCGTCTGCCGTATGGTTTGCGTCTTTTTGCCAGTGGCGACTAAATTTGCAAACTTAGCTTTAAAGTTAATGGCTATCATCACTCACCGCCTTTCTGTGGTGGTTGTGGCAAGGGTTGCCAATGGGTAAAATCTTTCTTAACATTTGTTTCAACAATACCATACTCATAGCCTGCAAAGTCGCTTATGAAAAACGAGGCAAGCACTTCTGCATTTTCAGGCGGT
>JBEISK010000028.1:0-23556 GCA_040375445.1 Gammaproteobacteria bacterium | reverse complement strand
GAAGAGAACGTCGCTAGACGTTCGAGGGTGAGGTTAAACCCGAGACTCCGTTTGTGAGTTTAACCGCCCCCTAACCTGTCGAAGCTAAAGCTTCTCTTGGGAAAGAAAACCGTTGGTTTCCTCTCCCAACCTCTCCTTCCTAAAGGGGAAGATTCACTTCGTGAATGAAAAGGTTTTTTGCCCTCCTAAAATTAGGAGGGGGGACAAAGCCACTGTTTGATTTTTTAAAATACTCTATTCATCCCTTGTGAAGAAATGTAAACACTCAGGCAATTATTAAGGCAAGCTTAACTTTATTAGACTACGTAACTTCTAATAGACGGAATATTGCCTTTTTATGACCTATGGACAATCCACCTATTCAGCTTTCCCCATGACAGGGGTGTACCCTCTGCCGATGTTTAGCTTTCGCTATCAAGGCAACCGTTCTTACACGCCTATGAATGCCACGATGTATGGTTCTAGCAATGCGGGGTTCTCGCCGAACTTCCAAAATACATGGCAAGCCCTTAGCGCCTATCGCTTTCAAACGAGCAATTACAATCCTTACCAAGCACCGGCTCGTCCCATGTTTCCGCACACAAACACGCCTGTTCAAGGCATTACGGTAGGCGAAGCGAATCCTTCCGCACCAGGTGGATTTCAGGCTCCTGTGCAAAATACAGACGACATCAGTGCGAATTACTTAAAATCTTTGATGAATAAGTTGGACTTAACCGAACAACAATCCGATGCTGTGCAAGCCTGCTTCATTCATTCAGGTCTTAACAGTATGGTCAAAGCCACACGAGATGACGACCCCAACGGGTGGTTGATGAATAAAATGAATGACACCATCAAGGCGGATCCGCGAACAGGTGATTTCTCGTTTAATTGGGCAAACGGTCAAAAAATGACGATTACCCAAGCTCAAATTAATCAATTGCGTGCTACCGAATACAAAGGTAAGCCTGTTAATGATTTAAAGCTCGCTACTGAAGCTGCATGGTTTCAAGCCCACCCTGATCAAAAAAAGACGGGCGGTTACACCCACGATTTTTATAAAGAACTATTCGGACTCGATTCGGGTTACATGCCCATGAGTAGTTCTGCCTTAGGCACCGCCAAGCAAAAAGGCGTGGTCAGTACTGTTTCAGCTCATTCCAACTTAGGCACCTTCCATGCGTGGAGCTTGGACTATGAAGGGTCCACATGGGATTTAAACAATTCCGATATTAAAGGTGGCTTTAAAAACTTGCCCCAAACCCAAGGCATGAAGAATGTCGATTTGAATGATGCTCAATTAGGGCAAGCCGTTTTAGCCGATAAGGACGCTTATATCAGCTACTTCAAGATCCCTGCTTAAGCGAAGTACGCTTCCTTAACCCTCTCCTAATTTTAGGAGAGGGAAGAGAACGTCGTTAGACGTTCGAGGGTGAGGTTAAACCCTAGACTTCGTTTGTGAGTTTAACCGCCCCCTAGCCCCCTCCTAAAATTAGGAGGGGGGACAGAACCTACGTCTTCAAAAAGCTAAGCTGGCGTTGCACATACTTACCAAGCAGATCGCCTTCGTAATGCAAGAAATCACCCACGGCTAAATCCCCAAGCGTCGTATGGCTTAAGGTGTGTGGGATGATACAACAGCTAAAGCTAGTGGCATCGACCGTATTGACGGTTAGACTAATACCGTTTAAGGCGACACTGCCTTTGGGTACGAAGAGGGCTTTTCCATCATTGGATTCGGGCAAAGCAATCGTCCAAATCGAACATTCGCCATCGGGCTGGATGCCTTTCACTTCAAGGCATCCGTCGACATGCCCTGTGACATAATGCCCGCCTAGAGGACTCGTGGGTAACAACGGCAACTCTAAATTGAGACGACTGCCTAGCGTGATATGCTTAAACTGCGTGCGAGCCAACGTTTCAGACGATAACGTCACGTCAAAGATTTGATGTGTATCGCTCACATGAAAGGCGGTTACGGTGGTACAACAACCGTTTAAGGCAATGCTCGCCCCAAGTGTCAAGGGGCTTTCGAGCAAAGGGGCTTCAATTTTCAGATGCACGCCTTTGTCGACGGTTGTCACACCGACGACTTGCCCAATGCCTTGAATGAGTCCTGTAAACATGGCTTAGACCGCAACAGGGGTTTGAAAGTCGATGAATTCAGGTGTCACCAACGTAGGGATGATGCCTTTTTCGTGGCCTTCTTTCAGCATCAAGGTGACGGCTTCACGGATTTCAGGGGTAATCGACAGGGTTAAATCGTTGACGTACATGCCAACGAACTTGTCCGTCTTTTCTTCAGGCAAGTCTCGCGCGTATTCTTGACAGCCTGCGAGCGTTTCGGCACGGTTGTCTAATCCCCATTTCACAGAACGATACAAGACACGGCAGATTTTTTGAATCAACGCATCGCCTAAGTCACGACGAATGCCGTTGCATCCGAGTGGTAAAACGAGTCCTGTTTTTTTAAACCACCATTCGCCCAAGTCGACGATTTTGTGCAAGCCTTCTTCCTCATACGTCACTTGGCTTTCGTGGATGACCAAACCTGCGATGACTTCATCGTTTAAAACAGCTTGGGGGATCTCGTCAAAATGTACTTTCACCGTGGGCAGTTCAGGGCAGTATAGTTTCAAAAATAAGTAGGCAGACGTCTGCTCGCCAGGGATCGCCACAGGCTTGCCCGATGCCAAGACGTCTTTGAGGCTCATCGGCGTTTTCGCCACAAGGACAGGGCCGTATTGTTCGCCAATGGAAGAGCCGACCGGGAAAATCGCATATTGTTCATGCAAGTAGGCATAGGCGTGATAGGAAATGGCGGAAAGTTCGTAAGTACCCACCGCCGCTTCACGATTGAGGGTTTCAATATCTTTTAAGACGTGTTCAAAGGTCAAACCTTCTGTGTCGACTTTGTGTTGAGCCAAGGCGTAAAACATAAAGGCATCGTCGGCATCGGGGCTGTGGGCGACTCGAATCGTAGTGGGGTAAGACATGGGGGTACTCCTCAATTTAACTAGTATCCTTATTAAACCGCTAATACGGCTTTTTGACAAGTGAGGTTCTTCATGCGTCTTTTTTGTAGAAAGCTCTGCAAAAGTCTTCTTTGCCTTGTTCCTCCTCCCTTAGGGAGGAGGCCTCGCCGATGGCGGGCTACGCTAGGAGGAGGGAACGCCAGCTATAATGGGACACCCTGAATCCCTCACCCCAACATAGTCGAAAAAGTAAACTTTTTCTCTTGGGAAAGAAAACCGTTGGTTTCCTCTCCCAACCTCTCCATCCTAAAGGTGAAGATTCACTTCGTGAATGAGAAGGTTGTTTCCCTCTCCCTAAGGGAGAGGGAGTAAATTCACTTCCGTAGAGATTCTATACTTGATAGTTTGGGGGGGGTTGATGTATGATAGATAAATCGTCATCCCCTTATTTAGAAAGAGATGCCCTTCATGGATTTAAACATCACACAACTTCAAGCCCTTGCCGATTTGGCTCGTGAAAAAGACCTTGCTGAAATCACTATTACCGACGGTGACCAAAAAATCACCATTAAAACCCCTGCGTCTGTGTCGCACACCATTCACCAAATCGGTGGATCTGTCCCTTCTGTAGCGACGGCTCCTGTTCTTGCCACACCGAGTGTGGCACCTGCTGCTTCGGCACCTGTTGCTCCAGCGGCACCTGTGGAAGATGCCTCCTTGCATACGGTGACTTCACCGATGGTGGGCACCTTCTATTCAGCCGCCAGTCCTGAGTCGCCTGTTTTTGCCCCTAAAGGGTCGACGATTACGGTCGGGCAAACGATCTGTATTTTAGAAGCTATGAAGCAAATGAACGAACTTGAAAGCGATGTGGCAGGAACCGTTGTGGAAGTCCTCATCAGTAACGGACAACCTGTTGAATACGGACAAGCCTTATTTAAAATCAAGCTGGCTTAACGTTTTTCAAAGAGCTACGTTTACTTTGGCTTGTAGGCTTTTTGGCTTGTACCGTCACAATACGGTCTTCTTGAGCAACGGTTTTTACGCCTTTATTGCTTGGCAATAAGCGATGACGCATGGGTTCAAAGTCTCGTTGAGCGGTCTCATAATCGGTGTGACGACCAATATCGAGCCAGTAGCCGTCGAACTTGTAGGCTCTTACCGTGTGGGTGTCGTTCATCAATCGGGTGACAAGGGTGTCAATGCCACAAAACTCACCTTTGGGAATATACTGCACCACCGACTTATTGAGGGCGTGAATCCCCATACACACGGAATGCACAAGGGTGGGCTTTTCTCTAAAGCCTGCGATTTCATTGGTATTGTTCACAAAATCCAAGATGCCAAACTCAATTTGCGTGGTGCGTTGAAACGTCGCCAGTGTCGCCACGGCTTTATTGTGGATGTGTTCTTCCATAAGGGCTTTGAAGTTTAGATCGGTGACAATATCGGCGTTCATCACCAAGAAGTTTTCGGGCAATTGGGGTAAAAACGCCAAAGGTCCAGCGGTGCCTAAGGGGGAATCTTCAAAGGTGTAGTCGATTTGAATACCGAGCTTCTGCCCTTCGCCAAAATGGGCGTGAATGAGTTCTGCCATATGCCCAACGCACAAGGTGACTCGCTTAAAGCCGTAAATTTTAAGTTGTTTAATAATCAATTCTAAAATGGGGATGTTGCCTAATGGTACTAAAGGCTTAGGCAATTTGTCCGTAAATGGACGTAGGCGAGTGCCTTTGCCTCCTGCTAAAATGACGGCATGCCATGTGTGGTGTATTGACGCATCTTTCATAAGCGGTTTGTTCTCCCTCACTCCCTTGCATCGGGAGCTTACATTCTATAAGTGTAACGATTTTTCAAAAGCCTTGACGGTTTTACACGTGAAAACCCTTTTATAGAATGACAAAATCAGCGAAAGAAAAGATGATTCGTTAGGTTCAAAAAATCGCATCGGGAGGTGAGGTTTGAGTTTTAATGCTTAGGGATAGTCTGTTTTTGAATAAAAAGTGTGATGTTAAAATCGTTGCACAAGCAGGCGTCCAAGCACTAAATCCGAGCGGGTGAGCGAATTGCGAATCCCCGAGCGATTTTGCGGACGTCGGATGCGAGTAGGTGGGCAGAAACCTTCTTATTCACGAAGTGAATCTTCGCCTTTAGGAAGGAGAGGTTGGGAGAGGAAACCAACGGTTTTCTTTCCCAAGAGAAAAAGTTTTAACTTTTTCGACTTCAAAGGGGGTGGATTTTTAAGGAGGGGGAAATGAGGGAGGAGAAACGCAATACGTCCTCCCTTCCCCCTCCTTAAACCGCCTTTGGGGGTTTGGGGAGTCTTTGGCGGCACAAAGACCCCCAAGCACCAGCTCAAAACGGAGCTAAAAATCAATCTTAATTCTAAAACACGTCAAATATTATGTCGCTTGAGTAAGACGGCGGATCCCAACCCCATGCCAACACTAATTGTCGCCACGCCATACGGACGTGATTCGTCGCCTTCGGTGTGTAAACGATGAGCCAGTGTACACACCGTTCGTAAGGCGGTGGCTCCCATAGGCGAACCCAAAGCAAGGGAAGAGCCTCTTCTATTGATGCGTTCATCTGTAAAAGCATCCAAGCCCAAGACGTCACACTGCAATATATAGGCAGACGCAAAGGCTTCATGAAACTCAAAAGAAGCGACCTCATCAAGGGTTAAGGCGTGTTTTTTGAGCAGTGCGTTTAGGGCATCTAAGCCTGCTAAGGGCATGGCATCGGGAGCGGTGGCGATCTGAATGATGTCAACGAGTTCAATGGCGACCGTCTCGTCATAACTCTCTCCACAAAAAGGAGCCTGTCGTAAGGAAAGCACCAAGCCTGCTACGCCATCCGCATAAGGAGCCAAATGAGCAGGCGTGTGGATGCCTCCTTCTCTGACAGGCTTTAAACGGCGGAGCATTTCAGCATTTAAATCAGGACGCACGCATTCATCTCTCTCTAAAAGTAATGCCCCCTGATTGTCGTAAAGAGCCACGCATTCCCGACGAGCATGGGCTTGATGTTGAACAGCTCGTTGATGCGATTGCAAGGCAACCGCATCAAGCCTTTCACGACATAGATCTTTGCCCATGACATCCGCATGATGCAACATCGAACGCCCTGCGACACTACCTTCACGTTCTTCAAAATCAGGATGCCTAAACCGCCACCCAAAGGTGCTGTCTTGCCATGTCGCCTTAGGGTCAATATGAGCAGGCAAACACGCCAAGGGAGAACGGGTCATTTGCTCCACACCGCCTGCCCAAAGGGTTTTAGCTCGTTGTGTTTTGAGTTGTAACCACGCATTTTCTAAGGCATGTGTACTACTTCCGCAAAGGCTATTGAGGGTTACGGCGGGGGTATTTTCTGATAAATGCGAAAGTAGAACCGCTAAACGTGCAACATTACGGGAATCTTCACCTGCTTGATTGGCACAGCCTAAGTACACGCCTTCAGGGCAAAAATTGGCATGATGATTCAAAAGTTGTACAACTAAGTCGTCTGCTCGTAAAGGGCTTAACGCCCCCTTGTACTTGCCTAAAAAGCTACGATGTATGGCGTGTATCCAAATAGAGCTAGGCATGAAGCGGACTTTCTGTAAAGGATTGTAACAGTTTGTTTAAACAGGCTCAAGTTTAATCAGGCTCTGCCGACAAGGAATATAGGAAGAAACTCTATTTCTTATTATAACCGAGTTTATAATTTCCTGTACCGTGTCTATACTTTGTCGCTACGATTATTTTGTTCCGTTATGTAGGTCTCACTACACGCCCTCACAAAATAATCTAGGCTCCTCGTCTAGCCTACTGTACAGAAAACTCTAAATTCGGTTATAGAGACGCTATATTTTTATTGGGAACATTCAGAGAAATTATCATAAACAGATAGGAAGAAACATACAGAGATGATTACTATTGGTTCACCAAGCGTGACGGCTGTAGATACTAGATCTACTCCTTTAACACCATATTTAGACAGTACCACATCTTTTCAAGATTCCAACAGTGCTTTAACGCCGAGTAAAACAATGACTTTGGCGGAATTGGCTAATTTTTCAAATACAGGTGCTTCTCCAGAGGCCTTGTTTGGAGCAGTTAATGGAACAATAAATCCTTCAAGCTGGACTACCTCCTCTGCTTCGCAAACAAAAGGCACTGCAAGTACTCAAGATAAAACAACAAGCTCTTTGGTTCCTGGTATGGATAACGCCACCTTAGCTTCAATCACTAAAACCTTTAACTTGGGGAATAAATCCAGCAGTGTCAATGATTTTCTCGCCAAGCCTTTAGAACAAGTGACTGCATTGATGAAAGGTAAAACTATTTCTGAAGAAGAGATTTTTTCGCCTGTAAACGACGGCTTAGCCCGTGATGCAGGTTTGGATCCTGCTATGAAAGTCGCTTTAGCCCAAGAACGCGAAGCTAACAAGTCGAAAAATAGCCAATTTGGTAATACGCCTTACGCATCCGTCAATCTAAAAAAAGAAGCATACTTGGAATTGGCGCGGCATGATTTTCAAGGAGCCTTAAAACTGCAAGAAGAAGCGGTGAAAGAAGAAGGAACGAAAACGGCAGTCAATGCAGCTGCACTTGCATCAACAGAAAACAAAGAAGCACCCGCCCCCAAGTCTTCAAAGTCTTCAGATTCGAAAGATGATGAAAAAAAGGATCCCAAAAAAGGGAAAAAGGATGTACTATCACTACTCGGAGGTCTCTTTGGTAGAAGGAAAGCTGGATAACGAACAATCACACAGCCGTCAGTCCAGTAAATAATCAGAAAAAAGCATCAATCAAATAACTCTAAAAAGAAGACATCATAAGATCTTCTCTCGTCTGCTTTGAAATTAAATTCCATAAATACTCTGTTTTGTGTACAATGTACATAGATTTACTACTTATGGAAAGTATGGTTTAAAAAATGATTCAAGTGCAACGCAATAAGAATATACGCAATTTCTGCATTATTGCTCATATTGATCACGGTAAGTCGACCTTGGCAGATCGCTTGTTGGAGTTCACCAACACCATTGAAAAACGTATTATGCAAGAACAAATGCTCGATTCCCTTGATTTAGAACGGGAACGAGGCATCACTATTAAGCTGAATGCGGCTCGCATGGAGTTCACTTATGATGACACCGTCTATGTGCTGAACCTCATCGATACACCTGGGCATGTGGATTTTAGCTATGAAGTGTCTCGTTCGCTAGAAGCTTGCGAAGGGGCCTTGCTCGTGGTGGATGCCACTCAAGGCGTTGAAGCCCAGACGCTCGCTAACGTCTACATGGCGTTGGATGCCGACTTAGAAATTATTCCTGTCATCAACAAAATCGATCTGCCCAGTGCGGATGTGGATCGGGTCAAAAAAGAAATTGAAGATGTCATTGGCATTGATGCCAGTGAAGCCATTTTATGTTCTGCTAAAGCAGGCATCGGGATTGAAGAGGTCTTGCGAGCCGTGGTGGAACGAATCCCCGCCCCTGTGATTGAAGACGACAAACCCACAAGAGCCTTAGTCTTTGACAGTTATTTTGACAGCTATATGGGGATTATCGCCTATATTCGGGTCATTGACGGCGAAATCCGCAAGAACGACACCATCCACTTCATGCAAAACGGAAGATCCTACGAAGTGGCGGAACTTGGTACGCTGGTGCCTCCGCTAAAAATCAAGCGAGACATCCTGCATTCAGGCGAAGTCGGCTATGTGGCCGCTTCTATTAAAGAAATCGGGGCGTTGGTGGGTGATACTGTCACCACAAACCGTGCCAAAGCCAGCGAAGCTTTGGACGGCTATAAAGAAGCCATTCCCATGGTCTTTTGTGGGCTTTACCCTGCGGATAATGACGATTACAGCGAACTTAAAGAAGCCCTTGCGAAACTGAAACTCAACGATTCTTCGATTACCTTTGAACCCGAAACCAGTGAAGCCCTCGGTTTTGGCTTTCGTTGCGGATTCTTGGGTTTGCTTCACATGGAAATTATTCAAGAACGCATTGAACGCGAATACAATATCGGCATGATTCGCACGGCTCCCAGTGTTATTTACAAGGTGCATACCATGAAGGGTGAAGTCTTGGATGTTTCTAACCCTGCTGAAATGCCCGATGCAGGTAAGCGTGATTTCATTGAAGAACCCTATGTTCATGTCAGTATTATGCTGCCTCAAGAATTTGTGGGTACCATGATGGAACTGGCTCAAGATCGCCGTGGGGAGTTCAAAAACATGAACTACATCGACGAAAAACGGGTCAGCTTAGAATACGAATTGCCTTTAGCCGAAATGGTCACGGATTTTTACGATCACCTTAAAAGCCGTTCAAAAGGCTATGCGTCAATGGATTATACCTTTTTAGATTATCGTCGTTCTAAGCTGGTGAAGTTGGATGTCATGCTCGCGGGCGAAGTCGTCGATGCGTTGAGTGTTATCATCCATGAAGACAAGGCGTTTTACATGGGTCGTGCCTTAACAGAAAAGCTCAAAAAATTGATTCCGAAGCAAATGTTTGAAGTGCCGATTCAAGCGGCGATTGGTAGCCGAGTGATTGCCCGAACCAACATTAAAGCCATGCGTAAAAACGTGCTTGACAAGTGCTATGGTGGGGATATTAGCCGTAAGCGTAAATTGCTTGAAAAGCAAAAAGAAGGCAAAAAACGGATGAAGGCGGTCGGGCGTGTAGAGGTTCCTCAAGAAGCGTTTGTCGCCGTGCTGAGTTTAGACGACGATTAGAGCGTTTTTTGTGGAACAAGATGGTGTTATTGAAAGTTCTGCAAATCAAACAAAAACACTTTAGACATGTCTGCAAGACCCTTCAACTCAATGGATCCCGTTTCCACTAGCCCAATGCTTCCGCCTGCACGAAGTTGTTCCCCATTAATTTCCACTGCTCCTGTAGCGACATGAAGCCATACAGCTCGCCCTTCGCCTAGTGGGTAATCAAGTGTTTCTGCTTGAGACAAGTGCGTCCCCCATAAATGCACGTCTTGATGCACGCTTACCGAAGCTTCACGGCCGTCTTCAGACGCCAATAAGCACCAGCGTCCTGCTTGTGACGAATCGCTAAAGGATTTCTGCTCATAGCTTGGGGTCAGTCCCTTCGTGTGAGGAATTATCCACACTTGTAATAGCTGGACGTCTTGGGTTTGAGAGGGGTTAAACTCACTGTGGCGAATGCCCGTGCCTGCCGTCATGCGTTGTACATCGCCTGCTTGAATAAGCGAACCGTTACCGAGGCTATCTTTATGTTCAAGTTGCCCATTTAAAACAAGCGTAATAATTTCCATGTCGTGGTGAGGATGCGTTCCAAAACCACTGTTGGCTTTGATAATATCATCGTTGATGACACGCAAATGCCCAAAACTATGATGCTGAGGGTCTTGATAATCACCAAACGAAAAGGTATGAAAGCTACTAAGCCAATCCAACTGGGTATGCCCACGATCTTCTGAATGCCGTAAAAGCGGACGAGTCTCTTGAATTAACATGAAGGGGTTGCTCCGTTTAAGCCTTTCACAAAATGGTTTAGGCTTCTTCGCCGTCGTCTTCAGGCGTCCCATCGGCGTCGAGCATGACAATCTTGGTGACGTTGGCGACAAAGTCACCAGCGTCCAAGTTCACAATCCGCACACCCGTTGCTTGACGTCCTTGCTGGCTAATGCTAGAAGCTGCCATACGAACGACCACTCCATTGGCGGTGGCGATCATCAATTCATGCGTATGATTCACCGTACACGTACTAGAAAGTCGACTGTCCCGATTCTTGAACTTGGTCGAAATCAGGCCAATGCCTCCACGAGCCTGCTTGCGGAACTCGCTGGCACGAACCAACTTGCCGTAACCGTCATTGGTGATGAACAGAATCTCGGTCGTATCTTCCACGTTGTCGGCAGGTAACATACTAAACGAGCAAATCTCGTCGCCTGTGCGAAGCTTCATCGACGTCACTCCACGAGCGGTACGTCCCATCGGACGCAAGTCGGTGGCTTGGAAGCGAATCGCCATACCCATTTTGGTGGAAATAAAGACGGTATTGCTTTCTTCCGCTGTTTTCACCCAGTTCAGGACATCGCCGTCTTCAAGGTTAATGGCAATTAAGCCGTTGCGACGAATGTTTTCAAAGTTAGACAACTCAATCCGTTTGATCCAGCCGTATTTCGTGAGCATCACCAAATAGGCGTTTTCGCTAAACTCAATCACAGGCACAACAGCCGTAATGCGTTCGTCTTGCTCCAAAGGCAAGAGATTAATCAACGCCAGCCCTTTCGATTGACGACTACCTTCAGGCAATTCGTAAACTTTCAAGGAATGAGCCACGCCTCGGCTGGTGAAGAACAACAAATGATTGTGCATGCCAGCGGTGAAAAAATGCGTGACATCGTCTTCTTCACGAGTTTTCATCGCCCCCTTGCCACGAGTGGCACGGTTTTGACGCTCAAAAGTATCCAGTGGCACACGCTTAATGTAGCCTTTTTCAGTGATAAAGACCGCCATTTCATCGTTTGGCGTGAGATCTTCCATGGACATATCACCTTCATCAGGGATGATTTTGGTCACACGAGCATCCCCAAAGCGATCTTTGAGTTCGATGAGTTCTTCTTTAATAATAGACAATACCTTTTGACGATCCGCCAAAATGGACTTGTATTCTTCAATGGCGGCACGCAAGCCGTCGTATTCATTGGTGATTTTTTCACGCTCTAAACCTGTCAAACGACGCAACTGCATTTCTAAAATGGCGTTGGCTTGCTCTAAATCCAAGCTATAGCGTTCAATCAAGCCAGCACGAGCAATCTCCGTGCTGTTGGCTCCACGAATCAAGGCGATAATGGCGTCTAAATCGCCTAAAGCAATCAACAAACCTGCTAAAATATGAGCTTTGGCTTCGGCTTTACGCAATTCAAACTTGGTGCGTTTGACCACAACATCCACACGATGCTCAATAAACTCGCTCAAAATATCGGTCATACACAATAATCGAGGCTGATTGTTCACCAACGCCAGCATATTCACACCAAACGTGGTTTGAAGCTGGGTGTATTTAAAAAGATTGTTTTTCACGACATCAGGCTTGGCGTCTCGCTTGAGTTCAATGACCAAACGCAGACCGTCCCGATCGCTTTCGTTCCGCAAGTCACGGATGCCGTCGATTTTTTTGTCTCGCACAAGTTCCGCGATTTTTTCGGTGAGTGTCGTCAAGTTGACTTGATAAGGAATCTCGGTGACGATAATCGCCGTACATTCTTGACGCCCTTTGCCTCCAGGGATTTGCTCAATGCTGACGACGGCTCGCATTTTCACCGAACCACGACCTGTTTTAAACGCTTCACGAATGCCTGCGGTTCCCACAATTTGCCCACCAGTCGGGAAATCAGGGCCCTTAATGTATTGATATAAGCCGTCGTTACTCATTTTAGGGTTGTCAATCATGGCAACCGTACCGTCAATGACTTCGCTCATGTTATGAGGCGGAATATTCGTCGCCATTCCAACCGCAATACCACCTGAGCCGTTTAAGAGCAACATCGGCAAGCGAGTCGGCAGAACGCTAGGCTCTTCTTCACTGCCGTCGTAGTTCGGCACAAAATCGACCGTGTCTTGCTCAATATCTTGCAGAATAGGAACAGCAACGGCTTGCAATTTACATTCGGTGTATCGCATCGCAGCCGCGTTGTCGCCTTCGATACTGCCAAAGTTGCCGTGACCGTTGATGACAGGGTAACGCATCGCAAAGCTTTGCGCCATACGCACCAAGGCATCGTAAACGGATGTATCGCCGTGGGGGTGATACTTACCCAAGACTTCCCCGACGACTTTCGCACACTTTTTAAAGGACTTTTCAGGCGCCAAGCCAATCTCGTGCATGGCGTACAAAATGCGTCGATGCACAGGCTTTAAGCCGTCACGCACGTCAGGCAAGGCACGCCCGACGATAACCGACATGGCGTAATCGATATAGGAGCGTCTCATCTCTTCGTGAATGGAAATACCTTGAATTTTACCGTCCCCAAAGGGGCGTTCGTTTCTTGGAGTGGCTGCCATCATCTTGCGTTTTCCTTCACATCAATACATTTATGTATCTATTTTATAACAAACGTTCAAAAAAAGCACAGAGTTTTTAAAGGTTTGTTACGTTTCTGTGTCCAATAAGATTTTCTTGAGGGGGATGCCCCAACGAAAGCCCCTCACTTGACCGCCCTTGCCTAGCACCCGATGGCATGGCACGAGTACCGCCAAGGGGTTTTTCATACAGGCATTTGCTACCGCTCGCACCGCCGTTGGCTTGCCGATGCGTTCAGCCAGTTCGCTATAAGAACACGTTTCACCATAAGGAATTTCACGCAACGCCTGCCAAACAGAGGCTTGAAAGGGTGTGCCGTGAAGATCTAAAGGAAGCTTAATCTCTGTTTGACGTTGAGGCATCCACGTTTTTAAGGCAAGCACCCAGTCCGCTTGTGGGCTGTCGGGGTTAATCGCTTTGGCAAAGGGAGCCTCACGTTCTCGATACGTCTCTAGGTTGATTTTATTTTCATCAAACGCCAAAAACGTGACGCCTTTTTCGCTCATTAAGGCGAGGGCGTATCCCCATGGCGTGGGCGATATATTGTAGAAAAGGGGACTTGATAAGGGGGGCATCTAAACAGTATCCTTTTTTAAGATTTACTAGTAAAGATGACAAAATCGTCAATATCAAGTAAACTAAAAAACACTATAACAAAAAATAAGGTCTTACGTCTATGCCGAAAAATGAAACCTTGTCCGAAATTAAAAGCATCAAAAAATTTAACCCCGCTACAGGAGCCTTACTCTTCCAAGTCCCTTTCGCCACGCCACAAACCATTCAAGAAGGCTTGAACAAAGCTCAGGCGGCTCAAAAAACGTGGGCGAATACCAAGCTGAAGCACCGCCTTCAAGTGCTTGAAAAGGTGGAACGGCTCATTCGCTTGGAAGCCGATCAGCTCATTCACACGTTGAGCCTTGAAGTGGGTAAGCCTCAGGCGGAAGCCTTGCAAGGCGATATTCTTTCGGCTTTGGCAGGCATTCAACACGTGATTCGTAACGCCGTAAAACTCAATCCCCAAGTCAAATTGTCATTTAAAAGTTTGATGCTCGGTAGAGTCTTTAAAGAAGTCCCCGTGGCTTATGGCGTCGTGAGCGTGATTAGTCCGTGGAATTACCCCATTGGTACACCGACCCCAGCCATTGCTAATGCTCTATTGGCAGGTAATGCGGTTGCCTTTAAGCCGAGTGAAAAAACGCCTAAAAGCGGAGAACTCCTCGCTCGTTTGTTTCAAGATGCCCTTCAAGCCTGCGGTTTTTCAGCCGATCTCGTCCAGCTTTTTCAAGGCGACGGAAGCGTGGGCAATGCCCTTGTGCATGCCCCTAAAACGAGCTTTGTCTTCTTTACAGGGAGTGAAGCCGTGGGGCGTCAAATTCAAGTGAGCTGTGCCAAGCGAAACATCCCTTGCTCGCTGGAGCTTGGCGGTTCCGATGCCATGGTGATCCTCCCTTCCGCGGAGCGTTACTCGCTCGATGCCGTGGTGGCTCACGCCATTTTAGGGCGTTACGCCAATGCGGGGCAAACTTGTGCTGCCATTAAAAAATTGTATGTCCCCACCAATTTATTGCCGATTGTGCAAGAACTACTGGTGGCGAAATTGTCTCAGCTACGGGTGGGCGATCCCTTTGATCCGTCAACGCATCTTGGGCCTGTGATTGACACGGCTCAACAGGCGTTGCTTAACGCCCAATGGCAAGATGCGTTAGACAAAGGCATCACACCGATTTATGGGCAGACGACTCAAGTAGACGAAGCCAACGAAGCTCATGCGTCCTTTTTAACGCCTAGCTTGGTCATTAATCCGCCAAAAGACGCTCGCATCGTCACCGAAGAAGTCTTTGGACCGATCTTGCCTGTGTTGACGTACGACGACTTAAACCACGTGATTGAAGAAATCAACGCTTCGCCTTATGGCTTGGGGGTCAGTATTTTCGGCAAGCCCAAGCAAGCGGAATGGCTCGGCAAGCAGTTGGATGTCGCCAATATCGGCATTAACGACTTGCATTTTATGTTTTATGCGTTTCCTCATGTGGCGTGGCGTGGCTTTAAGCAGTCAGGGCCAGGCTTTCGCAACGGAAGTGAAGGGATTTTACAATTTAGCCAAATCAAAACTTTTGGCAAGGCGTTTTTGTTTGACTGGTTACCTTTCACGCAAAAAGGCGTTGTGCTATTTAGCCAAGGTGACAATAGCTTGCACGACAGCAAAGCCTTGTTAGAAAGCATCGGCAAGGGGCGTTGGTGGGACTTCTTTAGCCCCAAGCTCTTTGGATTTATTTCTAAAAATCAGGGAAGTTCTAAATTATAGAAGGGCTTACGCTATAGTCGCCTTTAGTTTTTCTGTAGAGGCGGCTATATCATTTTGTCATTCTGCACGCAGTTGCAGAATCCCCCCAGCGTCACCTAGTAACCATTTATGAAGATTCTGCAACTGCGTGCAGAATGACAAAGAACTGTTGAGAAAATTAGAGGCTTAGCTATAATATGCCACAATTCACGCAAAAAACGACCTTCCCCTACACCGATGCCCACGATCTATTCGCATGGCATGAAAGCCCCCAAGCCTTCAGACGCCTCCTTCCTCCGTGGGAGCCTGTAAGCCTAGAACGCCTCCCCCAAAGCCTCGAAGAGGGGCAAACGGCATGGATACGCATCCCCTTACTGGGGCGAATTACACGGCTTTTGCCTCCGCTTAAAGGCATTTCTGCTTTGTGGAAGGCGGAACATCATGGGTACTTACCGCCGCATCAATTTGTGGATACACAAGTGTCGGGACCGTTTGCGTCGTGGCAACACATCCACGAAATGAAAGACGACGGCACGCTCATCGATCGAATCAACTATGCCCTGCCCTTTGAACCGATGGCTTCGTTGTTGGCGGGGGGCTTTGTCCAAGCCAAACTCGCTCGCATGTTTCGCTTTCGGCACCGTATTACAGGCTATGATTTGGTTCGGCGTGATGAGGCATTCAAAGGCAAACGCATTCTTATTACAGGGGCTTCGGGGATGCTGGGACGTCCGTTGGTGGCGTTTTTGCTGGCCTTGGGCTTTCAAGTGCGAGTGCTTTTGCGTCACGCTTCAAACGATGCATCGGCTTGGCAAGGCGTGGAGCTTTACCATGTCGATAAAACAGGTGAGATTCCGTCCGCCGTTTTTGAAGACGTTTACGGTGTGGTGAGCCTCAACGGGGAAAGTATCGTGCAAAAATGGGATGCCACCACTCAAGCACGGCTAATTTCAAGCCGTGTCGATTGGAACAAACGCTTGGTGGATGCCTGCTTGGCATCGGGTTGTCGTCCGACCGTTTGGGTGGGAGCGAGCGGTATTTCAGGCTATACGCCTCAAAACCATCTCAACGACCGGCGTTATGATGAATCCACGCCCTTGAATGCTGGCACATTTCTAGGGGACTTGGTGCAGAAATGGGAAGCCAGTGTGGATCCCTTAAAAGACAAGGGAATCCGCGTGTGCCATGCAAGACTAGGCGTTGTTATGGATGAATCGGGGGGCTTTATGCAAGCTCAAGCAGTCCCTGTTTCGTGGGCTGGCGTGCTGGGCATAGGTGCAGGCACGCATCCCTTGGCGTGGATGAGTCTTGAAGATGCACTAGGGGCGACCGTCCACCTATTAAGGCATCCGAACAGTGAGGGGGTGTATCATCTCGTGGCACCTGAAATCGTTTCAGCGAAGGCGTTTCATCAGGCGTGGGCAAAGGCATTGCAAATGCCTTTTTGGGGGATACTCCCTGCGTGGGTCTTGTATCCTGTTTTGGGGCGAAGCATGGTGAGCGCCTTAATGGAAGAAGGCGTACCGGCGATCCCTCGACGCTTGGAAGCTGAGGGCTTTCAGTTTTTGCACCCTGATCTTACGAGTCTTTTTTCTCATGCCGTGGATATTCAAGACTGGCGTGAATGGCTTGTGAGCAAACTTTAAATCGGATTCTGATTTTCATTCAACTATCAGAGAGATGAATGTTTCGTCAATACCAAAAAACCTTCTAAAATCGTTAGAACCGCATCCTTTTTCCCTGGTGGAGGCGTGGGTTGGAATAGAGCGGATCCCACTTGGCGTGATCTGAACTGCTTATAAGGATCTACCACCTTAAATGTCTTTTGTTCTTTACTCACTGAACGTAAATCTAGCCTATAGCGGGGCAAACGTGAGTGAAACGTTTCGCTTGTGTCTAAGGGATCCATAAACTCGACATAATAATGCTCCGTTAGTTCAGGGGATTCAAACACCCCTGTGACCAGAACATAATGCCCCCCTTTGCGCACAAAGCGTTTTTGCTCGGATTTTTCGACATACCAGCCCAAGTGAGCCATGACGACTCCCCCTGTGTTAAGGGCATCCAAGACATCTGCATTGAGCGTTGCCCACTGGGCTTGATGCTTACGGTTATGATAGTAATGAGTAGGTACCTTGTGGATGCCTTGGTACCAAACGTCATCCCATTCTTGGGAAAGGGCGTCTTTTGTATTGAAATAATCTAAACCGTCTAACACTTGATGCACCGTTGTTCCATAAGTACGACACGTTTTGAGATGTTTTGCAAACGTTTCCACATAAGCGGCAGGGGAGCTTGTCGCCAAATTAGTAAAAAACGGTGAAAATGCCATCGCCAAAACGGTGGGGGCACAATAAACGCTGGGGTGTTCTGTGACATGCTGGCTAATAAATTGATACGCATGAGGCGAACGAGCCAACGTTTTTAGAGATTGATGAATAGTAGGTTTAGAGACAGTGGGTTCAGGCATAGTAGGTTCAGTCCCTTTTGCAATCGAATAATCAAGCAAGAACCCCTTAATCAAAAGAAAGGAAACGATGAAAAAAAAGAGAGGGAATAACGTTTTATAGTGCAATCGGGGTTTCAAGGGAAACATTTTTCCATCCTTTCTTGTTTGACTAGTATAGCACAAAATAAGGCATTCCCTTCCTTGAAAAAAAGGTATATACTGGCAATAGTTTTTTAGGAGAATACGCATGTTTAGCTCGAATCCAGAAACCGCTCACGTTGAAGAAAGTACGCTTAATCGCCGTGATTTCTTAAAGCTAGCAGGGGCTGGACTTTCTAGCGTATTGCTCGCTTCAAGTGGATTAAATTCACTGGCTCAAGCAACAGAAGCACCCAAGCAAGACGCTTTTGTGAAAAACGTACCTGAATTAGGTGTCGCCAAACGCTTTCCTTTGATTGAAAACGGTATTGAAGGCCTAAGTGCCAAGCAAATTCAAGCCCACCTGAAGCTTTATGAAGGCTATGTCAAAAAATACCAAACCATTCGTCAAGACATTCAAGCCTTCACCCCTGAACAAGTCGCCAACGTGAATGCGACGTATCACCCTTTTCGAGAACTCTTAGTGGAAGAAAGCTTTGCTCTAAACGGCATTTTGTTGCATGAAGAATACTTTGGTATTCTAACACCCGATTCTAAACCCATGAGTCCCTATTTGCAGTCATTACTAGCCCGGCACTTTGGCTCGATTGAAGCGTTTCAAGCTCAATTGACCGCATCTGCTAAAGCGATGCGGGGCTGGGCGATTTTAGGCTACTGCCCTCGATACAAAAACTTGGGCTTTTACGGGCTAGATGCTCATCATACGTATTCCCCGATAGGGGTGCATCTCGTTTTGGTGGTGGATGTCTATGAACATGCGTATCTCATTGATTACGGCACGGATAGAGCATCTTATCTCAATGCTCTTTGGAAGCAGATTGATTGGACGGTGGTGGAAGCTCGTTTGTCGTTCATATAGTACTTCTTTTACAACGTTTCGACGTCTGTGAGAACCACAAAGACCGTTGTCCGTTCAAAACGACTTTTAAGATCTATGGCGAGTTCCTTGGCATTTTCAGCAGGTACCACCAAAAAGGTATACAGCGACGTAGGCGTGAGATATTGATTATGATATAAGCCATGATTTGGCCCTAAGCTGTGAGACACCGTAAGGCTGGTGAATCCTCCTAACTTTTTTTCAGCGCAAAACTCTGTAATGATGTCAAGATCAACTTCATCATGTACAAAGGCAATTTTCTTATGAGTCGTCGTCATGGAAAGGGTTCCTTTTCTCTCTAAATAAAAAAATTAAAATACTAGGTTTATAGATCATTCACAGATACAGTGTTATTCTTTTCTAGTGAAAAAACTGCTTGAGCAAGTAAAAATACAAGGGGATTCCAAACGTTACGTTAAAGGTAAATGTGACCCCTAGTGCTACAGGTAAAAGCAAGGACATATTGGCTTTAGGAATTGCCGTACGAATTGCGGCAGGTACTGCCACGTAGGATGCTGATGCCATTAACACCATTAAAATCAAGGCATCGCCAATGTGAAGGTTTAAAAACCTTCCAAGCATCAAGCCTAAGGAAGCACCAACTATAGGATACACCAAGCCGAAGGTAATGAGGAATCCGCTGGATTCTTTGAAATCTGAAAAGCGTTTGGCAGCGATAATCCCCATGTCGAGCATATAAAAAGATAAAACGCCTTTGAATATGTCGTCCACAAAAGGCTTGAGTTCTTCAGCTCCTGCTTTTCCGCCTAAAATACCAATCACCAAACTACCCACGAGCAATAATACGGATCCATTTAAAAAGGCTTCATGTAAAACGGCTTTTATGTTTACTGGACGAGACGGACGAGTTTCTTGAACATCCGCACCAGTTTCGGCGAGAGCTTCTTTACGCTCTGTTTTAGAAACTTGATACAACAACAAACCCGCAATAATCGCTGGCGATTCCATTAACGCCATACAGGCGACCATGTAACCTGAAAATTCGGTATGCTGGGTTCCTAAGAATGACACGGCGGTGGCGAACGTCACGGCACTGACTGAACCATACGTGGCGGCAATGGCAGAAGCATCATGGGTTTGAAGTTTTAAACGTAAGATTTTATATAATAGAAAAGGTGTTAAGAAAGAAACGGAAATACAGACCACCATCATCACAACCATATGAGGATCTAACCCACTCTTAAACAGGGCTTCACCGCCGTGTATGCCAATATCAAACAATAAATACAAGGACAAAAACTTACTGATTTGCGTCGGGATTTCAAGGTTGGAACGAACCAAAACAGACGTCAAGCCCAAAATAAAGAACATCACAGGGGGATGCAACACATTCTGTAGCAACGATTCTAAAAACATAAAGACTACCTCTTATAAACGGATTCATAGGCCCGATCGAAAAGAAAGGTAAACGCAAAACAGGATAAGTTCAAAGATAAAAAAATCGCATCTTTGGGAGGGGGCTTTTTGTATAATACACCTATTTCAAAAACGGACAAGTTTTTTTTGAAGTCTCGTTTTTTTAGGGGAATAGAAAATATCGTGAGTGTCGAAACTTATGATATAATATGCTTATTGTCTCGTTGTTCTAAACCATATTGAGGTATTCTTATGAAACGTCTTTCCACTTTAATGATGGCTTTCCTTAGCCTTGTAATCACTTATGCGAGCGTTTCGCCTGCGGTGTATGCCGCAACGCCTCAAGCAGAAGCCTATTACGCCCAAGCCATGGCCGCCTATGAGCAGAAAGGTTTCTTACAAGCAGCGAATCTCTTTCAAAAAGCCGCCGATGCCGACAATACCTATGTCGATGCGTGGTTTAATTTAGGGGCTGTTCAATACCGCCTCAATAAGTTTGAAGAGGCTCGTAATGCCTTTCAAAAAGCCTTGTGGCGTTCGCCGAATGACAATGAAATTCGTTATAACTTGGGTGCGTCACTCGCCAAATTGGGACGCAACACTGAATCGCTAGAGCAATTCAATAAAATTCCTTCGGGTCACCCTAAGTACAATGAAGCCCAAACGCAGATCGCCACCATAAAAAAGACCACGATCGCCACTAAACCCACGTGGACGAAACCCACGCAAGTCGCCAAAACGACGAAAACCAACGTCAATGCAGTGGCGATGAGCGGTTCAGGCTTGTACGCCAAGGGACTCGTGGGGCCTACAGGGATTGCCGTTGGGCCAAATGGTGAATTGTATGTGGCGAATTACACCAAAAATAATATCGTCAAAATTTTGCCGAATGGTAATCAAAGTACGCTCATCCAAGGGGGCTTAATCAATGGACCCATCGGATTGGTGCGGGATCCTCGTAACGGTAACTTGTATGTGGCCAACTACATTAGTGGCGATGTCGTAAGCATTACCCCAAGTGGGACGGTAAGCACCTTGAAAAAGGGCTACGGCAAGCCATACTACTTGTATTTTGATGCCCTGACCAATCGTTTGTTTGTGTCTGAACAAGAAGGCAATCAGGTATCTGTAATCAAGCTGTAAGTTTTCGGAAAAGCCCCCTTTCTTAAGTAAAGGGGGCTTTTTGAAGATTATTGCTTGACTCTCATCTATGCTTGGCTTAATCTTATAAAAGTTCAAGAAAGCGTCCATAGCTCAGCGGTAGAGCAGTCCCCTTTTAAGGGAAAGGTCCTGAGTTCGAATCTCAGTGGACGCATAAAAGCCCCACACTTCAAGTGTCGGGGCTTTTTTATATCAATTACATCTTAATCATTTTTTTATTTGAAGAAAACCATGTTTCAGGTAAGCTAAAACTAATTAAACTGTTTATGCCACCTTGACGGTGCCATTTTTTCCCTTTAACCAAGAAGGAACCTCGAATGACAAACGCTGAAACCCCTGAATTGAATATCCCTAACTTTAATCAAACCGATGCTGAAGGTAATGAATCCGTAGAAAACAATGAAACACTGAATGCCGAATCCAGTGAACCGACCTATGAAGAACTCAAAGCCCTCAATGAAGAATTACATCAACAATATATGCGACTCGCCGCTGATTTCGACAATTTCCGCAAGCGTCGCCTCAACGAAATGGAACAGACCCGTAAATACGGTGCCGAACACTTCTTACGGAACTTTTTGCCTGTTTTAGACAATTTTGAACGTGCGCAAAAATCTATCACTGCTGAAAGTGATTCACACACCTTATACAAAACCCTTGAACTCATGCAACAGCAACTTGTGCAAGCCTTAGAAGAAACGGGCTTAAAACGTAGTAACGTCATCGGTAAAGTATTTGACCCCGCCTTGCATGAAGCCGTCAGTCAATTGGTGGTGGAAGGGCAAACGCCAGACACCATTATCGCCGAACAACAAGCAGGCTACTGCTTGCATGACAAAGTCTTACGTCATGCCCAAGTGATTGTCGCCAGCGAAGCATCTTAGATGTTTGCCTAGCCGTATTATTAACGATTAAAGTGAGCCGTGTCCATGTCGAATCGAGATTACTATGAAATTTTAGGGGTGTCTCGTACAGCCGATGCCAAAGAAATTAAAAAAGCCTTTCGCCAAAAGGCGAAAGAGTTGCATCCCGATACGAGTACGGATCCCGATGCTGAATCCCATTTCAAGGAACTCGGTGAAGCGTATAGCGTGATTAGTGATGCTGAAAAACGTCGTATTTATGACACTTACGGTAAAGACGGTCTCAATAATGCAGGGGGCGGAGCCTACGGAGGCGGAGGCTATGCCACCAACTGGGATTTCATGAGCGATTTTGGCGACATCGGCGATATTTTTTCCGCCTTCTTCGGAGGCGGAGGCGGTCGTTCGAGAGGTCCTCTCCGTGGGGATGATCGTCGAAGCACCATTGAGCTTAGCTTTATGGAAGCCGTTTTTGGTTGCGAAAAACAAATCAACATTGTTCGTTTAGACACGTGCCAAACCTGTGTGGGTACAGGGTGCGCGGTAGGTAGTCAACCTGAAGCTTGCGGGCATTGCGGGGGGCATGGTCAGGTACGGCAATCCGCTCAAACCATGTTTGGCAATTTTACGCAAGTGGTCACTTGCCCGTCTTGTCATGGGGCAGGTACGATCATTAAAAATCCTTGTAAGGCGTGTCATGGGCAAGGTATTGCTCCGAAAGATGAAACCATTACGCTGACCATTCCTGCTGGGGTGGACACGGGTACTCGCCTACGAGTGTCTGGCGGTGGCGATGCGGGAGCGAACGGCATCCCTGCTGGGGATTTGTATGTGGTCATTCAAGTGCAAGAAGACGAACATTTCCTTCGAGACGCTTATGATGTGTTGATGAAAGTGCCTGTGCATTACACGCAATTGGTGTTAGGCGATCATGTTCGTATTCCTTTATTGAAAGGGCATTACGATCTTAAAATCCCTGCTGGCACAGAAAATGGTCATATTATCACCCTTAAAGGCGAAGGCGTGCCTGTACTGAACCAACCCCATTTAAGAGGCAACCTGCTCATTCGTCTCGATATTCAAATTCCTCGCAAGGTTCGTGGGGATGAAAAAGCGTTATTGCAACAGTTGCATGATTTGCATAAGCACAACGTCAAGGCGGAAGACATTCGCCATGAAGAGGGTCATGCGTCGTCCTTTTTCAGCAAGATGAAGTCGTTTTTAGCTGGCAAGTAATATAGTGTTTTTCAGATAAAATTGTGATGCCTAACTCGTTGCACCAGCAGACGTCCAAGCACTAAATCCGAGCGGGTGAGCGAACTGCGAATCCCCGAGCGATTTTGCGGACGCCGTGCAAAGGAATGAT
>JBEISK010000041.1:0-14668 GCA_040375445.1 Gammaproteobacteria bacterium | reverse complement strand
CCCTAGACGCTGTTTGTGAGTTTAACCGCCCCCTAACCCTCTCCTCAAGGAGAGGGGACAAAACAAAAGTCGTTTCCCTAAAAAAACAATCGTCTAGCACAAAAAGGGAGGCTTTTGGTGTTTATGCTTTTATAGTATCCGCTAAATAAAACGGTCTATGGTCTCTTCGTTGTCGCTACGATTTTTTTGTTTGGTTATGTAGGTCTCACTACACGCCCGCACAAAAAAATCTAGGCTCCTAGAATAGCCTCATAGCCTGTTTCATTTATCGAACACTATGCGAACGTCTTCTTTTTCACCAAAGAAGCGTGATAGGCAATATCATCAAACAACAAAAACCAATCATCATAGGCACATAGAATCAATGTATCCACTTTTGGGGACTTACAATACCTATCCACAAACGAATTTTCGCTATGGCGAAAATGTGGCCTATAGCCGTCCCAATTATGGGGTGACGTCACCGACGCAACCCTATGTCGCAGGAGCCTCAATCAACTATGGTGAAAATGTCAACTATCACCGTACCAATTACGGCGTAACGGCCCCAACGGCTCCGAATATCGGCAATACGCCTGTCTTTTTTGGGGAAGCCACGAATTTGTTTCGTCCGAATTATGGCGTGGTTCCGCCAGCCGCTCCCAATGTGGGGGGGGCATCTATCGTCTTTGGGGAAGCCACCAATGCCAACCGTCCCACGTTTGGTATTACGGCGCCTGTCTTACCAGCCCCTCGCACGCAAGTGAATGTCGCACCTGTTGTGCCTGATATTCCTGTTCCGCAATACAATGTGCCAGATCGACCGATTTACTATCCTAAACCGACCACCTTCAATGCGGGCGATTACCCCTTGCCTTCTGTGAACAATAATGCGATTACTTACGCACCGAATACGTACCCGCAAGTTATTAATACCAGTGCTTTACAGCCTCTGCCTGCTGGCGGAAGCGAGCAATTTAATCCGTATGCGGCTTCAATCCCAGCGGAACAAAACGTCCCGAGTATGGGCATCCCGAGCAGTTCGCCCACCCGTGAAATCGACGGGCTTTTAGGAGATACCAATACGATTATTGCTCAAGGTAATCAGGTGGAGCAGTTTACCCAACAGTACGCCGCTCAAGAAGAGCAAATACGTCAACAGCAAGCCCTTCAAAGGCAACAGCAGGCCGTTCCGCCTGATTTAACCCAACAGTATTACCAGCAATCGCAAGCCATTTCAAATACCTATCAGCAGGGGCAACCCGTTCAACAAGGACAACCCACTCAAGGACAAGGCAACGCATTTCAAAAAGCCCTAGCACACACCTTAAAAGCTGAAGGGGGTTATTCAAATAATCCGAATGATACGGGAGGGGCAACGATGAAGGGTGTGACTCAAGCAACGTATAATAGCTATCTGAAGAAAAAGGGACAGCCAAGCAAGCATGTGAAGGGTATTTCACAAGCAGAAATCGAGGATATTTATTATAATGATTACTGGAAAGCCAGTGGATCAGATGCAATTGCGACAAGTAATAGAGCCTTAGCTATGGTAAATTTTGACACTGCTGTTAACATGGGTGTTGGACGAGCCAAAGAATTACTTTCTCAAAGCGGTGGGGATGTTAATAAATATCTTTCAATAAGAGAGCAAAAATATCGTGAGTTTGCCAGCAAGGGAAACCAAAAAGTATTTTTACAAGGTTGGCTCAACAGAAATGCGTCATTACGTGAAGCCGTTTCAAATGTGTAAAAGCAAAAATAATTATAGAGTTTTAGATTTTTATTGAAGTCCTACAAAATCACATAGAACGCTATTCATGCGTGGGATCCACGCAGGGTGCAAGAGATAAGCACCCTCTCGCTTTTTGACTTGCCCTTGGGCTGTTTTTTCCGCCAACAAGGCTTCAACCTGCTTCCATAATTCGGGTGAAGGACAGGCTTCTTTCAAGGTGGATGCCATCACGCCTGCTTGCGTTAAACGTAAGCCGAATATCAAGAGATTCTCAAAACGTTCGACATCGCTCACCGCCGTTTCTTGGGTAATTTCAGACACTTTCGAAAAATCCGTATACGCCTTTAAATCACTTGGCACACTGTATCGTGTGGGATGCACATAGCCATGAGCCGAAGGACCAAGGGCGAGTACATTTTTTTGTTGCCAATACGCCAAATTATGACGACTTTCAAAGCCCGTTTTCGCAAAATTGGACGCTTCATAACGTTGAAACCCTTGTTCCGCAAGATAATCCACCGCCCATTCATAAAAAATCACATGCTCGTCATCATTCGGTAAGGGGTAGTGCTTGGGGGCTTTTTTCGCCAAAGTTTCCAGTGCCGTGCCTGCTTCTAGTTGCAAGCCATACATGGAAATATGCTGAATCGGTAGATTGCAGGCTTCTTTCACTGTTGCTTGCCAAGACGCCAAAGATTGCGTCGGAATACCGTACATGAGATCTATACTGATATTCGCCGTTTCACCCATGAGCTGGGCGATTTGGTGGATGCGTGCTTTTGCGGTTTGAGCGTTGTGCCTTCGGCTCAATTTTTTTAATTCGTCATCATTCAGCGATTGTACGCCTATGCTAAAGCGATTGATGCCAGCTTCAAGGTAAGCGTCTACGGGGCTTTGGGTGTCATCAGGGTTGAGTTCAAAGGTAATTTCACAAGGTGAAGCAAAGGCATGAAAGGCTTGGATGCCTTGAAGAATCTCCCCCACTTGAGAGGCCGTCAATAAACTGGGGGTTCCTCCGCCAAAATAAAGGGTTTGGAGTGGTTTTTTTAGAACGGAGGTCTCTAAAGAAGCAAAACGATCCTGTATTTCTCGTTTTAAAGCGGCGACGTAAGGGAAAACGCCTCCGTGCTTTTCAAGCTCTAAGTAAAAATCACAATACACACACCGAGACTTACAAAACGGCACATGAATATAAGCATGCTCAATCCCTTGATGCTTTAGTGGCATCTAAAAGGGAAGGTCATCTTCAGTCAGAAAGTCGTCCGCTGAAAGCGTATTTAGATTCACCGAAGGTGGCGGTGCGACCGCTTGAGCGGTTTGTCCGCCATAGCCAGCGTCTTGCTGGGGAGCGTCATAAGACGCTTGTGCATACGCAGGTTGCTGTTGAGGAGCAGGTGCATAGCCTTGTTGAGCAGGGGCTTGATTATTGTAACCACCTTGTTGTTGAGATTCAGGTTGCACGTAAGTAGGCAAAGCAGGCAACTGGTGAATCTGTTGAGCATCCACTTCAAACATCTTTTTGGTGACGCCTTCAGGTGTGGTCACGGAATTGATTTGTAAACGACCTTCCACATGTAGGATGGCTCCAGCGGGGAGCTTTAATACAGCGTCAGACAAACCACGCCAACACAAGACTTTCACCACCAAGTTAGGAGTTTCTTGGTTGCGACGAGGAGGCATTGGGACAGAAATCTGTAAAATGCTTACACCTGCGTTGTTTTGCGTAAAGCGTTTTTCAGGGGCTTGAAGCAAGGTGCCTGATATAGTGATTCGTGCAAATGACATAGTAACATCCTCAAAAGCTAAAAGGGATTAAAGCAAAGTGACTAGGAAGCTAAGCCACACTTATTCGGCAATCGCTTCTTCTTGGAAGTTGCCTTCTTCAGCGCCGTCTTCAGAACGAGGACGACGAGGAGGTCGACCGCCTTCACGGTTGTCACGACCACCACGACCACCGCCACCACGACCACCACGCATTTCACGAGGTTCACGACCTGTGACAGGCGTCACGATAAATGGCTTGCTGACATCTAAATCATCGTTGCGTAAAATAACGACACGAATCAATTCTTCGTTTAAGTTTAAAATGGCGGTTAACGGCTTAATAGAAGCACCTTCAGCTTCAAAACCCACAACAGCAATCAAGCCTTCACGAGACTTTTGAATTTCATAAGCCAATTTTTTACGACCGACCTTATCAATGCGGAAAATTTTCGCATTGTTATTTTTAAAGTCACCTTCAACTTTGGTAAGAACGCCGTCGAGTCCTTCATTTTCAAAGTTGGATTTAAAAATAAGGAGGGCTTCGTATTTATTGTAGTTAGTCAAGGATTGAATCTCCAATTTTACAAGAGTATTATAGTAAACGTATATGACGATGTTAAGACTGTATTGAACAGACTAAAACAAACGAAAGAAAATAACAAGCGTTTTTGAAAGAATGTTACGTTTACCTGCTTTTCTTATAAAAAAGAAGGTGGAACAACCGATGCTTTTAGGACGATTGAAGATCTTCCATCAGTAGCTGAATGGCTCTTGCACCTAAGAAAAGCGATTCGCTTTGCTCAGGGCGTTCTAAAATCGCTTGAGCCATAGGGGCTAAACGCTTTACAGTGGCAATAACATCAGCATCTTGTGCATCAGAAAAATCAAGGTTGATAGGGTTGAACATGGGGTGATTGACTCGCTAAGGTTAATGGATTGATACTTGAAAAATAAGAGAGATACTTTGCTTATACTAGGGAAGTGAAGATCGAGTGTGTAATGTCTTCTTCTGTAATTATAAAAACAATCTTAAGAGCAAAATTGCCTTTCTTAAGATTCTTGTAACTACTTCGTTACAAAAGTAGGGTCGTTTACGCTTTGTGTAGAAAACTCTAAAAGAGTCTAAAACGCTTTTTATGTTAGAATGAAAACACTTTTTACTGCATATAAGGGCAGCCCTCTTGACGACGCTTCACCATCTTAATGCCAACGAACTCGCCACTTGGGTAGACACGCACCAAGCGGATGCCTTCGTATTGTGGCAAAAAGAACGCCTCGTCACCCCGCTTCATGTGACTTTTGACACCCCACTCAGCCTTGAAAGTGGCGATAGTTTAGCTTCTTTTGAAATTCGTATGGAACTCTACGGGACGATAAACGTCGAAAGAAACAACGTGATTTTAGTCTGTCATGCCCTAACAGGCGATGCTCACTTAGCAGGCAAACATCACGCCGATGACAAAAAAACAGGCTGGTGGGATGATCTCGTCGGTGACGGCAAAGCCTTTAATCCTGAAACGCACGCCATTCTTTGCACCCATGTGCTGGGTGGATGCAACGGTTCCACAGGCCCTGAATCGATCAACCCCCAAACCCAAGAGGCTTATCACACCCGCTTTCCACCGATTACGATTGCGGATATGGTGAATGCTCAACACGCCGTCATGCAAGCCCTTAATCTGGCTCAATGGCATGCCGTTGTGGGCGGTTCAATGGGAGGCTTTCAAGCCCTTGAATGGGGCATTCGTTACCCCAATGCCCTGAAAAAGCTCGTGATTGTCGCTAGCGGTGCCTACTATAGCACGCAAGGTATCGCCTTTAATGCGGTCGGTCGCCATGCCATTATGCACGATCCCCAATGGAAGCAGGGACTCTATCAGACCCACGGCACCGAACCAAGGCAGGGGCTAGCCACCGCGCGCATGTTGGCTCACATTACTTACGTCAGTGAAGATAGTTTGGATCAAAAGTTTGGACGCTCCTTAATTGAAGGACAATCGGCGTTACCTGCTCAAGCCCCCGAAGCAGCTACGCCTTTTCAGCCCGAGTTTCAGGTGGAATCGTATTTGGACTATCAAGGGCAGCAGTTTGTCAATCGCTTTGACGCCAATAGCTACCTGTATTTAAGCAAAGCACTCGATGCCTTTGATGTGGTGGAATCGTGGGGCGATGGGGAACTTAAAACAGCGATGGCTCGCCTTGAAGCCGACTGCTTATTTGTGGCGTACGACACCGACGGCTTGTTCCCCCCTAAAGAAACGAAACGCTTGGTGGATGCCTTAGTCACGCTCCACAAACCGCCTTCTGCCCTAACGCTTTCGACCCCTTGGGGGCATGACGCTTTTTTAATTGACACCGCAGAACTCAATACCATTATCTCGCCGTTTTTATACGAAGCGACACGAGAACTCAGCCAAAAACACAACACGCCTTTACTTAATCGTGATGACCTTGCCCCCCTACTCAGCTTAATCAACACGCACGACACCGTGCTAGACTTAGGATGCGGTTCGGGGGATTTACTCGCCATTTTAAAAGCACAGGGGACTCACCCTCGTTTACTAGGCGTGGAACAGAAAGAAGCGTCGGTGAAAGACGCCTTAAACAAAGGCTTGCCTGTTTTGCAAGGCGATATGCTTGATACGCTTAAACAATTGCCTGATGCGTCTTTTGATGTGGCGGTGCTTCACTTGGCGTTGCAATCCCTGCAAGATCCTTACCGTGTAATGCAAGAAATGAAGCGAGTCGCTACCCGTTCTGTGATTGGCTTTCCGAACTTTGGCTTCTTGCCGATTCGCTTACAGCTTTTATTGCGTGGACGCATGCCCACGTCTTCCGCCCTGCCTTATATGTGGTACGATACGCCGAACATCCACCTGTTTACGCTCAAAGATTTCACCAGCCTTTCAGAAGAGCTGGGCTTTACGCAGGCTCGGCGGGTGTACCGCTTGGGGGACACGTGGCAGGCACGCTCTGCTCGGGCGTGGGGCGTGAATTGGCGTGCGTCTTATGCAATTTACGAGTTAGTGTAAGTGCTTCTTGATCTTTTTGGAGAGTGCGGATGCTGTCTAAACGCTGTCATCTAGTCTTCTATAGCTTCAACAATAGCTTGACGGCTAGCTTGAGTAGCATCGAAAGCGTTCTATTGAAGGAGGGCGTTTTGCCGTGTAGTTAAATCTTTAAGTGTCGCCTCTACTTGAGAAGAAAGAGTCTCGAACCCCTTAGCTAAATCTAGGGAATTAAATGTGGAGGTTTCTCTTTCTTCTATAAATTGGTTTAAAGGAGCATATCTGTCTTTAGGTTTAATACCCTCCTGCGGGGGAACCCACTCATCAAATACATGCGATAGAGAGGACTGATCGGCGGCGTTGCGAAGAAAATGAACATACCCGTCGAGCAAATCAAGAAGGCCTTGTAATGCGTCAATCTTGCCCTGAAGTACAAGGCTTCTTAGGCTAACATTAAAGCCCTCACCGAAACAAGGCATATATCCCAATAATTGTGAGTCTTTAATTTCTTCTAATAAAACTCCCCACGTTTTTTGCATGGCCTCCAATGTTTTAGAACTCACCCCTTGGCGTTGTTGCTGGGCAGGTGAAGCGATTAAAGCGACTTTATTAAAGTTAGTGTGAGGGGTAAAAGGCGAAGGCTGGGGTGCCGTCATCGGTCGGGTGGGGGTTGAAAAAGCGGGTGAAACAAACATGAGAAAAACCTTTCTGAATTATTGGGTGGGGGGAATCAAAAGAGAAAAAGTGAAACACTTTACAAACTGTAAAATAAAGGCATTTACTTGTCAAGCCCCTCTTTTTCATCGGCAGGCGGCACACGTGCCTCGCAATACCAGCTCTTCGATACGAAGGGGTAGCTTCGTGTAGATGAGCTTGCCGCTAACATGAGAAATCCCTGTTAATTGACTGCTTTCTTTGGCGTTTAAATCTAATGCAAAACACCGCAATAATTCGCGAAATTTACGTTCCGAAATGTGCGACTGTTTATAATACTTGTTTTTGCCTGTATTCATAATGCTTTAGCCTGCCATAAAATTAGCTAAAGTTTACCAAACCCTAAATCTTATACCTTAAACATTACAAAAAAGAAGTCCTTTGTTACAAGGGCTTTTTTTTTAAGCCTAATTGTGGTGTAATGGTTTCAGTAAGTTCATTAATGCTAGAAGGACATCGCCATGATTAACAACACCGTGATTGTAGGACGCTTAGGGCAAGACCCTGAACTACGTTACTTTGAAGCAGGATCCTGTAAAAGTCGATTTAGCCTTGCTGTAGACAGGCCAGGTGGTTCACGAGAAAACAAAATCACCGATTGGTTTAACATCGAAGCATGGGGCAAGCTCGCCGAATTTTCAGGTGAATACCTGAAAAAAGGCATGATGGTTTCCGTGCAAGGCAGTATAGAAGTCGATGTGTGGACAGATCAAACAGGCAATGTGCGTGAAAATCCTTCGATTAAAGCGTCTGCCATTAACTTTATTGGTTCCAAACGAGACAACGAACAGTACCGTCAACAAAGCGGTGGTGGGCAGTCGTCTTACAATAATGATGCCGTCGTGCCATTTTAATCCCCATGTTATAGCCTTCTTTAGAGTTTTCTGTACAGTAGGCTAGACGAGGAGCCTAGATTATTTTGTGAGGGCGTGTAGAGTGACCTACATAACTGAACAAAATAATCGTAGCGACAAAGTATAGACACGGTACAGGAAATTAAAAAGATGGCTATCGTTTTGGCGGATGATTTAACAGGTGCCGCCGATTGTGCCACGGTGCTAGGTGTGCATGGTCAGAATCCTAGCCTTTGCTTAGATGTAAACGCCTTGAATGAAGCGTCTGATGCCTATAGTGTCAACTTAGGGACGCGATCGTGTAAAGAGCCTCAAACGGTTTATGAGGTCACGAAAAAAGTCTTAGAAGGCCTCCTCCAGCACGAGGCTCTTCCCTATTTCAAAGTCGATTCCACATGGCGAAGCGATGCCGTGGCGATGGCGTTGGCGGGCATGGATACCTTAAAGGCTCCCTTTGTTCTGCTTTGCCCTGCTTTTCCTCAAGAAGGACGCACGATTATAGAGGGCATCGCTTATTTGCATGGCGTGCCGTTGCATGAAACGCCCCTAAAAAACGATCCGCAAGATCCCATTAAACGCTCGGATGTCCAAGGTTTAATGCAAACACAAGCCCGTGCCTTAAGTCGAAGTATTCACATTTTAAGTGGCTCAAACATCAGTGTTAAAGAAATTGAAGACGCGTTAAGTCAAGATCCCAAAACGCCATTATTTGTGGTGCCTGATGTAGAAAGCACGACGGATTTAAAAACGCTTGCAGAACTGGTGGCATCATTGAAGCAAGCCCCCTTGTGTATGGGTTCAGCAGGCTTGTTGGATGCGTTATTGTGCCTGTCCCCTCTCCTTGAGGAGAGGGTTAGGGAGAGGGGGGGATGCTCAAACTCAGTCTTTACATCTACTCCCCACCCCTGCCCTCCCCTTAAAGGGGAGGGAGTAAAACACATCCAAGTCATTAGCGGAAGTCTGAATCCCACCACGATTCAACAGTTAGAAATGCTCCAAGCACATCACCCCGAAGTCAAGGTACTCAACACCGCAAGCTGGGGAATGCTCACCGATTGGGGCGAACGGCTCTATGAAGCGGTGGTTCCTCTACTTGAAGAGCCGAATATCGTCACTATTTTATGCGGAGGAAGCACCGCTGAAACCGTGTTGGCTCAAGCAGGGGTCAAACAACTCCACTGGGTAAAAGCCTTAAGTCGTACTTGTTCGCTATGGCAAGCGGTGGAAGATAGAAAAGATTCTCGGTATTGGGTGCTAAAATCAGGTAATATGGGAAAAGCCGACTTACTGCTTCAACTCGTGAAAGAACTGTCGCATGCCTTTCAGATACCGCCTACAAAACATCTATAACCTGCGTGAACGCAAGAAAAAGGAACAAGAGCAAGTCGTCAATGAGGCTCAAAATGCGGTGCGAAAAGTACAGGTTCGCCTAGATGCTAAAGTGGCTGAACGTGAAGAGGTCAGGCATCAACGCAAAACGATCAACCCCATGATGTTAGACAACATCGACAAACTCTTGGTGCGTTATGCAGAACAGATCCTTGAAATTAAAACGGAATTGAGCGAAGCCAACCGCATTTTAAAAGAAGAAGAAGAAAAACTCGCCATTTGTCGGCAGGAACTAGAAGCCCTTGAAAAACATCGAGAACGGGCGAGAGAAGAATGGCTAGAAGAAGAAGAGCAAGCGGAAATGAAGATGTTAGACGAAGTGGCGAGCCAACGCTATTTCCGACAAATGGTGGAGTCCGCTCAAGAAGCCATTGAATTGGGCGAAGACGATTAAGTCTACTATGTTTCCTTTGCTACACATTGCATGGAACCTTAACTTAGTTATAGCTAAGCATAAACGTTTCCGTACAGATGGCTAGACGAGAATCGTAGCGACAACGTATAAACGCTGTCTGGTAATGAGTAGACTTAGCTATATATATAGTCAAGGACCCTTCTTATGAACTTCAATCTAACCAATTTAGCCATGCTGTCCTATACCCCACAGGGTAAGTCGTCCTTGCAGGCTAGCCAACAGGGAGGAGACTCTTTTATGAACCTGTTGATGCTTCAAAATCTAAGTTCCTTTTTAGAAGATTACGACACATGGCAAATCACGACGGATGCTCAAGGCGAAGCCTTAAATAAAACCGCTCAAAATACGGAAGTCAAACAAGCGCCCCCATCAAACAAAAATACAAAGTCTAAAAGAAAAACATCTATCAATAAAGCCAACATCGCTGAACAAAGTATTGACACTCAAGACGCTACACTCGCCTTAAAAAACAAAGCCACGATTGAAAATACGGTAAAAGCGGTTAAATCCTTACAGGAAATTCAAGAAACTCAAGCGGTTGAAGGCCCTCAAGCCCCTCGTTTAAACGCTCCTGCGGATCTCGATTTTTTAACCCCTCAACAACAAATCTGGGTGCAGCAATGGATACAACAGTTCCCTCAACAGGTGGCTCATGGGGGAAAAAAGCCCGCTGGACTTGAAGACGGTCGTTCCCTTTCTGGTGCATCTCAAAAACCGTTTGCTGAAGAAGCCCTTAATGAAACAGGAAAAGGCAAAGCCCCCACCGCAACGGAACGCATGGAGTTTTTAAAGTTTTTACAAGCTCAAATGGAAGAAGCCCACAAAAAAGGTAAGCCCTTTCGTGTGGATGTGGATGGTGAAACCAGTGTCGTTTTAAGTCTCAAAAAAGACGGGGTGAGTGCGACTTTTTTAGTGAAAGAAGTCAATCCTGACAAAATCAAGCAGGTGCATCAACAATTGAAAGACTTGCAAGAATCCCTTCAGGCTCGTAAATTGCCTGTTAAAACACTAACGGTGGAAAGCGAACCTGTTCAAATCAAACCGTATAAAATCCTAGAAACCATTCAACATTACCAAGAACTCGCTGAAAAAAAGAAAGCTAAATCTGCATCGAAGAAACAGAAACCGTCTAAATAAAGGACGGCAATGGACAGAGACCATTAGCGTCCGAAACCCCTAGCATTCACCCAAGCAATCACAGAAACTCGAAAGGAAGCCACGATAATGTTTGATCCTTATATTATGGCCGTCAACAATAACCGTGCGGCACGTGCGTGGATGGAAGCGACTTCTGCTAATTTAGGCAACATCTACACACCAGGGTATCGTCAAGAAAACGTGCGTTTTGAAGACTTTATTTATGGTGTGCGTACGGATGAAGTAAGCTATCGTAATGAACAAGGCAAGTCCCATCCAGGTAAGGGCCCGACGAACCTGATGATTGAAGGCAGTGGATGGTTTAGCGTTCGTAATAAAGAAGGCGAGTTACGCTACACCCGAACAGGCGATTTTAAGTTTAACGGTGAAGGTGTGCTGGTAAATGAAGCAGGTAATATCGTGCAGGGCTTTTTGCTAGATGAAAGCGGAAAACCCCTGAATACGCTAGATTCTACCAACGGCAAAGCGGATGTTGCCTTAAACCCCAACCAAGCTCGAGGCGGCACGGGGCATATTCCCACGACAGAAATTGCGATGTGGGTAGACCCCACCAATGGCAAGTTTTTTGGCAAATACGACGAGTATAAAATTCGCAGTGATGGCACCGTCGTCGGAGTGGCGAAAGAAGGTAAGGAAACCGTACCCTTATACAAGATTGCCTTAAGCAACTTTGCTAACCCTTCAGGCTTAAGCCAAGTGGGTATGTTGGAGTTTCTGCCGTCTGAAATGAGTGGGGAACCCATTGAAGGCACGGGAGAAATCCGTAGTGGTTTGGTGGAACTGTCGAATGTGTCGTTGAAGGATCAGGTGGACAACCTCCAGCAAGCCAAGACCTTGATGAGCATTAGCACCAAAATGATTCAACAAAACAAGGCGTTGCTTGAAGAAGCGCTTGGCTTGTTGAGATAAGCCATTGATACGCTTTTCATTCGTTTAATAAGGCATGAGATAAATCAACCGCCTTCTCATAAGAGAAGACGGTTGACTGGAATCCATTAAAACAACGGGTTATTGAGGAATCAACACGGTGTCAATCGCATGAATCGTACCGTTTGTGGTGGCGACATCAGGAATAACCACTTTAGCACCCTCAACGGTGATGTTACCCAAAACATTTCTTTCTACTTCAACGGCTTCGCCTTGAAGGGTGTTGACATGGGTTTCGCCACGTTGGATGTCTTTAGAAGGCACATTGCCCTGAAGTACATGGTACTTCAACACTTCTTGAAGTTGAGCTTTGTTTTCAGGCTTCAACAAGTTTTCAAGCGTACCAGCAGGCAATTTAGCAAAAGCAGCGTTCGTAGGAGCAAACACCGTGAAAGGACCATCGCCTTTTAAGGCATCAACCAAGCCAGCGGCTTTCAAAGCAGTAACCAATGTTGAGAAGTTAGGGTTGCTAACGGCAGTACCCACGATATCCATTTTAGCAGGCACGGTTTGATTCATGCTCATGCCACACTTGCTCGTCGTCACGGTACTTTTCGAAGAAGACGTGGTGTTAGACCAGCTGTCATTTGCCAAAGCAAGTACAGAATTACTGGCAATAGCCACCAAAATAAAGAGGGGGACTAATTTTTTTAACATTTCAGTAAGATCCTTTTCATCTATTAACCTAATAATGAGAGCTATTTATTTTCCCAAATAATGAAAAAACAAAAGTTCACTTCTCTACTAAAGCACAGACTACAAGTGTAGTTCAATAGCAGCGGCTCGATTATAACAATCTCTTAAGATGTCTTAATTTTTTCTTACGCTCTCTTCAAAATACGCTTTCGTAGACGCCTACAGGATTAGAGGCTTAAAGCCGTCGCTTCATAACATCCGTCGACTTGAGTCAAGGCTTGAATGACATCCGCTTCAACAGGACTGTCTAAGTTGAACAACATGATGCTTTTATCGCCCGCATCGCTTTTTTCGCTTTTACCCACTTGCAAAGCCGAAATATTGATGTTCGCATCGCCTAAAATTGTTCCGATTTTGGCAATCATACCGGGTTTGTCTTGGTGAGGCACCATCAACATGTAAGGCGTGGGCTTTAAAGACGTCTTAAAGCCTTCAATATCCACAATTCTTAGGACATCCGTTGTCATTAGGGTGCCTGAAAGGGTTAGCGTTTTGCCTGCATCCGTGGTGACGATGACTTTCAGCAGATTCGGCAAGCTCCCTTTAGCGGTGGATTTGCTTTCTTGCACCGCAATGCCCAGTTCTTTAGCAATTGAGCTGGCGTTAATGTAGTTCACGCCTTCACGGTTGACACTAAACAAGCCTTTTAATACGGCTAAACTCAACGGGGCGATATTTTCTTCCGCCAAAGTCCCTTTGGCAATCAATTCCACCTGTTTAATACCCCCTTTGGTGAGTTGCCGAGCGATGCGTCCCATGGCTTCGCCCAAGGGCAAGAAGGGTCGAATGGGATCCATGACTTCAGAACGCAATAACGGCGAGTTCACCACTGAACTCAAGGCACCTGTGTTGAAGAAATCTCGTAATTGCTCAGCGACATCCAAGGCGACGTTGACTTGAGCTTCTTCGGTCGAAGCCCCTAAGTGAGGCGTCAAGACCACTTTACTTCTCAAGTCTTCCGCCAAGAGTGGACTGCTTGGATTCAGTGGCTCTTCGCTGTAAACGTCTAAACCCGCCCCTCCGACATGACCGCATCGCAAGGCTTCCGCCAGATCGGCTTCATTGATGATGCCCCCTCTCGCACAGTTGATGATTCTGACCCCTGCCTTACATTTTTTGAGCGTTTCCGCATTCAAAAGATTCACCGTGTCTTTGGTTTTAGGCACGTGTACGGTGATGAAATCAGCTTGCGACCATATGACATTTAAGTCGGTGGTATGGGTCGCACCGATGGCTTCTGGCACATCTTTAGAAATGTAAGGGTCGTAGACAATCACTTTCATGCCAACGGCTTTGGCGACTTTGGCGACTCGTGAACCGATTTTTCCAAAGCCGATGAGTCCGAGCGTTTTATTGAAAAGTTCAACGCCTGTGAGCGATTTACGATCCCAGCGTCCTGCTTTAAGGCTAGCGTCGCCTTGGGGAATGTGACGAGCGAGAGCGAACATCAAGCCTGTGGTATGTTCAGCAGCAGCGACCGTATTGCCTTCGGGCGAATTGACCACCACGATGCCTCGACGGTTGGCTTCAGCGAGATCGACATTGTCCACACCGACGCCTGCCCTGCCGATGATTTGCAAGTTGGGGGCTTTTGCCATGACTTCAGGGGTGAGGGTCGACGCACTGCGAATCATAATGCCGTCAAAGGCGTGGATTTGTTCCAATAGCTCTTCGGGGCTTAGCTTAGCAATAAAGCTGACTTCGCAGGCACTTTGTAGGATTTCAACGGCTTTTTCGTTAATTTGATCAGTAACCAACACTTTCGGCATGAGGGGGACTCCTTTGTTTGGGGTGAGGTGGATACTTTTAGTTTCTCACAAATAAGAGAGTGTTTCAAATGCTTATAATGATGGATGCTTGCTAAGAAAAATGCGTAAAACTGTTTCTGTTTGAAGAGTGGGGTCTTCTAGCTTCCTTTATATAGTGTTTTAAATAATTTCCCCTACAGTGTCTATACTTTGTCGCTACGATTATTTTGTTCAGTCATGTAGGTCTATCTACACTTCTTCACAAAATAATCTAGGCTCCT
>JBEISK010000012.1:0-52114 GCA_040375445.1 Gammaproteobacteria bacterium | reverse complement strand
TTGAAGTTAATGGTGCCGACGCCGCTTTGATACTGCAACGCCGCCCCATTGCCAGCCACCGTGTTATTGCTAAACGTCGTGGCTCCGTTGAGGTTGATCGTACCCGTGTTGTAAATCGAGCGTACCGTATGATTCGTGAACAAGGTGTCCCCATTAAAGGTGCTCGTGCCGAGGTTATAGAGAGACCCCCCTGTGGTGGCCGTGTTATTGTTGAAGGTGGCCGCATTGGCAAAGGTCAAAGCGCCTAAGGTGTCGTTGTACACCGCTCCCCCATTGGTAGCGGAGTTGGTGGTGAAGGTGGTCGCCCCGTTGAAGGTGGTGGTGCCTGTACCTGCTGTTTCGATGGCTCCACCACCACCAGTGGAGCTGTTGGACGTAAACGTCGAAGCCCCTGTGATGTTGAGGATGCTTGCATTCGCTTTATAAACCGCTCCCCCGCCTGAAGCGCCTGCCGTGTTGCTGGTGAGGGCAAGCCCATTGGCAAGCGTGGTTGTGCCTGAACTAATGTTGAAGGTGGCACCTGTGGTGGCACTATTTCGTAAGTATTGGGGTAAGCCTTAATCAACCCGTAAATTTTAAACTTTGGTGACCGCAGGGAAGGTCAAGCCTCCTCCAGATGATGTAATGTTAAAGCCGTTGCCTTTAAAGATGTAGGCATTCGACGGAATGGTGAGAGGACTAGAAAGCGTAAAACTGCTGGTGATGTTAATGTTTAAATCGGTACTTTGCGACATCGCCGCAATCATTGGAGCTTCGTTAGAAACATTGATCACAGCCAGTGCATGCGGGCTATGTAGCCGACAAATCGATCTTACTAAAAGGAGTAGAACGCGACCTTTCATCATGTGTTTCTCTCAACTCGATTTGTTTTTAATTCGTCATCATTACCTATTATTCGTCATTCCACCCCAAAACTTAATGCTCTATTTAGATGAGATTTACAAAGCTCCTTCAACAGTTCTCTCTTTTCTTCTGTCACGTTCTATATAATAAGTAAGTAGGATAGAAAGCTCTGCGAAAGTGGCTTTACCCCCTCTCCCTTAGGGAGAGGGTTGGGGTGAGGGATTCGAGATGTCCAGTCATAGCTGGTGTCCCTCCTCCTAGCCTCCTCCCTAAGGGAGGAGGAACAAGGCAAAAGACTCGTAAGACGGCTATATTAAGGAAGCACCATGACTCACGATGCCCTTTTAGAAAATATTGAAATCCCTAACCGACAACGCCATCACGATGTTGCCTTTGGTCGTGTCGTCAAAACCATTGGCTTAATGATAGAATCCCAAGGGCCCAATGCCAAGCTCGGCGATATTTGCGAAATCGAACAAGCAGGCAGTCGTATCGATCCGATTCTAAGCGAAGTCGTGGGTTTTAAAGACGGTCATTTGCTCTTGATGCCGCTTGGCTCGATGCAGGCTCTGCATCCCGGAGCGAGAGTCTGGAATACAGGCGAACCCTTTAAAGTCGGCGTAGGTCCTCACTTGCTTGGGCATGTGCTAGACGGCTTGGGTAATCTCATGAACCCTGAAACCAGCTTGCCGAAAGCGTCGATTGAATACAACGCTTCCGCCATACCGCCAAACCCTTTGTACCGAAAAGAAATTGATGAAATTTTGCACACGGGGATTAAAGCTTGGGACAGTATCTTAACCCTAGGTTACGGTCAACGAGTAGGGGTCTTTTCTGGCAGTGGTGTGGGTAAAAGTACGACACTTGGGATGTTGGCACGTAATGCCAAGGCGGATCTTAACGTGATTGCCCTTATTGGTGAACGGGGGCGTGAAGTCAAAGAGTTTATTCAGCATTCCTTAGGGGAAGAAGGCATGAAACGAAGTGTGTTGGTGGTCGCCACTGCCGAAGCCCCTGCTCTTGTTAAAATTAAGGCGGGCTTAGTCGCCACTGCCATTGCCGAATATTTTAGGGACGAAGGCAAACAAGTGTTATTGATGATGGACAGCGTGACTCGTATTGCCATGGCACTGCGGGAAGTGGGCTTGGCTGCGGGGGAACCTCCTGCCACAAGGGGGTATCCGCCCAGTGTGTATGCCTTTATGCCGAAATTGCTGGAACGCACAGGCATGGGTGAAAAAGGTAGCATTACAGGGATTTACACGGTTTTGGTAGAAGGTGATGATTTCAACGAACCTATTGCCGATTTAACCCGTGGTTTGTTAGATGGTCACTTGGTCTTATCTCGTGATTTGGCTCAACGCAACCACTTCCCTTCGATTGATTTGGGGGCATCGGTGAGTCGTTTGTTTACGATCCTAGCGGGTACGGAGCATCAGGCGTTGGCGAGTGAAACCCGTCGACTGCTGGCGACGTATCAGCAAAACGAAGACTTGCTTTCCGTAGGGGCGTATGTGGCAGGGCAAAATCCGCAACTGGATCGTGCGGTGAAATTACATGATCCGCTCATGGATTTTCTGCGTCAAGGCATTCAAGACAACGTCCCATTTGAGGAGGCTCTGGAGAAGTTAAAAGCCATACTATCTTAAGCATTGGTGAATGCGTGGGTGGAAGCAGGTTTGCCAGCGGAACGCGTGATTATCGTGAGTGGGGCGGATGATGTGCCGTTGCATCCATATAAAGTGGTGACTAAATCGCAGGCGGGGGCGTTGCTGGTGCCGACCCTATTGCAAATGGCGAATAAAGTCTAAGGCCTCTTCTTTGGTATGGATGCGTCCCAAGGCGTGGACGTCTTTAAGTTGTGCTAAAATCTGCCCCACCTTCGGACTCGGGGGGATCCCCAACGCCTGCATGATGCTTTCACCGTCCAACAACGGCGGAGCCTGCCGTTGAGCCCTCCCCTGCCAATAACGATGCAACAAATCCAGCAAGTCGGCTTGAGCCGTGGCTAGCGTTTCAGGCGTGAATGCGTGACCTCGTGTGCTTAAGGTATCGGCCAAAGCTAGCACGATGAGAAACGGCGTGTCCGCTTCCATACGCCGAAAAAAGCGGAGCCTGCTTTTTTCACTGCTTTGCTCGTCAAAGGTACACGGATACAAATGCCATTCCACCAAGCGACTCACCCGATGCTTCACCGCTTGGCTGAGCTTCCACTCACTTAACAAAGGGCTTAGCACGTCAACGCCCTTTTTTTCATGCCCTAAAAAGCGATGCCGAAAGTTGGGTTCTACCTGCCATGTGTGCGGTTTGGCAATATCGTGAAACAAGCACGCCATTTTGACCAAGCCGTATTCGCTCGCCCCATGACTGCTGGGTTGTGTTAAGGCGTTTTGGGTGTGGGCGTCTAAAATAGGGTAAATGAGTTCAGCTTGACGGATGAGTTCTAGGCTATGTTCCCACAACGGCAAGTGATGATGCGAATTGGGACTCACCATTTTCAGCGCTTTTAGGGGGGGGAACAACGCTTCTAAAATAACCGCATCCGCCATGATTTGGATCGTGGGGAAGGCGTTTTTAGCCGAAAGCAACTTAAACCATTCCACCGCCATGCGTTCTTTGGCGACGCTATGTAAGTAAGGCAGGCTTTCCGTTGCCCATTTCAACGTCGTGGCTTCAATCGTGCTAGGGGTTTTAGCCGTGTTTAAGCTCGCATGAAAGCGAAAGATCCGCAAAATCCGCAAGGGATCGTCCTTAAGATTCTCAAGGCTTAACGCTCGAATCACGCCAGCGTTTAAATCGGCTTGACCTTCGTATAAATCGAGCAATTCACCGCTTTGCGTATGCAACGCAAGAGCGTTTACCGTCAAATCCCGACGAGCCAAGTCCGCTGTAATATCATCCCCTTGTGCTTGAGCAATATCCAAAAACAGGGGGGGGTGTTGCGTGTCTTCATGCAAAAAGACCACCCGATAAATCCCCCACGATTCATCCAGCACCACCAACCGTGTATGCGGAACCGCTTCTTGCACGGCGTGAGCCACCGCTTGAACAGATTCCCCAACAATACTCACGTCTATATCTTCAAGGGGAAAGGGCTTGTTGAGTAGTGCATCTCGAACGGCACCACCCACGATGTAAGCGTCTGCTCCTGCGAAGGCGTTTAGCACGTTATTCAACGCCACAATACGAGCGTCACTTAAAAGTTGGGCGAAAACATTAGTCGGATTCATGGATGCCTCCGTGTAGTAATATCGTAAGCCCTGCGAGGCTAGCGGTTTCGGCTCGCAAGATGCGGTTGCCCAAGTGGCACGGCATCACCTGCGGATGGCTCATCAACGCCTCTTTTTCAGCAGGCGACCAACCCCCTTCGGCCCCCACCCACAAACCCACTTGCGACTGGGGATTCATCCCTTGCATGGCGTGGCTTAAGGACTTGACGCTTCCGTCGTGACGCTCCACCAAGGCAAAGCTTGTGGAGGGCGTTTGCTCTAAGGCGTCTTGAAAAGCAAGCGGTGCGTAAACCTGCGGAATGTAAAGGCTTTCGCATTGAAGGGCGGCGTCTTTCACGATGCGTTGCCAGCGTTCTTGCTTATTGGAGCCATGCCCCCCCTTGATGACGGTGAACTCACTCAAGATCGGTTGAATGGCGGAAACCCCCAGTTCGCAAGCCTTTTGAAGTACAACATCCCACGCGTGTTCTTTCAGAAGACTGGCGTAAAGCGTGACTTTTAAGGCAGGCGTTGTATCAGGCACATCCACCATTTGCACATTTTTTAAGCGGATGCTTTTTTTGTGGATTGCCCCAATTTCGGCGTGAAAAACCTGCTGGTGTTGAGCATCGACGCACGCCAGTGTGTCGGTGGGTTTGAGCCGTTGCACCGTGATGAGATGATGCAGGGTGTCCGCCTCATCAAGGGCGTGGAGGCACTCAAGCGTCCACTGGGTGGGGTTTTCGGGCAGGAAGAGGCGTTTGCGTGCCATGAGGGTATCCTTTGGGATTATATATGTTATAGTATACTATGATTAAGATAAGATTCATAAATAAGGTGTATATAATGGAATCAAGCACACAAGGACTTCATTCTAATTGGCAGGATCGACTAGATCAGATAATCCCTCTAATACAGGAACAAATTAAGCATCAACACTCAAATAGAGATTTTATTATTGAAAGGACTTATAAATTTATAGGAATTTCTAATATAGTATTTTTTGCATTGATAAATTCACTACACCCACCCAAAGTAGTTTTAATAGCTATGTTTGGTTATTTTTTGGTTGTTTTAATTTCCATTTGGAATGTAATAAAAACTTCAGATGTACAGCTAATGGGCTTAACACCTCATGTAGTTGAATTATCCAAAATAAAAAATCAATCCAGTGAAGAAATCTATTTGTATAATGATAGTTGGATAGTATCTGATAAAGTAGATACCCCTCAATTTTATGCTTGGCGAATTGAAGTATTAAATAAGCAATTTGATTTTATGAAACAAGAGAATAAAAAATTAAATGCGGCTTATAAAAAGTCTCTATATGCAAGTCTTATATGCGGTTTTGTCGTCTTATTGATTTGGATTTGGGCATCAGACCTTTTTACTTTCTTCTTGATTCTGTACTAGTTGTTTCAGATGGAGGCTTTGGTTTATTATTTATTGGTAAAGGTATATTTTGGGGTACAGATTTAGAATCTTGCCTAATTTCTCTATTGTGGTTAGTTTGACCTTTATTGACATTGTTATTGTTTGCTGAATCCTTTTTTGAACTTGACATCATGTAATTTAGGCTCCTTAATTTATAAAGTAACAAAGTTTATTTTAGCATAAAAATAAGGGTTCATTTTTTCAATCTAAACGTCGTAAATCGCTTCAAGGGCAAACCATTGGTTCATTTGATGCCGTTTGAAGTCGACAAAGCCATATGATTCTAACGCTTTTTCAAGATCATCGCAACTTTTTTCAATCAAGCCTGAACACAACAAGGTCGCTTGCGGAGCCAACTGTTGGGTAATGCTCGGTAATAACTCAATAATCACAGGCCCTAGAATGTTGACCAGCATCACGGGGTAACGGTCTTCTACGTGAGCGAAAACAGGCAGATTTTGAATCGGCGTTGCTTCAAAACGAGTCACGCCTTCAACCGCATTTAATCGAGCATTTTCTTCTGAAACCACGATCGCTTGATCATCAATATCCAAGCCCAACACGTCGATCGCTCCTAGTTTTGCGGCGTAAATGGCTAAAATACCAGACCCACAGCCCAAATCCATGAGTCGCTTGCCTGCCAGTGAGCGTCGTTGATGCAAGGCATAGACCTGTTGAAGCATCAGCCGTGTGGTTTCATGCGCACCTGTACCGAAGGCGGAACCGGGATCTAAATCGAGGACGACTTCCCCTGCTTGGGGCGTATGCGTCTTCCAACTGGGGCAAATGGTTAGAATGCCTTCAATCACAGGATCCACATCCCAAAAGGCCTTCCACGCTTCCGCCCAATCGGCTTCTTCGATGGTGTTGATCGTGATTTCTGGCGTAAACGTAAGCAATTCATCCGCATTTAGGATTTGTATTAAAGCATCTTTGACCCACGCTTGACGGCTAAAAACCGCAAGCGCATAGGGTTGTTCGACAGAATCAGCGTCATCCTTATAACGCAACATCACCGAATCGACATCGGGGATGCCTAAGCAGAGTTCGCTCGCATAATGGCATAGCTCTTGAGAGCAGTCGAAATTAAACTCGTAAGTTAGGGGTGAGCTTGTCGTGGTCATGGAGATCCCCTTAAATTGAAGGATTTATACAAAAGGAGGCTTTTTAAAAAAGAAGCCTCCTTTCAATAAAATAAACTAAAAGAATTAAGCAGGCGTTAGACTATTCTAGGCAACGCATGGTCATTGCTTTAGCCTGCGACCGCTTTGGCTTCGGCAGCAATCAACGCCGCATCGATTTTCAAGCTAGGCCCTTGTGTGGACGTTAAGTACACGGACTTAATGTAAGTGCCTTTCGCCGCAGCGGGCTTGGCACGAACGATCGTGTCATACAAGGTCAACATGTTGTTGACGAGTTGAGCTTGGGTGAAATCACGCTTGCCCACACCCACGTGAACCACGCCTTGTTTGTCAGGGCGGATTTCGACTCGTCCTGATTTCACGGCGAGTACCGCGTCTTTGATGTTAGCGGTAACGGTTCCGCTCTTAGGGTTAGGCATGAGGCCTTTAGGCCCTAAAACACGACCGATACGACCCACTTGAGCCATCATGTCTGGGGTGGCAATCAATACATCAAAGTCAAAAAAGTTTTCGTTTTGAATGCGTTCCAACAATTCTTCAGAACCATAAAAATCAGCTCCTGCTTCTTTGGCTTCGCTGACTTTTTCGCCTTTGGCAATAACCGCCACACGCACGGTTTTGCCTGTTCCTTCAGGTAAAACGACGGTGGTACGGACTTGTTGATCCGCATGCTTCATGTTAATGCCTAAGCGAACGTGGAGTTCGACAGATTCATTGTACTTGCTGACTTCCTTCAGTACAGACTGAAGTGTTGCCACTCCCTCATTAAGCGAGGTAGGTTGTTGAACGCCTGAAAGGATTTCATCCATTTTCGCTTGGCGTTTTGTTTTTTTCGTAGCCATGGCGTGCTACTCCTTTACTTAAATTATGTAATATCGTTTGAAATTTGCTAAAAACACTTAGGGCGTTTTCAAAAAAATTCACTAGTCAATGACGGTAATGCCCATTGAACGAGCGGATCCACGCACTTGCATGGTGGCAGCTTCGATGTCATTGGCATTTAAATCACCCATTTTTGTAGCCGCAATTTCTTTGGCTTGAGCCAACGTAATGCTTCCAACAGGTTGAAGTGGGTTTGCCGCTGCTTTTGCGACGCCTGCGGCTTTTTTAATCAAAAAGCTTGTGGGCGGCGTTTTGAGTTCAAACTCAAAAGAGCGATCTTCAAAAACCGTGATCTCAACAGGGATGATATCCCCAACACGATCCGCCGTTCTGGCGTTATATTCTTTACAAAAACCCATGATGTTCACACCATGTTGACCTAGAGCAGGACCAACAGGAGGTGAAGGGTTCGCTTTACCAGCAGGAAGCTGGAGTTTGATTTTACCCGTGACTTTTTTTGCCATGGTAGGGGAATCCTCCGAATCGTAAAAGGTGGTGTGTTCATAAATGAAACACCGTGAATAAAAAGCGTGTGACACATTTTACACAAGAATAAAACCCGTCCATTACTTCACCCCTTAGCTTATGACAAACATAATGCCCTGCCAAGTAAAATCTCATTTTTTCGTTACACGGAAGCACCACACATTGTTTTGGTCTCCTCTTAATACTGTAAGCTCTTCAAAAACGGGCTTAAATAGTCCGAAAATAGTCTATAATGAATGGAGATGAAACGCTTTTGTCTTGAACACTCTATTCATGTAGACAATGGATTGTATTAAACTATTATATCTTATGTTCAAAATAATCCCCTTAAAAAAACTGGAGCACCTGATGATGAACCCTACTTTTTTACGCTTAATTTCGGCGTTACGTCCCAATCCTCGTTTTTGGTTATTACAGGGGATTGTGGTGCCGTTGGTGGCACTTTTGGGTGGATTATACATCGCCACAGAAGCCCATGCAGGTGAATTTGACCAAGTCTATAGCGACTATGTCGTTCAGTCGGACGCGTCTAAAGCCTTCCCCCAAACCCCTTCCTCTCAAAACCCGATTGCCATGCCAGCCATAGAAATGCCTGCGTATAAAGTGCATTTTTCAAACTATGAATACCCGACGCAATTTTTTGGCGGAAGCCCTAGCGATCCTGTCAAATTAACAGCGTTTCAAAAGTACTTGTCTACTGCTGTTAATAGTTACGACACCATGGCGTTTACCAATCATCTTGAAGAAGCGGACTATCGAGTCGAAATTGAATGTGCAGGCTTATTACTTTGTTCACGTTTACAGTTGAATGTGTATGATGTGCATCGTAACTTTTTAGCGTCTTTGCAGTTGCCTCGTAAGCGTTTGATCAATTCGGATGAAAATCTAAAAGCCGAAGCCCAGTACATTGCTGAATCGGTCAACAAGCGTTTGCAAGCCTTTCCTCAAGGCGGTTATGGTAGCTATAGTGAAGAAGCGAAGGGTTGCCCTGCGGATCGTTTGATCAAAAAAACACCTTAGTTCCTATTTAGTATTTCAAGAAGCAGGCGGTCAACGATCGCCTGCTTCTTGGTTTGATGTAAGTTTATCTAATATAAACTAAAACAAGAAGCGACGCTCCACAGCTCGCAGGGTTTCATAATCAAGCCCCGCTTCTAAAAGTTCTTCAGCTTCTAAATTAAATAGCGTAATCCATTGGGTCACACGACGCTGCATTTCAGGACTGGCAGTGACAAAATTTTGAAGACATCGACAGACTTCTTGAATCGCCTGATGACGGCTTAGTGGTTCAAGCCGTGTACGATCTTCCAAGGAAGCAGCATTGCCCCACTGATGATGTTTGCGTCCCATATGTCACCCTTTCAAATATTTAACAACCCAAGAACAGGCAGCCCTTCTGATACGATAGTTTCACTCTAATATCTGTCCGATGCAAGAAATCCACGCTCTGATTTAACGTGTTATTATAATACCTGTTACCGTTCAAAAAACCAAGTCACATTTTGTAACAATTAAGGGATTTTTTTCTTGAGCTTTCTTTATTATTGTTTAGCCGTTTTTACGATTCTGTTGGTATGCCCTGACCTGCCGGCGGTTTATGCTGTACAAGTCATAGACAAAGAAACGCCAGCCCCTTTTTCTAATCAAAAAGCCCCTTTGAGCTTACCTGCAGGGTATACGTTTAAGGCTAAATTGAAGCACCCCTTGAGTTCTCGGCTGAATCGTGTGGGCGATCCTGTATGGGCAAGCTTAGTGGCTCCCCTTAACATTGAAGGCATTCTCATCGCCCCAGCCGGATCAACCCTCATCGGTGTGGTGGAAGCGGTATATCCGCCCACTTGGCGACCACGGGTTCATGGTTATGTGCAAGTCCGTTTTGAAATGCTTGAGCCGAAGAATGCCAAATTCCGCTACCCGATCAACGCGGTAATCAATAGTGTGGACAACACCCATGGACGTGTGTTTGGCAATACCACGTCAACAACACTTCAACACGCCAAAGACGGCCATCACGCAGAGTTCCCCAAAGGCACAATACTAGCTTTAGTTTTAGATAAACCCTTCACACAAGGAGGGGGCTTTGTACCTCCTAGATATAAGACCCCTTAGGCAGGGTTAGCATATAACCATTATGGTATAATGCCCAAACAAAAAAGCGAATTTAACAGAGTTTATTCTGAACGATTATACCCAACAAGAAATAACCGAAAATCGGTAATGGTTTTAGTTTAAGTCCGCATTCTTAAACAAGAAGATACTAATTACTTTCCATTTGAATGACGTTTTCCCACTCGTCAGAACCGTTGATGACATCATAATTGAGGTCACCTTCCTGAGCAGAAACAAGAGTTGCAACTGTACAGCTGGAAATGACATTAATGGCCGTTCGCAACATATCTAAAATACGGTCAATGGGCCAAAGTAAGGCGATGCCTCCAAATAAAGGCGTAAAACCTTCACCAATGGAGTTAATCACAATCGCCATGGTTATTAAACCTGCACTTGGCACCCCTGGTGTGGCAATCGAAGCCAAGATTGAAAAGACCACAATCAAGACTTGAGTCCACAAGGTAAGTTCAAGTCCAAAGGCTTGAGCTAGGAATAAAACAGCGATGACTTCAAATAAAGTCGTTCCTGTTTTGTTGATGCTGGCACCTGTTGGCAAAACAAAGCTGGCGACTTGATGGCTAACACCCACACGGTTTTCGCAACAGGCAATAGATACAGGCAACGTGGCTGAACTAGACGCTGTACCAAAAGAAACCATAATTGCTTCGCTAATGGCACGGTAAAATTGTAAGAAATTGACTTTAGCCACCGTTTTTAAAAGAATAGGAATTAAAATGAAGGTTTGAATTAACAAGCCCATCACAACTACGAGCGTATAAGGAGCCAAAATCTGGAAGATTTGAGGCCCTGCTTTCGCTACAGAAATATAGGTCAAACTAAAAACCCCAGGAACGGCCAGTATAAACACCCAATCGGTGAGTTTCATGGTGGTGGCGAAAATGGATTCGAAAAATGCAATCACAGGACGCCCCGCTTCACCCACTTTAGACAACGCTCCGGCAAAGAAAATCGTAAAGAGAACCAATGGCACCATTTCGGCTTTTGCCAAGGCTTCCATGGGGTTTTTGGGAATTAGGTTGAGAAAGAGTTCTTTTAAACTGTAGGCATTGGCGGTGATGTGACTAACATCCACAGGAGGGCGATGCGACATGCTCGCTAAAGCAGATGTCGGATCTTGCATCAAGGTTTTAAGGTATTCACCTGGGTGCAAAAACTGCCCTAGCCCTAAAGCGATTAAGGCGGAAAGCGTCATCATAATGACGAACCAACCCAAGACTCGACCGCCGAAGCGACCTAAAGAACGACCGTCACTGACGCTCGTAACACCGACTACAAGGGAACTCACGACAATCGGTACGACCAACATGCCAATCAAGCGAATAAAAATTTGCCCAATGGTGTCAAAAATGCTGTAAAATACATGAAACTTCGGATCGCTTAAGGCTAAACCCAAGCTAGCCCCTGCGACAATAGCAAACAAAATATGCCAATGACGCTTTGTGCCTAAGCCTAATGCTAATAATGCCAACCACAAAAAACGTTTCATGACACGATGCTCCCCATGTAAAATCTAAAGTATTTACTCATAATACGCCAAAGTTATAAATTGTACAAGGCACTGAACAAGGTGCCCTATTTAACAATCCTACTCAAAGGATTAAAGTGTGTCCGATGCTTTTGAGGAGCTAGATAAAATGAACAAGTCGATAATCTCAGAAAGTTCGTTGGCTTTACCTTGATAATGCTTAATATCGGATTCCAATTTGCGAATCACCGTTTTGTACTCTTCAATCTTTTTAATATTGCCACGCACCGCTTCTAGCATTTCAGATTGAGCCGCTTGAGCCTCAGAAAGCACTTCTTCCATGGCAATACCCATGGCTTCCATAGTTAAGCGAATAATTTGGGCACCTGTTTGCTTGGTTACGCCTTCAGGCAAATTGTTGACCAACGTAATTAAGGTGCGCACATTATTGGTATATTCCGTGTCATAAATCGGCTTAGGCTCTGCCAAATGATTTAAGGACAATTGAGGCTTGCGAGCCACCACTTCTGTATAATTAGATTGAGCCACTTCAGCATCTAAAGGACTAAAACTAATAGCCGTTGCAATATTGTCAGCAATGCGTTCGTCTGCAACATCTTTGCTATAAGCAGAATCTAAAAGGGCATCATCTAAATCAATGTTTTGAATGCCTTCAAGAGAAGGGGTTTCGGAAAGATTGCTATAGCTGGTGGACATGGGGAAAGCTCCTATAGGATCATCTGAATACGCAGACACAGAACGAAAGTTCGTATCATTGAGGTTTATCCCAACAATTGTAGCATCCTTCTCGTTTTTTGTCTCGTTTTTTTCTTTGGCAATGAAATTCGAGTTGGATTCGCCTGCGGTTGCCACGACAACGAAGCTGGCTTTCGGTGAAATTAAGCGTTCTTTAATGCGCTCTAGACTAGGAGAAATGCTGGGCTTATTTAGCAGCGGACTGTGGGTTTGTTCTGCTTGATTTAGGCGTTCTTTCAAGCGTTCAAAGCGAGACGTCATGGTGAGGTTTCCTGCTTTCTTGAATAAAGGCTATTCTATTCTCATTTTAGGTTACTCGCTTTCTTTAACGGTTAATTTCCCATAAATGAAGGACGCTTTAAGCTTTCAAAAATATAGTGATTTATATGATTTGGAATTATCCCTTTACATAAATGTTACCTTATGTCACCATAATATTTATTGATTTAAGAATAAAGTTCTTTGATTTACATTAGAGAAGGCAACGTCCTCTATGAATTGCTGAAAGTAGTTTAGTTTTTATTAAAGTAAGCAAAACGAATGAGATTGTAGTAATGAGTTCAAGAAATACGCACTTATTTTGGCATTGGTGATTTAGCAGAGTTGTGTTAAACTAGCGGCACGAAATGTCCAAACTGCCACTGTACCGAAGCGACCAAAAACGCTACCATGAAACAAAACGCTATAAGTGTAAAGCCTGTGGTTGCAATTACACATAGTCTACAACCTCTCGGATTGGCTTAAGTACACGAATTGAAGCGATTAAACTCTATTTAGAAGGGGTTGGCTTTCGTGGGATTTCTCGTTTAACAGGTGTTCACCATACTATTGTTATTTAAAGTCTGAAGAGATGGTAAGAGCCACTCTCACCATCTCTTTTACACCCGATTGGCAACGCTATCTATGCTAAATCACCAACGCCTTTTATTGCATTAACGCTGAGAGAACATATCGAGTTCACCCATTTGAATATAAGGACGCTCAATCTGTTGCTGATGCTCAAAGAAGCTACTTAAGCGTGGTTCACTATTTACACGGTCGATCGTCACCGTACTAGGACGCACAATGTAATTCAACGGTAAAGTCGTCGGCACAGGATCGTTTAAACGTTCATAGTGAGGCGGGGGCAAATAGTAACGCATCAACGGATTGCCTGCCCCGCCTTGAGGGATGCTTAAATCTAGCAAAGGAGGGGGTTGGGTAGGTAAGCCCACAACAGACGGATACTGATTAGGACGGTCATAATAAGACGCTAAATAAGGCATGGGGATATTTCGCCGATGCGGTGTAACGGCGTTCATCGCATTATAAGAGGGTTGCTTAGTGATGGCTCCAGGGTATTGCCTACCGTTTGGTGCATAAGGATTCGCTCTGTAAATGGGTGGCGGCACCAGCATGTTGGCAGGCATGGTTGTCACCGTGTACGCAGGGGCCATCATCGCAGGCGACACTGGGGCATACGTCGGGTAATCCGCCACAGGGATGCCATAGGGCAATCTATAAGTCGTTTGATAAGGCAGCGGATTATGGGGATAAGCATTTGTAGAAAGAGACATAGACGAACCTTAATTTAGATCGCAAGAGGAGAAGACATTCACATAAAACCGTCTCAAGTCTATTTTGTGCTGCTTATAGGGTTTTAAGCACATGACGCAAGAGTGTTTCAGCGTCCCAAGAAGAAAGGATGTCGGGGGCATGCGTGCTTTGTAAGTGAGCTAAACTATTTTCAATTTCACTGGCTTCATAACCCAAGGATTCTAAAACGGCGACGGTTTCTTCTAAGGCGACCCCTGCCCCAATGTCCTGTGTTTTTTTGTTTTGGGCTGAACTGCGGTGAATGTTGGGGCGACGTTCCGCAAACGCTTTAAGCTTTTCTTTTATATCCAACACAATGCGTTGAGCCACCTTAGGCCCGACGCCTTTAACCGCGGTAATGGCTTTGGCATCTTCATTTAAAATAAAGGTGACTAGGGTTGCGACATCAAAGGTGTTTAGAATAGACAAGGCCACTTTGCCCCCCACGCCAGAAGCCCCAATCAAAATGCGGAACATGTCTCGCTCTTCTGTGGAAGCAAAAGCGGTTAGGCTTAAGTCGTCTTCTTTGACGGTTAAATGGGTGTAGAGCTTAAGGGTTTGCCCCACTTGTGATTTCACTTGCATTAAAAAACGTTCCGTACAACGTAATTCGTATAAGTGATTGCCCACATTCAGCACGAGCAAAGGCTCATTGCTCAAGGGACTATATCCGCAACTGTCGACTTCACCAATGAAACCTGTGTACATAGGGGGGACATCCTTTTTACTGTGATGCTTTCTAGTGTAGCATAAAATGCTCTCGCCTAAACAAAGGAAGCCGTTCAATAAGACGCCCTGTGTCCCGATACCCCTAAAAAACCATGAGGCTTTCCCTATGAACATCTATCCTATTTCAACGTATAGTTCAAGTTTTGATGCGGGTATGTTTAACAGTATTCGTGCCATGACGGCAGATTTAAAACATATGGAAGTCTTAACGGAAAATGTTTCAAAATCAGGATTGCCGGGCTTTCAAGCCAATCGAGTGGTGCGTCGCCCTTTTGCAGAAATTTTGGGTGTGGCGAGTGTGGAAACAATGAAAGACAAGCGAGTCGGACGTTTACGGCAAACAGGTGTGGGTGAAGATTTTGCCTTAGCAAGCGAAGGTTACTTTCAGTTGTTGGACCCCAAAACAGGACGCATTACGCTGACTCGTGACGGTCGTAGTCAAATTGACATCGACGGTTATATGAAATCTCAAAATGGGCTACATTTCTTGGATGCGTCGGGCAATCCGATTAAACTGCCTGAAAAACCGATGGATGCGGGCAAACAACTCAAAATTGATGAAGACGGTAGCATTACCTTCCGCAGTGATGTTTCGGGGAAATACCAAGCCTTCGGGCGTTTGGGCGTGGTCACTGAAGCGGGGCAACGTCCTGAAAAGGTGGAAGTGGTGCAAATGCACACCGAAGATGGTAACGTGATGATTCAAGAAGAGTTTATGGAAATGGTCCCCACCCGTCGCTTTTTTGAAGCCAATTCGCAGATCTTTAAAGTGCAGAGCGAATCCCTACAGCGGATGCTCCAAGAGCTGGGTAGAGCTCAGTAGTGGGTATGCTTCTCAGTAGAGTTCACTTGTTATAGTGTTTTAAATAATTTCCCCTACAGTGTCTATACTTTGTCGCTACGATTATTTTGTTCAGTCATGTAGGTCTGTCTACACTTCTTCACAAAATAATCTAGGCTCCTCGTCTAGCCTACTGTATGGAAAACTCTTTAAAACACTATAAGTGCTTTGTTTTGCCTAAAAAACGAGCCAGTTGACTAAAAAATGGGGCGATCGAGGGGAATCGAACCCCCGTATGCCTGGACCACAACCAGGTGCCTTAACCGCTTGGCGACGACCGCCACAATCTAGTCATCAATGACTTTAATGTAAGCAAAACATGCCTCTAAGTCAAACGCTTTTTTGAAAGGGCGTTGAAAAGTCTCAAAACGTCTTACCCCCTCCCCTTAAAGGGGAGGAACACAACCTTCTCATTCACGAAGTGAATTTTCCCCTTTAGGAAGGAGAGGTTGGGAGAGGAAACCAACGGTTTTCTTTCCCAAGAGAAAAAGTTTCCTTTTTCGACCATGGTGGGGTGGGGAGTAGAGGTAAACAAGGGCTTTAGACATCCCCCCCTCTCCCTAGCGTAGCCCGCCATCGGCGAGGCGTGCTCCTCAAGGAGAGGGAACAGGACTTTCGCAGAGATTTCCATAATGTGGAAAAAAGCCGTCTGCATAACGTAGTGTAGGGTTGCTTTGATGCACCAAGCGCCACAGGCTGTTTTTTTCAGGCGTACGCAAATCCGCCCCATTATGCACCAGTACCGCATGATTCGGCACGGCGACGGCATCCTTATGATGCTTAGCCTTTAACGCCAATAGCGACAACATTCCCCTGTCGACGCCTCCATCCCCAAGCGTGATGAGGGCTTCAAGCTGTTGTGAAAAGCCTTGCACACCTAAAGATTCGGCTAAATCAATAAAACCGTCGTACAAGTACGACAAGCTCTTGCCCTTGTCGAGTAAGCCATTGATGAGAATGTAAGAACGGGGGCTGTCTGATTTTTGACGAGCAATGGGGGAATCCATGTGCTTGGTTTGCGTCGCAGGTCGTAAAACGAGCCCTGTGTTGTGATACGCACTAAAGGCGTTCATCGCTTCTTTTTTTAAGAAGGCAACAAGCGTAGCGAGGGCATCATTTGAACTATTTTTAGCGGTACTTCTTAAATTATAAGGAATGAGGGCTTCTAAGTCTGCCACGTTATGTTCAGGCGTCCACTGGCTTAAAGCGTCTTGCCATAGGTAGGACGCATCCGCTTGCCAAGGACTACAGCCCATGCTTTGCACCAGTGGCTTAGGGTCTCCCTGTCCAAAAAAGGCGACGATCAAATGTTCGACATAATCCTTCGGTTCACCGCTGGATTCATCCGCAATCGTGACTTTAGTAGGCAGGTGGAACCCTTGAGGGACTTCCATTTGACTTTGATCTCGCATGACTTTAATCAGACGTTCAAAACCGTAAGCGGCTTTATCTTGAAGGTTTTCTTTTGAAAAGGCTTCCACCGCGAGAAGATCCAAAGAAGGGACTTGTCTAAGCCCACCAGCGAGATCGCTAAACACAAGGCGGTAATGACGCAATAAATCGTCACGCACCCGTCCGCTTAAAGGCAGGCGTTGGGTATCTGAAACATCATGCGTATAATCTTTTAATAAAGCGATTTCGTATGGCTTGAATTGCATCGCTTCACGCTTGGGGGCGTCTTGCAAATCGTGCATAAAATCCCCCCAGCTAAGGGCGTTATGCGTGTTGTAATAGGCCGTTTGTCCATTATTACACAATAGGACATCAGGGGCATGCAGGGTAAAAATAGCATCGCCCAGCTCGGTGAGCCAGTTCATGGCGACTTCAAGGGTGCGTCCTGTGCTAAACACGTTTAACTGTTCATCAGGAAAAAGCGGTGTTTCGTAGGGAATGAGTTCCTGCTCGATCCCCAAAAATTGGATAGCTCCTTGATTCAGGCGAACAACATCCGCTTCCTTGTGAGTCAAGGTTTCATCCACATCGGTGGCTAAAAGCACTTTAGCGTGTTTAAGTTTGTGGGTTAATCGTTCATAGGAGGGCATGATAAGGGCGTCACTATCAGTGTGTAAAAGCTACTTCCTTAATGTAGCACAAAGTCGTGCGAATGAAGCACGACGTTGTATTTTTTCTCTATGAATCTAAGATGTGACAAAAAGGAATCAACTCTTTTCTGTTATATTTTGTTACATGTGAAGCCACTTGCGAATAATGCTAGAAAAAAAAGAATGTTTTAGATAGAATAGTGTAGTCAACGTGTGTTATTCCTAATTGTGGGAGCCTTAATCTGTGTCCAACACCACTTTACAGCATTTGTCCGACGCCGTGCGTAATATCCCCGACTACCCCAAGCCTGGTATTCTCTTTAAAGATGTCACGCCACTTATGAAAGATCCTCACTTATTTTCTGAAGTCTTGGATCAATTGGTGGAACGTCTCAAACCCTACAACGCCGATTATATTCTAGGAGTGGAAGCCCGTGGCTTTATTTTTGGAGCAGCCCTTGCCGACCGACTTAAAATCGGCTTCATTCCTATTCGTAAAAAAGGTAAGCTCCCTGCTGAAACGTATTCCTATTCGTATGCCTTGGAATATGGCATCGATACCATTGAAATGCACAAAGACGCTATTGAAGCTCATCACCGTGTGATTATTTTAGACGATTTACTGGGTACAGGGGGTACCGCTTCTGCTGTAGCAGAAATTGTCAAAAATATTGGGTCTAAAGTTGTTGCATATGGGTTTGTTATAGAACTCGACTTCTTAAATGGACGTCCATTACTCGGTGATGTACCAGTTGAATCGTTATTGCACTATTAGCATCGTATCACGCCTATAACTAAGCGGTTAATCAAAAAAGGGATGAACCACCATGATGACTATTGAAAATGAGCAAGATGAATCCCTCAACGTTTTTGGGAAACCCTTAATCGCCTGTTGTCTGGATCCTATTACAGGGTTTTGGCGAGACGGCTATTGCCAAACAGGCTCTTCTGATGCAGGGGTGCATACGGTGTGTGTCATCGTGACCGATGACTTCTTGGCGTATTCCAAAGAAGTCGGCAATGATTTAAGCACGTCCCTACCTGAATATGGCTTTCATGGATTGAAGCATGGCGATGCGTGGTGCTTGTGTGCCAGTCGCTGGGTGGATGCTTACCATAACGGTAAAGCCCCTCGTGTGAAGCTAGAAGCGACGCATCAAAAAATGCTCGACTTTGTGGATCTCGCCGTCTTACAAGAGTTTTCAGTGTAGAAATGATTTTGGATTTAGTGCGTTGCCGTCGGCTAGTGCAACGATTTTAAGCATCACACACTTACTGTAAAGGCAGACGTTCTACTTTGGGAGCGGGGGTACTAGGGCTTGATGCCACAGGCTTTAAAGGCGTCACCGTAGAAGGCGTACCACTTAAAAGTTTCAGCTTCGCTTCAACCTTTTCCTTGGTTTGAGCAGAAAGCTCCCCTGCACGATTGAGATATTCCTTCAAATACTCAACAGCTTTGGGCTTGTTTTGGCTATTTTCTTCCACTAAGCCTAAGGCGTAAAATGCTTGTGTAATCGGGGCTTCCCCTTGAATGGCTTGCAATAAGGCGACTCGTGCTTTGCTGTATTCTTTTTGAGCCAAGTACACAGACCCTAAATTATAAGACGCCAACGCATTCTTGGCATCCAAGTTCACGGCTTGCTGATATGCTTGTTCGGCTTGGGGATACAACTTCTTTTCATGGTAAAGCGTCCCTAAAGCGAGCCAACCTTCAGCGTTTAACGCATTCGGCTTACCCGCTAAAGCGGTGGCTTTCAAGGATTCTAACAAAGGCAAGGCTTCAACTTTACGGTTGAGTTCAATCAAAGCACTGGCTTTATAATAGGTGGCTTCAAACTTCGCTTCATCAGGGAGATTCGCTTGTTTTAAGACATTCTCTAGCAAGGGCAAGGCTTTTGCTGGAGCCGATTCCCGCCATAAGCTAGCAAGATTCAAGCCTGCTTCGATATTGGTGGGCTCTTCTACCAAGGCTTCTTCATACAGGGCAATGGCTTCTGCATTGTATTGATTTCCCAAGTACAATGCCCCTAGTTCAAGGCGTAAATCTTGCAAGTCATTGGTCGATTCAGCGAAGGGCTTGGCTTCAATCAAGAAGTTTTTCGCCATTTCAAAGTCTTTGCTTTCACCAGCCAACTGACCTTTTTTAAGATAAATATGATACACATCTTTTTTAACTGAGGCGGTTTCATCTTTGTCTAAGGTATTGCTGGCTAATAGATCTTGAAATATACCGAGTGCTTTTTGTAATTGACCTGATTGGTAATAGGCGACTCCTAAGTTTTGTTGTATGGTGCGGTAGTTTTCTTCCGTTTTGGGGGTTGCGTTAAACACTTTTTCATACAAATCAGCGGATGTTTTATAATCATTCGTTTTCAAGGCCGCAAACGCTCGTTGCGTAGAGAGTTCAAGGGCTTGGTCTTCATTGAGTTTTTCTTGAGCCAAGAGTTGTTGAGCCACATTTTTAGCGGTAACATAGCTACCTTGACGGTTTAACCACGACACTTGCGTGACTCGAGCGTCCACATCGCTTGGGCTCAAGCTCAAGTATTGGGTGAGATATTTAAGAGCTTCCCCATATTGATTTTGTTTGGCACTTAAAAAAGCCAAACGGTACTGAAAATTGGCATCTTCAGGGTTACTTTCAGCAGCGATCTTTAAGTCCTTAATAGCAATGTTGATATTACCGAGGGCTTCATTGGCGACTGACTGTAAATTAGCTACTTCGGTACTGTAACGACCGTTTTCTTTGGCGGATGCGAGTTCTGCTAACGCACTTTTTGGATCGTTTAAACGCAGGTAGGCTTTGGCGAGTAGGGCTTCATCCTTATAAAGAGCGGGGGCTTCTTTTTTGACATACAACAAATGTTGAATGGCGGTTTTCGCTTCTTCAGGGCGAGTGGTGGCCACCGCAAAGCGAGCCAATTGTGCATGGGCTTCAAAATCGCGAGGGGCTTGGTTGAGATACGATTCATATTTTGCGATCGCTAAATCATATTTTTTTTGAAAACCTAACAAGCGTGCAAGCCGAGACTCCACATAGGTGTAAGACGGATTTTTTTGCTGACTGATTTCATAGTTGTATTGAGCCGAAGGATAGTCCTGTTTCTGCTCATACAAGGTTCCCAAGCTGAAGTAAATAGCAGGATCCTTGGAATCGAGTTGGGCGGCACGATCGTAAGCCTGAATCGCCTGATCCACCAAACCTCGTTTTTGGTATATTTCACCTAAGGTAATGTATAAAAGCGGATCGTAAGAATCAAAGGTAATGGCTTGACGAATATCTGATTCGGCATCCGTATAACGCTCTTCACGAATGGCGTTTCGGGCCTTTTGATGCCATTCTAATGCGGCAGGTGACAACGCCAAGGCATCCATTTGCGTCCAAACCAGACTCGTTAAAAGAAGTAGCGTAAAAGAAAGCGAAGAAAAACGAGATTGTAGCATAGCAGGATTCACCTTGTTATCAAATAATTGTACCGCCCTAATTATAGAGCGAGCCTGGTTTTTTGGCTACAGCTATTTGAAATAGGAATGGGTATAATGCTTTCTAGAAGATTATTGCATTTCGTGCTACAATGAATCTGTTTTTACTGAATTTTGGATACTTTCAACCTATGCCCCTTGCAGAAGATGCGACGCTTGAAGAACGGCTCTTTGCTGAAGAAAGCCTTACCCCCCTCGATGCCTTGCGACTCGATGGGGTCTTGAAGACTCGTCCGCCATTTTACTTTGTGGGCATTGGCGGAGCAGGCATGAGTGCGTTGGCTTTGGCGATGCAAGCCAAGGGGTTTGATGTTTCAGGTAGTGATGTGAATGTGTCTAGCACGACACAAAGGCTTCAAGAAACAGGCATTACGGTGTTTCAAGGGCATTTGGCGGAACAGGTGCCTAAAAACGCCGTTGTGGTGCTTTCTACGGCGATTGATGAGGCGAATCCCGAATTACGCCAAGCCATTGCAAGGCATCAACCGTTGTGGCATCGCTCACAAGTCCTGCAAAGCTTGATGCACAGCCCGAGTCTAGGGATGACAAACACGATAGGCTTAACAGGCACGCACGGCAAAACCACTTTAACAGGCTTGATGGACAGCGTCTTGCATCAGGCGAACTACCCTGCGATGAGTATTGCAGGCGGTAAGCTCCCGCAATTGGGGCAAAATATCCGTTTGGCTGAAGGAGCCACTACTTGCGTAGCGGAATTGGACGAAAGCGACGGCACTATTTTACGCTATGCCCCCACCTTCACCATTCTCGCCAACTTGGAGCTGGATCACGCCGATCATTACACCGACGGGCTAACGCATTTGTTGCACACCTTTGAACGCTTTTTTAGGCAACTGACGAGTTTTTCCAAACTTAATCCTTCCCAAACACCGTCCGTCATTTTAAACGGACAGTGTGAGAATACCTTGAAGATTATCCATGCCTTGCCTAAAGGGGTGCATCGTTTATGGCTCTTTGATGACCAAGCTCGTGCCGAAGCCTTTGAAGAAGTTGGGGAACGCTACTTGATTCAGCAAGAAATAGGCGGTTTCTCCTTATGGATTTATACGGCTTCTGGATGGGAGCCTCTGAGTGGTGAAGCGACAGGAAGACTTCAACTAAGTATTCCTGGACATCATAATGTCTGGAATGCCTCTATGGTGGCAATCGTGTCACATCAACTAGGCCTTGCCTTTGACGACATAGTGAAAGGCTTGGCATCCTTTACAGGCATGGGTAGACGTTTTGAAGTCTTGGGACGCTACAAAAACGCCCTGTGGGTGGACGATTACGCCCACCATCCCACCGAAGTGCGTGTCACCTTAGAAGCCAGCCGTCAACGCATGCAAGAACTTAACTTAAACGGCAAGCTCATCGCCTGCTTTCAACCGCATCGATACACTCGCCTTCAAGCCTTGTGGGATGCCTTTCTCGAAGCCTTTGAATCGGCGGATGTCGTCTATATTATAGACACCTATCATGCCTTTGAAACGCCCATTTCAGGAGTCGACAGTTCACATTTCGTGGATGCCTTAAAAGCAAAATATCCCCAACAACAGATCGCCTATGCCCCTGATCTAGAGGCGTTAAAAGCAGAGCTTCAAGCCACCGCAGAAGCAGGGGATTTAATCCTTTCTATGGGGGCAGGCACGATTACCAGCTTGTTAAGAAGCGTCCCGTTTGAAGAAAACGGAGGTCATGCCTGATGCTTGACACGCCGTCGAGTGCTTCACACACGTCTTTGAGTTTTTCCCCTGAAGTCGACAAGCCGTCGGCACCGTATTCCACCTATCGCATTGGGGGAAATATGGAGCTTGCTTGGTTCCCCACTACGCTGGATGAAGCGGTGGAACTCTTGAGTTATTTGGCTCCTAAGGTGAACTCAGGCGAAACGACTTTCAATGTCCTCGGTTGGGGAAGTAATACGTTGATTGCCAGTGCGGGCATTGCAGGGCATACGCTAATTACACGAAAGTTAGCCGATATAAAAGCCTTAGGCGACGGACGCTTTTTGATTGAAGCGGGCGTGCATTTGGCGAAAGTGGCTCATTCGGTTGTGGAAGCAGGCTTTCAATGGGGCGAATACATGATCGGCATCCCCGGTACGATGGGTGGAGCCGCCGTGATGAACGCAGGAGCGATGGGGCAGGACACGGCAAAAATCGTCGAGCGTGTTTTTGTGTTTAACCTTCAAAAAGGCAACGCCGATTGGGTGGATGCGTCTGATTTAGCGTATGACTATCGCTATAGTGCGGTGGATCCGCAATCGCAAGTGGTTTTAGCCACCGAATGCCGTTTTCAGGCAGGCGATATTGCAGAAAGTAAGGCACTAATGGAGCGAAACATCGCGTTTCGCAAAAGCCATCACCCGATTGAACCCAACGGAGGCAGTGTCTTCCGCAACCCGACAGCACCCCCTCAAGACGGAGACGTCGTCCTAAGTGCAGGCAAACTTCTTGAAGATTTAGGCGCCAAAGGCACGTGGAAAGTGGGCGGAGCTGAAGTCAGTGCTTTGCACGCCAATTTTATCGTCAATACGAATGACGCCACCTCAACCGATGTCTTAACGCTCATGCGACAGATGCAAGTCGCCGTGTGGGATGCTTACGGACTACGTATTTACCCTGAAAACCGTTTCATTGGGCTAGCCACCGAAGCAGAAAAACGCTTATGGCACGCCCTTAAAGAAGGAGACCCCCACCATGCCCCTCGTTCAAACGAATCCCTTTGAAGGCTGGACGAATCCTGCCACGCATGGCTTGCTTCAAATTAACCCATCTGCTCGCATTGCCGTGCTTTGCGGTGGCGCCTCTTCAGAGCGTGATGTTTCCCTGCGTTCAGGCAAAAATTGCTATGATGCCTTGCTAAGGCTGGGTTACACACATGTAAAGCTCATTGAAGTTGACAAGCACTTGCCCCAAGTGTTGTTGGAATTAAATGTACAAGTCGCCTTTTTGGCTGTCCATGGTGAACAAGGCGAAGACGGCGCCATTCAAGGCTTGCTTGAGATATTGGGCATCCCTTATACAGGCAACCGTCTTCAAGCCAGTGCGATTACGATGGACAAAGATCTCACCAAACGTCTTCTAAAGGGGGCGGGGCACCCTGTTTTGGCGTCGGAGACCTTTTATTGGAACCCTGAAGAAGGGGCGGATTTTCACTTTATTGAAGACTTACTCAAAGACATTGGCTTGCCGATGATGGTGAAACCCTTGCAGACAGGCTCTAGCGTGGGGATGTCGAAAGTCGAGCATGCGGATGAATTGGTGGATGCCCTAGATCTCGCGGCTGAACACGGCGGGAAAGTCATGGTCGAACGTTTCGCTAAAGGCAAGGATTTAACGGTTGGTGTGGTGAATATCGATGGTATGCCTACCGTCACCCCGATTTTAGAATTGCGCCCTAAAACAGGCTGGTACGACACCAAAGCGAAGTATACCAAGGGGTTGACGGAGTTTATTCTACCTGCGGAACTCACGCCTGAAGCCACGAAAGCCATTCAAGCTGAAGCCTTGGCTGTGCATGAAACGTTGGGTTGCCATGGGGTGAGCCGTACCGATTTTGTCACCACAGAACTAGGTGATTTCTACATTTTAGAAGTCAACAGCATTCCTGGTATGACCGACTTAAGTGATTTGCCTGCTCAATGCAACGCTATGGGCATTGCGTATGACACGCTGGTGGATCATGTCTTGCACACCGCTGTTCAGCTACCCGAACATATCGCAAGGCTTAGCCTTCAAGCCCCTAGCTTCGCCTAATCTAAACAAGAGAAACCCCCTATGTCAGAAGACGCTCAAGAAGAAAAGCAAAGTCCTACCCAAGAACAAGACCCACCCTCTTTGCTGGTGTCTTCTTTGCCTGCAGCCTCGTCTTCTTCAGAACCGTTACTTGAGCTTTCCCCTGAAGCGGAAGCTCGTTTGCGTCGGCGTGAAAAAATAAAACGTTTATGGCAAGCCCGCTTTATGGAACTGGCTCGATTTTTGGTGTTTATCGGACTGTTTTACGGGATCTTTCTTTGGTTGAGTCAACCGTATTGGACTTTAACAGCTCAGCGTGTGCAAGTAGAAGGCAACCGCATGATGCAAGCGTCTCGACTTAAACAAGGCATGAAAGACGTCCTAGGCAACCATTTATTGACGGTGAACCCTGTGAAAGTAGCGAAGGCCTTAGAAAGTAGTGACCCCTTGATTGTTCGCATTCAAGTGCGTCGTGTTTTACTACCACAACCCCATGTCGTTTTGCGAGTCAGTGAACATCGTCCGTGGGGCTTGGTTTATAATCCGTGGGAAAAAGCGAGTGTTTTGGCGTGGCATCACCAAAGTAGTGCCAGTCAAAAAGTACCGCCCCCCTACGCCTTTGTGCTGGATTCCTATAAAAGTCTACATTTTACTAAAACGCAGTATCAATTGCCCAAAGAAGCCCTTGCCGATCGCTTTACCTTTATGTTTATGGACACGGACGACTACCGTCGTCTAAGTCCTAATGCCCGTCAACAACGTTTAGAACACTTGGATCGTATCATTGAAGGGGTGCGCGAAATCAAGGACGTGGATGTTGAAAGTGTGACGCTTTCTAAACGCCAACACCTGCAACTCGATGTCACCCTAGAGGGGCATCCCGTAGTTGTCGTAGCAGGCGAGTTGGATGCGGGCATCTTTAAGCGACTGGCTCGTTTGAAGCCTGCGTTGAAGAAGATCCACGAACTCAATGAAGCTTCCCCAAGCAATGTGATTGATCGGGTGGATGTAAGTTGGAACGAAAATCTGTACTTAAGACGACAACAACTATGAAATAGCCTATTTCATATCGCAAAACGATAGGATTAAAGTCAATGTTGCCAAAGGAACCCAAGCGTATTTTACTCGTTCGATTGAGTGCCAATGGGGATATTGTCCAAAGTTTTGATACCTTAAAACGCCTGCGACAACGTTTCCCCAACGCCTTCATTGGCTGGGCAGTGGGAGAAGCAGGGGCAAGCTTACTTAAACCTGTGATGCCGTGGCTAAACGCCGTACATATCTTACCGAATAAGGCGTGGAGCAAAGCGTGGGTGTGGGAACTCCTTCACCTCAACAAGCTCGGGCATGTGGATGCTAAAGTGCATCACTGCTTGAATGAAATTCACGCCCAACATTATGAGGTCGCCATTGACATACAAGGCTTGAACAAAAGTGCCGTTTTGCCTTTTGTGGTGGGCATTCCGCATCGGGTGGGATTCGCCAATGCTCGCGAACAAGCCCGTTTTTTGTATACCGCAACCCCTGCTCGCTTGGGCGGTTTTTTTCAGCCCACCCAACACGCTACGCAAGAGTTCTTGTCCCTGCTAAAACCATGGGGCAAGGGTTTGACGTTTGATTTACCTACTTTGGTTCCTTTAGAATGGAAGCCCCCCTTGCCGAAAACGCCGTTGTTTAATGCGTTGGATGAGGCTCATGCCGAAGGCAAGTCTTTAATTGGTTTGGCCCCTTTCACGATGTGGGCTTCCAAGCATTGGGATGCCGTGCATTGGCAGGGCTTGATTGAAGGTATCTTTGAAAAGCATCCGCAAGCGCTAGGTGTGTGCATCGGTAGCCCTGCGGAATTGGAAAAATGGCAGGTACTGACTCAAGGGTTGTCTCCAGACGTTCAAGCCCGATTGATTCACTTGGAAGGTCAAACAAGCCTACTGCAACTCATGCACGTGCTGAAAAAGATCGATGTCTTGGTGGGGTCGGATTCAGCTCCCTTGCATCTGATGGACTGGCTCATTCGTGAAGGCGTGCATCCCAAGGGGAAGCTTATTTCACTACTAGGCCCGACGCATCCCTTACGCACGGGTGGGGCGAGTGTCAATGCGGTCAACCTGCATGTGGATTTACCGTGCATGCCTTGTCATAAAAAAGTCTGCCCCTTGGGTACGAATGCTTGTATGAAGAAACTTTCGGTGGAAAGCGTCTTAAGTCACCTCTAATGATTGCGCGGCGGTTCAAGACATTCTTGAATCTTTTGCAAGGCCTTTTGATTCAACGCTAGGGTCAAATGATCCAGCTTCCAATCTTCCAGCAAGTGATTATACACTTTCGGACGTGTCGGCACCATCATAGAAGCGGACACAGGCACGGTTTGCAACATTGCATTTTGAAACGGCACCATAAAGTCCCACACCGCCATAATCGAGTGATAGACGACATCGGCACCCTGTTGTACCAAGGCTTGTTGGGCTTTAGTGAGCTGATCAAAAACTTCAGGAATGGGCTTGTCTAAATTACGAGGCACCCAGTATTCTTTTAAACGCTGAACGCCAGTGGCGCCTAAAAAGCCTGTGCCAAGCGTGACCAAGGTTTTAATCGGCGATTCTTTCGTCAACGACCAAATGTTGTCGATCAAGTATTTAGCAACCAACCCCCCGAGGCAATGCCCGACGACATGAATGCGATCCACCTGATAGTGATGACACAGTGCGTTGATTTGTTCATTGACGGCAACAGCCGCTTCACCCACTGAAGCGAGTCCATTTTTAGGCATTTCTGCCACATAAATCGGGTAGCCTTGCATTTTAAAATGTTCCACCATCTCTCGAAAGAAATAAGGCGGTGTGTTTAAACCAGGGACAACTAAAATAGGCAGACGGTCTTCGTCTGTGGTGAGTTCATCATCCGAAAAAGACGCATAGGCTTCGGTTGAAACCGTGGGTCGAATGAGTTTGTCGGTTTCATGCAATAAATCTGAAATCAACGGAATGACTTTAGAGGTATATGGACTTTGGCGGTTAATGGCATAATAGTCCTGCCGAGCAGACGCTGTTAAGCCCCACAGGCGAAAGCCTGAAATAAAGTAGCTCCACAGCCATGCGTAAAACCGAAAAATAGGCCAATGACGGGGACGGTTCCACTCATTGTAATACGCCATGATGTTCTGCACTTCAAGGGCCTGCAATTGCCGATGAATCGGGCTGAGTTTGACCACGCCCATGTGAAGCAAGCCTCCAATGGGGGTCCGCATCCACAGGACGCCAAGGCTTTCAAGCCATTGGGGCTTTTTACGTTTAGAGCGTTTAACGGTTGTGGTCATGACGAAAATTTCACTTCATTATTAAGGTGATTCGAGAATATCACCCTTGTTTCAAAGGAGCAAGGAAAATAAACGAATCTCAATCTTAAAGTCAGTATAACCTAGTTTGAATTTTTTTTAACCCCCTAGGGGTTTTATTTTACAAAAAGATAAGGATTCTTTCGTTATCGTGTAATGTGCTTGTAGTAGAATGTAGAAACAGAATAAAGCGTAACGTAAGAAGGAAAGCGATGGCAAATAAAGGTCTTGAATATGCGTCCGTCCTGATGGGATACCCGGCTTCCGCTTTTTTTATGCTCAAAATAGTAGCGTATTTCTTTCATTTTAGCCCGCCTGCTTGGGTGTTTTTGGTCGTCATTTTAACCGCCCATGTGTTTTCCCTGATTTATATTGTGAAAGGATTAGGCTCATCGAAATAAGTGTAACCTTGCCTTTGTTGGCACATTTGAAAAGCCTTTCATTTGCCAGTGTGGCAAGTATTTGCGTGGTTTTTTTGCTGCTGTATTCGTTGCTTTTATATGCGGTCATGCAAATTTGTGAACATTATTTAAAGACGGCGTTTTGGCGATTGTGCGTCTACGTTCCCTTTGCCTTAGCTTTTTTGGTAAGCTTTGCGATGGCGTTATTTTTATTTCCTCAAGAAAAAGTGCTTGTCATCGCATTATTTTTTAGTTATAACTTATTAAAGATAGGGTATGGGGCTTACAAATCATCTGTAGCACCTGCCGAAGACTAGTTTTTAGGAGATCGCCTGCAACATGCAATCACACTTTTGGGAAGCTTCATTATACGGAATGCCTGTTCATGTGAATACCTTAATTATGGTTGCGGTGGCGTTGGTGATTTTATTGAGCATCACTCGTCTGTTGACCTCATCCATTTCGATTCGTCCGAATCGTCTTCAGATTTTTGCGGAAATGCTCTATGATTTTTGCCGAAGTATTACCTTCTCATCTGCGGGTAAGCGGGGCGATACCTTCTTGTATTATGTCGGGAGTGTCTTCTTCTTTGTCTTGACCTGTAACTTGCTAGGTCAATTCCCGCTTAAGATTTTCGAATTGCCTCATGGTGAGCTCATGGCTCCCACAGGAGACATCAATGTACCTGCTGCTTTGGCGGTGGGAAGCGTCATTATGTACTTCTTCTTTGGTTTGAAAGCCAAAGGGCTGAAGTATTTTAAGCATTATCTGTCGCCTTTGCCTGATTTAATGGCAGGTCAATCCTTGCCGGTGAAGATTACGTATGCTACGTTCTTTTGGCCATTTATTCTGTTGAATATCGCCGAAGATTTAACCCGTCCAGGTTCTTTGATGATTCGACTATTTTGTAATATCTTTGTCGGAGAGATCTTGACAGGGGTGGCTCATAGTGCGTCTCATTACTTATTGCCGATTGCGGTTATGGGTATTGAATTGTTCGTTGCCGTGGTTCAAGCGTACATTTTTGCGATGCTCACAAACATCTATATTAGTTTATTGTCTGAAGATCATGATCATCATGAAGATGAGCATGACGCTTCACACACGACACAGGAAGAGACAAAAAGCCCTTCTTTAGCCGTCGCCTAGTTTTTTATTAAGTATGTCCCTCGTTTAATTTAAGGAGTTTAACAAATGGAAGCAGCAACAACATACACCATTGGTGGGCCTTTAGCTATGGCTATCGCCACAATCGGACCAGGCATCGGTATTGGCTTAGCCGCCGCCGCCTTCTTTAATGCAACCGCTCGTCAGCCTGAAGTACGTGGACCTTTGCAAGGCGTATTCTTCGCCGCAGCTGGTTTGATCGAATTGATGGCATTGCTTGGCTTTATCACCTTGTTTTTGTAAGAAGCAAGGCATCCACGCACAGGGTTTCGTCTTTGTGCGTGGGCATGCTCTTTTGTAGGATTGGTACCGTTTAGAATAAAGGTTTTACTCATGTCCGAAAGCTTATTTCAATTTAATTTGACGCTACCGATTGTCTTGGTCGTGTTCTTAGGCTTTTCACAAGTCATGCGCGTGATGTTCTTTGACCCGATTTCGGCGATTAAAGAGGCTCGCACTGAAGTTATTCTAAAGAAAAACCAGCAAACCGATGTGGATACCGCTTTTGTTTTAGAACAACAGGTTCAGTTAAAAGCCGAAGAATTGAAAACGCAACGTTTGATTCAAGAAGCCTATCAGACTCGTGTGCTAAAAGCACAGGGTGAATCGACGCATAAGCTATTGGTTCATAAAAAAGAATTGGCTAACGCCTTGGATGCTCACGTTGAACATGAGACGCAAGCACTAAAAGATCGTCAGAATGCTTTGAGTGCAGAAAAAGAAGCGTTGGTTCAACGCATTACTGAAAAATTATTACGTTAAATGGAAACGCCTCCTCGCAGTAGGCGTCATTCAAACGAGGAAAGCTATGTTATTCTCTGTTCCCCTTATTCACCATAATGCCAGCGAAGCCCCCTTAGATTTGATGGGTGTTTGGCACTACTTGGGTGAAACCAACTTGTTTAACGTCTTGGTTTTGGTGGGGATTGTGTTTTTTTTCTTTAAGTGGAAAAATATCAATATCGGCGGAGGCTTGGATGCTAAAATTAAAGAAACGGTGATTGATCTTGAAAGTGCGGAAACCTTGTCTGCCAAAGTTTTGGCTGAAAAAGACGTGGTTTTGAACCGTTTAGGTTCGGTTGAAAAAGACCGTCAAAAACGCTTACACCAAGCGGAAGAGCGTGCTGAAGAATACAGTCGTAAGTTGGTTCAAGAAACACAAGCGAAGATTCGTAAATTGACCGAACGCCAGCATTCTCAAAAACGTTTGGAATCCAATCACTTGCAACGTGATATGGTGCAAAGCTTTGTAAGTTCTTTAGATGCGCTTACAGTAGATCGTCTTAAAGAAGGCTTGGATGAAGCCACACAAGTTCGCTTGATTCATAGTGCTTTAAGTGATATTCAAGCCCTTTATACACAAGGTGCGAAAACGTCTGCCGTTTCAGCAAGTCCAAAAGAAGGGATTTACTTATGAGCCACGGTTTAGCCTTGCCAACAGAAGCCGTCAATCAGGCAAAAGGTTATGCCAAAGCACTCTTTGACATTGCCACTGAAAAAGTCGTCTTGCCTTCGGTGTATGAGTCACTGCTCCAGCTTCACGCCATTTTTCAAGATGCCCCAGAAGCCCTTCGAGTTTTTCTGTCTCCCGAAGAAATTACGGGGCAAGCCCTTGAAGAAGCGTTAAGTCCTTTTTTAGAGCAAGCCGACGCGTGGGTGGTGAAAACCTTAAAGCTTATGTTTAAGCAAGAACATTACGCAGGGATTCCTGCCTTGTATGTGGCTTTTTTACCTTTGTATGAAGCGTTTCAGAAAATTGGGCATATTCAAGTCCGCTCTGCCGTTGACTTGAACCCAGCCCTTCGTCAAGAAATCGAAGAGCGTTTGGGTGCTATTTTTGGACTTTACCAAGTGGTATTGCATCATCAAGTAGATGCGGATATTCTCGGTGGGCTTTATGTGGAATATAAGGGGCTTCGCTTTGATGCCACCTTAAAGCGTCAGCTCGCTCGCTTTGAAGAGGCACTTTCACAAGTTTAAGCCTCTCCCTCAACAATACGTTTACAATCCCCTAATTTAATTGAAAAAGGAAGTACAATGACCATTCATAGCACGGAAGAACTTTCTGCCTTACTACGCCAACGCATCGAAGCCTTGGACATTCATGTCAATACAGAACAAGTCGGCACGGTTTTAGAAGTCGGAGACGGGATTGCTCGCCTCAGTGGTTTAGACAATGCCATGGCGGGCGAGTTGGTCGTCTTTGAAGACGGACATAACACCAAAGGCATGGTCTTAAACTTAGAAGAAGAAACCGTGGGTGTCGTTATTTTGGACAGCCCATTGAATATCCGTGAAGGTCTGCGTGTGCGTGGAACAGGACAAATCGCTTCGATTCCTGTGGGCGACGCCGTCGTCGGACGAGTTGTGAACCCTCTAGGCATACCTTTAGACGGTAAAGGCGATATTGAAACCTTTGAAAGTTCACCCCTGGAAAGTAAAGCCCCCGGTATTATTGAGCGTAAATCGGTGCATGAGCCCTTGCAAACGGGAATTACGGCCATTGACGCCATGATCCCCATTGGACGTGGTCAACGTGAATTGATTATTGGCGATCGTCAAACGGGTAAAACCGCGATTGCGTTAGATACCATCATCAACCAAAAGAATAGTGATGTTATTTCGATTTACTGTGCCATTGGTCAAAAGAACTCGACGGTGGCTCAAATCGTTAAAACCCTTGATGAGCATGGTGCCATGGAAAATACCATCGTGGTTGCCGCTTCCGCAACCGATTCGCCTTCGATTCAGTTCCTCGCCCCTTATGCAGCGGTTGCCTTGGGCGAATACTTTATGAAAAAAGGCAAGCACGTTTTAGTCGTTTATGATGATCTTTCCAAGCATGCGGTGGCGTATCGTACGCTTTCTTTGCTTTTGCGTCGTCCTCCAGGTCGTGAAGCCTACCCTGGTGATGTCTTCTATCTTCACTCTCGCTTATTGGAGCGTGCTGCTAAGTTGAATGATGAGCTGGGTGCTGGTAGTATCACCGCCTTGCCTATTATTGAAACGCAAGCGGGCGACGTTTCGGCGTACATTCCCACCAACGTTATTTCTATTACCGACGGTCAGATTTTCTTGGAATCTGATTTATTCAACGCAGGGATCCGTCCTGCTGTAAACGCTGGTATTTCGGTGTCTCGCGTCGGTGGAGCCGCCCAAACCAAAGCCATTAAGTCTGAAGCGGGTCAGTTACGTTTAACCTTGGCTCAATACCGTGAACTTGAAGCCTTCTCACAATTTGCGAGTGATTTGGATCCTGCCACGCAAGCCCAACTCAAGCGTGGTCAGCGTTTGGTTGAACTCTTGAAACAGCCTCAATACGCTCCGTATTCGGTTGCGGATATGTACAGCTTACTGCTTGGAGCCAACAAAGGTATTTTAGACAAGCTTGAACTTGAGCAAGTCTTACCCTTTATCAAAGCATGGTTGACGGCCTTTAAAAGCTTGCACACCGATTTGTATGAGCTAATTAACACAGGCAATAAAGTTGAAGACGCTCAAAAAACGGAACTTTTGAACTTAATGAGTGCGTTACGTGACAGTCAATTCCTCACTGAATAAGCGAAGAACGCCTTGTCCTTTAAACCACTTTTATAAGTATTAAAAGCGGTTTTCCCCATTTACGTTAATAAGGTATCCCTTTCTTATGGCCAATTTAAAAGACATTCGTACCCGCATTAAAAGTATTAAAAATACGCAAAAAATCACGCAAGCGATGCGTATGGTGGCAGCGGCCAAAGTGCGTAAAGCGGAAAATAGCCTCAAGCAGTCTCGTCCTTTTACGGCTTTGCTGGAATCGATGTTATTGCGTATTATGCCTGAACTCAATAGTCATGCGGATGAAATTAAGGAATCCCCTTTTTACAATGCGTTAACGCCTCGTGCGGTGAAGCGTGTGGGTCTTTTTGTTGTGGCAGCGGATCGTGGGTTATGTGGATCTTACAATAGTGCAATTTTAAAGAAGCTGAACCTTATTTTAACCCAATATCAAGCCCAACATGTCAATGTGCGTTTGTATTTGGTCGGCAATAAGTCGATTCGCTATGTCGCCAAACAGTTTGCCCATTTGGAAGTCTTGGCAACGACGCATAATTTAGGTTTACCTGTCGAATACATCCACGCCGATCAAGCAGGCGATGCCTTGATTGAATCCTTTACCCACAACCGTGTGGACCGCATTGAAATGCTTTACACCCAGTTCAATAACATGGTGTCTTATGAGCCTATTCACAAAACCGTGTTGCCTTTGAATGTGGAAGCGCTTCAAGAAAATGTAACGGCTATTCAGGTGGACGACACCAAATTAAGTTCTGAACTTGAGTTTGAGCCTTCTGCCGTGTCGTTGGTGGAAGAAATTATCCCGATGTATGTGAAGCGTCAATTGTTTAGTGCTTTACTGGAATCAATGGCGAGTGAACTCGCCTCTCGTATGACGGCGATGGCAAATGCGACGGACAATGCCAAAGATCTCATCCACCGTTTGACGTTGGTGTATAACAAGGCTCGTCAAGCAGCGATTACCCAAGAGATTATGGAAATTGTCGGTGGCGCCGAAGCCTTAAAATAGGCTATTTTTTGGGATTTCTCGCTCCGTTTTGAGCTGGCGCTTGGGGGTCTTTGTGCTTGTACGTCGGCTTGTGCAACGATTTAAAAACCAAGACGCAAGGTCTAGGGAGATTGCCACGCTACGCTCGCAATGACGGACAGACAACTTGCCGACAACGCACTAAATGCGAGGCTTCCGAGACATTTTGCGGACGGCAGGAACAACGGGAAAGCGAGAGGGGTGGGATTCTTAAGGGAGGGGGGCGACCAAGACCCTCCCTCCCTTAAGCCGCCTTTAGAGGTGTCGGAGAACCTTTGTGCGTCCAAAGGTCTCTGACAGCACCAGCTATAAACGAAGCAAAAAAGCCAAAAGAAATATCACTTTATCAACATAAAACCCTTTATTATTCTTTGTCCCAAATAAAGGGGGGCTTACCGTAATGACCGTAAAAGTCATTTTCCACCCCATAATGACCATTAGGCAATAAGTAGTGCATGCTAATCGGGTTCAGGTGCTTGGTAAAATGTTCCAAGACTTTGCGTTGAACGGGATGCTCATCCACCCCCAAAATATCACGAGCCAAAACAATTTCCCCTTCCCCCGCTTGGTTGATGAGCCTGACATGGGTTTCTGAAATCGGTTGTACCCAACAGTTGCGACAAATCCGCCGATAGCTTAAGTAAACGTTCTGATAGGGAGACTTTTCCGCAACGGCGAAGGGACTCCAACAGAGCAGACCTAGCCAAAGGAGCATCAAGCATTTAAGCGGTTTCATGGGGATGCTCTTCCGCATGTAGTAAGGGATGCTCAAAAGCATCTTCGCTAGGGGCTTCTTGAAAACTACGCCAAAGGCTTTGGACAAAACCGATCGCCACCCAAGTCACCAGTCCTGCAACCAATAGAGACATCACCGCATCCATCCAAACGATATGAAAAACCAGCACGCCAACCGCTGAAATAATGGCCGCAACAGATCCGAGTGCATCGCTGATGACGTGGAGATACGCCCCCCGAATGTTGAGGTGATGATGACTGTCCTGATGTAATAAATACACCGAAAGAAGATTCACCAACAAACCCCCAATGGCAATCCACAACAGGGATTCCCCCACAATTTGAGGCGGATTCGACAAGCGTTGCACCCCTTCCACCCAGAGAAAAACGCTCATGCCGCTTAAGGCGAGGGCGTTAAACCCTGCAGCGAGGCGTTCAATCCACCATGCCTTGTGGTAGTCGTGATTTTTTTGAACATAAAGGCTCAACATCGCTCCCAAAAAGGCGAGCAGTAAACCTGACGCATCCGCCGCCATGTGAACAGCATCACTCATCAACGCCCAGCTATGAGTGTTTTGCGACCCACACGCTTCAACCCACGCATAGGCGACATTTAAGGCAAAAACGATGCCTAAAATGCGTATTTGTGACCACGAACTCAAGACAAATCCATGCACTTGCCCTCGTTCACAAGGGGCGTGATGATGCGAACAGGTGTGAGGTTCGCCATGGGGGCGTGAGGCATCGTGAACGTGCAAAGGGGTATCTTTCTGTTGTTGTGAGTGGTATACCTCTTTATTGTAACGCATTTTGTGAGATCATGCTAAAATAAGGTGTCATACTCACTTAAAATAAGGGATTGTCACCATGAACGCCGTTATGGAAAACACACTCGCTCAAGGAAAAAACGCCTTCTTGCAAATGGCATGCCTTTCAAGCGATGAAAAAAACATCGCCCTTGAACGCTTGGCGACCCTCATTGAAGCAAACGAAAACGCCCTTTTAGATGCCAATGCTCGCGATCTCGCTGAAAACAAGGATGCCCTAGATAATGCCCTTTACCAGCGTCTAAAGCTTGATGCAGGCAAGTTGACTCAAGTCGTGCAAGGCATTCGCCAGTTGGTCAAGCTAGACGATCCTGCTGGTAAGGTGTTAGCGGTCACGGAATTGGATGAGGGCTTGATTTTGACCAAACGTGCCGTGCCATTGGGATTGATCGGTATTATTTTTGAAAGTCGTCCTGATGTGATGCCTCAAATCCTTTCGCTGATTTTAAAGAGCGGTAATGCGGTGGTTTTTAAAGGCGGAAAAGAAGCCAAGCATTCCAACCAAGCCTTCATGGATGCTGTGATTCACCCTCTCACCGCTGAGCTGGATTTTCTGCCCGAAGGCTGGGCAAGCTTGATGGAAAGCCGTGAAGACGTGCAAGCCATGTTGAATTACCCGCAATACGTGGATCTCGTCATCCCACGAGGTTCAAACCAGCTGGTGCAAAGCATTATGGAGAAAACCCGTATCCCTGTTTTGGGGCATGCGGATGGCGTCTGTCATCAGTATGTGCATGGTTCTGCGGATTTAGACAAGGCGTTAGACGTGGTCATCGATTCAAAAATCCAGTATCCATCCGCCTGTAACGCCCTAGAAACCTTGCTTGTGGATGAATCCATTGCGGAAGCCTTCTTCCCACGATTCGTCCAGCGGTGCGATACGGAAGGCATTACGCTTCATGCATGTGAGGCATCTATTGCCTATTTACCGCAGGCAAAACCAGCCACCGCAAGCGATTGGACGACTGAATACGGTACGTTGACGCTTGCGGTGAAGCTCGTTTCAGGCGTGGAAGCCGCAATTTCGCACATTAACCAGTATTCTAGCCACCACACGGATAGCATTTTAGCCGAAGAGTCTGCCGTGCAAGCTCGCTTTTTAAAGGCGGTGGACAGTGCAAGCGTCTTTGTGAACGCGTCGACTCGCTTTGCCGATGGCTTTCGCTACGGTTTTGGGGCGGAAATCGGCATTTCTACGGCTCGCACGCACGCCCGAGGCCCTGTGGGCTTGGATGGTTTGGTGACCTATAAGTTTGAACTCGCTGGGCATCACCAGTTGGTGAAGGATTATGTGGGGGCATCGCCAGCTAGAGCGTTTACGCATCGATCGTTATAAGCTGTGAAATTGGGGGGAATTTCCGACACACGAAATCCTTTTTTTGACACACGAAACCCCCTTTTTCGACACACAAAACCCTTCTTTTTGGCACACGAAACCCCTGTTTCTGACACACAAAACCCACCTTTTCGACACACGAAACCCGCTTTTCTGACACATGAAACTCGATTTTTTGTCCACGAAACGGTGGGGGAAATGTGTCTTGCTCCCTCCCCTTTAAGGGGAGGGCTGGGGTGGGGAGTAGATGTCACGCTGGGTTTTCAACCCCCCCTCTCCCTAACCCTCTCCTCAAGGAGAGGGAATAGGAGGCGAGCCACTCTTTTTCAGTATGACCCATTTTCAACGCCTCGCCTAGTGGCTAAACCCCACGATTTTTTGTTTAAACGTTAATGACTTCTTTTATTTCCAACTTAAGGGATTTTCTTATTAAATCTTCACGATGTTCTAAAAAGGCTTCATAAACTTTAGGGATGTCAGCTTCTTTATCCAATTGACTAATATATACCCAATCAAGAGCTTGTATGTTCCCATATTTTTTACAGTCTTGCTTGTCCTGCTCATTCAACTCTTCAAACCACCGAGTGGGATGTTTAGCACTTTTAGCTTTATTTTTACGTGAAGGTAAAAAAGCTTTATTTCTGTAGTCTTCAATGTGTTCTTTCTCAATACCATTTTCTTTCAATAACTTCTTAGGAAAGATATGATCTAAATCCTTTTCAAATTTAGTTTCAAACCATTGATTTTGATTGTGACCCTGTAAGGCGAGTATATGGTAGAATACTTTCTGATCCTTGGTTTTTTCTTTACCTAATACTTTTTCATCTAAATCCAAATTTTTGTTATTGGATTTAAGGACTTGATAAATCTTTTGCAGTAAGGCTTCTTCTGTATCTGTAGATTTCTCTATTTCTTGAGCAATAGAGCCGATCACACTGTCAATAGACGCTGTCCAAACAGCAAATAACAAAGCTCGTACTAGAAATTCGCTTATCTTATCTTGGCTTGTTTCACAAAATTCAAACTTACTTAAGTACAAAAAAGCTATAATACAAGCGGCGTGGGCAGGTTCTTTGACGTTAAATTTTTCTGTAAACTGTTTTTCTAGAAAATCATTAAAAGACTCTAAATTATCTTCCCAAAACTTTTTGTGATTAACAACCGCTTCTAATACTTTTTCAAGTCCTTTCAAGTCTACTTGTGAGTTTTTAATTTCTTTTGCAAACATAAGTCGAATAACGGCATCACGGTTACTTAAAAAAGAAGATTCTTCTTTATAATTGGCACTCAATTCTTTTAGAAACGAATGTGCGTCGGCATTTTTACATTTTGCAGCACTGAAAATCAAATCCGCTTTTGATAATGATTGCCCTTGATTATTTAGACGCGTAAAAGCTTCTAGTAGATTTTCGGGATTTTGTTCTTTGAGGCAAATTGTTGGAATTTCTAAGTCAAAGATCTTTTTTACTCTATCATAATTTTTTGAAATTATTTTTTCTACTTCAGATTCATATTGATAAGGTTGAGCTAGTTTTTCTAGTTCTTCTTTCAGTTTGAAAAAGTCTGCTTCTACTTCTGCTAACTTCCATATCGTTTTGGTTTTGACCCAGCATTCTGTAGGTGAAAGAGGGAGTTGTTTTTTAGAAAGCTTTAAGTAGCTCACTTCTTCTCTATCTGTGATTTCTAATTTCATGGATGTTAGGTTATCGTCAAGAAGATTAATATAGAAGGCATGTCCTTTTTCCCAAATACCTTCATTAAATAAGATATTGAGTGACGTCAAACGTTGTTGACCGTCTAATACAATAATAGATCTATTTTGAATGGCTGTTTCTGATTCTAGTTCTGCATCTTTACTCGATTTAATTTTATAAAAGGCAAACAAATCTTCTGCTGTTTCATATTTCCATAATAAAAGGGAGGCAATGGGAAGTTTAAATAGAAGTGAATCAAAAAGCTTCGTAACTTTTTCTTTTTTCCAAACATAACCTCGTTGTAAATCAGGAATTAAATAATGATCCGTATCTCTCAAAAATTCGTTAATTTTAACTGATTCAAACTTCATATCATAAGCTCCCAATATCTAAAGTAAACACTTAGTTTAATTAGATCATTAGGTATAAATTAAGTCAAGTCAAGTTATGTTCTGAATCCCACCCAAGCTTACTACAGTCACCCCACGAGGCTGGTCGATTCACAATTTCTACCCCTTCGCACCCCCTTGCGACTGGATGAGATAACGTTGCATCACCCCGAAAAACAACAAAGACGGCAACAACATCAAGACCGTGCCAGCGGAAATTTGTCGCCAGTCACTGCTAAATTGACCCTGTAACTGCACCAGCCCTGTCGTCAAGGTCAAGGTCTGCGGTTCGTTGGTGAGTAAAGACGCCCATAAAAAATCGCCCCACACCGCAATGAAGCTAAAAATCGTCAAGGTCACCAAAGTCGGCTGAATCAAGGGCATAATCACGCCAAAAATCCGCTGAAATAAAGACGCACCATCCAACAACGCCGCTTCTTCATAGTAAGGGGGCAGATTGTCGACGGCATCTTTCACCATTAAAATGCCAAAACCACTGACGCAAAAGGGCAAAGCCAACCCAATCCACAAGGGAACCGTGCCTGAACGAGCCGTCAAACCCAGTTGTAAAACGCTTTTGTACAAAGGAATCATCAAGACTTCAAACGGCACAAACATCGTGGCGAAAATAAGGGCGAAAAAGAGCGTTTTTCCCTTAAAATCAAAGCGACTAAGGGCAATGCCTGCTAAAACGGCATTCAGCACATTGCCAAAGCTTGCCAACGTAGTAACCACCAGCGAATTGACGAAAAATTGAAGCATGGGTAACGCCTGCCAGACCTTCACATAATGTTCCCACGTGGGATGCAAGGGCACCCATTGCGGAGGCGTTGTGAACAAGGCTTCTTCGGAGCCTTTAAAGGAAGTCGAGAGCATCCACAAAAAAGGCATCACGGCGATGAGTATAAAAAACGTCCGCCCCAAATAGCTAAGCCAAGGGTTTTTAGCCTGCATTAAGACGCCCCCTTTCTTTCGTGATGTTCGGCTGTTAAACGCTTTTGAATGAGCGTTAAAATCACGATCAACAAAGCAAAGATGAGTCCAGCGGCGGCGGCGATACCCAAGTCCAAACGCTGAAAGGCGCGTTCATACAAGTAGAAAATCAGCGTTTTGGACGTCCCAATCGGTCCGCCCCCTGTGAGGATGTAGACTTCGCTGAAGATCTTCAGGCTCCCGAGCGTGCAGATCATCGCCACAAGGGCGAGCATGCCCTTGAGTTGGGGAAGCGTGATAAAATAAAAGCGTTGTAGGGCGTTGGCGCCGTCGAGTTCCGCCGATTCATACATGGCTTTGGGGATGCCTTCCAAGCGAGTGATGAGCATCATCATGTAGTAGGCACTGGCTTTCCACACCACCACAAGAGCAATCGCAGGCAAGACCCAGTTAGGCGAACTCAACCACGGCACGCTAGGCACCTGCAAAAACGCGAGTCCGCTATTGAGTAAACCTTCACCAGCGAGCAACCACTTCCAGAGCATCCCCGCCACGACCATGCTGATGACCACAGGCAGGTAGACCAACACTCGTAGGAGGCTGACCGCTTGAAAGCGTCCCGCAAAAAGCAGTGCCATCAGGGTAGACAACACCAAGACGGCTGGCAAAATATAGACCAACAAAACGAGGGTGTTCCACAGGGCTTGGGCAAAATCAGGAGACGTCAAAACATTGGTATAATTGGCGACACCGACCCATTGCGGTGTGTAAAGATTGTGCGTAAAATCTAGCCCACTCATCGAAACCGCTTGAATCAGGGGGACGACAAAGACGAGCATCAAACTCAAAAAGGGCAGGCTCAACAGTAAGAAAGGGGCAATTTTGGCTTTAGACGACATGAAGTACCTTTTACTTATTTTCCTTATCTAAGTGGATTTACTGCTGGCTAAGCGAGGATCTAACACGACCAGTAATGCATCCGCAAAGGCATTGCCGATGACCAGCATAATGCTAGACAGCACCAAGCTTGCCATGACCATATTCGCATCGCCCGCTAACGCTGCTTGATACATCTGCAAACCAATACCAGGGAAGCCCAGCACAGTTTCAACCAAGACGGCTCCGCCGAATAAGCCTGCAAACTCAAAGCCCAAAATCGTCACCAGTGGATTCAACGCATTTCGCACCGCATGCTTCCAAATCACCAGCCATTCCTTGACCCCACGACTTCGCATGGCAAAAATGTAGTCTTGTGAAAGCACGTCGAGCAAGTTGGCTCGCATGAGCCGTTGCATTGAAAAAATACCGCCTAGGGAAAGCACGGTAATCGGCAGCACCAAGTGCAAGGCGACATCCGCCATTTGATGCCACCACGACCACGCAAAGGCTTGGGGACTGGCAATGCCTCCATAAGGCAGGATGCCTGTTTCCACGACTTTTACGCCTAAGACCAACGCCAAAATAAAGGCGGGAATAGACAGCGTAATGGATGTTAAGAGTGCCATGAGCTTGTCTAAAAAGTGACCTCGTTTGACGGCTGCCCAAATACCAAAGGGAATGCCTAAAAGCCACGTCACCGCAATCACACAGACATTTAATAGCAAGGTATAGCCAGCGGCCTTTGCGAGCAACCACGACACCGATTCGCCACGATTATTCTGCCCTAAATCGCCTTGTACAAAACTCAAAAGCCAATTGGCGTATTGCCTGTACCATGGTTTGTCTAGGGCGAGTCGCTTACTTTCTTTGGCGAGGGCTTGCGGGCTAATTTGCGGATTCTGCCTCATTTCGGCGAGGGGATCAATGGGTTGGCGTAGCTCGATTTTGTCTAGCACATGCACATAGCCTGAAGGGCTAAGGGGCATGGGGAGGTCAATGGGTCCGATTTGCAGGGAATAACGCATCAAAAAAAAGCCGAGCATCGAAACCAGCACCACGTTTAGGGGCAACCATAAAAGACGTTTGAAAACCGTTGTAAGCACTTGCACGTTATTTTTCCCATACATAAAGACCTTTTGGTATTATAGCCTTTTTTGTGGATTGAGACTAGAAAAAACTATGCAGAGCCTTCTGTCTTATCTCAATAAATTTGAGATTAAAAACGCCAACTCTAAGGACTGGTGAGCATTGAGTCGAGGATCACACGCCGTTTCATAACGATTCCCCAAGTCTTCATCTAAGACATTGACCAAGCCGCCGATACATTCGGTGACGTCTTGCCCTGTGAGTTCAAAATGAACCCCCCCTGCGTGCGTGCCTAGGGCTTTATGCACCGCAAAAAAGTCTTTGACTTCAGATAAAATCGAATCAAACCCCCGGGTTTTAAACCCACTTTGCGACGTATGCGTATTGCCGTGCATGGGGTCACACATCCACACCACTTCACGCCCTTCTCTTTGCAAGGCTTCAATCAGCTTGGGCAAGTGGCTTTCCACATTCCCAGCCCCCATGCGACTAATCAGGCTTAAGCGACCCGCTTCGTTGTTGGGGTTTAAAACATCGCAGATTTTGAGTAGTTGATCAATCTCTGTTCCCACGCCGACTTTGAGTCCTAAGGGATTTTGTACGCCTCTTAAAAACTCGAGATGGGCACCGTCGAGTTGCGCAGTGCGGTAACCGATCCACAACATATGCCCACTGCAACAATACCATTCGCCTGTGGTGCTATCCACACGAGTCAAACTTTCTTCATAAGGCAAGAGCAAGGCTTCATGCGACACATAAAAGTCGGTTTCTCGCAACATGGGGGCGTTTTGCGGATTCATGCCACAGGCTTCCATAAAAGCGAGACAATCGGAAATACGGTCGGCGAGTTCGTTGTAACGATCGTAAAGGGGGTCGTCCTTAATGAAGTCAAGCGTCCAGCGATGCACTTCGTGTAGATCGGCGTAACCCCCTTGAGCAAAGGCTCTTAGCAAGTTGAGTGTGGCGGCGGATTGATGGTAGCCTTGAATCATGCGCTGAGCATCGGGCTGACGGCTGGCGTCGTCAAAGTCGATGCCGTTGATGAGATCGCCACGGAAGCTAGGGAGTGTTACACTGTTTCGGGTTTCAAAGTCGCTGGATCGAGGTTTGGCGAATTGCCCTGCCATGCGTCCGACCTTGACGACTGGTAAACGTCCTGAGTAAGTCAATACGACCGCCATTTGAAGTAATATGCGGAAGGTATCACGGATTTGCACGGCGGAAAAATCTTTGAAGGTTTCGGCACAATCCCCGCCTTGTAATAAGAAGGCTTCCCCACGAGAAACTTTCGCCAGTTGTTTTTTAAGGTCTCGTGCTTCCCCTGCAAAAACAAGGGGGGGCAGAGATTTTAAGCGTGTTTGCACATCTTGGAGTTCTTGGGCGTTGGCGTAAGTGGGCATTTGATGCCGTTGCTTGGCTTGCCAAGTGGTGGGCGACCATGATTGAGCTTCAGTAGAAAGTGGCATAGACGAATCCTTTATCATATTTACATGAGTCTAACACAAAAACGCCCTCAAACAAACGCAAGCGTTTTTAGAAGTCTCTATAAAATCAGGCTAAACCGCCGTCGCTGGATTAAAGGCTTCCCAGTCTTTTTTAAAAGACGCAATGCCTGATTCCGTTAACGGATGCTTGTACAACTGCTTAATCACCTTCATCGGGATGGTGGCAATATCACAACCCGCTTGGGCGGCTTGCACCACATGCAAGGGGTGGCGAATACTCGCTGCCAAGACTTCAGAATCAAAGTCATAATTGCCCAACAGCTCGACAATTTCTGCGGTGGCGGTTATACCGTCATGCCCAATGTCGTCTAAACGACCCACAAAGGTGGAGATAAAGGAGGCTCCTGCACGGGCTGCTAGCAAGGCTTGAGCCGCTGAAAACACAAGGGTCACATTCGTTTTAATGCCTTTGGCGGTCAAAGCCGAAACGGCCTTCATGCCTTCAATCCCAAACGGAATTTTGACATAAATATTGGGCGCCCATGTGGCAAAATCAATCCCTTCACGGATCATGCCTTCAGCATCATCGCTCAAGACTTCCATGCTCACGGGGGCATCGGGGAAGATTTGGCAGATTTCTAAAATAGTGGCTTTGACGTTGCCGTTGCCTGTTTTAGCCAACAAGGTAGGGTTGGTGGTGACGCCCGAAATCACGCCTAAGCTTGCGGCTTCACGGATTTCGTTTAGATCGGCGGTGTCTACAAATAATTTCATCGTAAAAGCTCCTTGATTTAATAGTGGGACTATTTTAGTATCCCACAAAAATAAAAAAGGCAAAAGTGACTTTCGTAGAGACTTCTATAATGTATACAAACGAAGTCTTACACCTAAGGGGATGCGTCTACTTGTAAAGCGTGTCATACTAGGAAAGATACCCTTCTAAAAAGAGGTTCGTCCCATGGGATTGCTCGACAGCATTCAGAACACGTTATTTAAACAGTCTTCAATCAACCAACGCTTTCAAGCCCAAAAAGGTCTGCAAGATGGGGGTATGGCGCCTGTTGAAGCCCCAAGTGGCTCGCAAGTGACTCGTCCGAGCATGCCAAACTTCCCCACGCCTGTGGCAGGGGGTTTTTCAGGCATCGGAAAAAGCAACCCGTTTTTAATTTCGAGCGAACTGCCCACCTTAGGCAAAACCCGTCACATGGGGGAAAATAAACCGCTTGAACAGCCTATGTTTATTGGGTATCATAATGAAAAGCCTATTTACGGAGGCGGTCAAATCTTTTTACTTGCCTAGTTAGCCTAATTACGTGTGGTAAAGGTGACTTTTTATTTTTTCACGTTATACTAATAAGAATAGTGAATTATTGTAAAAACACTCACTCCCCCGCTAAAACCAATTTTTTTGATTCAAATTAATGAGAAGGAAACGTTCCATGAACGCAGCAACCGTAGCTTATTCCCCCGGTCTTGAAGGTGTGATTGCAGGAACCACATCCATTTGTACGATTAACCCTGAAACGCAAACGTTGTTGTATCGTGGGTATGATATTCAAGATATGATGCAACACGCCAGTTTTGAGCAAACCGCTTACTTGTTGTTGTACGGCGAATTGCCGACCCCTAATGAACTTGATTTGTTTACACAGACCCTTGTTAGTGAACGTGGGATTCGTCCTGAAGTGGCGAGCATCATCGCAGGCTTTCCGCATGATTCTCACCCCATGGATGCCCTTAAGGCAGGACTTGCTCTTGAAGCCCTTTACGATCCTGAAAAGAACGTGCATACGAATGAAAGTAATCTGCGTAAAGCCATTCGTATTATTGCCAAAATGCCTGCCTTAACAGCGGCATTTTCTCACGCTAAGGAAGGAACGCCCTTACCTCAGGTCTTAGGTGCTGAACTCACGCATGCCGAACATACTTTGTATATGTTGCAAGGGCAAAAACCTGATGCATTAACCGCGAAAGTCTTTAATGCGACGTTGGTGATTTATGCCGAACATAGCTTTAATGCGTCCACCTTTAGTGCCAGAGTAACCACATCCACCTTGAGCGATATTCATTCAGGCGTTGTGGCTGCGATTGGTACCTTAAAAGGGCCTTTACATGGTGGCGCCAACGAGCAAGCCATGTTGACCTTCTTAGAAATTAGCAGTCCTGAAAACGTCGATGCGTGGCTTGAAAAAGCCTTAGCTGAAAAACGTAAAATCATGGGATTTGGCCATCGTGCGTATAAGAACGGGGATCCTCGTGCGAGATTGTTGCGTGAAATGCGTTCGGAATTCGTCGCTGCTAAAGGAGCCAACTCGCCTTGGCCCGCCATTGCAGATCGCTTAGAAGCCTTGATGAGCGAGAAAAAAGGCCTTTTCCCGAATGTGGATTACCCGATTGCTTACTTGTATTACATGATGAACATTCCGACAGAGGTGTACACGCCGATTTTCGCCATTGGTCGCTCCGCAGGGTGGACGGCTCACGTGGTGGAGCAATTGGCGAACAACCGTTTGATTCGTCCGAAAGCGTTGTATGAGGGGCATCCTCAACGTCCTTGGAACGCTTAAGTCGTGTTTGAGAAACTAATTAAGACAAGCTTTTACTTGTCGCCCTCTTACTTTTGCGGTTTACTAAGGGTATCTTATCAATAAAGGATGCCCCTATGACGACTCCCCCTTATATTCTCACTCGTGCCGAAAATCGTGATGCGTTGAGCCTGCGTTCCATTGAAATTGTGCGAGGCTTTACCGAAAATGCGCCAGGGTCCGTTCTTATCAGTTACGGCAAAACCAAGGTGCTTTGCACCGCCACGATTGAAGATCGTGTGCCGAAGCATATTTATGGACAAGGCACCCACGGATGGCTCACTGCGGAATACAGCCTTTTACCGGGTTCTACCAACACACGAGCCAGTCGGGATCGCTACAAAGTCTCAGGCCGTACCATGGAAATCCAGCGTTTGATAGGGCGTACCTTACGAACCGCTGTAGATTTGCCAAACTTAGGGCAACGTACCATTCACATCGATGCGGACGTGCTTCAGGCCGACGGAGGCACTCGAGTGGCGGCCATTACAGGTTCTTACATCGCCTTAATGGATGCCCTGTACCATATTCAAGATTTAGAAATGAAGGCCAACCCTCGCTTAAAAGTTTGGCCCCTGCCTCATATCTCACCGATTGCAGCGGTATCGGTAGGCTTGATTCGTGGGCAAGTCGTCTTGGATTTAGATTACAACGAAGATTCCACCGCCGAAGTGGACGCCAACATCGTAATGAATGCTGAAGGTCAGCTTTTGGAAGTGCAAGCCAGCAGTGAAGAAGCCCCCTTTAGTCGGAAGGTTATGGATCAGTTTTTGGATGCTTCTGAAAAAGGCATCCGCGAATTGTTAGCGCTTCAGCAAGAAGCGTTGAAGGCTCCCAAGGGGCAAGTGGTTCGTCTAGAGTATTTGCACTAAGGAGCAAACGTCATCACATAGAAACGATCGTAATAATTGTTTTCTGAATCGCTGTTAATGGATCCGTGATGCTGATTTAAAAAGCCCAACTGTTCCGCAAACTCTTGAATGCGGAAGTGCGGTTTGCCAAATTGAGGCAAGCCTGTATTACCCGCATACGCATCTGTCAAGCCATCTTTGGCGACACGAACAGAAGCGCCTGTGACGGGGTTCTTCACGGTACCCCAATCCACATCTACCGCAACAAGCATGTGGTGATCGCCTGTGCCTTTTTTAATACCAATCAACACCGTACCAGGTGGCGTCTTTTCAGGGCTTAAATTAGGAGCGGGAATGACCGTCAACTTGCCGAGCTTTTGCTTCTTGTAAAAATCCAAGAAGCTTTGGGTATGCGTCAAGGCCTGCGGGATCTTACTCAGTAGTTCAGGATAGGCCTGCCTTAAGGCGGGCTTTGTGACATATTCCCAAATCGCGGCGGCGCAACCGTAAGATCCTAAGTTATAAGGGGTCTGCAATTTGTCTTCGTGGGCTTTGTAAGCCAGTTCCGCCATTTTGCGTTGTACGTTGATGCGAGGTGAACCTAAACCCGTAGGCGTGCCGACATAAGCAACGGCTTTGACGCTATTTTCAGAGAAGGCGTTTGCTTTGGGCTTGATGGCTTGAATGAAGGGTAGCTGGATTTGTTCATCCAACGCCACCACGGCAGGCGCCAACTTTTTATGAGGGGCATTTCCTTGCTGGGGATTATAAAGTTGCGTATAGGCTAAGACGCCAAAACCCATCACGAAAATACCGAGCACAAAGCCGACAAACTGTTCAGAAAACCCGTGTTGTTTAGACGAAGGCATACGCATGATTCCTAAGTATAGAGAAGGGGACTTTATCACTCTATCGTAAGTGGACGCCCGATTCTACAACCACTGTTACATTTTTTTACGTTTGGGGTTCTTGTCAGGTTCACCCACCATACTCGGTCCACAAGTCACCTAATCCATTGACGATGACGCCTAATGGATTGAGTTTCTATACGTCGAAGCGGGTTTAGGTGCCCATATTCCAGCTGCTCATATATTCCAGCATCGCAGGGGTCATAGAATCAATGGCAATACCCATCGCTGCCAACTTAAGCTTGGCGATATTGTAATCCAATTCTGCAGGTAGGGTCATCAAGTGATTGCCCAAGTTGCCCTTGTTTTTTACTAGATACTCGACTGCCAAGGCTTGATTGGCAAAGCTCATATCCATAACACTCGCAGGATGCCCTTCCGCTGCCGTCAAGTTCACCAAACGCCCTTGACTCAAGGCGTAAATGGTACGGCCATCTGCCTGCACACACCCTTCCACATAAGGGCGAGGTTCCGTCACCGTGGCAGAGCCTGCTTTAAGCGCATCGTAGTTGAACTCCCAATTCTGATGTCCTGCGTTACAGATAATGGCTTGATCCTTCATCACCGCAAAGTGAAGCGTGTCAATCACATGCTTGTTACTGGTAATACAGATGAAAATATCGCCTAAGCGAGAAGCTTCCGCTATCGGCATGACTCGGTAGCCGTCCATCACCGCTTCTAACGCCTTCATGTGATCCACTTCGCAGACGATGACATTCGCCCCTAAGCCTTTGGCACGCATGGCACAGCCCCGTCCGCACCAGCCGTAGCCCATAATGACGACCGTCTTGCCTGCAATTAGAATGTTACAGGCTCGCATGATGCTGTCCAACGTGCTTTGCCCTGTGCCGTAACGGTTGTCAAACAAGTGCTTGGTTTTAGACTCGTTCACACCAATAGCAGGCCAAGGCAAGGCGTTTTGAGCATCTAAGGCTTTTAGGCGAGTAATGCCCGCGGTGGTTTCTTCGGTACTGCCCCACACGTGGCTACACCAATCAGGACGCGTATTTTTCATGGCCGCACAGACGTCTCCGCCATCATCCATAATAATGTGAGGCTCAAAATCAACCGCCAGTTGCACATGGCGACGGTAGGTATCGACACTTTCACCCCGTTGGGCGTAAATGGCTAAGCCGTAATCTTTGACAAGAGAGGCAGCCACATCGTCTTGCGTGGTAATGGGGTTAGAGGCAATCACCATGCTCTCGGCTCCGCCTGCTTGAATGGTAATGGCTAACGCCGCAAGCTCTTTGGTCATGTGTCCGCAAGACGAGATTCGCACGCCTTTAAGCGGTTGTTCTTTTAAAAAGCGTTCACGAATACTTTGAAGCACAGGCATGTCTTGCAATGCCCAATCAATCTGCTTCTTGCCTTGAGGGGCAAGGTCAATATCGTTAATTTCAGGAGGAGGCAAGGTTATCGGCATGGGGTGTTTCCTTTAATCTAAAGCGGTATTTGATGTGCTTTTTAAGTCTATCACTAAAAGGGATTAGAGCAAAACACCAAGCAACGAAAAGGGATAGGCTTCCGTCACCTGCACATCCACCAGCGTATTCACCAACGACGCTTGGTCGATGCCGTCGGGGATGTCAAAGTTAATCACCTTGTTTTGGCGGTTGCGTCCCATAAGGCGTTTAGGGTTACGCTTGCTTTGCCCTTCCACCAACACGTTTTGCACCTGCCCCACCATAGGGGTATTATGAGCCATCGCCTGCTTGCGAATGGCTTCATTCAAGACCTGTAAACGCTCTTCTTTCACACTTTGTGGGATGGCTTGATCAACGTACCGCTCTTCCCAAATGGCGGCGGGCGTTTGCAAACGAGCCGAATACGCTGCGGTATTGCCTAAATACAAGCCTGCTCGACTTACGCTATAGACACTGTTTAAAAACGCCTCTTCTGATTCACCTGGGAATCCCACGATGTAATCGCCCGTAATCGCTACATTCGGGATGCGTTCGTGGATTTTATCCGTCAAACGGTAGTAATCATCCGCCGTGTAGCCGCGTCTCATGCGTTTAAGCACGGCGTCGTCTCCGCTTTGCATGGGGATGTGGATCTGTTCCATGAGCTTAGGCAATTCGGCAATGGCGTCGATCATCGCATCGCTTAAATCCAGCGGATGCGACGTCATAAAGCGGATGCGTTCAAGGCCATCCACCGCATGCACCGCATGGAATAAATCGGCTAAGTCATAACGACGGTCATTGAAATCCTGCCCATACGCATCCACGGTCTGCCCCAAGAGCGTCACTTCTTTGACGCCCCCTTCCGCAAGGCGTTTGACTTCATCCAAAATGCTTTGTGGCTTTCGACTGATTTGACGACCTCTCGTATACGGCACCACGCAATAAGTACAGAAATAATTGCATCCTTCAATAATCGTCACCCACGCGGATGTTCCTCGGTTTTGACGCACTTGCGTCACATCTTCAAAATAGTCGAAGGTGGACGCTTCCTTTTGTTTGTCAAGGGCGATGACGTGGTGATCGTTTTCATCAAAGACTTGACGCACCAAGCGAGGCAAGTCGTGGATGTTCTGCGTACCGTAGACGATGTCTACATAAGGCATACGCTCAAAAACGGTATTGCCGACTTGTTGGGCGACGCATCCTGCCATGGCGATTTTGACTTCGGGGCGTTGTTTTTTGAGCTTGCCCCAGCGTCCGAGTTGGCTAAAGGCTTTGTCGCTTGCCATTTCACGGATTTGACAGGTGTTTAAAATGAGTAAATCCGCCACGTTGGGGTCAGGGGTGGGGGCAAACCCTTCACGAGCGAGCAAACCAAGCATTAATTCGCTATCGGCTTCATTCATTTGGCAACCTTGTGTTTCAATAAAAACCGTGCGAGTCATAGAGGGGGGCATCCAGCATGTTTTGTGCAATGGCTTCAATGTATCACGAATAGGCTTTAGAATCAAAAAATAGCTCAGCCTCTTAATATTTTAAGAATATACTAAATTTGTTGTAATTTAGATCAAAATAATGTTAATAATACCTCTTCGTATTAAGGTTGCTTTTTGATGAGGGATTTTTCGTTATCGTCCTCGTTTTCTATCGTCTAGTTTTTCTATTCAAGAAGTGATATTTGTAAGAACTGCGATTTTTAGCTCCGTTTTGAGCTGGTGCTTGGAGACCTTTGTGCCGCCAAAGGTTCTCCAAACCTCTAAAAGCGGTTCAAGGGGGGACGGGGAAGGACGCATTGCGTTTCTCCTCCCCTTCGTCCCCCCTTGAAAATCCCCCCTGAATCCCCACCTCCTCGCCCTATCTTCGCTCCTGCCGTCCGCAAAATGTCTCGGAAGCCTCGCATTTAGTGCGTTGTCGGCATGAGTTTCCCTAGTCTGACCCACAGCTTTTGTAATAGTACTGTCCACTTCCTTAAGCGCGCTTTGGAATGAGTTCCCTTTGATCTAACCCGCAGATCTTGTAATAGTTCTGTCAACTCAGGTGAGAGCGCTGTGGAATGAGTTCTCTCTAGTCTGACCTGCAGCTCTTGTAATAATCCTGTCAACTCACTTACTCGTTCACTTATTAGTAGTTTCAACTCACTTTCTCGTTTCTTTTTAGATAAAGATGTGCATCGTTCGTATCTATCAGATCCAAACTGTATCAAAGCAATAAGGATGTCCATCCGACTCCATGATGTTAATTTTGGGTACTCACTCATTATTAAGACGCGCGTATGGGATCGAGATTGTGCGCTCGATGGAAAATCCGCCTCACTCATATGACGTAGATAGACAAAGATTTTTAGTGCCGTTTGTATTAAATCAGCAACACTTGTTTCTGAATTTCGTATTTTTTCTCCAAGAATCCTTATTTCTTCCCCACTATACCCCTGACGCTGATTAGATGCAGAAGAGCCACTTACTTTATTTTTGTTATTGGGGGTCAGGGCGGGGTTGGTTGAATAAGTCGGCAAAGACGCGCCAACAAGAGAAAGAGGAGGAATCATAGTAGTGACCTTCTTTTAAGGGTGAGGGAAAAAAGTGCAGAGAAGCCTCTATGGCTTCTGTTTAGATAGTAATAAGAAAATGTTGTTCTGTCAACACTCCCCCAAAAAACGTGTATTCAACGTCCTATAAAATCTTGCCGACAACGCACTAAATGCGAGGCTTCCGAGACATTTTGCGGACGGCAGGAAAGGAGATAGGGCGAGGAGGTGGGGATTCAGGGGGGATTTTCAAGGGGGGACGAAGGGGAGGA
>JBEISK010000042.1:0-14282 GCA_040375445.1 Gammaproteobacteria bacterium | reverse complement strand
CGAATTGAGCTTTCGGGATTATCTCAACTTACAAGAAAGCATCCAGAAAATGGGGGGCATGGGAACGATTTTGGCCATGTTGCCCATGATGCAAATGAACGCTAAAGACCGCAACAACCTAGGGGCGGATCACAAGCAGAAATTGCTTCAATGGAAGGCATTGCTGGCTTCGATGAAAGCGAAAGAAGTCCAAAATCCAAGCCTAGTGCTGGATTCCGCCAGTCGGCAAGATCGCTTGTTTAAGGGGGCAGGGCTTTCTAGCGATGCGGGAAAGGCACTTTTAGACGAATTTTCGCAACTTTTTCAGATGGCTCAAGGACTTAAAGCCTTTTCAGGCTTTTTTGGTGGAGCGTCTAACGATGACGCTAAAACGTTTGATATGATTGCATCTTCGCCAGAAGAGGCGGTGGTGGATCCTGATGACCCGATGGGGTGGGGGGATTTTTTCGGCTCTTTTGGAGGGGATGAAGCGTCTTCACCGTTTGCACCCGTGCCTAAATCGAGCAAAAAATCCTCAAAAAAGAAGTCCCATTCACCCTTTCCGTGGGGGTAAAGGTAGACTTTTCGACCCACAAAAGTCGACTTTTCGACCCATGAAAGTCTGATTTTTGTCCACGAAAGTCCGTTTTTCGACCCATGAAAGTCTGATTTTTGTCCACGAAAGTCTGTTTTTCGACCCACGAAAGTCTGATTTTTGTCCACGAAAGTCCGTTTTTCGACCCACGAAAGTCTGATTTTCGACACACGTATTGAATGGGGAAATGGTTTTGTCATTCTGCGACTTCGCGCATAATGACGAGTTCAGATGTGTTTTTTGATTTTTAAAGAACTACTCTGTTTTAGTATGACCTTTCTTCGACGCTTCGCCTAGTGCGTATTACGCACGATTTTCAAAAGTCCCCTAGCACAAAGAAAAGTTCTTTTGGTTTTATGTGACTGTCGTATAATAATAAGTAAGCTCTGCTTATCAACTTAAAACATAAAAAGGTAAGACTATGCCTGCTTTAATCTCTTCACACCCTTCTCTGCATCTTATGGATCCACGCTCTGAAATCAAAGCGTCTCAAAACAATACTCAATCCCAACGTAGCGGTTACCAAGTAGACCCCTATGACGGCGCCTACCCGATGATGGGACGTATCGTTAAAACTCCTAACCCTTATGACGGCTTAGGGCTTCGGCTTTTTGGTATGGGCTTGATTCGTCCCTTCACACAAGGCATTAATGCTGGGATTAGAACCGTCGACTATGCTACATCCAGCGTGAATCAAGCCTTTATCACCTTGCTAGGGGCGGGGGGAGTGGCGTTGTTGATTAAAGCCTTTAGAGAAAAAGCCGCCCTAAGACCTGCTTTAGGCCTAGTCGCTTTGGGGGCAGCGACCTATTTTGGGGTGAAAGCCTTGGTTAAGGGCGTTGACGGTCAACGTACGCAACTTCAAGATGGCGATTGGCAGTACCGCTTAGGCACGACCGCCACTTATGGAGCAGGTGCCGCTGTTTTACTAGGGCTTTTTAATGGGGGTAATATCGCTCACATCATTAAAGACGCAGCCAGTAAAGCATTGGACGGCACGAAGAACGTCCTCCCTACCCTATTAGAGATAATTAAAAAGCCTTTTAAGTAAAGTCTTCTCCTCCACTTGGTGGATGTCTCCCAAGTCGAGTGCCCCTTTTGTCGAAACCCTCTTCAGAGAGACCCCTTAACAGCGATGCCTGTTCAATGAAGAGAGAGATACAAAAGCCATGCCTTTACAATTCATCAACACCAATTTAAATGCGATTCGTTCCTTGCAAACCTTGCGACTTAACACGGATCGTACCGACAGAGCCGCTCAGAATATTGCCAGTGGTAAAAAAATCAACAGCAGTGCGGATGACGCCAGTGGTTACGCCATTAGCCAACGTTTGACGGTGGATATTCTAACAGGCCAACGGGCGGATCAAAACATCCAAGACGGGCTTTCCATGTTGCAAGTTGCCGAAGGCAGTATGAGCGTCATGGCTGAAAATTTACAACGTGTTCGTGAACTTGCCGTTCAAATGGCCAACGATGTAAATGGTACGGATCAGCGTAACAGCTTAGCGAAAGAAATGCGTGCCTTGTTGGACGATACCAATCGCTTGAGTATCGCTTCTCAATTCAACGGCATGAAAGTGCTAGACGGGTCTTTGACGGATGCCAAAGTGCAGATCGCTGGCGGTTCCAACCTTTCCACCAATACGATTGATATTGTAGGGGCGTTTGCCCAGTTAGACACGACAACCATGGGGCTTGAAGGCGTGGTGGCTCCCCCCCGTTGGACGCCTGCGACCTTAAACGACATTTTCGATGGCACGACCACTCAGCTGAATAGTTCAGATCGTGTGCTTTCTTATTTAGGCGATATTGACAACGCTTTACAGTTTTTAAATCGGCAACGTTCCACCATTGGGGCGTTGAGCAATCAGTTGGAGCGTGCAGGCAACTTTTCGAGCTTGAGTACCTTGAACATTCAAGCCTCTCGTAGTCGTATTGTGGACACGGATATTGCTAAGGCTTCGGCGGAATATACGCAGGCACAGGTTTTGCAGAATGCAGCGGTGAGTATTTTACAGCAGGCCAATGTGAGCAATCAAGCGGCGTTGCAATTGTTGAAAGCTTAGAATTAAAAAGTTCCATGTCATTCTGCACGTAGTTGCAGAATCTCCATAAATGGTTATGGGTGACGTCGGTAAAGATTCTGCGACTACGCGCAGAATGACATGGTAATATAAACACTCGCATAGAAAACTAAATATGGCTTTAAATCTTTTTTAGAATGCTTGTTCTATAATAAGAAATAAGAACAAGATATTCAAAAAGGACGCTCCTCATGCCTAAAACACTCAAAACCATTCCCCTCATCAAACCCTTTCAATCCTACGCCCTTCCCACCCCTGACGCTAAAATAGGCATACTCTTCTTTAATCTCGGTGGGCCTGACGATCAAGCCAGCGTCCAACCCTTCTTGCAAAACCTGTTTAAAGACAACGACATTATTCAACTGCCCGTACCACAATGGGTGCAAAATCTCTTTGCGTGGCGAGTGTCTCGTAAACGCAAGAAAGAAGCCCAAGAAAATTACGCCAAAATTGGCGGAGGCTCCCCTATTTTACGGCTGACGAAAGAACAAATGCACTTGGTGCAGGAACAGCTAACGCCTGCCTTTCAAGCCAAAGGCTTTACGGCTCCTAAAACGTATTTGGCGATGCGATATTGGCATCCGTTTTTAGAAGAAGCCCTCGCCCAAATCCACGCCGATGGCATCACGCATTTGATGCTCATGCCTTTATATCCCCATTATTGCTTGGCGACGACAGGATCTAGCTTGCGTGAGTTTTCACAATTATTGAGTCAACCCAAGTGGCGTTCTTTAGCAAATTCGCTCAATATCGCTACAGTCTGTAGCTATTATAAGGAACCTCGTTTTTTAGAAGCGGTGGCATCCACCATTCAAAAAGCCTTTGACGAAAAAAGCTGGAATGCCCCTTTAGAAGCCCGTCACGTTGTTTTCTCAGCTCACGGCATTCCCAAAGACTACGCCAAACAGAATAAGGATCCTTACCCGACGCAGATCCGTGAATCGTGCGAGCTTTTGATGCAACAGTATTTCCCCCATAATTCGTGGGAAATCTGCTGGCAAAGCCGAGTCGGCCCTTTAGAATGGCTCAAGCCTTATACGGAAGATTTGGCAGAAACCTTGGCTCAAGCAGGGCGAGACAATGTGCTGATGGTGCCGATTAGCTTTGTGAGCGATCACATTGAAACCCTCTTTGAAATGGACATGCTTTATGTGCCTGTGGGGGCGAAATACGGCTTAGCTCATTGGCATCGGGCGGAAAGTTTGAATGAGCATCCGATTTTTGTCGATTTATTGAGTGAGTTGTGCTTGCGTTTGCTCGATTCGCCACTGTTGTGCAAGGTGCAATTCCCTGACGATTTAAGCGTGCCTAAGGCGCCAAAAATCTGTGCGACTTTACATAGTCGAGCCACTGACTTGTATTAAAAACATCTTTGGTTTAGAGTAAAGGCTGTTAAAATATTTTCGACTTTTTTCTCTGTTCTTTTTGGTATCAATGTTTTAATGTAAATCGTGGAGAAATCCCCCCATGTGGCTTAGCTCAACTGCCTTTTCTTTCAATCCCACACCTTATGCTTCAAAACACTGGGAAGAAAAGAATCGTCTTCAGGCACCTTGTCCTCCTAAAAATCTGCTTCATTTGGACAGCTTCCGCCAGCAACGGCAGGGCAAAAACGATATTTCAAAGGCACTACAGTTTGTAATGGAACAGATGAATTATGGTATTACCCTGATTCTTCCCGATCAAGAAGCGTCTTTGCTTGAGCGTTTGCATCCTCAAGACGCTTTAGAACAGTTGCAAAAGGCTAAAACCGTCGTTTTTGGAGATAGTCACGGCAATGGGCTGATGTTTATTGAAAATATGCTGATGTTCGGCATGCTTAAAGTCAAAGATAAAGAAGCCTATGAAGCCTTTTTAAAGGCTTATAACGCATTAGAAGAACATAGCCGTCCTTCGTATCAAATGTTTATTAAAACGAGGGATGGAAAAGATTATACCTATACCGAAGAAATGGAACGGCTCGATCAAGAGTGGCTAGGCGCACGCGGAGAGCTAGCCCAAGCGGGACGCTTGATTGAAGCGAGAAGCCATTTAAAAGCCGCCATCGAAGTCGATAAAAAAGCAGTCAAAAAGAAAAAAGCGATTTGCGTGGGTGATGAAATCAACGACCGATCTCCTAGTGACTGGCCCTTACTAGATGCCGTTAGAATGATCCGTGCAGAGAATCCGAATGCATTGGTCTTCAATCTAAGTAATCATGCAACGGGCTTTTTTTATTCAGGACCTAAAAGTGTGGGTAAGGATTTAGCCACTTTAGCCAAAGACCGTCAAAACTTGTCAGAAAACCCTTCTTTTGTTCAAAAAGGGATCAAAGGTCTTTATACCACCCGTTCAATGTGGGACACCTACCGCTGGATTAACGCTTTGCCTGACGGCGAACAAAAAACAACACTGTTTGAAGAATATCAAGATTTACTCAGGAAGCAGTATGAAGCCCACACGCTGATTCACCAAGAAGGACATGTGGTTACCACGCACGCTTTTGTTTCGCAAGCGACGGAAAAGGCATGGCGACACTTCTTGCATCGTTTGGATGCTCAAGCCTTTTCGGATAAAGACACGTCTTTGCATCTGCAATCAGGTGAAGCTTCCCAAAAAACGGTCGCCAAAATAAACGCCCTAACGCATGATTATTTAGTCTATCAAATGGGGAATGAGAAAACAGGCACTATAAAAGATTTCAATGAAAAGACCTTAAATTTTTTAAGCAGACTTATTTTCTATACGGTTGATGAACGAGAAAAGCCATTTCACCCACCGATGATTCACGGAGGCTTTAGGAGTCTTGAAGAAGCAGGCTTTGTCCCCCCTGCCGACTTATGCAAAGGTAAGATGCCTCACCGTATTTATGGGCATACAGGCAAAAAGGATGAACCCGCCAATGGGTTATTGGACAAGCTAATAGGTCTAGGGGTGTCTTGCCTTAATCATACGACTCGTAAATATGAAGACTGGCAAAATCTTTATTTTCGAAAAACAGGGAAGCAGGGTAAGCCTCACAAAAAAAATCCAATTGTGATTATCGAGTAAGTGTCAGAAAAAGGGAATCGTGGTAAACTAGAGCTATCATTTAATTGGTATGAGGTAAACTCCCATGACCCTGCAACAAAGTTTTGTCGCTTTAAAGCCTGATGCTGTTCAACGAGGGCTAACATCCGATATTATTCATCGCTTTGAACAAAAAGGCTTAAAGCTGGTGGCTCTTAAAATGGTGAAGGTGGACGAAGCCTTAGCTTCCAAACATTACGCCGAACACATCGGCAAAGATTTTTACCCCAGCTTAGTCAATTTCATTACCAGTGGGCCTGTCATTGCCATGGTGTGGGAAGGGCGAGATGCCATTGCCGTTTGTCGCCGTGTCATTGGTAATACGGATCCCGAAAAAGCGGAACCTGGTACCATTCGCTTTGATTTTGGGCAGGCTCCACAGCGTAACATCATCCACGGCTGCGATTCTCCTGAAAGTGCCTTGCGTGAAATTGCCCTGTACTTCAAACCTGAAGAGATTTTAAGCGGTTGGTCTCGTGATATTGACAAGTGGATCGTTCCCGGTACGTTGTAGTTGAAGAAAATGGCACAAATCATTAACGGCAAGGGACGAAGATGATGTTTTTTCCGCCGAATGTAGAATTACTCTTGAAGCTTGCCCTAGAAGAAGACTTGGGGCAGGGCGATGTGTTAGGCGAATCGCTCCAAGCTCGCTTGGGGGAGGCCAATAGGCGGTTTAAAATTGTGCCTCGTCAAGCATGCGTGGTCAGTGGTTTAAAAGCGGTTGAAGCCCTCATTCGCTTGGGTGGCTTTGATGTTCAACTCAAGTCCCTTTCCGTAGACGGTGCAAGCCTTTCCGCCTTGACGCCCATCGCCGAACTAGAGGGTAAGCTCTTGGATGTCTTGGCTTTAGAACGTACTGCCTTAAACGTTTTGCAACACCTTAGTGGTGTAGCGACGTTGACAAATGCCTTTGTTCAAGCGGTGAAGGGAACACCGACGAAGATTACACATACCCGAAAGACGCTGGCGGGTTGGCGTTTCTTGCAACAGCAAGCCGTCTTGCATGGAGGGGGCTTTCCGCATCGTTATAACTTGAGCCATACTGCGATGCTGAAAGACAACCTCATTCAATCTTTGGAAATGCCACTGGAAGCCGTGACCGAGTTGGTGCGTCAACGTTTGGCTCATACGGCAAAACTTGAAATCGAATGCGATCACCTTGATCAAATCCCCCTTGCGTTAAAGGCACAGGCGGACGTCATTTTGTTGGACAATATGAGCCTAGAAGACATTCAAAAAGCCGTCGCACTGATTGCAGGGCAAGCGGTGGTGGAAGTATCTGGAGGCATTACACTGGCTAACGTGAAAGCCTATGCTCAAATGGGGGTGGATGTGATTTCCACCAGTCAAATCACGCTAGCGGCTCCTCCAATTGATATTGGGTTGGATACTGTTTAATCGTTTATATAGTGTTTTAAAGAGTTTTCCATACAGTAGGCTAGACGAGGAGCCTAGATTATTTTGTGAAGAAGTGTAGATAGACCTACATGACTGAACAAAATAATCGTAGCGACAAAGTATAGACACTGTAGGGGAAATTATTGAAAATACTATATCAAGCAGTTGGCGTTTAAATCTGGCAAGGGCTTAGCCAGCGAAGCATCAAAGGGGGCTTGATCCAACATCGTGTCAATGTAGCCTCCGCCGAGCAACTCTCGAAAATCAGCGTCATAAATGGCGGCAATCTGCCCTGGAGTCACCGCCTGCTGGGGCTTTGCCAACTCCACCAAATAATCTTCACCCAGCGTACCTGTGGGATCCTGCACCAAACGCCCTAGCGTGGGTTCCCCTGCGTAACGCACCTTGATCTGGAGTTCCTGCATCGCTGACTCAGAGGGTTGATGCAACCAATTCATCCGTTTCACCTTGAAATGTAGTGTTTCCAACAGGTTTTTGGCTCCCGCATAAACGGTGTTGCTCTTGGCATCCGTCTTAATCACATAAAGGGGATGCTCGTACGCCACGCCCAAGCCCTTGCGTTGCCCTCGGGTGTAAAGCCAATGACCGTCATGTTCACCGACGACTTTGCCTGATTCAATCTCGATAATCTCGCCTTTTTTCACACCCAAAACGCCCTTGAGATAATTCGCTTGACCGTCCAACACAAAGCACACATCAACGCTTTCTTTGTAGCTCTGCTGAATAATGCCTCGTTCACGGGCATATGCCAGTACGTCTTCTTTTTGCCACAAACCTAAGGGAAAGAGGGCGTGTTGCAAGTCTTTAGGAAAGACTCGAGCCAGCATGTAGGTTTGGTCCTTACGCTCATCAACGGCTCGGTGGATGTGGAAATCACCGTCTGCTCCTTTCGGACGAAGCAGGCTTAAATAATGTCCTGTGGCAACATACTCGCAACCCAAAGATTCACGGGCATAATCGACCAAGCGTTCCCACTTGACGTAGCGGTTGCATTCCACGCACGGATTCGGCGTGATGCCTGCTTGATAGCTTTTTTCGTAATAGTCCATGACATAGTGATGAAACTCGGCTCGCAGGTCGACGGTGTCAAAATCGCATCCGAGTTCTTCGCAGACCCTGCCCGCATTCACGAGGGCATCATTACAGCAGGTGCCTGGTCCGTTGAGCGTCCAAGCGGTGAGTCCCACCACGTCATGCCCCATTTCTTTGAGCATGAAGGCAATGGCGGAAGAATCCACCCCCCCTGACATGCCCACGGCAATGCGACTGGGTTTTTCAGGCAACCAGTTGAGGTAATTTTGGGCATAGGGGGTAAACGACATAGGGCATCACTTTTAGACTGTAATATATGCCAATAGTAAAGCACAAAAAGATTCTATAACAAAGACTGTGCTGATTTTTTGAATCGTTGCACAAGCCGACGTCCAAGCACTAAATCCGAGCGGGTGAGCAAACTGCGAATCCCCGAGCGATTTTGCGGACGTCCAGCGAGTAGCAAGTGGTGCAAGCGAAGAGGTTGAGATGGGGGGAGGATTTTTAAGGAGGGGGGAAGAGAAGGAGAGCCGCAACAACTTCCTTCTCTTCCCCCCTCCTTAAACCGCCTTTGGGGGTTTGGGGAGTCTTTGGCGGCACAAAGACCCCCAAGCACCAGCTCAAAACGGAGCTAGCCAAAACGACCAGCTAAAAAGGGAACTAAAAAACCCAACTACTTTTTCTTAAACAAACCCAAACCCGCAGGGTGAAAGCTGGCGAGTTCGGCTTGACTGTCTGCCAAGGCTTGACGCAACTTCTTGTTTTCTTCTAAAACCAACAACAAATGCTTGGCGATGACCTGTTTTTCTAGCTGAAGATCCCCCACTTCAAAGACGTCATGCAAAAAACGCTCACGATTCATCAACGTCGCCAGCTTACAGGCAATGAGATGACTGGTTTTGACCAAGTAATCGTCCGCTCCTGCGGGAATCGGTAAGTCTAAATCGAGCGATGCTAGCACATCTTCAGAAATCGCCGTTTCTTGGCTTTTTAGGGCTTGCACAAATGAACGCTTTAATAAAAGCTGTTCTTGTTCAGGCACTTCTTTAAATAAAGGGTCTTCATTTAACAAATGTTCGGCTTCTTCCCATGCACGGCTTTCTTCAGGCAAATGTTGTGTGGCTTCAAGTAACTTGTCTAAAGGACGGCTTTGCTGGCGGATGCTGTTCATCAAAGCATCGGCTTCTTGGCGTTCGCTCACACGCAAGAGCTTTCGCCATTCGGGCGAAAAGAGGCTGGGGCGAGTCTCGGACTCAAGGGGGAGTTCTTCGGCGGTGGAGCGTTGGGCAAGCATGGCGACATCCTTTGGAAGATGAAAACGTGTACATTTAAGTATACTACACAAGCATCTGCTTTGCCTAGTCTTTCTTTTTCATGTTATAGTGTCGAATATACAGAGAATGTCCTGTTCCTTCTCCTTGAGGAGATGGCTAGGGAGAGGGGGGATGTCTAAAACCCAGTGTTGACATCTACTCCCCACCCCAACCCTCCCCTTTAAGGGGAGGGGGTAAACCCACTCGTTAATTAGGAAACCCTATGCCGTACTTAAGTTTAAGCCATATTGACAAGCAATTTGGGGAAACCGCTGTCTTAAAAGACATTAGCCTTGAGGTAGAAGCAGGGGATTTCGTCGTCTTGGTCGGCTCTAGCGGATGCGGAAAGTCCACCTTATTGCGATGTATCGCAGGGCTTGAAACCCCCACCCGTGGGGAGATTTTATTGGAAGACGAAAGCATCCTGACCAAGGCTCCGCAAGATCGTGATGTGGCGATGGTCTTTCAGAATTATGCGTTGTATCCGCATATGAACGTCTTTGACAATATGGCGTTTGGCTTAAAAATGCGAAAAGTTCCCAAAGCACTGATCCAAGAAAAAGTCCAGCACGCGGCGACTTTACTGGGTTTGGAATCTTTACTATTGCGAAAGCCTAGCCAGTTAAGCGGAGGGCAATGCCAACGTGTCGCCTTGGGCAGAGCCATCGTGCGTAACCCCAAGCTCTTTTTAATGGATGAGCCCCTGTCTAATTTGGACGCTCAACTGCGTCAACAAATGCGTCAAGAACTCAAAGCCTTACACCAAAAGCTAGGTGCCACCACCATTTATGTGACCCATGACCACACCGAAACCTTGACTTTGGCGGACAAAATCGTGGTGATGAATCAAGGTAAGGTGGCTCAATACGCCAGCCCTGTGGTGATGTATCAAGAACCTGCCAATGTCTTTGTAGCAAGGTTTATGGCACAAATGAACATTTTAGTGCTTCAGCAAAAAGGTGACGCTTTTTATTTAAAAAGTCCAGATGGTGACCTGTTTACAGAAGATTTATCGATGCCTGACACAGTTAAAGCAACCTTGACGCCTTTCTTCAAGGCCTCTGAAACCGCTCAAGTGCTTGTGGGGATTCGTCCTGAACATGTTCAAGTGCAAAATACCGTTGAACGTCATGCAGAAACCCTGGACTTTATGGCGTATTTACAGCATCGGGAATTGCATGGGGCGTATCAAACCTTGCGTTTGTCGGCAACACCAGAAACGACGGTGGCACTGGTGGCTCATGCTCCGTTTGACGCCTTTGCGTCTTCGGTGGCACAAATGCCATTGTCGGTGGGTTTTGCGTGGGAAAAGGCTCAATTTTTCGATGTCAAAACCGAAGAACGCCTATTTTGACAGAAGACTTGGCAGGGGAGCCTGTTTTAGTTACACTTTGATAAAAAGATGATAGTGAAAGGGATCCCCCCTATGCCTTTTTCCCCCTGCTTAGAAGACCACGTTCTTTCGCCTTTGCCTCGACGCTTGAAGGTGATGAGCGTCTTTGGCACTCGCCCTGAAGCGATTAAAATGGCTCCTGTGGTCAACGGCTTAGAAGCGTGTTCGTGGATAGAATCTTTGGTCTGTGTCACGGCACAACATCGCCAAATGCTCGATCAAGTCTTGAGCCTCTTTGATATTCAGCCTGATGTGGATCTCAACATCATGGCACCCAATCAAGACTTGTTTCACATCACCAGCAAGGTTTTACTGGCGATGAAAGACGTTCTCGCCGAACATCAGCCTGATGTTGTCCTCGTGCATGGAGACACCACCACGACCTTTGCCACAAGCCTTGCTTGCTATTATGCTCGCATTCCTGTCGGGCATGTGGAAGCAGGCTTACGCACGTACAACAAGGATTTTCCCTTTCCCGAAGAAATCAACCGGGTCTTGACCGATGCCGTGGCGGATCTCTTCTTTGCACCCACCGCAACATCTGAAGAAAACCTTCTGCGTTTGGGGGCAAACGCCTCGGGCATTTATGTCACGGGCAATACGGTGATTGACGCGTTGTTTGAAACCTTGGCATCCGCAAAAGCCAAGCAAGTACCGTCGCCTGTCACGCTTGAAGCAGGGCAACGCTTGGTACTCGCCACCGTGCATCGTCGAGAAAACTTTGGCGAACCGTTGGACGCTATTTTAGACGCCTTACTTGAAATCGTGAACCGTTTTGACGATGTGGTCTTGGCGTTGCCTGTGCATCCGAATCCGAATGTGAAGCCTCGTGTGGAAGCGGTCTTGGGGGGGCATCCTCGTATTCAGTTGCTAGAGCCTCAAGAGTATGAGCCGTTTTGCTTGTTGATGCAAGAAGCGTCGTTGATTTTGACCGATTCTGGCGGTGTGCAAGAAGAAGCCCCGTCTTTGGGGATTCCGATTTTGGTGTTGCGGAATGAGACAGAACGTCCTGAAGCGGTGGAAGCAGGCACGGTGCAGTTGATCGGCCCAAATAAAACGGCGTTGATTGAAGCCGCATCGGCTATTTTGGCAGGTCATACTTCAGAAGAAAATGTGCCTCAAAATCCCTATGGGGACGGAAAGGCAGTGTCTCGTATACTTTACGCCTTGCATCAATTTGCTGAAATGCGTTTGTAGAGATATTGAAAAGGTCTTACTTAAAAGCATCTGTAATACTTTTGAGGTATTTGGACGCTGGATGCCCTTGCAACTTGCTGTTAATGGCTCGTAAGGTGGGGAGTTCAACTTTGTCGATATAGCCCGCTTCCATCAGCACGGCGTACAAGGCAGGGGCAGCGTGTCCTTTTGAAAGAATGAAACGATCCCGATCGACCCAATCGCTGTCAAAGGGGGTGTGATCCATGCGAGCGAACCACAACGCGGCGATAATATCGACACAAGAAAGCGAACTCCCCGGATGCCCCGACTGAGCGGTGAAAATCATCTGCAAAATATCGATGCGTAAGCGTGTGCTTAAACGTTTTAAATCAGGCGAATCAAGCCATTTTAAGGCGTGTGGGGGGGGTGAGTCATGGAATCTACTTTGGCGGGGTTTGAGTGCCCGTGTCACATTGTCTCACAAATAGAGGGGATATTTTAGTGTTTTGTGACCGCTCATTTTGTAACAAGATTTTGTGCTTTTTTGACCTTTCCTTTACAATAAAATTAGTCTTGTTTATATGAAGAGGATTTACCCATGATGAGCACTTTAGAAGCATCGAAAAAAATTGAGGTCTTGGATCACGGCTTTGTCGAACTGATTGACGCCTTGGGCAGTGATTTAACGGTGGTGAATTCCGCCCGTGTGAGCTTTGGTAAACGCAAAACCGAACTCGATGAAGCGGATGAAAAACTCATTAAATACTTGGCGAAACACCAGCATTGGTCGCCGTTTCGTCATGTGCAGTTGCAATTTCATTGCAAGGTGCCTGAGTTTGTGGCTCGCCAGTGGTACAAGCATGTGGTCGGGATTGCTTATACCGAAGGGCATGGGGCGTACACGGTGGATCACGCATGGAATGAAGTGAGCCTGCGTTATGTCGATGCCAGCGATTTTGATTTTTACACGCCACAAGGGGGCTTCCGTACGCAGTCTGAAAGTAATAAGCAAGCGTCTACCGATGAACTGATTCAAAACGATGTGCTGATGAAGGCGTATACCGACCATGCTCAAGGTACCTTTGCCTTGTATAAAGAGCTGGTGGATGCAGGTGTAGCCAAAGAGCAGGCTCGTGGGGTGTTGCCGTTGAACATTTACACGGAGTTTTACTGGACGATTAGCTTGCAAGCCTTAACCAATTTCATCCACTTGCGGACGCATGCAGGGGCTCAGTATGAGATCCGCGAATACGCCGATGCTTTGGAGCAACTCACCCAGCTCGTGGTGCCTGTGTCATTCAAGTATCTGCTAGAAGGGTAGGCAGGCATTACTCAACAGTGAACGTAAAATATTTTTGAGGGGGAAATAATTGATGAGAAACTTTTTGGATAAGCACCAGGGTGTAATTTTTGTTACTGCCTTAATAATTTCCCCTTGCTTTTTATTATTTTCATTATTCGTAGGAGGATTTTGGGGTAAATTATTAGCTATAATTGGAGGTAGTGTACCTCTTATTTTTTGTATAGCTATGCTTTATTTAATTTTTAGTTGTCTAGGTTTACCCTCATGCAAAGAATTATGGTGCTACCATATTCTTAAAACTCAAGATGTTAAACCTACTCTCCTTACATACCAAGTTGCATTGTCTTGGCTCATTTTTTTTATACTTGTGCCATTTAGTATTGTCAGTGATACGGACTATCTTGAATATTCTGACGCTGTAACTTTGCCTTTGCTAACCTTTCTAACTTTCTTCCCAATCCGCCAAATATGGGATTATCATAAAAATAGAACCCCAGAGACTAGATCTCTTAAATCATCATACATCTTTCTGTTTTTAATATTGTTACTTGCTTGTGTTTCACTCTTCATTCGTGCTGACTCCTACGAATAACGGCTGGATAATATGGAAAACAGCGGACGGTGAAACGCTCGAAGCGGTGAATGCCCGCTTGGGCAATCCGCTCGGGCGTAAGTAGCCGTCTTAATTCTAGCGTTTGCCTTTTTTGGCATACACCGCCGCCAAAACTTCCGCCACCGCCAAAAAAAGTTCAGGCGGAATCATATCCCCGTAACCCACTTGATCGTATAAGGCTCTCGCCAGTGGACGATTTTCCACCAGCTCAATGCCCAAAGACTGTGCTTTGGCCTTTATTTTTTGAGCAAAGGCATCCACCCCAATGGCCACCACATGCGGAGCAGGCGCAATGTCAGGGTCATATCGTAACGCCACCGCATAGTGCGTCGGGTTAGT
>JBEISK010000052.1:0-10264 GCA_040375445.1 Gammaproteobacteria bacterium | reverse complement strand
GAGGTTAAACCCTAGACGCTGTTTGTGAGTTTAACCGCCCCCTAACCCCCTCCTAAAATTAGGAGGGGGGACAAAACAAAGGTTTGCCGACGGCGCACTCAATGCGAGGCTTCCGAGACATTTTGCGCACGGCAGGAACGGAGCGAAAGCGAGAGGGGTGGGATTCTTAAGGGAGGGGGGCGACCAAGACCCTCCCTCCCTTAAGCGCATTTAGAGGTGTCGGAGAACCTTTGTGCGAGCAAAGGTCTCTGACGTCACCAGCTATAAAAACAAGCGAGAAAACCAAACACCAGCAAAAAACGGAGCTAGCTAAAACTACAAAGCAAAGACCCCCAAGCACCAGCTAGAAACGGAGCGAGAAAGCCCAAAAAATGGTAATAGTATCAAAACTTCTACCTAAAACAACCTCTAACGATTCAACCAAAATCGAGCGAGAGCAAGGTCTTCAGGCGTGGTGATTTTTAGATTGCGTTGACTGCAGGGCAACAAACATAAGCCACTCTTCATCCCCAAATGACGTTCAATAAGCTCAGCATCATCGGTGATGCTTGCATCCAACGGCACGGCTTGATGAGCGTCCCACAACGCTTGCCAGCGAAAGACTTGCGGGGTCTGCACCGCCCATAGCGCATCGCGAGCGACGGTGCTTTCAATCAAAACGCTGTGGTCCTTAACACTCGCCCGTTTAATCGTGTCACGCATTGGATGCCCCGCAATGATGCCGTTTCTATCCGCCGACGCCGCTATGTGCTGCATCGCCACGGGTAAAAAATCTAGGGGAAGCAGTGGCCTTGCCCCGTCGTGAATCACCACCACATCAGGCGGATCACCCGCTAAAGCCTTCACATGAGTGAGTCCTGCGTAAACAGACGCACGCCTGTTGCCCCCACCTTCCACAAGAAACAACGGCGTATGCGGAAACGCCGCTTGCAGCGCTTTAAGAATCACTTGAAAGTCAAGCATCGCAGACGATGAAGCCGTGACGACGATGCCTTCAAAGGGCATAGACCCCAGCAACGCCCGAAGACTATGGGCCAGTACAGGCTGAGCGTCCAACAGGCTTAAGAGCTTGTTGGCAGGAAGCGTCATGCCTTGGCTTTCGGCGTCTGCTTGAAAACGCTGACTATGCCCGCCCGCCGTGAGTACCGCCCATGTTTTCAAGGGAATGGGGTTCATGTGGGCGTCTCTGTCGCTTGAAAATGCTGGAAACTTTTTTCTTCAAAGAGCCCTTGACGAAAGCCATCTTGCCACTGAACGGACGCATAAGGGGCTTGAGGGACGCAAGCTTCCACCACGCCAATGTCATAGAAGCCCACCGCTTCTAAAGCACTTTTATGGGTCAGCCAAGCCGCTTGAGGGACGCTTGCCACGAGATGAAAATCTTCACCGCCATAAAAGAGCAAGTCTAATGTATCGACTTCTTCAAAATAGATTTCTGCCATGAGTAATTCAGAAGAAACAACGAGCTTTGAGCCGTCCAAGACAAAGTTCGTGCCACTGGCTTTGGCACACTTGATAAGGGCATCCGCCAAGCCGTCGCTGGTGTCCATTAAAGACGCTTGGGGAATGAGTTTGGCCAAGCATTGCCCTGCCTGAATTTGAGCGGTAGGCCGTTTAAAGTGTTGAATGGCTTCTGGAAAGGATGCAATATCCTTACCCAGACTGAGCAATTGGCATCCCAAGCCAGCCAGTCCTGAATGCCCCGTGGTTAAAATCACATGGCCTACCTGCGCTTGACTTCGTGTAAGTGTCACATCAGCCGCCACTTGCCCGATGACACTTAGGCTAATCACCCATTGTGAGCCTCGCGTCGTATCGCCTCCCCATAAAGCGAGTTCAGGTGCCATGGCTTGTGTCGCCACGTGGAGCCCTTCGTAAAAGGCATCCACCTCTTTTTGTGTCACATTTTCAGGCAGGGTAAGCCCAATCAAATAACTAAGCGGTGTGGCCCCACAGGCGGCCAGATCACTTAAGCTTGCCGCAAGGCATCGCCACGCAATACTTTGAAGCGACTGCCATTTTAAATCAAAATGCGTGCCTTCCACAAAGGTATCAAGGCTATACAGACGCTTGAGTTTAGGGCTAAGGACTTCATGGAAGCAGTCGTCGTTTTGAGCGAGGGGGGGCATTAAGGGTTGAGCGGCTTGCCACACATCAGCTTCTTTAATCATGGGGATTCCCTTTTTTCGTATACGTTTCATTATAATACAGAACAGCACAAAAAGACGACCCTGCCCCCAAAATAGAAAAACCCGCTTATCCCTTAATTGTAACAAGGCTTAAAGTTTTTACGCAGGCAGTTCGAAAGGAGAGTCATCGCAAGATCCTATAGTATTTTAAATAATCAACCATACAGTGCCTCTTCGTTGTCGCTACGATTCTCGATGTGCTTATGTACGTCTCTGTACACTTCACACATCTGCGAGTCTAGGCTCCTAGAATAGCCTACTGCCTGCTTAATTATTTTAAACACTATATATTAAATTTACCCCGACCTTCTCATTCGTTTAAATATATGAAGGAATTCCCTGTTATGGCTAACTCTTCGGCTAAGTTAAATCAACGTCGCTTAGAAGCCCTTGAACTAAAATGGCTGACGCAACCGCTTGAAACTTACTCTCTACAAGAACAACAACAGTGTAAATCTGACTTTTTAGATGCCATGACCCCTTATGTGCAAAGCGTTGTGCAAAGTATGGCACGCCGCCATAGTGACCCGAAAGAAGACTTGCTTCAAATGGGAGCAATTGGTGTACTAAAAGCCCTGGCCCATTACGACCCCAGCAAAGGCAGTTCTTTTAAAAGTTATGCCAGTTATTACGTCACGGGCGAAATCCGCCGATACTTACGGGAACAATCCCTTTTGTTTAAGGCACCTCGTGCCTTACAGGAACTGCATTACCGCATGCTGAATATCAGCAAAAACTTTCAAGCCCAAAACGGACGTGAACCTAGCGACCTTGAACTATTGAACGCCCTGCAATGTGAACCCAACACCTTACACGAATTGCGTCACCTAGAACGTCGTTCGGCGGCCTTTTCATTTGAAGACAGCTTGTATGCGTTCGATGAAGAAATTTTGCAATCCGCGGGTACCTTAAATGATGCCCTTTTCCCGCTACAGGAGCCCCCTTTTTATTTTGAAAGTTTTTCAGAATTGCAAGACACGGGCGGGCTGACTGAAACGGAAGATAAGTTGATGCTGAAAAAAGCCATCGGACGTTTAAGCCCTGAACTACGGGATGTCGTGACCTTGAGCTTTTTTGAAGAAATGCCCCAGCAAAAAATTGCGGAACGCAACGGTGTTTCCCAAATGCAAGTAAGCCGTCGCCTTAAAAAGGCTTTGCAGGAACTCAATCGCTATTTATAAGAGGGGGAAGCATCCGCTTGAAACAAACGAAGCGGGTTCTTGAAAATGAGCGGTAACTACCCACGACTCATATAGAAATAGCCCTTAATACACTCTTCGCTTAGTTCAGGCAAAAATTCCCGGAACTTGTATTCCAAGTCTTCAGGGGGTTGCTTCTTGAGCAAATCTAAAACCAGTGTTTTGACATCCATAACTTGGTGGATGTCTTTACCTTCAAGCAACGTTTCGAGTTCTTCAGGCGTCATTGAACGAGTCCCCTTGGTGAAAATAACAATAGTTTCAGTTTAGCACAGCATTTGAAACTTGGCATCCCCTTCAAAGTAAAAATTGCCTTGTTCCTCCTCCTGATTTTAGGAGAGGGTTCAGAAAGAAGCCTACTTAATGGAAAAAGTCACGTTTACCACGCTGGTGACTTTCTTTTCTCGGGTGGATGTGTCGTACTGACCGTAGTCGCTGACATCCGTGCTGTTGGGGGCGGTAATCTGAAACACACCGCTAGACGCCGTCAATAGGCTACCCACTTGATTGCCTGTCACTTTTGCCATGGTGGTGGCGCGATCCTTAGCATTTTTGGTGGCTTGGGCGATGAGATTAAGTTTCAAATCATCCAACTTACTGTATAAATACTGTGGCGCCGTAATATCCACCCCTAAACCATTGCCCACCAAGCCTTCAAGCTTTTTGGCGACCAAATCAACCGCATCAATTTTAGCGGTACGCACCACAAGCGCCTTGCTTAGGGTGTAACCGTCAATGTCTGCGGTGTCGTAACCATTGTAGTTTTTTTTGTAATTGGTGGTGACATACAAGGTATTTTCGTTGATGTCTTTCGCTTCAATGCCGTTGGCATTCAGGACTTTTTTCAGCGTGCCTAAATCTTGGTTGAGCTTTTTGTAGGCCTTGGCTTTAACCTTGTTAAAGGCACTAATGGTAAGCGTCCATTCGGCGACGTCTGATTTAACGAGGGTTTCGGCGTAGCCTGTTACCGCAAGCTTAGACTGTTCAAGTTCCTTGAACTTCACCAGCCCACCAGCGAGTATGCTGGTACCGATGATGACAGAAGCCAGCACCGCCGTAAGCAAGGCCGTTTTACCGTGGGATTCAATCCAGTTAAACATGGGGGGCATTTCCTTCCACACACAACGTAAGCACAGCCCCTAGTGTACACCATTTTTAGGCATATGTCGAGAGGAGGTTCTCCTTTTTTTTACCACCTTGCTTCTAATGACTCACATGATATATCAATACCTTTAGGTAATCCATGGGCTTTATCTAAGTCATACGCCCCATAAAAAATCGTAGGATTAGAGCCTCGTCGACTTATTCTTGCGCCTTTAAATGAAGTGTGGCATAAAAACGCGGAATTAAAACGGGTTCCTTTTAGCCTAGTGTGTCTTAAACTTGCTCCATCTAGATTGGCACCTGCAAAGCTAGCATCTGTAAAGTCAGCCCCACGAAAGTCAAGCCCCCGCAAGTCAAGACCTGCGAAGTAACCATTTTCACACGAGAACTTTTTACCTCCTGAAATCCACTCGAAAAGACGAGAGATCCCTTTCTTTGAAGGTTGTTTTAGTTGATCTTGTAGACTCTGTCGTTGTTGTCGTAGTTCGTGGAGATGGCTTATTGAGTTTATGGTTATCTTACTCGCATCAATAGCCTCCTTTAAATGCGTATCAATCGCCGCAATTAACATCTCTACATGTTTTCTCGTTGTCTTCCCCTGCCGTTGGATGCGTCCACTAGGCGTAAAGGCCTCCGCTTTTTGGGGAGCCACGTTTTCGGTAGAAGCTTGAGCCTGAAGCCCTGCCATACGAGGGGTTGAGTAAGTCGGAGTTGAGAGAGAAGCGAAACGCATGATTTTTTTCCTTATCGCGTTAAAAGAGAGCCACAAAAAAGAGTACATCCTAACTATACTTTAAACACCCACTGTGTCAATACCGATAAAAGCAACGTTGCGTGTGCAGGGGGTTTCTAAACGCTAATAAAGGGTCGTTTAAAAAATTCTGTGGAGGCTCTCGCAGTTGCTCTTGCTCATCAATAAAGCTCTTAAGCTCAAGTTCTAGGGCTTCTTTTCTCTGGCTTGTAGAGCGATTAATTCGTCTAGACAAGCCTAGACATTTTTTTAAGGAAGTCGTATTTCTAGCCGACGCCAACTGTTCAGAAGTGATACCTAGAGGTACACCAAAAGCACCCCTTAAGTCAGCATTCTTCAAGGCAGTATTAGACAAGTTAGCCTCATGCAAGTTAGCCCCCTGCAAGCCAGTATCCGTCAAGTCAGCATTCGTCAAGTCAGTATTAGACAATTTAGCCCGCTGCAATTTAGCACCCGTCAAATCAGCATCCGACAATATAGCCCACCTCAAGTCAGCCCCTGGCAATTCAGCCTCCCGCAAGTTAGCCTGCCGTAACTGAGTCCACAGCAATTGAGCATCCTTCAATTGAAGACCCTGCAAGTCAGCCCCCTGCAAGTCAAGACCCTGCAAGTCAAGAAATCCAGGATACCGGGAGGGTTGTTCTAGCTCGAATTTTGTTATTAGTAGTCCTGCCTGATAACATGGATAGAGCCTGGCCAATAGCCAGGCTCTATGTCTTTCTGAATCTAGAAAACTAAGATTACCGAAGAAAATTTCAGGGTTTAAAATGTTTAACTGCTTATTAATCGCCGCAATTACAAGCCCTACTTGTTCTGCGTTTGCAAACCCCTGCCGTTGGATGCGTCCACTAGGCGTAAAGGCCTCCGCTTTTTGGGCTTGAGCCACGTTTTGAAAGCCCTTCGCTTGAAACGCCGTCGCAGGAGAGGGGTTATAAGTCGGAGTCGAAAGGCTGGTTAAACGCATGGTTTTTTCCTTATCGCGTTAAAAAGAGAGCCACAAAAAAGAGTACATCCTAACTATACTTTAAACACCCACCGTGTCAATACCGATAAAAGCAACGTTGCGTGTGTCGGGGTTTTCTCAATGCTAATAAAGAGTCGTTTCGCTTAATTTTACCTTATTTACTTTATTTTTTGAGCTTGCCATTTTCGTATTCTTTCTAGTGCGTAATAATGGTACCAGAAGTTGTTATCACCGGGATCTTTCATAAAGTCTCCTAATAAACCAGTATTTTTAGCATTCTGCAACCTTTCAGGCGTGAGACCGTAAACATAACCAAAAGCCCCCTCCAAGTCAGCGTCTTTTAAGGTAGTCTGCATCATGTCAGCTTCCTGCAAGTTAGCCCCCTTCAAAGAAGCCTCTTGGAAATTAGAAAAATACAACTCCGCCCAACTCAAATCAGCCAAGTCCAAAATAGCCCCCTGCAATTTAGCCCACCGCAAGTCAGATCCCCCCAAGTCAATACCTGCCAAGTTAAGCCCCTGCAAGTCAAGACCTGCGAAGTAACCATTTTTACACGAGAACTTTTTACCTCCTGAAATCCACTCGACAAAACGAGAGATCCCTTTCTTTGAAGGTTGTTTTAGTTGATTTTGTAGACTCTCTCGTTGTATTCGTAGGTTTTCCTTATGTCGTGGTAAGTCCCATTCGAACTGACTCACAAGCCACCTATTTTTTAAATGCTCATCAATCGCCTCAATTAACATCTCTACATGTTTTCTCGTTGTCACCCCCTGCCGTTGGATGCGTCCACTGGGCGTAAAGGCCTCCGCTTTTTGGGCTTGAGCCACGTTTGCGGTAGAAGCTTGAGCCTGAAGCCCTGCCATACGAGGGGTTGAGTAAGTCGGAGTTGAGAGAGAAGCGAAACGCATGGTTTTTTCCTTATCGTATTAAAAAGAGTGCCACAAAAAAGAGTACCCCTTAACTATACTTTAAACATCCACCGTGTCAATACCAAGCCCCACGACGCTGGTTGTAGCGACGCAACTTTTCCAACGTCAGTTTTTTTGCTTAAAGGACTTGTAATTTATTTTGTATTACGCTAATATATAATTATAAACTGTGCCAAGAAAGAACTCTCATGCCGTCCCATTATAAACCCATGGATTTAAGTCAATTTGAAAAACTGGTTAAACAAGCCGGCTGGACGATTCATCCAAGCAAAAGTCATCACTTCATCGCCGATGAAAACGGTGTGAATATCTTCAATTTCGCCATCTTTCACAGCAAAGGCAGTAAACGACACATCAAACCTCACTACGTCAAAACATTTTTACAGTTACTCAAACAAGAAGGAAAAGCCTAATGGATTTAGACGCCATCAAAAACAGTGTCACCTGCAAGTGGAGTGAAGAAGACCAAGCGTTTATCGTCACATCTGCCCTGTGTATTAACATTGCAGGGGTCGAAGAAAAACGAGAAGACGCTTACGAAATGTTTTACGAGATGCTCGACTCTTCTCACGAGGCTTTTTTGCAGGGCAAGTTTAAGCCCATGAAAAAAGCAGGACGCAAGCCCAAAACAGGGGCTAAAATCCTGACGCTCCGTGTGGATGAAGAGGTCGTTAATTTCATTAAGGCGGAATCTAGCCGTTTGCAGGTGACGCAAGGGCAAGTCGTGTCTCAAGTGTTTAAGCGCTACAGGCTCAAAGAAATTTAACCGCCTACCCATACCAAGCCCCACGACGCTGGTTGTATTGGCGAAGCTTTTCCAACGCGAGCCACTGCTGATGCTTGTTCTTCCGCAGTTCCCGCGCCCAATCAGACGAATCCATGAGCAGGGTGGCAAGGTCCCACACGGCGTAACGCAAGGCATCCGCCACATCTTCAAAGGGATGCACCTGCGCCAACTCTTCTGAATCGGGCGACACGTACCGATACCCCCCTTGCAAGGCGTCGATCAAGGTCGGGCACTTTTCGGCATCCACCAAAAAGGCGGGGGATTTGACCATGTGCTGGCCTTCACGCATGAAGACGGCTTCTTCACTGGCATTTGTTCCTCCTCCCTTAGGGAGGAGGCTAGGTGGAGGGATGCCTTGCTCCCACAGGAGCTGGTCGTGTCCCTCACCCTGCGTAGCCCGCCATCGGCGAGGCGTGCTCCCTAAGGGAGAGGGTTCTAAAGGCACGGCTCCCTGTCTTACCCCCTCTCCCTCTGGGAGAGGGTTGGGGTGAGGGTCTTGTTGCTCCCTCTCCCTTAGGGAGAGGGCTGGGGTGAGGGAAACTGGCACGTCACGCTCTTCAATCATCAGGTGCCGAAGCTTGTCAATACTGGCGACCACCCCACATCGCACACCCACAGGTTCAATACCCAAGCGCTTTAACACCTCAATACTCGTGTCTTCCGATTTGTCGTTATGCTGATGCCCTGCTGGATCGCACACATCCCGAAAGCGAGCGTTTTCGCCAAACAACGCCATGCAATCGTTTATAACGCCTTGAGCAAAGGTCTTCAACACCACCCGTTGCCCGACCCATTCTTTCAGCACCACCACACGCCCCCATTCATCCCGCTGTAACGCCAAAACAGCAGGGGTATGGTACCCAAAATCCCACGAACGCAAGACTTCCAAATCAGGATTGTACACCACCTTAGCGATGTGCTGTGCCGTAAACTCTTCGTACACACGGTCTCGATTACTGTATTCGTAACTGATATCCAACTCTCGGGCGACTTCGTGCTTGAGCAAACGCTTTTTCTGCTCTTCATACCAGACCTTGTCCTTAAAAGGATGCAAGCTCCAGTGCAGGGTTAAAACAGGCGTCAGCTCTGAAAAACGCTCCAAGGCAAAGCGGTTTTTGCGTCCGTTGGGGGTAGACACGACCAAGCGACAGAGGCTGGATTGACCTGCGGCGGCGTAAGCCCCATCGGCCCACGCCCAAAACGCGAATTCATCCAGCAGAACGGCGGTGTACCGCCCCCCACGAGCGAAGTTTTCTGTGGCGGCTTCGGCAATAATCGTATTGCCGTTTTGCGGATTCATCAAACGCCCCGAAACATCGTGCTTACGAAAATCAAAGCCCGCAGGCAACATATTAGCCGGCTGTTCTCGCAGGTTAAAACGGCATTTTTCCATAAGCGTGGCGAGATCGCCTTTGGTGTCGGCACTCCCGAAATTACGGCTGCCGATGAGGAATTGCTGCCCCGAATGAAACAACCAGCGATATTCAAAGACCAAGCAAAGCAACCATGAAAGCCCCATGTCTCGGCTTTTTTCCACCAGTAAATCTTCGCCTGCTTCAATGGCTTCATTCAAGCGTAGCACCGTTTCCATTTGAAAGGGGTACAGTACAAACGGCACCCTGCCGATGCTTCTTCCGTTCTGTTGAAAGGGATTGGGACGAGGGTCAAACGTCCACGCAAAGTAGCGAAACCACAGCAGGATGTTGTTTCGGCAGTCGTGTTTGAGCAGTTCAGCGAAGGCATCGTCGTGCTTGAGGCGTTCGTAAAGCACGGCACGTTTTTCGATGAGGGCCTTACGACGGGCATCCCACGCGGTAGGGCTTTGCAGGCGGGCCAAAAACTGGGCTTCAGGGGGCAGCGCTTCGTTAATGGCATCCATTTCTTGCCACACGGCGTTTCGGCAGAAGCTCGCGAGGTGGATGTAGGGGTTATTTTCGGGTTGATTGGGGGTAGACATGATGATGTTCTCTCTTTCTTTTTTTGGGTTGATTGGTTTCTTTCTTACTCCCTCTCCCTTTGGGAGAGGGATGGGGTGAGGGTTTTTGGTTATCTATCTCCTTTTATAGCGGGTGTTTGGGTTTGCTTAGTTCCTTTTATAGTTGGTCGGTCGTCAGAGACCTTTGCTCCGCCAAAGGTCTCCGACACCTCTAAAGGCGGTTTAAGGAGGGGGGAAGAGAAGGAAGTTGTTGCGGCTCTCCTTCTCTTCCCCCCTCCTTAAAAATCCACCCCCCATCTCATCCTCTTCGCTTGCTCCACTTATTTCTTTGGGACGTCCGCAAAATCGCTCGGGGATTCGCAGTGCGCTCACCCGCTCGGATTTAGTGCTTGGACGTCGGCTGGT
>JBEISK010000024.1:0-28591 GCA_040375445.1 Gammaproteobacteria bacterium | reverse complement strand
GACAAGAAAAACGATTGCTTTTTCAAGAAGTCAGCGAATGGTTCAATTAACGATGGAGCTTTTGGCGTTTTATCGTTTTAATAACGAGCACCGCATGGATGAATTGAGAAAACTTGCATTTAATTAAAAGTTAACACTCTTTTAAATTGCTGAATGTTTACAATTTGTTAGAACCCTGCTATAATCAAGTAATGGAAACACCGAACTTACGCATTGGATTAGGTAGCGACGTACATCGCCTTAAAGAAGGATTGCCTCTGTATTTAGGCGGACTTCGTGTTGAAAGCCCTTGGGGATGCGACGCCCATTCAGACGGCGACGCTCTATTACACGCCCTCATCGATGCCCTTTTAGGAGCGAGCCACCTCGGTGATATTGGCGAACATTTCCCGCCCAACGATCCCAAGTGGAAGAATATTGCTAGTAAAGATATGTTGGCAGCGGTTTTGTTACTGATTGAAGAAAAGCATCCGCATTTTTATGTAGTCAATTTGGATGCTATCGTGCAACTTGAAGCCCCCAAACTCTTGGGGTATCGCCATGCGATTCAAGCCAGCCTAGCTCATTTACTAGGCATGGATGTCGAACGCATTAGCGTCAAAGCCAAGACAGGCGAAGGGCTTGCTCCCATTGGTACGCATGAAGCCATTGCTACTCAAGTTGCCATTCTTTGTGATTTAGGCTAGTTTAAGCAACTCGTAAGACAAGAGACCTGCGTCATATGAATGGTGTAGATTTGTGACAATGTTCAGATAGGGCTTTCCAAGTTTGTTGGATTCTTCTATACTATAATCTACACTATATGAATATGATTTTATCTCTGCTTGAGGAAACTGAATGTCTGCATCACGCCCTACACGCCATAGCCCTTTTACCGAACGTCGTTCTGAAGCAATGAATGCGTCTGATGCCAATCGCTTTTACACGGTGCCTCCAGCCTCTTTAAAATCAAGCCCTTCAAAAAATTCACGCAATTTTTTACATGGCGAAAATCCCTTTACACACACGAAGCACAACGCTTCAAAACGCTTAAGTCCGCTTCAAGCCCGTCACAAAGCCAAAAATACAAAACAGGTTCAGCGTTTAAGCATGCTAACGCTTTTCTTAATTAGTTTAAGTATAGGTATGTGGATGCTTGGGGGCATGCTTATTCATGCCGTTCAGCAACAGTTTATTGCCCCTAAAGCAAACGTACATACCACACAAGAACAGCCTTTAGAACCTCTATTAACACTTCAAGACAGCGTACTTGTTAATCGAGGCGTGCCTCTAGCAGGGGTTCCCCACGAGATCAAATGGAATAGCCCAACACCGTTGACGCCTTTAATGCGTCCTGCTTTATTAGAAACTCAACGAAACGAAGTCCTTCAAACCTTAGTGGATCGATTGAGTGCTGAAATTGAACCCAGCTTGCGTCCCCATGTCTTAATCTTAGACGGGCAAACCCTTCAGTTTGCAGGTAAGCGTATGGAAGAAGAAGTCCCTTCGGCGAGTGTGATTAAGTTGCCTCTCCTCTATTTATATACCTTGCACCTCAATAGTGGTGCTTTGACGAATGAAACGCCTGCCTATTTTGATGAACATCACATGGTGTCGGGTTCTGGAGACTGGCAATTTTTAGGGGCGAAAAAGTTTTACACCGCCTTTCAAACCGCTGAAGCCATGATTCAAAATAGCGACAATTCCGCAACAGAACTCATGACCAGTTTACTAGGTGGTAAAAACGAAGTCACACAAGAATTGAAGGATTTGGGCTTACACCACACGGCACTGCGAAATATTCTGCCTGATGTAGAAGGCTATAACACCATTTCGGTTTACGATATGGTGACCTTACTTTTCAATTTAAAAGAACAGCCTCTTTTGAGTACGGAAACAAAATCAACGGCTATGGAGATATTAGAAGGCACGCGTAACCGTCGGCTAATTCCTGCCTTATTACCTCCAGATACTCTAGTAGCCCATAAAACTGGCGACATTGGAAAAAGTCTTGGTGAAACGGCGTTGGTGTATTTGCCTGATGGACGCTATTATTATTTGTCTATGATGGTGGAGCGTCCGCATAATCATGGGGCAGCCAAAGACTATATTCAACGTTTGTCAAAAGGAATTTGGGACTATTATGTCGCACAAACACCTGAAGGTAGGCTCAATCAGCCTAATCGTCCTTCAGAAAATACCGCGGTTCCTAGTACCCCTTCAGGCGCCGAAATATTTTAAGCCCATTCAGATGCATCAGGTGATAAAGTGATCAAGTGTGATGACATCGCTTCTTGTTTCTCATGTTGAATGGTATTGCTTATATTCATTACAGGACGCAACTCTAAAAGCAAAGAATCCGTCAACTCCGTGGACTGAAGAGGCTTCATCCAAGAACCTTTAGGCGTTAGCAGTCCTTGAGGCGAAACCAACACCACCACATAAACAAGTACAATACTGGCAAACAAAAAACGTGTGAACTCAATAATGACTTCCCCTGCTTGAAGAACTGGAGCCTTACGAGCTTTAGAAGCCATGCATTTAGCGTGTGCAGTCATCTCTTAAATCTCATTTCACGTTTTGGTGTACGGCAATGTCGTCCGTATTCGTTATCGGTAAAATGAGTCGTCTACTCTAGGGTACTTTATATTTTGTTACAATGCAACTAAGATGCCTTCTTCTTGCAAGGCATTGGCAAAGGCTAAGTGAGACGAATGCCCTGCATAAAATGCCATAAACGTCCCTTGTACTTGAGCCAATGGAATTTCTGAAAGGTAGAAATCTCCCAATAAATCGAGCATTTTGTGAAACAGCGGCTCATATTTCATTCGCAAAGGAGCCGTGTAAGTTTGATTGTCTTCATTAAGTCCTAAGGTATTGTTTAAACTGACGCCTTTGGCAAGCCCTTGCTCCAACAAAGCAGGTAGTTCGGCGGTTTCTCCAAAGGTGCGAGCCTGTAATAAGGCAAGGGCTTCGGCTTCACTACGATCTTTAAAATCCCAGTACGCCCATTGGTGACGTAAATCTTGATGTGAATAATCCAACACATAACCCAGCCTTAAATCATCCGAAGGCAAGGCATAAAGATGTATTTTTTCATTGACTTTAAAAAAGAACGGACGCTCCACCCGATAGAGTAGCGTTTGTTCTTGCCAGCCAAAGGTTTGCACCAAGGCTTCAAACCAAGGCAACGAAGAACCATCGAGCAAGGGTAATTCCAACGGCACACCCCCTTCAGGGGCGTGCAAATGCACCTCTAAATCAGGGAGTCCCACCAACGCAACGGCGGCTAAAAAATGTTCCACAATCGAAAGCGTGAGCTTACTTGTGGGATCCCACAGCGTGACGCCCCGACGAGCGTCCACAACCGAAAAGGCTTTGGCGTGAATGCGAATGGCATCAGGCAACACAAAGACGATCCCTGCATTGTCTTCACCACGCGTTACCGTGGCTTGAACGCATTTACCAGAAATTAGTCCGACACTTTCAAGCGTTACGGATTCGTTTGGGACTAAATCGGTGATAAATGGAGATTTGTGAAGTGTTTGCATGAGATATTTACTTTTATATTGTGAACTTAAACACTATAACATTGCCAAGCGTTCCTGTACAAGAGCAGACATGAAGTATTCCCCCGCCTTATACGAACTCCGCACCAAAGGGCCCGATGCACAATAGGCAAAACCGTAGTCGTCTAAAGCGAGACGCTTCAACTCATCAAACACGGCAGGTTCCACCCATTCACTAACCTTTAAATGCTTGGGGGACGGTTGAAGATACTGCCCAAAGGTGATGGCATCCACTTGATGATGACGCAAATCGGCTAAGCATTGCTTAATTTCATCGAAACGCTCACCCAAGCCCAACATCAGCGATGTTTTCGTCACCACCTGCGGATGCGATTCTTTTGCCCATGCCAGCACATTTAAACTTTGTTCATAGGTCGCACGACGATCCCTCACGGATGCTTGCAACCTTTCCACCGTTTCAACATTATGAGCAAACACATGCAAGCCACTGTCTAACAAGGTTGTTAAAGCCACCTTGTCTCCTTTAAAATCAGGGGCAAGCACTTCCACCTTGAGTTCAGGCACCGCCTTTAAAATTGCTTGAACACATTTCGCCATGTGAGAGGCTCCGCCATCAGGCAAATCATCTCTATCTACAGCTGTAAGTACGACGTAGTTCCAGCCTGCTTTCGCCACCGTGCGAGCCAGCTTTTCAGGTTCTTCGGCATCTAGCCAGCCGTTAGGATTACCTGTTTTGACGTTGCAGAAACGGCATCCACGCGTGCAGGTATCTCCCATTAGCATGAAGGTGGCGGTGCCTTCACTCCAGCAATCAAAGAGGTTTGGGCAGTTCGCTTCTTGGCAAACGGTTGCCAATTCAAGCGTTTTTGCTGTGTCTTTAAGAGCTTCTAAAGCAGGCGTATTTTGCAAACGGACGTTCAGCCATGAAGGACGCATCGGTAAACTTTCATTCAGTCAAGTATTATGTCAAAGAATTATATTGTCACTATACCCCAAATAATGCAAACCTAACAAGTGGGATCAGTATAGTTAAAAGTATAAGCCGTTGTGTTCTTAAAACCATCAGCGTCTCTTAATTGCCCTTTACTGTTGAATACAATCTGATTTGAGTGATTCGTATTTGGATCAGAATCACAGGGGTTCCCTGAGATCTTTAATAGGCTCATACTTGGAAAGCTTATCGATTGAGAAAAAGAGCCCTCACCGAATGACCCGCCTTTGCTAAGAATCGTGCCACTAAATGCTTCCTGATTGTTGCCAGGGAAATTGATTGAATCTACACCCATAGAGACGACAGAAACAGGTACGTACTTATTCCCAAGGGTAGCATGATTCACTACATATAAAGAACGCTCATCAATGGCACTGGGAAACAAAATTTCTAAAGAAGGCACGATGGCATCGCTCGGAAGGGTAAAAGGGTTACCCGTCAAAGGCAAGTAAAATTTAGTCGGGTTGACTCCTACCATTTTTGTATAACGAATCCCTACTGGTTTCGCATTACCGAGAGCACTATAATGAATACCCCCTGTTCTATTCGTCCACCAATCTTCAAAGTTAAACTGGTTGGTAGAGGTATTATTTCGATTTAAAATTTTAGAAGGAAGGGTGAGGGTACTATTCGCTTCAATCGTTTGACTAGAAACAATCTCAATTTTAGTATTTAAATCCACTTTAGGGGTGACTAGGTTAGTGACCGCTAACTGCGTTAAGGTGCTACGTTCTTCTAAGGTTTGCCCACCAGCTACACACTTAGCATAGGGGGCTACCGTGTGTGGTTTTACGGCGTCATACACAAGGGTATCTGTAACATCATCAAAACAAGCAAAACTACGCACTGCCACATAAATAGGATTGTCAATATTGTAAAGATGCTCCCCCGACTTCATTTTTGCATCACTCGGCGTATAAGCTCCTGTTGCTGTATTATAATCAAAGTAAGGGTTTGCTCCCAAAATGATATATTGGTAACGCCCCACGGATTTCTTTACGGTTGCATCTGTTTCATACACGTAACCAGAATCGGTTAAAAACGGTTTGGGTTTCGTGACGGGATCAGCGGTAGAGATGTCGGCAACACTATTAAATTGCCACGAATAGCGGTTACTGGTTGGGAATAGTTGCGTCGCAATAACTTCATTCAATCCAGAATCGTTAATCGATTTCAGTTTAGTTTTAATCGTTTGGACTGAAGATTGTTCTAAATTAATCATTTTTAACTGACCAATGGAATAGCTTAAGCCCATTAAAAAACCAAAAATTACAATTACCACCAATATAATAAACACATTAGCAGGATGACGTCGATTTTTTAACAGCATTTTGAGCATACAAAGATTCCTTGAGCAATTAAGACTCTTTCGGATTCTAGCTCAATTTCTGAAGTGTATGTAAAGATTCTGTAAATTTAGCCTAAACAAGGGAGTGCGAACGAACGGCTGTCTTCAAATAATCAACAGGCTAGGATTATTTCACTTCATTCTTGGAATCCCGTCCAGCAAAGGCGTCTGCCAGATTGGCAAGTGTCGTCATTGCAATGTTATGTAAGGCTTCTTGCGTTAAAAAGGCTTGATGCCCCGTAATCAAGACGTTAGGAAACGTCAGCAAACGACTAAAAACGTCGTCTTGAATCACATCGCAGGACAAATCTTCAAAGAACAAGTCGCCTTCTTCTTCATAAACATCCAAGCCCAAAGCCCCAATCTGACCCGATTTCAAGCCGTCGATGACGGCTTTCGTTTCAATCAAGCCACCCCGACTGGTGTTAATCAGCATAACGCCTTTTTTCATTTTAGCCACCGAAGCGTCGTTAATCATGTGATGCGTAGCGGGCATCAAGGGGCAGTGCAAGCTGATCATATCACTTTGAGCCAGCAATTCATCCAAGCTTACATAGGTGGCTCCCATGGCTTTAACGGCTTCGCTGGGGTAAGGGTCATACGCCAACAGCCGACACCCCATACCCTTCATAATCCCCACAAAAATCTCGCCGATTTTACCTGTGCCAACCACACCCACGGTTTTACCGTGAACATCAAAACCCACAAGCCCGTCTAGCAAAAAGTTACCGTCACGCACACGGTTAAAGGCTTTATACGTTTTGCGGTTTAGCGTCATAATCAAGGCCAAGGCATGTTCCGCCACCGCATAAGGCGAATAAGCAGGCACTCGTAAAACACGCATGCCAAGTTCAACGGCCTTAGAAACATCCACATTATTATAGCCTGCACATCGCATCACAATGGTTTTTACGCCTAAGTCGTTCAAGTCGCGAAGCACTTGAGCATCTAAGGTGTCGTTGACAAAGGCACAAACCGCCTGATGCCCTTCCGCGAGTTTGACGGTTTTAAGCGTCAGGTGAGCATCCAAGTAATTGAAGTGGAATCCTAAGGTGTTGTTGGCGTTAAAGGCTTCAATATCATAGGGTTTGGTGCTGTAAAAAGCGATACTGGGTTTTTGTTCTTGAACATTCATCATAAAGCGTCCTTTCATACAAGGGGGACATTTTTATTTTACACCTCTGTTGGTTGAATACAAGCAAAATTATTTCAGAATAATATCCTTTACGCAAAGGCAGTACGCTGGGCTTCAAAGGCCTTGATTTGATCCGCAAAACTCAAGGTATAGCCCACTTGATCCAAACCTTGCGTCAAGCATTTTTTCCAAAACGCCCCAATTTCAAAGGACTGCTCAGTTTGATTTTCAATCGCCACCGTTTGAGCCTCAACATCCACGTCCACACGCAAGGCAGGGTTCGCCTCACAATCACGACGCAACCTGCTCACCACAGCTTCAGGCAATTCAATCACCAATAAGCCGTTTTTCAGGGCGTTATTTTTGAAAATATCCGCAAAGCTAGTCGCAATAATCGCTTCAAAACCGTAATCCACCAACGCCCACGGGGCATGCTCACGAGAGGATCCACAGCCAAAGTTATGCCCCGCCACCAAAATACGCGCGTGAGCAAACTGCGGTTGATTAAGCACAAAATCAAGATTAGGACTGCCGTCTTCCATGTAGCGAAAGTCTGAAAAAGCATGTTCGCCCAAGCCTTTACGGCTGGTGACTTTCAAAAAACGCGCGGGGATGATTTGATCGGTGTCGACGTTGTCCTTGTTCAAGGGGACGCATCGGCTGGAAATATGGGTAATCGGTTTAGGCATGAATGGCTTCCTTTTGTATTTCTCTGACATCAACGAGCTTGCCGTGAATCGCCGCCGCCGCCGCCATTGCGGGAGACACCAACACGCTACGACCGCCTTTTCCTTGGCGTCCCTTAAAGTTGCGGTTACTGGTGGATGCACAATACTGCCCCACTTCAATGGCATCGCCGTTCATGGCAATGCACATGGAACAACCCGGTTCACGCCATTCAAAGCCCGCGTCTTTAAAAATGACGTCTAAGCCCAAGGCTTCGGCCTCTTCTTTCACCACTTGCGAACCCGCCACGACTAAGGCTCGCACGTTTGGACTAACTTTACGGCCCTTCGCCACATGAGCGGCGGCTTCTAAATCTTCCAAGCGACTATTCGTGCAACTGCCAATGAACACGACATCAATCGGTAAGCCCTTCATGGGTTGATGCGCCGTTAGCCCCATGTAATCCAAGGCATCGGCGAGATCAGACGCTTGCGTATGTGACGGCGGTGCATCAGGACTCGGCACGTTTTCGTTAATCCCACACGCCAATCCCGGATTGGTGCCATAGGTGACCATAGGCTGAAGGGTCGTGGCATCGAGTTCGACTTCGGCATCAAACGTGGCGCCCTCATCACTGGCAAGCGTCTTCCAATAGGCGACGGCTTCTTCCCACGCCTTCCCCTTGGGAGCCAAGGGTTTGTCTTTTAAATAGGCAAAGGTGGTGTCATCAGCAGCGATCATGCCTGCTCTGGCACCTGCTTCAATGGCCATATTGCACACCGTCATTCGGCCTTCCATGCTTAAGTCACGAATGGCTTGCCCACGGAACTCAAGCACATAGCCTGTACCTGCATCCATGCCAAGCTTAGCGATAATCGCTAAAATTAAATCTTTCGCCGTCACGCCTTCAGGCAAGGCACCATGGATGTTAATCGCCATGGTTTTAGACGGATACTGCAATAAGCATTGCGTCGCAAAGACATGTTCAATTTCGCTGGTGCCAATGCCAAACGCGAGGGATCCAAAGGCGCCGTGCGTGGCGGTATGGCTGTCTCCGCACACAATGGTTTGCCCAGGTAAGGTAAAGCCGAGTTCTGGCCCGATGACGTGAACAATCCCTTGATGCCCACTTTCGGGTCCATAATAGCGGATGCCTTGGGCTTTGACGTTCGCTTCTAAGGCTTCGATTTGGGCTTGGGCTTGGGCGTCTTTCAGTGGGAAGGAGCGTCCGACAAGGGTGGGAATGGAGTGATCCACCGTGGCGATCGTGAGATCAGGGCGTCGTAAGGGGATGCCTCGCTCCGTTAAGCCTGTAAAGGCTTGGGGCGAGGTCACTTCGTGGATGAGGTGCCTGTCAATAAAAAGCAGGGCAGGGGAGCTGGAGTCTTCTTGGTGAACGACGTGGGCATCCCATAGTTTTTGGTACAGGGTTTTAGGCATGGGGGCATCCTCATAATCAATAAAACAGATGTAGTTTAAATGTATCACAAAGAAAAACGGACTGATTGTAAAGAAATTGTAACATTCCCCGAGACTTTCGCATGGACGCATACACCCATAGATCAACCCTTGACGCTATTCACTTCATCCATAGATTAATATTTATAAAAAAGCATTGTCAAAACAGACCTGAATCCCTATACTAAACCTTGTAATGAATAGGTTATTGATTTCTTATGCAGATATAGGCCATTCATCAAAATTATTCAATCTTATGCGTTCATCTTTAAAATCTTATCGCCTTATAGAGTGGCAGGCCTTTGCCTTATCACTCCGCACTTTATATATGAGTTAGGGTCGTGTTTAGGGATTGGGAAGGAAAATCAAATGAGTTCAATGATACTGGAACCTTTAAATACATTGCATACCTATGCCTACCAAGGTGTATATGCAGAGCTAGAAGTCCTTGTTCAAGAAGAACAAATGCTTTACGGCGAATGGTTTTGTGAAGAATCTCGAGCCATTGAACGCAATACCAAGGGAGCCTTAAGGCAGGTGTACCGCATTGTACGTCAACAAGGTTTTCTATTTAAAATGTTGACTTTACTATTTATTCTTCAGTCGGTGGGAATGTACTTCTTTTTTCGGTAATCATCCTTCACTATTTAGACTTAAAAAAAAGAAGCTCCGCGGGATCAGAGCTTCTTTTTTTAATGTAGACGCTGCGTGTTAAGCACTTTTCACGTTTGGCACTGGCACTAGGCGACGTCTTTTTTTCGCACAGTCCAGCTACTATAGCCTTCATCGCCATGCTTCGTCTTCTTCTTCTTCTTCTTAAGCTTTGTATCGTCGCAGTCGTCGTCTTTATCTTTAAGACCCAACTTACGTTCAAGTTGAGCAATGCGTCGCTTCAACGCTTGGATATGGGTTGCGTCTTTCACGTCATCCCCCTTGTTGGCTTGAGCGTACTTGAACATGCGTTCTTCTCTCGTGCCTTGCTGGTTGTTTGAAATCAAACCAAGCACTGAAGGCACAATCGTGCTAAGTAATGTACCTAAAAAATGACGTTCTTCTTTTTTGTCAAATTGTTTCAACTGGCGTTCTTGAAGACCCACATCACGAAGGTCTCGTCGATCGGCAAACGCTAATTGACGCTCTTCGCTTTGACCTTGAAAAGCCAGTTGATGGCGAAACTGTTGCAAGCCAATACGTGCCAAGGGGACTTCGTTTTTGGCTTGTTGGAGTAAAGCAGGGTTATTTTGATTAAAATGACTCAATAAAGCCGCTTGGGTGAAGTCTGTTCCTACGCCAAAGGTGGACAAATCACCAAAAGAATTCAACGTATTCGCATTTAGAAAGGAATTATGCTGAAGGTAAGGGCTCCGTAAAGAAGCAAGCGATAAGGCATTGGCATCTACGCTGGCACCAGTGCCTATATAGTTTGGGCCAAAAAAGTTTTGATTTACGGCAAGGTCTTGTTGCGTTAAAAGACTGGAAGCCGTTGTAGCAGGCACGAGAAAAGTCATAGAAAATACTCCTAAGGGTCAGAGGTGGGTTTGGGTTACATAGGTTAAACATATGGGGTCAAAATAAAATGGGGATTCCGAGAGAGAGAGAGAGAGAGAGAATGTTAATCTTATATTTATATAAAAACAATAATACGAAAACTTTGTGCTAGTGCTATAATAAAAGCGTCCTTAGGATGTGCTAAATTGCAACATTTCTTTACAATACAAGGATTTTTCTCCCCATGCCTCGACTCGCCCCCTCAAAAACCCTCACCTTTTTTAAAGAAGCCTTCACCCAAGGCGTCTTTGGACACGCCTACCTGCTCACAGGGCAAGACACCCAATACCAGTATGACATTGCCATGCACCTGGCTCAGCTGCTCAATTGCGAATCCCCCACCACGGACGACACAGGTTCGCCAGAACCTTGCGAAAGCTGTCGTTCCTGCAAGTGGATCGCCACAGGCTCACACCCCATTGTCAAAATAATGAGTCCCTTAACCTATGAAGACGGGGCTTCCGCAGGCAAAACCAAAATATCCACAGGGCAAGTCAAGCACTTACAAAGCCACTTTCTCGCCCTACAAGCAGGCGTTCAAGAACATCGGGTGATTATTTTTACGGATGCTGAAAAAGTCAAAGCCTCTGAAAGCCTTGAAACACCTAGCCCAGCAGGTGTTTATCCCTTACCGTATGACTGGTTAAACGACGCTAAAAATAAAGCTTTTACCTTGCAATGGCAACCCCTCACACAAGGCATTTTTAATGAGGCGTCTGCCAATCGCTTCTTAAAAAGCTTAGAAGAACCTCACCCTCGTACGCATTATTTCTTCTTGACCCGTAATGCCGAGAGTCTGCTCCCCACGATTGTTTCTCGATGCCAAACGATTTACGTTCCCAGTTTAAGCGGGGACGCCAAACCTACGGCAGTCTTACCTGATGCGCTGAATCAGTGGATACACAACGCCTTTTACAACCTCAACCCCCTTGACGTGCAACCCTTGTTCCAAGAATTGGAAGCCGTGCTAAAAGACGTTGGCTTGACGCCTCTGCAAGCATGCCGACTGCTTCAACAGGCCTTACAGGCCTCGGCGTATAAGGACGACACCCAACGCTATGTGCGTTGGCAACAGTCGCTGGCGAAAATGGAACGCTACTTAAAGCAATCCTGCAATCCTGCCAATACCCTATGGGGACTTTTGGATGCCGTTGTTTAGACCAATTAAGCCACTTTACTGTGATTGGGTTTAGCCTTCACGTTAGAACGTTTGTTTTTTTTCTGTGTTGAAAGTACCACCGCAAAAATCAACCCCGCTAACGCAATAATAATTGACGAACCTAGACCTGCGTCATAACTGAAGTATTGTCCGAAATACCCCATTGCCATCATGCCAAGCCCTTGGCCTGAATCAGCCAGCATCGTGTAGGTGGCCATGGCGGAACCTCGCTCGCTAACTTTGGTACGATCCGCCACCATGGCCACAATCGAAGGCTGAACCACCCCAGCCCCTAATCCATATAACACGGCAGAAATCAACAAAGGTACTGTTCCAAACGAATAAAAAATACCAATCAAACTTACCACAACCAACGCCATACCCGGAATAATCGTATACAGGCGTCCGAATTTATCGCTGGATTCTCCGCCCAAGAAACGGCTGGCAATCAACGAAAACGCATAGAAAATGTGGAAGGTTTCGACATGTTCAATCCCCTTACTGGCCACAATCAAGGGAATAAACGGGATTAAGGCCCCAAACACAAAGCTATTACTGGCAATCAATAAACCAGGGGGCACACCTTTGACGTTAAATAAGCGCCCTCTAACTGGCCTGCGGGGCGTTTCTTGTAACGCCTTTTGTTGGGAATGATGCGTTTCTAAATGCCCCATACGTAACAGCACAAATAAGGACCCCAATAAAATAGCTAGGGACAACAACATCGCTTCAATACACCAGCCCCGTTCTGCCATAACCCAGCCAATGGCAGGGGCATACGCCATCGCCAACTTAATGGCGTTTGAAAACATCGCAATGCCTCTCGCTCGAGATTGCTCAGGCACGGTTTCGGTTAAATAACTGTAAGAAACGCTATTGAAAAATGAGAAACCCACGCCTTGTAAGGCTCGAGCTACCCATAACACCCATAGCGTATTGGGCATCAGTAACATCAGAATCGTGCCTGCCCCAAAAAATGCCATAGAAACCAAAAACAATCGACGAGGCGGCCATTCTTCATAAAGCTTACCCACCCAAGGACGCACCAACACAGACGCCACCAAAAACAACGCCAACAACTTCCCTGATTCTGCAGGGCTGACATGAATACCATTCAGGTGAATCGGCAACATAGTGGTGAAAAGGTGCGATGCCGAATAGAACAAGGTGGTGGTAAGGCAAAGTAGCCAAAACACCTTGGGCAATGTTCTAAACGATTCTAAAAAAGAAGACACTTTCACGGCACGGTTTCATTTCGTTTAAGTTATTTTTTGGATTATTTATAGTCAAAAGACTCTATTGAGAGTCATTCTCAATAAATACAATAACATTGACTAGCAAAGAGGTCAACCCCTTTTTTGACAAAATACTACATATGTAGCTATTTATGGTGACCACTCTTAAAAATAAATAATGCCCCCTACCCTATTTTTTTAGTATGATAGTGAAACGAAGGTACAGAGAAAGTCCCATTCGGCGAACATTTCTGTGCACGAAGCGTGAGTGATTGAGGCAATCAAGCGTTATGTAGTAAGTCTACACGCCTGAAAAGCCATTTTCTCCTTGAATTTTCATTCGACTTGAAGGTTCTCTGTGCCTTCGGACGTTTTTACTCACACGAATTTAATCCAAAAGAAAGCCCTTTTCTGCGTGACAAAGCCCCTGCTTCAGCCTGAAACACCTTCTTTTTCAAGCTTCAATGATGAAAGCCCCCTCGATTGGCGTGTAGGGTGGATGTCCTTTCTCAATACGTTGCCCATGCGTCACGGCATTGAAACATCTATGCCTGCTAGCTTTCAGCATCATTATGGGGTGCCTTCTTTCTTAAATAATGCGTTGCTTGTGGGCAACTTAGATATTTCGCTTGTGTCCACCGCTGCGTATTTAAAGCATCAAGATGCTTGGCAACTCTTACCTTTTTTAAGCATCAGTTCGTTTGGACCCGTGAACAGCGTCTTATGGATTCGTCAAAAAAGCTTTGATCCCCTTCTTCATGCTGTGCAATGCCCCGATTCTTCCGCCAGTTCAGAAGCTTTATTACGGTATATTTTGACGCATCGTTATGACGCCAGCACCTTGAGATATGAAACGTATTCGCATCAAAAAAGCGTATCAGACTGTCTAAATACGGCTCAAAATGCCTTGTTGATTGGGGATGTCGCCCTGCGTTTTCATGCCGAAACCCAAGCAGGGCAGTATAATGAGCTTGAAGTACTAGATTTGGCTTCAGTATGGAACGACTTGACGGGGCATCCGTTTTTGTTTGGCGTCTGGTGTGCAAGAAAGCCCTTTTGGCAAGCCAATCAAGCTCATATTGAAGCGTGGGGAAAGGCATTAATCCAGCAAACACACGCTAATTTGCTCCATCCACACGCAATGTATCAAACCTATCGTCAAAATGCGGAGCCTCCCCTTTTTAGCGAAGCCTTGTTGCAAGGCTATTGGTGTGAGCAGTTGGATTACAATTTTACGGCATCGCATCATACAGCGTTGGAAACCATGGATCGTTTATTGCGTTAGACCCGTTCCCATTTTCAATAGCGTAAGCATGCTACCCAAAAGGGAACAGATTGCGATCTGTCCCCTTTAAACATCAAAAAGATTGATTATGCAAAACAATTTAAAAACAAGGTACGAAAGGTTTCGCCTTGCGTGGAAGTAATCGTTTTAGCATGGCTGAAGTCCATTTGCTCGATGATGTACCGCATCAACGGAATATTTTCGCTTTCTGCCGCCGCCTGCACTTCGGCAACGACTTGGCGAAACTCGTATTGCACAGGTAAAGTTTGCCCTGTAAAGAGTTGACGCATGTCTAGCAAAATCGCTTGAACCGATTTCGGCGGAGGTGGTGCCTGCCATTCGTTCAAACCATCCAAACTGGTGACGATGCTTTCGTTGGGGTTTAGTTCCCAGCCTTCTTCAATCATTCGCCACGCCTTGTAGGTGTTGGCTTGTAAATCCGTTACGGCGAAAAGGGTCATGGTTTAATTATCCTTTCTTTGTGTTCTTTATAAGTGGCTTTACTCCCTCCCCTTTAAGGGGAGGGTTGGGGTGGGGAGTAGATGTAAAGAAGGGTTTTCAAGATCCCCCCCTCTCCCTAGCCCTCTCCTCAAGGAGAGGGAATAAAACCTTTAAACGTTGAAGATGAAGCCTGAAACGGCGACGTCAGAACCAGCGGCATCTACCCTAAAATCGACAGATTGAGACGTATTTGTGTTGATTTGAGGGCTGAAAACAATCGTGCCTCCTCCTGCGTAAAGCCGTGTTTCTTGACTTGTGCCTGTGGTTCTAATATAAAATGTACCTGCCCCTCGTGAATAGACCCAAAGCATCGCATTTGTTGCAAGCGGCGGCACAAAGGCACTCAACGATGTCGCCAGAAAAGTTGCACTCGTAATAAGACCGACAAGCGTCGTAGTACCTGCTAATCCAAAGGCGTTGATGAACATATCCGTGGTATAGCGTAAGGTGGAAGAACGCCCCGTCCACTGGGTAAGGGTAAACGGCAAGATGTTACTGCTGGCATCGGTTTTAATCGCCAAAGCCAATTGCCGAGCGTGATGAACCACGGTGGCAATCGTAAACGTTTGCACGCCTTGAGCATTATGCAACAAGTAGCCGCCTGAAACGCTGGTACCGCTGTCAATCATGTACAGATAATACCATGTATTCGGCGACAAGGTGGCGGTTGGGGAAAGCCCATTCACACCAGAAACATCCAAGCTTACGGTATTGTTGCCTGTAACAGAAAGGTCTCGCAGGGTATTGGTACTACGCGCCACGGCATCCCCATTGACGCTAATCGTCCGAGCCGAAACATATTGAGGCACAGGCGTGTGGACGTATCCGAGGGGGAGGGTGGCTCCACCGATTTGATAAAAGGCGGCATCTATTTTTTGAACGGTAATCGTTTCACCATGTACTACAGTATGCCCAGCGACAGGTTGCCCGCCTTTTTTTAAGAGCGGTAAAGCGGTGTTTGTGCCGATTTTTACGCTCAAGGGTTGCCAAGCGTCAGGCGTTTCGTTGATTTTGAACGACACCGTGTACCCATCAGGCAACGGGGTAGGAGCATAGGACGGCGAGACTTCAAAAATGTGTTTGGTTGCCCCTGTTTCCGTGCCTGCCCATTGAATCAATTGACGGTTGCCACTTAAGTTTAGTGTACCGTTAACGGTCACATCTTGCTGAAAGGCGGTGGTGCCGTTAAAGGTTTTGTTGCCTGTAAAGGTCTTGTTTTGATACACGGCATCGTCGAGTTCATTCGCCTTGTTGAGCAGTTGATCCAATTCCACATTGAAATCATCGGCGTTAATTAACAAGCCGTTTTGAATCGTGTTACTTTTAAGTCGTTGAATGTTGGTCATAAATTACTGTCTCCTCCTTCAATGTAAGTTAAACTATACCCAGTTATCGCAATGGGTTGCGAGGGAATGACCCCACTTAACGTCAGTTCAAACAAGCGACCGCTCCCGTCAGGGTACAAGCGGGCAATGCCTTTGGCTTGTGAACCAAAACGAGCCGTATTAAAAACCCCGACGCCATACATATCTAAGCCCCCTGCACTTAGGGTGACGGAAGGGTCTAGCGTGTCGCCGCCTTCATAGCCCATTTCCCATGAACCGTAAGCATTGAAATTGTTGGAACTGATTCTCGACAAATACACGTCGATGGTGGTGAGTCGTGACTGCGTGTTGAAATCGCCCAGCGAATAGGTGGAAGAAATCAACCGCCACGGAATATCTACTCCGTTATAGCTATTGCCTTTGCGTTGCTGGTGCCAGCGTCCTATTGTGTCGCCTGTGAGCAATTGCCCCAAGGGAAGGGTATGCCCGCAGGTCATGCTTAGCCCTTTACGCAAGCTCCACTTGTGAGGGCTTTGGCTGTAATTCTGAACCCAAACTTCATTACAGACCGTGTAACTGCCTGTCGGCACGCACCACCACAACTCTTTTTGAATCGGATCATGCAAGGCAAAGGCTTTGTCAAGCTGGGCTTGATTGAGCGACGGAATCCGCCCCTGCATTTCAGAAGACAGGCTCCCCACCGCCAAAATCCCCAACTGTGTATTCGGACCTAAGGCGTTGATGCCTGAACTCGACAAGAACCACACATCCTGCCCCACTGCCATAAGGCTTTGAGGCGACTGCGTGCCAAGCGTGTTCGACACCAGCTCAATCCGAAAGCTCGATGCATCAGAACCTCGTAAGGCATAGATGCTCTTGGTTTTGAAGACGATTAGAACATGTTCGTTGGAATACGGCACATAAAGAGGAATCAAGCCTGTAATGCGTTGACCATCACCCGGACTGATTTGAATGGCGCCTGCCGAATCTTCCAAGTTCGTAGGCGTGAAGTCTTCAGGATCTTCAAGAGCCGAAAGATAAATCGTATTCGGGCGGGTCGCATCGCCAGAAAGCACCAAACGATTGGCGTAGACGCATCCCAAGCTAGGGTTGCCGACGGTTTCTCCAGGGGCGGTATAGGGCCAGCCCACCATGTTTTCAAAGCTATTGCTCACACCATTCCAGCGTTTCGGCGTGGCGGAACTATTGAGGATAAAGCACCAGCCCAAAAACGTGACGTATCGGTTGGGGCTATTGTACGTCGTTCCCAGCGTTTTGGTGACCGTCCCAATAAGCGGATTCACATGAAAGAGCGTGTCGCCCGCCTGCACGAGGGTTTGATCCAAGCCTGAGACATCTTGAAAGGTGGTGATGCTTTGAATAACGGCTCCGTTATTGAGGGGTGTGCTGTTCTTGGCTTCATAACCGATGTTCAAGGTTGACCAGCCTGTGGCTTGTTGCCAGTGCAGGTTTTCAAGCAGGCGTTGTTGATTGTTTTTCAGCAAGATGGGGCTTGCTTGGGTGTCCATGCCTCCGTCGAGGCTCGGGACGTGGATGCGTTTGCTTCCCATGATTTTTCCTTTCTTTTGGATTAGCTCCCTCTCCCTTAGGGAGAGGGTTGGGGTGAGGGATTCGGGATGCCACGTTATAGCTGGAGAGTCCCTCCTCCTAGCCTCCTCCCTAAGGGAGGAGGAACAGGAGCTATAGAGCGAGTATTTAAATTCCTTGATAGCCTGTGTTTGGACCTTTAAGGCGTAAGGCACTAAACAAGGGCTGGTAGGTCTTCTTTAAACGAAGCATCCCTTCTTCATACAAGCGAAAACTCAACAAGCTTCCTTGTAATTCGCCTAAAAACTGTTGCAAGTGAGCCATCGTTCCCAAGACCAATAGATACTCGGCTCCGTTGGGCAGGTTGGGTACATCTGTATTGGCTTCAAGGCGTGTCATGGCAGGTTCAACCATCAAGCGAACGGAGCCTGCTTTCGTAGGCTTCGGGTAGAGCATCATCGCATCTCGGGTGAGATGGAACTGCGACGGGGTGTCCGCAGTTTCAGAATCGAGCCATTGTTGGCGTTGTGGCTCATACCGCAGGGATGTCCAATTATTGGCGGTGCTACTTTTCGCCCACACGGTTTGCAAAGCGATTAGGCTTGGGGCGGTGTCGTACGCATTTAGATCGATGCTGTTTACGCCTACAGCGTAAGGAATTTCGATTTGCTCTTTAACGGTAGGTAGGGTAATACTAAGGCGAATATCTTCATAAATTTGATTCAGGAAGCTTACAGTTTGTTTGACAGGGGTATTGGGCAGGGCGATTGTGGTGACGGCTTTTTGACCGCATCGAGTGAGGACGTCATTGACAAGAGTGAGTGCATTTTTCGGGGTGTTCATCATAATTCTTCTTTCTTTTTTGGATTTCTACTTCTCTTTTATAGCTGGTCGTTGTCAGAGACCTTTGCTTACTTGTTTTAGCTAGCTCTGTCTTTAGCTGGTGCTTGGGTTTCTATCTCCTTTTAACGCTGGTGCTTGGAGACCTTTGGCGGAGCAAAGGTCTCTGACGACGACCAGCTAAAGAAGGGAACGAGGAATCCCAAGCACCAGCTCTAATAGGAGCTAGCACAACATCCACCACATCGACTAAGCCATCGTGCAACGCAACCACGACCCTGCTTCAGGACGCACAGCTTTGGATCCAAAGAGATACAAACCACGTACGGCATTGGCGAACATATCGGTGGGGCGAACATTTTCCACATTGCTCACTTGCGACGCAAGGGTGATAAAATCCTTGTGGAAGGCGAGAATGGGGATGACGCCTCCTGACAAGGTTGGTACGTTGGTGGACACATAGATTTTGAATCCAGCGACGTTACCCAAAAAGCCGTTTTGGATGGCTTGATCGCCCATGCCTGTGGCACGCGTAAAGGCATCACTTTGAAGCAAGAGGCGTTTAAAACGAGGGTTCACAATCAAGACACGGTCTTCTTGTGGGATGTTTTGAGCATCCAAAGCTTCTGCCATCAAGGTGATGTTGTCGTAGATGTTCGTCTTGGTGATGGCAATGGTGGTAGTGGCACCACCGATGATATTCGCCACAGGAATTTCCAAGTAATGTTGGTACAAGTACGCATCGACCATGTCACGCACGGCGATCGCCGCTTGTTGCGTGTAGCCTTCAATCACAGGAATATCGGCTTGAGCCATGTCTAGGTCGTCGACACGAAAGGCGAAGTAACGTTGTTGGTTAATCGTCAACATTTGCTTGGGGTCGGTCAAGGTTTCGTAAGTAATGGCAGTGTCTCGTGTATAGTTACGCACGGTGACGCTGCCGTAAGAACGAATGTGGACGACATCGCCCGATTTTTTAATTTCGCCTTCGTAATCACGATTGACGAGTCCTGCAATGACGCTATTTTTATTGAAGCTTTTTAGGATGGTTTGGCTCCAAATTTCGGGAACAAAATTGTCATACGCCATGATGTTTTCTCCTTTGGGTTGTTGGTTTGATGATTTTATTACCTCTCCTTGAGGAGAGGGACTTTCCTTACTTAATGCGACCCTCCTTAAAGGCTAGGCGAATACTCGCTTCATTGGCGAGGTATTCTTGGGGGGACATACGCCCGATCTCATCTCGTGTAAAGGAACGAGGCGAAACGCTTTTGGTGGGCAATTTGCCTTGTTCCAAAACAGGATTCATCGGTTCTTTGGGGGCTTTTGTGGGAGTAGAACTTTTCAAGTTGCCGTGAAACTTGGTGACCACGTTTTCTAGGGCTTGGTTGAAGAGATCCGTCCACGGAGCCAGCACGCCGTCGTCGTCACTGTCGATGAGGCGAGCCACTTCATCAAGGATGTAATTCATCACAGGTTGTGCATCGGGGTGTTGTTGGATGAAAGCTTGCATGGCGACTTGGGCTTGACCGCCTTCGTTTGCCACGAGCAGGTGGGCTTTAATGGCTTGATCGATTTCATTTCGGACGAAGGCGACGGGGTCTTTTTGAAAGGCAATGAGGTCATCTTTGGGGGATGGCTTCGGCGTTTCAGGCTTCGGCGTGCTTGTGGGTATCGAAACATCAACAGGCGTGGGATCGTTGGGGGTCATGGGGGTCTCCTTTTCTTTTGGGGGAATGACATATGGGTTTTACTCCCTCTCCCTTAGGGAGAGGGTTGGGGTGAGGGAAACACCAGCTTCAAATGGGCATCTTGTTTCCCTCATCCTAGCCTTCTCCCTAAGGGAGAAGGAACAGGAACTACAAAGCAGGTGGCTCGTCCGCAGGACGCAACAACTCTTCGTCCTTAAAGCCTAAATTGCGAATGATTCGCTTGACGATGGCATCCATGTTGAGTCGAGGCAATAGTTCAGGCAAGGCTTGCATCGTTTTCAAAAAAAACAAAATACTTTCAAGTTCTTGCTCTTCTTTCAACTGCCCTCGACTGCCCAGCACTCGAATATCGCAACACGACCGCTGAAACAGATCAGGACTCACCGATTCATACCGTGCCGTGTGACTGCCCGACTCGATGAATCGCAGCTCTTCTGGGTAGATCCAAAACTGCTTAGAAAGCTCGTAAACCAACTGCAACATAGGCTCTAAGCAATCTTGTTCTAGTTGCATGAGCATGCCGTCATATTTACGGTGGGCATTTTCAGTGATGGTATTCACTTCGGTGGCGGTTCGAGGGGTCGAATTGCTGCCTTCTAAGGCGCCTGTCATCAAACGCAGGGAACCACTGGTTTCCATGACTTCAATTTTGAGGTCTTCAATTTCTTGAAACGCCAGATTGATATTTTGAGCCACCAACGGCAAAGGACGCAAGGTATCGTGGTTTTTCACCGCAATCAAGGCACCGGGGCGATATTCCATCGACAGCGGATCAAACACATCGTCGTTAAGCAAGTAGGTAAACGGCGAATTGATGCACAAGTTTAGAATATCGAGCTTTTGATTGGTCAGCGTGTTAATGGCATGTTGAAGCCCCAGCGATTTTTCCACCGCTCCGATGCCGTAGCCTTCATGCGGCACAGGAATCAAACTCGCAAACACGAAAGGAGCCTGCCCTGTTTCAAGTCCGTGAGGCTCAAAGCGAATCAGCGTGCCTGTTTCTTCCACCACCACCGCCACGTAATTTTCATAGCAGGTGTCGTGAATCCACAGGTCGCCCCACACTTCAAGCAGGGTCAAGGGTTGTTCGGCTGAAGGGAGCTTGCTGAGCTTGGGATCGTCTTTCGTGACGTCTTTGAGTTGAACGACAACCGCATCGGTGTTTAAGTAGCGAGGCTCTTGCAAGACTTGGCTCATGCGTTTGGAAATACGGCGAATCAGCGTACCATCTCGCCAATCTTTGAGGGACTCATCGATGTAAACATCTTGAATGTTAAGCACGTCAAAGCGAGGCCCTTGCTCCAGCAGGACATCCTGCACTTCACTCGTGTAACCCACCGTCAAGCCCAAGCGTTTTAGGGGGACTTGACGTAATCGCTTGCCATGTTCGTAATGCCAGGGCATCATCATGACGCTATTGCCTGTCACGAGCAATTGCTTCAAAAAGAGTCCAAAAGCGGATTGGAAATCTTGCGTCGCCAACTTGTGATGCAACAGGGTTTCTAGGCGTGTGGCGTCTTCTTGATCGGCTTGCCCTTGCCCAAACACGTGAAAGAAGCGTCCTGACTTGGGGAAGAGTTGGCTCATCACGGTGTTGTGGAGGTTTTCAACGGCTTGAAAAATAATGGGACGAGCGACTTGGTTGCGATCAGACTGTTGCTTAGTGCGAGTGGTGGTCATTTCACTGTGATACGCCTTCCAGCAGGCTTTCCACGTGGCTTCTTTCTCTTGTCTAAGTTCACGTCGGGTTTTGACGTCGTCTAAAACGCTTTCAACAAAGGTTTTTTCCTCATCTTGGCTTAAGCCAAAGGCACGAGGCGTTGGTAAAAAATCAGGCACGGCAAAGTCAGCGGTCATCGGGGGGATTCCTTTCCGATTATATAGATATACTGCGTATGAAACGTCCAAAAATAAGCAGAAAAAAGAGCAAGAGAGGCAGTCGAAGACTAAAAGGGGCTTGCTTGGGTTGCTTGGTTTATGTTCTTAGCATAACAAAGATTCATCGGCTTTTCTAGGGGTACATCGTGCAGAAAACCCACGATTTCAGAAGGCTTTTGTAACGAATTTGTTAAAAAAGACGTTGGGCCACGCTTGGGGTCAGCCATGTGTCGTGTTGGGACTTATTAGAACGCAGGCTCGTGGCATTCATCGGGAAAGTGGCTTCAGGCTTCAAGCGAGTTAATCTTAAACCATAGCGTTCTTCCAACAGGACTTGCGGTTTAATGCTTTTATACAAGGACTGATGTGACGGACGAGGCATCACCACGCAATGCACATGTGCCATCAGCCAAGGGGCGTCCTTCCATGTTGGCAAGGTTTCTAGCGTTTCTTCACCCATCAACAAAAACAGCTTTTGCTCAGGAGCCTCTCGCAGAAAATCAGCAAAATAGGCTTTTAAGGTGTCCGCCGTATAGGTGGCTTCTCGACTGTTCTCATGCTCTTTTTCAAGTGCCAAGACTTTCAACGTGTTGCCTGCTCCCACATCATCAATGGCGTGTTGCAGAAGCCTTAGACGCATATTGAGAGGCATCATCGGATACTGCCGATTCAATAGAGCTTGCATTTTATTCGGAGGCTTCGGCGAAGGCACAAAGACCACTTCTTCAAAGCCTTGACTCGCCAGCGTTGCCAACGCTTCTTGAGCCACCTTTAAATGCCCGACATGAACAGGATTAAAGCTCCCAAAATAATAAATCTGCACCAAGGGATTCAACTCAATGCCCAATTCTGGCTCATCCGCAAATGAGTTCAAACTGTTTCGCCAGCGTTTAAATAATGACGAAAAACTGCTCATAAACCGTGACCTTTGGGGGATTTACCTTTGTTAGAAAAGAACGAGAAAATTGTTTAAACCGCAGAACTTTCGTCTTTAAAAATGCCTTCTTTTTCCATTTGTTGACGCAAACGAGCTTCACGCTTAGCCAGCTGCCTTTGTAAATTATTGACTTCATCATCATATTCTTTAAGCTTTAGCACTTGCTCAACATCCAAACCATAGGCATTAAGGGTTTTTAGGTAGACGGGGGACGCTCCTCTTAAATGAATAATTGCCCCTTCATCTAAGGCAATAATTTTTTCATAGACATCCACCATAGAACAGCGACAAAAAACACGATTCTCTTGTGCATCGGCGACGTAAAATCCCATCATACGCTTGCGTTCAAACACAAGTTCGCTTAAAAATAAGGGCCATGATTCAGGGCAAGGAGCGGGGGGTTTGAATTTCAGCCAAATTGGGTTGTGAAGCGAGTTGAGCCGTCAGTAACTGGTAAAGCATTTGGGGATTCATTCAAAAAACCTTATTGTTAAACAGTGCTGTATTTCAATATGATGGAATCATACTATACACATAAAGATCTATCAATAAAAAACTGTGCGGGGACTTACACGTTTGTCAATAGCTGCTTAAGCAAGTGAGATGTAGGCGTTGCCTTTAACTGACCCAAATAACGAGCCGTACTGTCTTTCAAGGCAGTTTCTCCTGCCAATTGCTGCTGCAACCTTAATAAAACCCACAATAAATCCAAGTGACCCTGCCATTCTGTAGAAGTCAGACCTTCTTCTAAAACGTTAGCAAGGTGGCTTTTTTCAGGACCATTCCATTTTTTCACCACTTTTAGCAAGTGGAGCGTCGCTTGAATCAGCTGTTGACGATCGTCGTCTGGTGTGAAAAAAGCCGCTTGCGTATGAGACGCCTTAGGTAAATAAAGTCGTTCTAAATACGTTTGTAAGCTTTCTTTCCATAACGGAAATACCGTTTGAAAATCAGGTAAAGCCAGTAATTCAGTCGTGTAGACAAAGGCATCAAACGTCAAGGTGGGGGACGCTTCTTCTTGCAGAATCTGCTTAAGAATCGCTTGAACCTGAGGCATTTGAGCGGGCAATAAACGCAACAATGTAAAGCCTGAAGCCTGTAACTGAGGCACACAGAAGGATTTTTCAATCAACGTGAACACCCACGGCATACGATGCTCAATATCAGTGGGAGCAAACGGCTTTAATAGCACGGCTAAACAATCCAAGAAGCCGACACTTAAATAGCTGTCATCGTTGTTATTGAGGTGTTCTTTCACATAAGCATGCACGCCTTTAAACACGGTGCGAGCTTCCCCTACATGCCACTGCTTCAGTACGTCAAAGACCATGCTATGGACTAAGACATCGTCTTTTCTAGGAAAGCCATTTCGGGGATTCAACTGTCCCAAGAGGGTTTCTACCACAGGTAAGATTTTATCTTTCAGAGGAATTTTGGCGTCGTTAGCCGTTTTAATCCATTGACGCAAGGATTGCAAGGCCTGTTGTTTCACAAGACTATTGGGATGATTTACAGCATCCACAAGGGCATCTAACGCATCAAGCAAAGGAATGTAGCCTAAACATAACAAGGCTTCTAAGCGACGAGCTTCTAAAGGATGTTCAAGCGCTTGAATTAAGAAGCGAGCAATTTTTTCTCGCAAGTACTGGGCATTTTCACGAGGCAGTCCACTCAAAAAGCTCAACACACTTTGCAGTTTCTCAAGGGGAAGTTCCCCTTCATTGAAGGTTTTTGGTAAAATCTGAACCAAGGCTTCGCCCTGCTCTAAAAAGGCGGTGCGAGACAACATCGCTTCACTCTCATCCGTTTCATTGGATTCCGCTTCTTTTTCTAGTGCGTGGCTAGGCGAAAGTAGTCCTTGTGTTTTTTGGAAAAGAGCTTCTACATTTTTGGCGACAAAGAAGCGGTAAACGCTTTCTAACGCATAACGAGACGGCACATTGTAAAGAGGCGATGCTGAAGCACTTGGCGTTTCTAATTTTTGAACGATGCCGTAAAGATACAACTTACGTAAGGCTAAGCCTAGGTGACTTGCCAAAATGTCTGTGGAAGCGGTTTTAAGCCGTTCTGAAATAAAGGCTTCCACCGTAAAGGGGGTATGATCCAAATGAGCCACAACCAGCTCAAGGGCATTGATGAAACTCGCACCGTGACTAAGGGCATCAAGCTGTAAACGGGCGTATAGTAAGGCTTCTAACTCATCCGCTTTTTCAATTGCAAGGGCATTCAAGCTTTCTAAAGAAAGGTGCATTTCGCCTGATTGTTCCGCTTTTTTGACCCATGCTTGGTAAACCGCCAGTGCCTTATAGCCTTGCCCTTCACTTAAGGTACTCAATAAAGGCAATGCCTCTTTAGGTACTGAAAATGCGATTTTTTCATGGTAAAGTGAGCAGGTTTTCACGAGGGCTTGAAGCTCTACTTCGCCATAAGTAGAAAGCAGGAGCTTGTCTCGAAGGGATGCGTAAAGTAAGCCACCCAAGTGTTGAGACAACGCATTCGTTCGACTTGTGAGCGTTAAGCATAGAGGGATTTGTTTTTGCGTTTGAATCGCCTTGATAAGACGAAGAAGGCTTTGATTGTTAGCGTCCCGTCTGCTGGCATTTTGCAGGCGAATGACGTCCCATTCATCAATTAAAAGACTAAAGCTGGCGGGGCTTTGTACGCTGGAAACATGGGCTTTAACGCCCTGAGCCAGTTCCAGAAAGCGTTGTGAAATATCGGCATTCGGATCGTCCGCAAGAGATGTGCTCGTTTGAAATGCGACCACCGCCCACGGATTGTTCAAAATCCGTGCCACGTCTTCTAAAACCAGTTGCGAAGGAGCCGTCCATTTTTGAATAAGGTTCTGTTTTTTAGACAAAGCGTGCTTCAAGGTATTGAGCCACAGCTCGTAACGTGCAGTACGACTGGGTTCCTTAGAAAAATGAGTCAACATTAGCTTGAATTGCTCATCGTTAATGCGTATGCCCACTTCCTGCAAACGTTGATTGGCATTGTTTTGAATGGAGGCAAGGGTGTCCTTTACCCAAGAAACAAGGGCTTCTTGGAGAATGGCATCCAATTGCCATGTCGCCCAAAAAGGTTTAGGTAAGTGGCTAAGCTGTATTTTAATCGCTTGATGAGGGGCATAGTCCCCTTCAGTATCACGATTTTCGGCAAGGGTTTTAAAATAGGCATTGATGAAGCTCGTCTTGCCCAGTCCTTCATCCCCCAAAAGCAAGAAGGTTCTGCTTTGCCCGGCATACAAGGCTTTGCTTAAAATGTTCCACTCGTGCTGTTTGTTGACTAGCCCGTAATCGCTTGCTAAATGGGTATCTAGGCGTTGCGTTGACGTTTCGCCTTGATGAGCGGCAGTGCTTTCAATAGCAGAACGACCCGACGCCTTAGCGTGAGATTTCGCCAAAGCGAAGGCTTCTGAAGCAAGGGGATCAGGCGTGTAAGCAGGACTTAAAAGGCTAGACAGAGCAGTAGACACAGCGGTAATCTCTCTTTATATTGAATGTTTTTATTATAAAGCAAATCTTAAAAATAGTCTATTTTAGCGACTGGGCTAGGGTTTGAAAAGATGTCATACTGAAAAAGAGTGGCTCTTTGAAAACAGAATAGGAAGCTCTGTTATAGTCCTGTCCCCCCTCCTAATTTTAGGAGGGCAAAAACCTTTCTCATTCACGAAGTGAATCTTCACCTTTAGGAAGGAGAGGTTGGGAGAGGAAACCAACGGTTTTCTTTCCCAAGAGAAAAAGTCTAGGACTTTTTCAACGGGTTAGGGGGCGGTTAAACTCACAAACGAAGTCTAGGGTTTAACCTCACCCTCGAACGTCTAAACGACGTTCTCTTCCCTCTCCTAAAATCAGGAGAGGGAACAAGACTTTCGTGGACAGAAATCGGACTTTCGTGTGTCGGCAATGAGGGTTTCGTGTGTCGGAAATGAGGGTTTCGTGTGTCAGAAATGAGGGTTTCGTGTGTCGAAAATCGACTTTCGTGTGTCAAAAATGAGGGTTTCGTGTGTCAAAAATCGAGTTTTGTGTGTCAGAAATTAACGCTTTTCAAACTCTTAAAGGGATGCCTTCTTTTAACAAAGCCTGTTTCAAATCTTGAATATGCCAATGCCCGTCGTGGAAAATCGTCGCCGCCAAGGCTGCATCGGCATGACCGTCTTGAAAGGCTTGCCTGAAACTCTCTGGGCCAGAAGCCCCACCACTGGCGATAATCGGCACAGGCAGGGCATCAGCGAGCTGGCGGTTGAGGGCGTTGTCAAAACCGTCACCCGTGCCGTCACGATCGAATGAGGTGAGCAAAATCTCGCCTGCACCCAGTGATTCAGCGTGTTTCGCCCAATTTAAGGCGTCTAAGCCTGTTTTTTCACGTCCCCCTTTAACGAGGACATCCCAACTGGCACGGCCGTCTACGAGGTGATCGGCTCGCTTGGCGTCAATGGCTAAAACGCAGCATTGACGCCCACAATGGCTGGAAATGTCCGCAATCAACTGGGGATTTCTGACCGCTGAACTGTTGATAGATACCTTGTCGGCACCTGCTTCGAGTAGAGCCAAGACCTGCTCCAGCGACGAGATGCCTCCGCCGACGGTAAAGGGAATACGCAGGTCGTGGGAAATGCGTTTCACTAGGTCTACCAGCGTTTTACGCCCTTCGTGACTGGCTGAAATATCGAGGAAAACCAGCTCGTCTGCCCCTTGGGCTTCATAAGCGATCGCCATTTCGACAGGATCCCCAATGTCTCGCAAGCCTCGAAACTTCACGCCTTTGACGGTGCGTCCGTTAGAATCAACATCCAAACAGGGGATGATTCGCTTGCAAAATCCTTGATGCGACATAAGATTCCCTCCCTAAGGATACACCGTGACTTTGGAGCGTCCTTTTAGGACCAAGACTTCGGTTGTGGCGTTATATTCGGCAAAAGCGGATTCAAGGCTCAACACATTTTTAGAAGCCCCACCCGTTTTGCTGATTAAGCGACCTTTAACATCCTTCATAAGGAGCTGTTTTTGAGACGCATCTTCATAAATGCCTGCGTCACTTTTAATGAACCACGTATTTTCGCCCACAGTGCTTAACGCCAATTCGATGCCTTTGGCGTAGGTGAGGGTTTCATCACCTGCTAGAATGGCGGTTAAATAGCCTTGCCATTGGGTCAAGACAGGTTTTAAAAGGGGGCTTACGGTTTCTAAATCCACCATAATTTCTTGGCTAGCGGGTCGAGGGGCGTTTACGGTTGGATTTTTCCACTGCTTCGATGCAGGAATGGTAACCCACACCACAATGGCCACAGCCAATAAGGTGAGCAGACTAAGTGTAAAAGGTGAGTTTAAACGGGCTTGAGGCATAAAAAACTCTCTTTTTTCTAAAGGTTTTTCTAAGAAATGGACTTCTTACTTAAGCAGACGTCCAAGCACTAAATGCGAGGCTTCCGAGACATTTTGCGGACGTCGTGCAACGAGAATGATGCGACGAGGTGGGGTTTCAGGGGGGATTTTCAAGGGGGGACGAAGGGGAGG
>JBEISK010000022.1:0-30575 GCA_040375445.1 Gammaproteobacteria bacterium | reverse complement strand
CCGCCCTTGTCGTGGCAAGCCCCTCGAGATATTTGGTGGCATGAACTGGCGGAAGCCGTCGATGCCGATTGCCCCCCTGTTTCTGTTGAGGCTGAGCATCCCTTATTTGTGTTGTATACATCAGGTTCAACAGGTAAACCCAAGGGCTTGCAGCATAGTTCGGCAGGTTATTTATTGTACGCTCAACAGACCTTTGAAAACGTCTTTGACTATAAAGCAGGCGAAGTTTTTTGGTGTACCGCTGATATTGGTTGGGTTACAGGGCATAGTTACATGGTGTACGGTCCTTTGGCAGCAGGAGCTACGACGCTTTTATTTGAGGGTGTCCCTACGTTTCCTGATGTCGATCGCTTTTGGCAAATAATAGAGAAATACAAGGTGAATCTTTTCTATACGGCACCTACAGCATTACGTACCTTAATGAAGTTTGGCAATGACCCTGTTGAAGCACGAGATTTAAGTACTTTGCGAATTTTGGGTTCAGTAGGTGAACCGATCAATACTGAAGCGTGGGAATGGTATTATCACACGGTAGGCAAAGCCCAGTGTGCCATTGTGGATACCTATTGGCAGACGGAAACAGGGGGTCATTTATTGACGCCTCTGGTGGGAGTCAACGCTCTAAAACCTGGGGCTGCGTTACAGCCTTATTTCGGGGTTGAACCCGCTTTATTGAGTCCGCAAGGCGAGCTTCTTTCGCATGAAGCTGGTAAACGTTCTTCAGGAGCCTTGTGTATCAAACAGTCTTGGCCAGGTCAAGCTCGTACGATTTGGGGCGATCACGCTCGCTTTGAAGCCACGTACTTTTCAAGTTTCCCAAACTACTACTTTACAGGCGATTTAGCCCATCAAGATGAAGACGGCGATTTTTGGATCGAGGGACGCATGGATGATGTCATCAATGTGTCAGGACACCGTCTTGGCACGGCTGAAATTGAGTCCACGTTGAATGAACATCCTGCTGTCGTGGAATCGGCGGTGGTAGCGGTCGATCATGAGCTAAAAGGGCAGGGCATTTATGCCTTTGTGATTTTAAAGACGGATGAGTCAATCACATACAGCAGTTTTAAAACGGAACTGAACGCTTTGTTACGCCAATCGATTGGAGCCATTGCTCATTTAGAACAAGTACAGATTACGCCTCAATTGCCGAAGACTCGTTCAGGGAAGATTATGCGTCGCATTTTGCGTAAAATTGCAAACGGAGACATTACGAGTAAAGCGGATTACCACAAGCTTGGCGATACATCGACCTTGTTAGACCCAAGCGTGGTGGATGAATTGGTGTTTACATTTCAAGCCTTAAACCCCTTTATTTTGCAAATTCATGCCTTAGATCAGCAGGTCTCTTCACAGCGGATTCAAAAAAAAAAGGCGTCCACTTAATCCAGAGCGATTAAAGAGCAATTTCTGAATGTTCGTGTCTTGTTTAATCAATACGCTATTCTACTTTGTGAATAATATAGTGGTTTTTCTGCACTAGGAAAAGCCTTCGCAATATGTCATTCTAAAGAAGCGTCGTTCTTTGAGAATTTTCAGGGCTAAAAATCCACTGTTGAAGAGCATTTTGTGCTTTTCCTAGAAATCAGTGTGTCGAAAACAGGGGTTTTGTGTGTCAGAAATCGAGTTTCATGTGTCGAAAACAGGGGTTTCGTGTGTCAGAAATCGAGTTTCATGTGTCGAAAACAGGGGTTTCGTGTGTCAGAAATCGAGTTTCGTGTGTCAGAAACAGGGGTTTTGTGTGTCAGAAATCGAGTTTCGTGTGTCGAAAATATAGGCATCTATTAATCGTTGGACGCCTTTTATAGAGATTTATTTTAAGTTCTAGCCTTCGGTCAAACGTGTCAAAATTTCAGGCCCATTTTCGGTAATCGTGATGGTATGCTCATAATGAGCGGCAGGCTCGCCATCAACGGTGACGACCGTCCAGCCATCTTCAAGGGTTTTGACTTTTGCCAATCCACCTGTGAACATCGGTTCGATCGCCAAACAATTGCCCACTTCAAGCAAAGGGCCCGGTTGACCTGTATCATAATTGTGAATGAACGGCTCTTCATGGAGCTTGTGACCCACGCTATGCCCGCCGTATTCGCGCACCAAGCCAAAGCCATAGGCGTCATTGGTACGTTCCACCGCAGCGGAAATATCCTGCAAATGATTACCCGCAATGGCTTTAGCGATGGCGTTCATCAAGGCTTCTTCGGTGCATTGCATAATGCGTTTCTTTTTTTCGTCGACTTCACCGACGGCAACCGTCAAGGCGGCATCGGCGATTAAGCCCTGATAGGTCGCCCCCACATCTACCGAAATAATGTCACCTTCTTGTAAGATGCGTTCTTTGGTGGGAAAGCCGTGAACGACTTCTTCATTAACGGAAGAGCAAATCGTAAACGGAAAGCCATGATAGCCCTTAAACGTAGGCAAAGCCCCTTCTCCACGGATTAAGGCTTCGGCGGCTTCATCAATGGCAAGCGTATTGACGCCTTCTTTAGCCATTTCACGCACCAATAAGTGGACTCGTGCCACGATTTGACCCGCCTTACGCATTAGTTTCAAATCATGTCGAGACTTTTTACCGATTTTATTGGCACCTGTTAAATGAATACCCATGAAGGAATCCTTTCATCAATAATGTAAATGTATTAAGCGTTAACCGCCGTGTTGGGGAGCAAGGTTTGCATGAGTGCTTTCAACTCTTCAGTCACCGCATCCACAGGTTGATTGCCGTTTAAACGCTTCAATAAGCCATGTGCTTCAAAGGCATTTAAAATAGGCAAGGTATCCGCATCAAAGCCTTCTAAGCGAATCTTCACTTTTTCAGGCTGATCATCCACACGATGCTCCAAATGTGTGCCACCACAAGCATCGCAAACGCCTTCTTGTTTAGGAGCTTTACTTTTAAGGTTGTAAATAGCACCGCAATCCGCACAAATACGACGGTTCACCGCACGCTCTTCAATCTCTGAATAAGGCACATCCAAGTAAATAGCCGCACCGATTTTGGCACCTGTGTCTTGGCACATCGCCAGTAAGGCATCGGTTTGTTCCGCATTACGAGGGAACCCATCTAAAATAAAGGAAACAGGCGTCCCTGCTTCATGAGAGGTAGGCAATTGTTTTTCAATCCCTGCTTTTAAGGCATCAATGACGGTGTCAATATCCACCAATAAGCCACCTGCGAGGCGTTCTTGAACTTTACGACCTAAAGGGGTGTCGTCTTTGGCGATCGTCCGCAAGATGCTCCCCATATCAATGCGAGGCATGCTGTAAAGTTTAGCAAGAACACTGGTTTGCGTCCCTTTTCCTCCGTTGGGGGGGGCGATAAAGGGAAAAAATAAGACATCGGACAAGGTTGCTTTGGTATTCATGCTCATGATTTTAAAAACCCTTCATATTGTTTCGCCAATAACTGTACACGGATTTGGTTGACGGTATCCAACGCCACACCCACCATAATAATTAAGGCGGTGGTGCCAAGTCCTGCTAAGGTGCTAATGCCTGTCATCGACGTGGCAGAGCTGGCAATCAGGGTGATAATACCCAACATAGACGCCCCAATAAAGGTGAGCTTTGAAATCAAGGCTTCCAAGTAATCGCCTGTAGGGCCACCGGGCTTAACGCCTGAAATGGCGTTGCCGTGTTTACGCAAGTTTTCCGCAATTTGCTTGGGTTGCAAACTAGGCACCAGCGTGACATAAAAGTAAGAAAAGAAGAGAATGAGTCCAAATTCTACGGCAATGTAGATGGGGCTACTCGGCACCATCCATTTTTTGTAGGTAAGTAGGGCTTCAAACAAAATCCCTGTGGGTTTGGTTTGCATGACAAAATCCACAATCACACTAGGAAAACTCAATAGAATAAAGGTGAAAATCAAGGGCATCACACCTGCGGGGTTAAGCTTAAAGGGGATGAAGGAATCACCGCCTCCGTAGATTTTGCGCCCCACTTGACGACGGGCTTGCACAATGTAGACCTTATAGAAGGACTCTTGCAACAACACAATCAAGGTAATGGTGAGTGCGTAAATCGCAAGCAAAATGCCTAGTCCCACCCAGCGAGACGGATCGGCTTGAACCAAGGCACCTGTTTGTGAGATATAGAAAGGTAAGGCGGAGATAATCCCCACAAAAATCAAAATTGAACTGCCGTTGCCGACGCCACGTTCGGTGATGAGTTCACTCAACCACACGCTAAACAAGGAACCTGCCGTCAACGCCGTTAACGCCGCAGGGAAAAACCACGCAGGATCCACCCCTGGCATGAGGATGCCTGCATTGCTCGTAAATAAACGCACCACAACAAAAGATTGTAATAAGGCAATGCCCACAGAAGCGTATCGGGTGATTTGGGAAATCTGCCTGCGACCTGCTTCTCCCCCGTCTTTTTGCAATTCTTCCAACTTGGGGATAACAGCCGTTAACAACTGCATGACGATCGAAGCTGTAATATAAGGACCGATACCGAGAGCCATGACCGACAAAGACGCTAAGGCTCCGCCAGAAAACATGTCAACCATAGCTAAAATCGGGTTGTTAGCACCTAAGGCTTTAAGAGCTTCAGCGTTGACGCCCCAAACAGGAATCTGCACCGCAAAGCGATAAATTGCCAAAGCGAAGAAGGTAAACCACAGGCGTTCTTTCATGCCTGAAGCTTTAATCGCATAAGCTAGCTCGCTCCATTTGGGGAGCTTAAAGTGTTTTTTTTCAAGGGGTAAATCAGTGGGGGCGTTGACGTCGGACACAAGCGGTACTCTTTTCAAAACAGGATGCCACAAATACATAGTGTTCGATAGATAAAACGTTCTATGGTCTCTTCGTTGTCGCTACGATTTTTTTGCTTGGTTATGTACGTTTATGTACACGCCCGCACAAAAAAATCTAGGCTCCTAGAATAGCCTCATAGCCTGTTTCATCTATCGAACACTATAGCATAATTCTATTATACACTAAAAGCATAGATAAAACAAAAAACGAGACTCTCTATATAATAAAGGTCTCGTTTTTTTATTTTAAGAGCGCATTCTCTTAGACAAGGGCTTCACGAACAGACGTCGTGATGATTTCCACTTTGCACTTAGCCGCTTTAAGCTTCTCTAAAGCACCAGGTGTCGCATAGTGTGCTTGCACAGTATAGGCCGCTTTAGGCTCGCCATTACCGAGTAAACGAACGCCGTCACAACCCGTAGGCCATTTTTTGGCTTCAACCAAGCTCTTATACGTAATGCTGGTTTGACCTTCGGCGACGAAATTGTGTAAATCGCCGACGTTGATTTCCAACCACTGACGAACATTGGGGCGAGGGAAGGTACGGAACTTAGGAATACGACGGTACAAAGGCATTTGACCACCTTCAAAACCACGCTTCGCTGAATTGCCTGAGCGTTGACCTTGGCCGTTGTTACCACGGTTAGAGGTTTTACCCGCTCCACTAGCCAAACCACGACCAACACGTAAACGCTTGCGGTTAGCCCCTTTATTGGGTTGAATATCGGTGAGAGTTAGAACGGTCATGGTTTAGATCTCCTCAACACTAATTAAGTGACTAATGGCACCGACCATGCCTCGAATAACAGGGGTGTCCAAGTGTTCAACACTGTGGTTTGTTTTTCTTAAACCAAGTGCGGAAACAACTTTGCGTTGTGCATCAGGACGCCCAATCACGCTACGCTTAAGCGTGACACGAATTTTTTTGGGTTGTGCGTTCATAGTGAACTCCATATTATATAAAGATAATGAGTAAAGAAGTAAGCTTCTTTGTTTAAAAAACAGCTTAGAGGTTAAGCAATTCTTTAACGCTAATATCACGAGATTCAGCGATTTCACGGAAAGTACGAAGTTGTTGCAAGCCTTCGATGGTGGCACGAGCCACGTTTAAAGGCGAGTTGGAACCCAATGATTTGGACAACACATCTTCAATACCTGCTAGTTCAAGCACAGCACGAGCGGCACCACCAGCAATAACACCCGTCCCTTCAGAAGCAGGACGAATAAACACAGACGAACTACCTGCACGCCCTTTAACAGGGTGAGGCACCGTCGTGCGAAAACGAGACACTTCAATCATGCTACGCTTGCCTTGAGCCACACCTTTTTGGATGGCACCAATAACTTCGCCTGATTTGCCAATACCAATGCCCACGCGTCCGTTTTTGTCACCGACGATGACAACCGCACGGAAGCTCATTTTTTTACCACCCTTGACGACTTTCGTCACACGGCGAATTTGAATCACGCGTTCTTGAAACTCACTGCCTTCTTCGCCAGCTTGATTCTGTTGTAAGGAAGCTGTATTTGCAGCCATATGTTTTAATCCTTTAACCTTTAAGTTTAAATAAATGGGATATAGATTAAATGTATTGAAAACACACTTTAATGGGTTAAATTAAAGGTAGACTTACACATTTAAACAAATAAGATTACACGTTTCTAGGAGGCTTGCTTCATCCCCAAACAGTAAAAGGGAAATCTCAATTCCAGTACGAGCCTGTAAACTGCGTGCAAACACGTTGTTTATCATAACCTTATACATACCCTAGAACTTTAGCACGACCCCAACGCAAGTACAAGTGTTTATTTTGAGACCGTAAAAATTGTTACGAAAGTCTTCTAAAGCGAAGAAAAACGTTGTGAACTAAATAAATGATTCTAAATTACACTTCCTTATTTTACCTAATCTGTTTAAACGAGCCTTTTAGATAAAACTCATTTTATACCGATACTTCCTACGGTTTCCTAGAAGCATAGGAGGTTTTGCGTATGCTCATCGGCATGATTCAATCGGCGGCTAACAACGGGTTGGTGCATTATAATGCCCTCAATAGCGTTGTCAAAAACATGGCAAACTACACCACCACAGGCTATAAAGCGGAACGCTTTGATCTTTATCTCGACGGGCCCAACGCCTTAAAAGGCAGTCTTCAAACTGACACCACCGCTGGGATGCAAGAACTCACCCAAAATGAGTTCGATCTCGCCTTAAAAAATCCTAACGCCTACTTTATGGTGACACGCTCCGACGGCTCACAAGCCTACACCAAAGATGGTCGCTTTCGACTGAATCGAGACCGCATTTTAGTGACCCAAGAAGGTGACATTGTGGGGCAAGGCATCCAAATTCCGCAGGATTTCGGCAAGCTCATGGTGTCCCCCACAGGGGAAGTGAGCATCAAAAAAAAGGAAGATGGCTATAAAAAAGTCATCGGGCAGTTGAGCATCGCACGCTTTGACAACCCTGCTGGACTCGTCAAAACCAGCCGTAATCAGCTTTTACCTTCTGAAGAATCAGGCACGCCGACTTTAGAAGAAAAACCTCAAATCATGCAAGGGGCGTTGGAACGCTCTAATGTGGATTTGTACGACGAAGTCCACAATTCCATGCGGATTAATGCAGGCGTCATTACCAATATGCGACTGGTTAAACTCATGGATGAACTGCTTAATCAGGCGATCCGAATCAGACAATAAGCTTATAAAAGGAATTAACCATGCTATTTTCAGGCATCAATATCGACGGAGCCGTGGCTCCCTTAAGTCATAATCTAAGCAACCTCATCACCATGCAAAAGGCTTCGGCAGACAATATCGCCAACGTCAATACCCCGGGATACAAACCCAAACACTACAAGTTTGAAACCTTTTTAGGGGCAGACAACAGCGTGATGGACACATCCTTGTCGAGCCGTATGGGAGCCAGCCAGCTCCCCGATATGTTGAGTACCGAAGGCGATGGCACCGTTAATTTACAAAATGAATTGATGGATATGCAAAAGAACTTGATGTATTTCAACATGGTGTCAAAACGGCTAAGCACGGTGATTAATAATATCAAGACAGCGTCTAACGTGGGTCGATAATCTTTATCGGTATATTGATTTTTTCTTAAAAACAATCACAAGTACACAAAAAAAGCTATAATAGGGGGAAAGTGATATAAGCTTGTGAGGATTCCCCTATGTTTGATGTCAACCGCTACGACCCTGAAGCCCAACGACTCTTGCAAATCAGCCACGATATTGCCGTGCAGTTTCGCCATAGCGAACTGGATGTGGAGCATCTCTTGTTGGCGTTGCTCGAACATGGGCAGGGCATGAAGGTCCACCAAAGCCTGATTAAAAGCTTAGGCGGGCATTACCCTACCGTGATTGCAGAATTGGCGAAGAATCTAGCCAGTCGCCCACGATTGAATCACCCGATTGAATCAAATTTGTATGTGTCGGCTCGCATTGCTTTAGTGCAAAATGTGGCGTGGAATATGGCGAATCAACAGGGAAAGAACCTTATTTCGTCTGAACATTTATTGTTGGCTTTGCTTGATGAAGGGGGGCTGGCATCCACTTTATTACGACGTGCTGGTGTCACAGCAGTGACGCTCGCAGAAGGGTTGAATTCCTCAAATCGTCCAGATGAAAATGCTAATGAACAAAGTGCCTTGTATAAATATGGACATAACCTCACTGAAAAAGCACGGTCAGGCAAGCTAGATCCTGTTATTGGCAGGCAGGATGAAATCCGCCGTGTGATACAAGTTCTCAGCCGTCGCACCAAAAACAACCCTGTCCTCATCGGCGAACCTGGTGTTGGTAAAACGGCTATTGTTGAAGGGTTGGCTCAACGGATTATTAAAGGCGATGTGCCTGAAGGCTTGAAAGACAAGCAAGTTTTTTCACTCGATATGGGGATGCTTTTAGCAGGTTCCAAGTATCGGGGCGAATTTGAAGAACGGCTCAAGGATGTCTTGAAAGAAGTGGAAGACTCTACTGGGCAAATTATTTTATTCATCGACGAATTACACACAGTGGTGGGAGCAGGTGGCGGAGGCGATGGCGGGGCCATGGATGCGAGTAATCTGCTCAAACCCAAGTTGGCTCGTGGGGAATTGCGTTGCATTGGGGCAACAACGATTAACGAATACCGCAAATACATTGAAAAAGACGCCGCTTTGGAGCGTCGCTTTCAGCCTGTGCAAGTTCACGAACCGAGTGAAGAAGACACGATTAGTATTTTGCGGGGCTTAAAAGAAAAGTACGAGTTGCATCACGGGGTACGGATTAAAGATGCCGCTTTGGTCGCTGCGGTCACCCTTTCTAAACGCTACATTCAAGACCGTTTCTTGCCTGACAAAGCCATTGACCTGATGGATGAAGCGGCCAGTCGCTTACGCACGGATATTGACAGCCTGCCTGAAGAGTTGGATGTCGTGAACCGTCAGTTGCGTCAGCTTGAAATCGAGCAAGAAGCCTTGAAAAAAGAAGAGGATGTGTCGTCTAAAAAACGCTTGCTTGATTTACAAGAAACCTTGGTATCCCTTAAAAAAGAGCAAGGCACTTTGCAGGATCAATGGCAGGGTGAAAAGGCACACATCCAAAAAGTCAAAGAAATTAAAGAAGCCATTAACGCGTGCAAACTTCAAATTGAAGAAGCCGAGCAAAACGCTGATTTAAGCAAGGCAGCGGAACTGAAATACGGTAGCTTGCCTGAACTTGAAAAGCAACTCAACACCCTTAACACCACAACGCAAGAAAACGCCTTGAAAACCACCTTACTGAAAGAACAAATCGATGCGGACGACATTGCCGAAGTGGTTTCTAAATGGACGGGTGTGCCGTTGACTCGTTTGCTGGCAGAAGAAGCGGAAACTTTGCTCAATTTTGAAGATTATATCGCCAAGCAAGTTATTGGGCAGGATCACGCCATTGCGGTATTGTCTGATGCCATTCGTCGGGCGAGAGCAGGCTTGAAAGATCCGCAAAAGCCTATGGGGAGCTTCTTATTACTGGGGCCTACAGGGGTCGGTAAAACCGAAGTCGCCAAAGCTATCGCCAATTTTCTGTTTCACGACGAATCGTCCTTGATTCGCTTGGATATGAGCGAATACGCCGAAAAGCATACGGTCAGCCGTATGCTGGGGTCTCCTCCTGGATACATCGGGCATGATGAGGGCGGTCAACTCACGGAAGCGGTGCGTCGTAAGCCTTATAGCGTCTTGTTGTTGGACGAAGTGGAAAAGGCTCATCCTGATGTCTTCAACACCTTGTTACAATTGCTCGATGACGGCAGGCTCACCGATGCCAAGGGGCGTACGGTCAGTTTTTCCAATTGCCTAATCTTGATGACTAGCAATTTAGGGGCAGGCGCCTTAATCGACGCTCGTTTAGCCAATGCCAGCAGTGGCAACGTGCTAGGCAATGACGTGAAAGAAGCGGTGATGCGAGACGTACGTCAATTCTTCAAGCCCGAGTTTTTAAACCGCTTGGACGACACGATTATTTTTGAACCCTTGAGCCTACAGACCTTAGAAGCCATCGTGCTAAAAGAAGTGGCGAAAATACAAGGACGTTTAAGTAGTCAAAACTTAACGCTAGATTTAAGCGACAATGCTATCGAATGGTTGGCTCGCCGTGGCTATGACCCGGTGTATGGAGCCAGACCGCTTCAGCGAGTCTTGCGTCAGTATGTGGAAAATCCGCTAGCGACGGCGATTTTAAAGCAAAACCTTGCTCCTGAATCAGTGATTCACATGGATGTGAACGACGATGAATCGGCTCTAGCGATTCAAGAAGCGCTCAGCGTTTAAGGGTTGATCTTGTCCTTTTCTAAAGTCCTCCGCTAAAAAAGGGAGCGGAGCTAAAACTATGCTATACTAAAAAAAATCGAGAGAAAAGGAAATCCCCCTATGCGGTGGCGATGGTTACAAATGGCGGATCCCATTCACGGTTTACTTCAGTTTGACCGCAAGGATCCCGTCCATCGTATTTTGCTAGAAACCATGAATAGTCTGGCATTTCAACGTCTTCGTCGTGTCAAACAAATGGGCATGGCGGAATTCGTCTTCCCTGGAGCCGTCCACACACGATTTAGTCATAGCTTGGGGGCCACTTTTTTGATGTCCCAAGCCATGACACACTTCAAGTACGACCGTCCCTCTCGAGAGATTCTGAAATCCACGTTTTTAGACACGGGCATTAGCCTTGAAACGCTTTTGATGACAGGGATTCTCGTCCACGATATTGGGCATCCGCCTTTGTCTCATACGCTAGAAGATGTGCTAGGCTTGCATGTCGAAGGCCTAACGCACGATCATTACTGGCTGCCCCGTATTTTGAAAGAAGACGAGCAGTTGCAATCCATTTGGAAAACTTTTGGTGTAGACAACATTGCGGATGCCATGAATACCTTTATGGTCGGCACGGGAACAGAACCTCGTCATTATTTGGCAGGCTTAGTGGCAAGTCAACTCGATATGGACAGGCTCGATTATTTGTTGAGAGACAGCCATTTTATGGGGACTCGTTACGGTGAAATTGAATGTGACCGTCTGATTAGTTGTCTCGAAATTCAAAACAAGCTTGACGGCAAACCTGTTATTACGCTATTAGAAGACGGCTTACCCGCCCTTGAACATTACCTGTTCGGACGCCACCAAGCCTATAAAATGGCACTACATTCCATTGACAAAGCCAGCGAAGCCCTACTAGGCTTCACCTTACAACGTTTTATGTGGGCGATTCGCAACGGCATTTCAACAGGGAATCCCGCCAAAGAGTTGTTTCAATTGGGCGACAACGGAAAAAGCATGAGTATTCAAAGCTATCTGCGTATGGATGACCACTACCTGTGGAACGCCATTCAAGACTGGAGTCTCGAAAGCCAAGACCCTTTCCTAAAAGAACTTGCCAGTCGTTTAATGCGTCATAATTTGCCAAAGTTTATCGATTTAATGGAACTGCGTTATTACCCCAGTGTGGATGAGCAGGACGAGCTTCAGGCCGATTTAGAAAAGCATTATGCGGAACGAGGCATTCCCTTTGAATACGGCTTTTCAGAAACATGGGTAGAGCCTAAACCCTTGTATCGTCAAGACAAAGAACCTCTATGGCTTGAAACTCGGGATCGTGGTATAGTCGAATTGCCTGTGTTGTCTCCACTGGCTCAACAGTTTGAAGCCAAGCACATGGCAAAGCATCTGTGGTTTGTGTGGGATCACGAAGCCCGTAAGTTCCTCACCGAACGACTCAATAAGTTGACGCCTCAAAAAATAGATGAGTTTAGCTAATGTCTGTATCCATTCAAGAAAACGAAGAGACCCTTAAAGCTCCCAAAACCGCTACGGTGCTGGACTACCCTATTCGCTTAGGAAAGCTTGAAGATTTAGTTCATGAGGCGTTTCATGCCTCTCCACAAGTAGGTGGGGTTCATGTGGTGACGCTCAACCCTGAAATGATTATTAAAGGGGAAGAATCTCCTGAATTTGGAGACATCCTCAAAAACGCCGACTTCCCGTTGCCTGATGGAGCTGGTGTGATTTGGGCGTTAAAGCGTCAAGGCATCCAACAAGCACGGATTCCAGGTATTGAGTTTGCCACCGCCTTATTAGAAACTCTCCACCAAACGCAATGCCCACGAGGGGTCGCTTTATTAGGTGCAAAGCCCGAAGTCATGGGACTTTTACCTATGGCGTTATTGAAGCGATTTCCCCATTTGTCGCTCGCCTTTGCCCACGACGGCTTTTTTCGCAATGAAGATCTCGTCCCTATTGTGGAAGAAATGGTTGCCACAAACCCACGAGTGGTACTGGTTGCTTTGGGGGTGCCTCGTCAAGAAGAGTGGATTAAAACCTTTCGCACTCGTTTTGCGGAAGACACTATTTTTGTGGGCGTCGGTGGTAGCTTTGACGTGTGGACGGGACAAATACAACGCGCCCCCAAGTTGATGCAGGCTTTGAACTTAGAATGGCTATGGCGTTTCACCCTTGAACCGTGGCGGATTCAACGTTCGATGCAACCACTCATGCAATACGTTTGGAAGGTGTTAAAAGGTAAAAACCCTTAAACGATACTACGGTACTGCAAGGCTTCCGCTAAATGCGGCACTTGGATCGCTTCGCTTTCGGCTAAATCGGCTATCGTACGAGCCAGTCGTAACATGCGGTCATACCCACGAGCCGACAAGTTCAACCGCTCAATCGCCTTTCGCATCAAGGCTTGGCAGGGTTCGTCCAACACGCAAAACGCCTTGACTTGAGCGGGTGCCATTTCCGCATTCGATTTCAAATGCGACACGCCTAAGTCTTGAAACCGCTTAACCTGCAAACGTCTGGCTTGGGTGACACGCTCTTTAATCGTGGCACTATTTTCCACAGGCGCAGCATTTTCGTTTGAATTAAACAACAATTCTTCCGTATTGAGGCGACGCACGGTTAATTGTACATCGATTCTATCCAACAAAGGACCTGAAAGTCTTGCACGATACCGCTCCACATGAGCAGGGCTACAGGTGCATCGATTGCCGTCATCGCCGTGGTATCCGCAAGGGCAGGGATTCATCGCTCCAATGAGCATAAAGCGAGCGGGAAAGGTATAGGCTTGCTTAGCCCTGCTAATGGTGATTTCGGCGTTTTCAAGCGGTTGACGCAAGACTTCTAAAACAGGACGAGGGAACTCCACCAACTCATCCAAAAACAAGACGCCTCGGTGGGCTAGGGTGATTTCACCCGAACGAGGGTTGCTACCGCCTCCGCAAAGCCCTGCCATCGAAGCCGAATGGTGCGGACTGCGAAAGGGGCGTTGCACAATCACGCCACCTTCTTCAGGCAATAAGCCTGAAACGCTGTAAATACGGCTCACTTCTAGGATTTCATCCATATCCATAGGGGGCAAAATACTCAAGAGGGCTTTCGCCAACAACGACTTCCCACTCCCTGGAGGCCCCGACATGAGGAGGTTATGCCCCCCAGCGACCGCCACTTCCAAGGCTCGCTTGGCTTGCACTTGCCCTTTGACATCGGCAAAATCAACGGCATTTAAGACTTCGGCTTGTTCTTGCCCCATACGTTCAATCAATTCCGCGTGATTCACCACTTTTAAAAAAGCGTTTGGTGATTCGAGCCATGCTTCTAAGTCACGCAAATGATGCAAGGCATAAATCTCAATATCTTCGACTAAGGCGGCTTCTTTGGCGTTTTCAGGACTCAAGACCACGCCTTTCAAGCCCAAGTCTTTTGCCAATAATGCCACCGCCAAAGCCCCAGACGCAGGGCGAATGCGTCCTTCCAGCGAAAGTTCCCCAAAGAACAAGACGTCGTTAATCAAGGGTGTTGAAATCAGTTCGCCACTGGCCACCAAGATCCCCACGGCAAGGGGCAGATCAAAGCCCGTGCCTTCTTTACGAACGGAAGCAGGGGCGAGGTTCACCGTCACTTTTTTATTGGGGAACTGAAATCCACTGTTGCGAATGGCGGCACGCAAGCGGTCTCGGCTTTCGTTGACCATGGTGTCAGGCAAGCCCACAATACGACATTCAGGTAAACCCCCGCCTAAATCAAATTCAGCCGTGACCCTTTGGGCATCAATTCCACAAATGGCGGCACTCTGCACATGCACAATCATCAAAGGGGCATCCTTACGCTTTAAGGGCTTCTTTTTCAGCAGTCGCTTTGGCTAAAAAGGCTCGTTGTTGTTGGACGATTTCATAGGCCAATACCGCCGTTGCGGTCGACACATTGAGGGAATCCACCTTGCCAAACATGGGGATGGTGACTCTAAAATCGCAACGCTTGGCGATGTTTTGACGCACGCCCTTGTCTTCACTACCCACGACGAGTACAATCGGCACATCATACTTGACGGCTTTATAATCTTGAATATCGGTGGAGCCTTCGGCAGATTCGCATAAGGTGCCGACCGTCCAATAGCCAGCCCCTTTCAAGGTATCCAAGGCTTGCGACAAGTTGGTGACCTGAGCAATCGGGATATGTTGATCCGCCCCAACCGCCGTTTTAGACGCTAAAGGAGAAAGCCCCCCTGTACGGTGCTTGGGCAGAATCACGCCACAAGCCCCGACGGCATCTGCCACACGCAAGATGGCGCCGATATTGCGACCGTCGGTGACTTCATCCAAGGCGATCATCACTTGCGTGGTGTAGCTTTTCGCCTTTTCGATGAGATCATCTAATTCTAGCAAGGGTTGAGCTGTTACCATCACCGCCACACCTTGAGCAGAACTAGGGTTAAAGGCATCGTCGTCGTCGCCAAAGGTTTCGGCGTGGTAACGCACGATGTTGTCGATTTTTTGGCGAGGCACCTTGTTCCAGCGAATACTATTTTCTTCACACAAGGAAATAATGGCTTCTAAACGCTTGTCAATGCCAGCGTGTTCGGCAACGTACAATTTTTGCACACGTTTTGGGTTTTCTTGCAAGAGTTCTAAAACGGCATGACGTCCGTACAAGTAATGCGCCCCTTCAATATCAGAAAAATCGGGGAGGCTTTTTTCAAAGTTTTCACGGCTTTCTTTTTCAGGACGCTTAGCAGGACGAGCCTTGTCCGTCGCAGAAAAATCGCCAAAGCGAGGGCGTTCAGCGGAAGCGTTGCCTGTATTGGCTCCACCCGCACGAGGGGTTAAGGCAGGTTTACTTGACGACGCAGGAGCAGCAACAGGTCGACCTGTTGGGCTAGACGGCGTGCGGTTTTTCGCTTGAGGCCGGTCGTAAGATTTAGAGCTTGAAGAAGAACGAGCGTTAGGACGTTTATTCATGGATGAACCTTTGTTTTTTGAGGGTCTTAAGGAATGGATTAAAACAAGGTGCAAACGTGGAAATTGGACTATATCATCTGTTAGTTTGTGCTTGTCATCGAATAGTGTAATGCAAAAGAAACACCGTCGCAAGGGGATATAGTTTTTATAGATAAATAGTAACACAAGATCCGTTGGCGTTTTTTTACGAGCCATTTCCCGTAAGTTCAATACTGGCTACTCTACTCTTAACGGAAATTACGCTTGAATTCGTTTGAGTTTAAAGTAAAAGCGACTCCCTTGTCCAGCTTTACTTTCTACCCAAATATCACCTTCATGGGCTTGCATAATGTGTTTCACAATTGAAAGCCCCAAGCCTGTACCTGACAAATGTTTAGAACGAGTTTTGTCCACCCTGTAAAAGCGTTCAAACAAGCGTGGGATAAATTTGGCTTCAATACCGATACCTTCATCCTGAATACAAAAAACCAGCCATTCTCCTTCATCTTTGGCGAAAAGAGTCACTGTACTTTGATTGGGGCTATATTTAAGGGCATTTTCAATTAAATTAGCAAAAACTTGTTCCATACTGGAAATGTGTGCCAGTACTTTTGGTAATTGTTTAATAGAATCGTCTAAATGAATCTGAATGCCTTTACTCGATGCTCTGGATTGGCTTAAAGAAATGACTCGTTCAATGGCATGGTCTAAGACCACTGCTTCCATAGGCAAGGTGAAATTGTCCGCTTCAAAACGAGATAAATCAAGCAGTTCTTCAACCATAGTGGTCAATCGATTGGCGTGTTGTTCCATGATTTTGATGAAGTCAATGGCCAGTTCCGTGTCATGTATGGCACCAGAAAGCAGGGTTTCCGCATAACCTTTCACGACAGAAAGCGGTGTACGAAGCTCATGGCTCACATTCGCCACAAAATCCTTACGCATTTTTTCATTCAAGACCACCTTGGTTTTGTCTTCAAAAACAAGGGCTAAAACATTCGGCGTACCTTTAGCAGTGGTATTACATTTTACAATTTTAATTTCAAAGTAAGAACGCAACTGGGAAACAGGCTTAAACGAAAGACTGAGTGTTTGGATTTCGCCAGTGACTAAGGCTTCTTGGCTGGCTGTCTGAAGTTCTTCAGCCCCTTGCAACGGGGTTTTTGTAAAACAAGCGAGGGATTCACCTACAATATTGAGTTTGTCTAAACCCATTTTTTGCTTGAGCGTGTCGTTCAGCCATAAAATTTCAAGCGACGCATCACAGAGCATGACGCCTTGCCCCATCTGCGTGAGTGCTAAAAGCCAAGGGTTATTGGCTTCATCCAGAAGCGGAGGAGCCAACTTTTCTAAGGCATGGGAACTAATCATGGTATTTTGTCCTTAATACTGAGGTTTTACTTAAGGCATTTTATAAATTAAAGCATAAAAATGGGGCTTGTTCCAGTTTACAGTGATTTGTGATATAGTATAAGGTACACATAAAAAATTCGTGAAGGGACAAAGGGTCATGGTAACCAAAAGCTTTAGTGTGTCACAAGCCGAACTTGAAAAACGAGGCAAGCTTCTCAAAAAAAATACGCAAATCAAACGCTTTGTCGATCTTAATACCGATATTGCCCAAACCCGAGACCTTGCCTTTTGGGAAACCGAAGAAGCTGAATCCTTACTGTCTTCCGTGTCGAGCGTAAATTTGCCCTGTTTTGTGCATGACGGGTTGCCTGACAAAGTTTTGGAACAAGCGGTTAAAGCGAAAGCCTTTGGTTGTGCTTTAGGCGCACATATCGCTTACCCTGACCCTGTTTCGATGGGCTACGAGCAACTGCCCTTGAGTTCTGAACAGCTCGAACAGTGGATCCTCGTTCAGTTGGGGGCGTTGTCCGCAATTTTGAAACCTGAGTCGCTTAAAATTGAACATATCCGCCCACATGGAGCCTTATACCAAGCCATGGCAAAAGACGCTGAAATCGCCACAGCGGTGGCAAGTGCCGTGGCAAAATTTGATATTTGGTTGCCTTTAATCGGTTCTTACGGATCTTATTTAGACGACTTGGAAAAATCGCACAATGTGATTGTCGCCCCTGAAATCATTTTGGGCAAACGATACTTGAGTAGTGGTTTAGAAGCCCCCAAACAACATCATGAATGGTTGAGTCCTTCCGCATCCTTAGAGCAAGGTCGTTTGTTGTTGGAATCCAACGAGCTGGTTGCTCAAAACGGGACGCCCATGACTTGCCGTTTTAAGACCCTGCATATTAGTCCCACGATGCCTAATGCGTCTAATTTGGCGGAATCACTTGCCGCTGAACTCGGGCAGGCCATCCCCTTAAATGTCGCGAGTGCAGGAGAAAGCGGCTGGTTGCTTGAATATGACAACCGTCAAGACGTGGTGCCTCATTGCCCTTATGAAGATTACTAAAAAAGGTCTTGAAAAATTCCTTAAAACCTTTAAAGTTGACACATTTTTTCTTGTTTTTGTTTTAATAAGAGTGTAGTACTGTTTACAATACATTATAGAAGGTTTACAATTGTGGCTAAATCCCGTTCTTTTCTTAAAACCTTGACGTGGATGCTCCCGGGTTATGAAATCAAACGATGGCTTCTGATGTTTGCGGTTGGTTTTTCTTTAGTTGTGTTGGGCGTCGCCATTTTGTTTAATCTACAACCTGTAACATTCATTTTGAATATAATTAAATCCTTGGCGACTTTAGCACCGTCTCATGTGACAGGCTCAGCTCTTTTGGTCTTAGGGGTGAGCTTATTGGTTTTTGGTTACTTGCGTACACGCAAAACCATGAATACGGTGATGGGCGAAAACGGCTGGGTGACCAAATTTATGGATGACCTCTATAAAAACCACAAACTCGCCAGAGGCCCAAAAATCGTGGCCATTGGCGGAGGCACAGGGCTTTCCACGCTTCTGCGAGGACTCAAAACCTACACCAATAACATCACCGCCATTGTCACTGTGGGCGACGACGGCGGAAGCAGCGGGATCTTGCGTGAAGATCATGGCATCATTCCTCCTGGGGATATTCGCAACTGTATTGCGGCTCTCGCCAGTGAAGAAGAATTGATGACCTCTTTATTCCAATACCGCTTTAAAAGCGGTGGAGGCTTAGGGGGGCATAGCTTTGGCAACCTCTTTTTAACGGCGATGTCTGCGGTTACAGGCGACATGCTTTCAGCGATTCGCACGTCTTCAAACGTTTTAAACATTCGGGGCAGGGTCTTGCCTTCTACGCTTGAGCCGATTACCTTAATCGCTGAAATGGAAGATGGCTCCTTGATTCGAGGCGAATCACAGATCCCTGAAGCCAAGGGGAAGATTAAGCGTTTGTTCTGCGAACCGTTTAATGCCAAACCCACCGATGAAGCCATTGAAGCCATCTTACAGGCGGATCTTATCATTCTCGGGCCAGGTAGTTTGTTTACCAGCGTGATTCCCAATTTGTTGTTGAAAGAAATACGTGAAGCGATGCAAGCCAACACGCACGCCCCTAAAATCTACGTCGCCAACATCGTGACCCAACCTGGAGAGACGGATGACATGAGCCTCAGCCAGCATGTCGAAGCCATTGAAGCCCATGCGGATCACCTCTTTCAATTTGATATGGTGGTGGCGTCTTCCGCCTTACCTGAACATTTGGTGGCTCGCTATGAACGATATGAATCGCCCCCTGTGACCCTAGATACAGAACGCTTACGCATTCGTGGTACGGAAGTGTTGTTGCGTCCGATTGTGGCGGAAATCACGGCAGGCAGTAAGACCTTGCGTCATAATCCGCATAAGGTGGCTCGTGTTGTGGTGTCGTGGTTACGTAAGTACCAGCGTCAACACCGAAGAACGATTCAGGTTACGCCCATACTGGCTGAAGTTTAAACCAATTACAGCTAATCGTTAAATTACTTTATAGTTGTGATGCTCAAAATCGTTGCACCAGCAGACGTCCAAGCACTAAATCCGAGCGGGTGAGCGAACTGCGAATCCCCGAGTGATTTTGCGGACGTCGTGCAAGGGGAATGATGCGACGAGGTGGGTAAAGGGGGAGGATTTTCAAGGAGGGGGAAAGGGGAGGAGAAACGCAATACGTCCTCCCTTCCCCCTCCTTGAACCGCCTTTGGGGGTTTGGGGAGTCTTTGGCGGCACAAAGACCCCCAAGCACCAGCTCAAAACGAAGCTAGTAATCTAAAAAATCGAGAATATTCAGAAAATTAGAAGCTTTGCTATAAAACGATTTTCCACCATATAGGGGATGCTTTAAGCAAGCCGTTTTGTTATCGTATACTTAATGTACACCTCAAGGCTAGTTGCCGCTAGCTTGAGCCTAGCACAAGGATTAAAATAAACATGATGACATCTCTTACCCATACGAACCTTCGTAGTAGCCGTCGCACACGAAGCCCGAAAAAAAGTTCTCCTGCGGTTCCTACCGTTTGGATCGTAGAAGATGAAAGCAAATGGCAAGATGCCTTTTCGCTTTTAGTCGGCATGGCATTTACTAACGTTCACATTCAACACGCCGATTGTGCGGAGAAAACGCAAAATTGGTTGACGTTAAGTGCCAAGCAGAAGGATCCCCAGTGGGCGGATGTCGTGTTGATGGATTGGCAACTTGCCAATGGGGATGACGGCTTGGCGTTGGTGAATGCTTGGGTGGCTCAAGGTTTGCCAGCCGAACGTGTGATTATCGTGAGTGGGGCGGATGATGTGCCGTCGCATCCTTACACGGTGGTGACCAAATCGCAAGCAGGGGCATTATTGGTGCCGACTCTATTGCAAATGGTTAAATAAGGTCCATTTTTTGTATCATTACATAGGGTTATTTCTATTGAACACCTAGTATTGGGTGGATAAATAGCACTATACTTCTACAAAGTACTTATTTTGTGGAGCGTTGTCATGGAATCGATACCCATCCATTTGCAAAAAGAAGGCTTGCTCAATTCAATGGATTAAGTGATCAAACATTCTATTTACATTTGAAAGAATGTGAGTGGCGATTTAATTTGAGATCTCAAAATATCTATGCTATTCTGCTAAAGGAATTGAGGAAAAATCCTCTCTAAAGTTTACCAGACCTATTACAAGCTCGCCAAGACCGCTTTCAAGGCTTCGTGCTTGACCATACCCTGTTCGCCAAAGCGAACGATGCCTGCTTTATCAATCACATAGACCGTGCGTTGCGTGCCACCATCCGCTTTAATCACGGAATAGTCACTAGCCATGCTTTTTTCAGCATCCACCAAGATCGGGAATTGATAGCCGTATTTTTCCGCAAAACTTTCGTGAGACGTCAAGCTCCCAAAGTTAGACGCCACAATAGCGGCATTCAAGCCTTTAAACTCAGCCAATTCGTCTTGCAAGGCACACAATTGCTTGGTGCATCCTGGGGTTTTGTCTCGTGGGTAAAAGACCAACACAAGGTTCTGCCCATTGAAATCAGTCAAGCTCACCGTTTTGCCTGCTTCAATGCCACTGGCAGGGAGCTTAAAATCAGGGGCAGGCGTCCCCACTCTTAGAGGCTTTAAGTTAGGGTCAGGTTTGGGAAATGCCATACGTATCATCCTTTATTTATGTAAAAACGTAACTCTTTAAGTTTAGCATGGATCCTTTAAGGAAACGTTAAAAATCTATTCAGAATGCAGTACTCCTACTTTTTTAATGCTATACTAAATTAAGTAAATAAACAAAAGAATACATCCAGCGAATAATGTATTTTGGGTCAAATATGCTTAAACTGAAAAGGAAAGCATTACAATAGCAGTAGACTTGAATTTTAACACATCGCTTCTATGCAAATCCCTGTTTTCAATCCATTCACACAATCTTGACGAGGAACACACCTGTATGCAACATCCAAGTCGTTTTCAACACTTTTTCGACGAATTACCCTTGGGTGAATCGCAGTTAAGCAATACCAAAGGTGAGTTCATCACCATTGTGAAGGATGCTTCAACCATCACACTTTCTAAAGAAGACTGCATTCGACACACGCCACAAGTAACCGCTAAACGCTTACATTTTAGCTTTACGCCTTCTGAAGAACTTGCTGGCGCTTATTCTTTAAGCGATTGTTGGGAAGAAGCAGATGTTGAGCATCACTACCCCGTGTCGCACACCAACCAGTTTATCGCCGAATGTATGATTGCCGACGTCATTCCGCATCCGCAAGCGATACTGGCATAATAGTCTCATTTCCCGAACCTCCTATTCCCGTAACGGACTTCTCCCAGAAGTTCGTTTTGTTTAGGGAAAGATTTTATAGCTAAGTATAAACATTTTCGAACAGATGGCTAGACGAGGAGCCTAGATTCGCAGATGGCTGAAGAAGCCGAACTGTTTAAACTATATTAGGATAACAGCACAGGAAAACCTTCTAAAAAAATCGAGAGGCTTCATCAAAAAGCTAATGCTTAGGAGTGCCCTACTTTTTAAAGGGTAGAATGTAACTAATCATTATACGAGAAGCCAAACCTTCTTCAAGTGGCACTTTATAAACCACAAAGGCCACCACGGTGCGAAAACGATAAGTGGTATGTTTTTCATTTTGAGAAAGCCGTTGATATTCCGAACTCTCACCTACCGGGATTTGCTTAATTATTTCCAACGCACGACGAACATGAGCCGTTTCATTAGGACGTAGCTGACGGAGCGATCTTAAGGCATCTGCACTCATTTCAAACTCATAACTCATCTAGAAAGCTTTCATCATTAGGGAACGCTTTTTAAGTATAGCTCATTTTTCGAGATTTTAAGCTCACAATTTTAAGGACCCCCATACTTAGATGAATACAAGGTGTTTAATGTTTACGCTTTCAAGCCATAAACTGGCGGAATGAGCGATCCTGAATTGTTGAGGGCTGATGCACCAATCACACTAGGTGAAATGCCAGCGAGCTGGAGAATAGCAGCTAAACTCCCAGACGATGCAGCAGGCAAGCTACTTAATTGTTGCAAGTTGGTGATGCTTCCTGGTACAACAGATGGAATATAGGCGGTATATTGCGTGTTAGAAACCGTTTGACCGTTGCCTAATGTGTAAAAGCCTTGCAAAGGGACTTGTCTGACATAAGGCATGTTGGAAAAGGGCATAGGATTGTTGATTTGATTTAGTCCACCGTAATCGAAGGCGGGTAAGGGTGAAGAGGGCGGTTGAGCCACCCCTGGAGTCACAGGCATGTTGTTGAATCCTGGCATAAGACTGGTAATGCTACCAATTTGTTGTTGGTTAGCAAATTGAGAGGTTGCAGGAATACCGAATTGCGTTGTTGCAGATTGACCAAGTCCACTTAAGCCCAGTCCTCCACCCAAACCAGTGTTAAATCCAAGATTACGAACAAGAGGACTTTGGTAGGGATTTTGGTATGTGTTTCGAGTGGCAAGGAGATCATAAATTGATGTCATAGTAAGGTGTTTCCTAATGGCTAAAAGAGGGGGATGGTCGTGTGATTGGGCAGGGGAGTGATGTCACTAAAAGGAGGGTTCTTCTTCTATTAGAATAAAAACAAGCAAGAGCCTATTTGTTGCCTTTTGTTATAATTTGTAACATTTCACACCCTTTACACAGACTTCTCCAAATAAATACAAAAAAGACTTGGCAAGCCATTATGTTTCTATTAAAGTAAAGGCTACAGTGAAGTTTCAATCTGTGAGCTAGTGATTTGTTTCATCGTTGCTGGGTGCAGAAGGCGTTTTCGTCTTTTTGAAATTTTATCCATTGACAGTTTTTTAAGAAAAAGTGACGTTATACACATCACTCTAAACCATAAGGATACACCGCATGACACGTGCCATAGTTGAAATCAGCGGAAAACAATACCATGTTGAAGCGGGACGTTATTTAGATATTGATACATACAAAGCTGATGTTGACACCGCCTTAACGTTTGACAACGTTAACGTTGTTTTGACGGATAAAGACTCTCACATTGGTGCACCCTATGTGAAAGGTGCGAAAGTCAAGGCAAAAGTCTTGGCTCATGGTAAACAAAAGAAGATTATTGTTTACAAAATGCGTCCTAAAAAAGGAACACGTACCAAGCAAGGCCACCGTCAAGGTTACACACGCATTTTAGTTGAATCTATCACCGTATAGTGCTATACTGTTTCTAATATCAAGCAAACAATTTAAGGAGTTCAAAACATGATGGCATCAAAAAAAGGCGTAGGCTCTACAAAAAACGGACGTGACAGTATCGGTAAACGCTTGGGCGTTAAGCGTTACGGTGGTCAAACTGTTTTGGCAGGTGAAATTTTGGTTCGTCAACGTGGCACCAAATTCAAGCCTGGTAATAACGTGGGACGTGGTGGGGATGACACCCTCTTTGCTCTTGAAGCCGGTGTGGTGGAGTTTAAATCCAACCGTAAGGGATCCTTTGTTGGCATTTTACCAACGTTGGTTGAAGCCTAGTTTTTCAAAACAAGCTTTTTAGAAATACCTCCTTGTGATTGAGTAAGGTGGTCTTTCTTCTTTTTGGTAGAACTTTTATATAGAAAGTTCTGTGAAAACATTATTTCTCTGAATCAATGAAATAGGTTTTGATTTTCTCATGCAATTTTAACGATTTTTGATGATTTTGGGTGTCTTGTTCTTTTTCAAACAAGTGGGTAGCACGTTCAATGTCCGCTAATGCCCCTGCTCGGTCGTTCAATAAGAATTTCGCCATGGAACGATTAAAATAGACTTTGGAATCGTCAGGGTTAGCTTGCAAAGCAGCCGTATAATCTTCTACGGCACCTTCCTTGTCGCCTGCTTGGCTTTTGAGATTGCCTCGACTAAGGTAAGGCTTATGGTAAGTGGGATCTACTTCAATAGCCTTGTTATAATCCGCCAAGGCGTCTTGGGTATTACCTAGCTTTTCATGAACAATGCCTCGGTTATAATACGCTTGAACAAAGGTGGGGTTTAGCTCAATGGCACGGCTAAAATCTTCAAACGCCCCTGATTTGTCACCTAAGCCTTCTTTAATCACCCCTCGATTATAAAAGGCTTCGGGGATGTTAGGCATCAGTTCAATACTTATATTGTAATCTTCTAGAGCCTCTTCTAGCTTGGCATCTTGTGCTTTAAGATTGCCTCTTAATAAATATGCCTTACTATAACTCGGATTCGATTCAATGGCGGCATTTAAGTCTCGCCTGGCAGCACCCTCATAGCCTGATCGTTTTTCGATACACGCACGGTTATAATAGGCTTGTGCAAAGTGCGGATTAAGCTCAATCGCCTTGTCATAATCCGCCAAAGCCCCGACCGTATCTTTCAACTCTTCATACACGATGCCCCGATTATAATAGGCATTGGCATCCGCGGGGTTGAGTTTGAGAGATTCACTATAGCGTTCTAAGGCTTGTGTGTAGTTCTTTTGAGCATAGGCGATATTACCTTCTGCAAAGGCTTCTTCAGCCGTGGTTGCGAATGCAGACAGTGGCAGAAGTAATGTCACGAACAGCAAGAGAGTAAAAATTTTAGATCTCAACATAACAAAATGTCACCTCCATACGAACAGTATAGCATATAATAGAGGCTTAACCTTGTAAACGCCTTGAAATATCATCAATCGTCGCCAAGTTCTGCTCATCAAAATACAACAACGAAACCAAGTTGGCTTCCCCACTTAAATGCGTCGGAATAAAGGTACTTTTATAGCTAATCATAGGGGCGTTCTTCCAGTAGACTTCCACTTTGGCAGGCGTGGGCTTGACCACTTTCACAGGGCGATCCAAGTAGACACGTACACCCATTTCACTCATTTCACTCGTCATGCCTGTATAGGACTGCCCATTTTCAAAACGCACAATACAAGGCACTCGTAAACCTGTGGCGGGGGCAATACGAATCAATCCTTCACGGGGTCCATAAATCTGTTCAATCACTTCAAGCCGTTCTTCACGAGTCAAACGCACAAAGTTCACCCCAACCAAGACTTGCCCCTTTTGAAAAGGAATAATTCGCTTGACGACTGTAGCCAGTGAACTGGTATGGGTATTCGTCCATTCGATTTTAACATTAATGGGATCCCCTACTTTAAACGGATGTTGAGCAGGCAAAACGATGGAAATCCCTGTTTCACTTACTTCATTGGTAATCGTATTAATCACCCCGTGATACAAACTTTCCACCACCGCAGGCAAATACACTTGAAAACGTGGGGTACGTCGCTTATAAGACTTTTCTTCAGCCTTGTTCAAACGAAACACGCTATTAAGCATGCTCAACAAAGACTGCCCCCAAGACGCTTCTCGCTCAAGCCTTTGGTTCCAGACACTGGCAGACGAAAACATGTGACGCACCAAAGACTGATGTTGAGCATCCGTACGGTTGACAATGCGTAAACCTAGGGAATGTTCTTTGGTGTCAGGATTGACGTAACTACGGACGACTTGCACATTGTAAAGCGACACTTCATCAATGCCCCAATCCAATATTTTTAGAGCCAGCGTCCCTGCGACAGGAATAGGTTCGGCAAAAGTCACGGCCACTCCATTTTCACTTAAATTGGTGATATGCCCAACAGCAATAGTGCCGTCTAACAAGCGAAGTTCACAACGGATTCGTTTGTTGATACGAGGAGCCAAGCGGTATTGCGGACGCTCTTGAGCCACATAGATGGATCCTAAAAGTAAGCTTAGATTATACACGCCCCAAAAGAAGTTCGTGAACAGTCCTCCTAAGTAAGCGGGATTTTCTAAAGATCGGTAGCCTGAAAGCACCAAGCCCCCCGCAATCGCAAGGGCTAATAATAATTGAGGATACACCAATTTCCACTGGAAGGAAATACTGTCGTTTAACTCGCCTTTGGGTGTGACGCTAAAAATACTTTTAAACGGGGAAATTAATGTTGAATACGCCGCAATGGTGTGATACATACTAATACTGGTTTCATAAACTTCAGACCAAAACAAGTGCCGTGTGCCGTTGGTGAGCAAAGAATAACCCCAGTACAACGCCACAAAAGAAGGCACATAATAAATAAAAATTTCCGTTAACGTCGCTTGAATGGGCTGTAAACCAAACAGCAGGTACAACAATGGGGTAATCATAAAGATCATCCTCATTGGTCCAGAAAAGAAATACCATACCCCAGACGCATAACAGAGTCTTTGTGGTAGAGTCAACCCCTTAACAAAAAGCGGATGGTCATGGAAGGTAATCTGTGCCATGCCTTTCGCCCAACGCAAGCGTTGTTTAACGAAATCGCCAAAGCTGTCTTGAGCCATGCCTGCCGTGAGGTTTTTATTGTACATAAGCGACTTCCAGCCTTTGGCATGAAGTCGAATGCCTGTGTGCGTGTCTTCGGTAATCGTTTGAGTCGCAAAACCGCCGATGCTTTCAAGGGCTTTACGACGAAACACCGCCCCCGTCCCAGCAAAAAAGGTGGCTCCCCAATGATCATTCCCTGGTTGAATCACATGATAGAAAAAGTCTTGTTCGTTCGAAACCACATGTTCAGCCACTAAGTTACGTTGGAAGGGATCTAAACTAAAGAAATGTTGAGGTGTCTGTACAAAAGCGACCCCCTCATCTTCTTGAAAGTAGGGGACTAATTCGTTGAGCATAAAACGAGTAGGCACGTGATCAGCATCCAAAACGAGCACCAAGTCGCCTTCACTATGCTTTAAGGCATTGTTTAAATTGCCTGCTTTGGCGTGAAGGTTATTGTCTCTTCGGAGGTATTGCACGCCCAAGTGTTGAGCGAGTTGACGCATTTCCATACGGTCGCCATCATCCAACAGGTAAATGGTTTTCTTCGGGTATTGCAAGGCATTACACCCTACAAGGGTGCGGTACAGTACACTGATTTGTTCATTGTAGGTACAGACCATGATATCCACATGAGGCAGGTCGTCCTTGTCTAAAGCCGGTGGATCTTTTACTCGATCGGTAGGATTCCACAACTGGAAATAGCCGAGCAATAAAGAGGCATACGCCATCAATTCACCCACATACAAAATAGAAGTGGCAATAATGTTACCTACACCATCAGGCGTCAAGGTGGCGGCGGCTCTCCATAACATGTGGCGACTAATACAAAACAAGGTGATTAAAATAAGGGTTTGGCGTCCACGCTTGGGGCTTAGCGTACCGATACTTAGCATAGAGGCAATCAATAAAAGACTAATAATGCCTTGTGCTAAAATAGGCAAACCTAGTGAAATAGCAGGGGCATCCCATGCTTGACGAGCCGCCTTAATCCAGTCAGCCGTTTTAAAATGAGTACCAAAATCAACCCACGCGGAAACATCAATGTGTAAAAAGGCGACCAACGTTTTCACTAAAGAAAGCAAGACCAAGCCACTGGTGATGAGAATGGCAATCAACACACTAGACATGATAAAAAATTGGATAAATCGGGCGAGCTTCATAAGGGAACTAAACTTTTATTAGTTGGATAGGGAGAAAGTAGATATAAATATATATCCTTTCTCTATTCTAATGTATTTTACTATGTTTAGGAAAGTTTTCGTTACATTTACACCGCATAGAGGTAGGGCACTTTGTTTAACCCGACTCATAAAAATAGGCTTAAACTAATTTTTTCTATTTTCTCCTGTTGACGACAGCCTGTATCAGGCTTAAACTAATTGTTATGCCCTTATGTTAAAGAGAGAAAGAGGCGAATGACACCTAAACGCTTGATTCTAAATGGATACTACGGCTTCGACAATTTCGGAGACGAACTCATTCTGTTGAGTCTGAGCCGTTTATTTCAGCACCATGGGTATGAACTCACCGTATTGTCAGCGTCCCCTACTTGCACACGGCAACGCTACGGCATAGGTGCCGTGCATCGCTACAACCCGCTTCAAGTCCTCATTACCCTGCTTCGTAGTGACGGCTTTATTAGCGGGGGCGGTGGCTTACTGCAGGATTCTACAGGCCCCAACAGCGTTATTTATTATGGTGTTATGATGATTCTTGCTCGTTTGTTTGGTCTCAAAGTCATGCATGCGTTTACCAGTGTAGGCCCTTTAAACAAACCCCTTAGCCAAAAAATAGCAGGATTCGCCTTAAATGCCTGCGATTTTGTTATGGTGAGAGATGAAAAAAGTGCCCAGCTCGTTGAAGACTTGAGCGGTCAAGTGCCTATGATCGCTGCGGATGCCGTTTGGCTCTTACCCCCGCTCGATGCCAGCCGTCACAAAACGCCAAACCCCATGCGTGGGCAAGGCACAAGCGTTTGGAAGGTCGCCGTAAGTTTGCGTCCGCATCATCGTTTTAGTCTGAGTAATCAGCAGGCACTGGCTCAACATTTGGCAAGCGTTTTAGCACAAGCCAGTCTGGGTTTAAAGATCGAACTTTCCTTGGTTTCTTGTGAAGATGCCATGGACGTCCCCTTGCTCTATGCGTTTGAAGAAAAGCTACGTCAGGTTTTGCCGTTAGACGCTCAAACAAAGATTACGATTAAGCATGTGCCTCAAACCCAAGCTTTGACGACATTTGCCAGCGTGCATTGGGTCGTAGGCATGCGATACCATGCCTTGGTGGCTGCCCTGTTGAATCAAACAGACGTCTATGCCTTAGACTATGACCCGAAGGTGCAGATGCTGGCGTCGGATTTAGGCTTGCCTGTTACGCCGGTGGATGCCTTAGAAACGTCAGCTTCACAAGACTTTTTTACAGGTTTAGAATACTACCAAGCCCCAAATTTAACCCCCTTAAAGCAAGCGGTGGAAGCAGGATTTTCAGCCCTGCGTATTTTACTAGAAAGTAGTCCGCAACGCTAGAGTGTGTTTCTTGGTTGTCGCTACCATTTAGGCAGGCTATAAAAAGGCAAAAAAAACCCTCCCTAAAAGGAGGGTCTGTAATTCTTGATAAGAAATTAGCACAAAGCTAAGATCCTAATAGAAAAAACATTGCATCAGAGTAATTTTAGAATACACCAAGTTGTCAACAATAGAAATAAAGTGTTACAAAAGCCTCTGGATTGTTACAAATCTTTACATAGTATTTTAAGCAAGTATAGAACCCACGGAAAAGGGTTGCGTATAGGCTAGCGTTGTGGCTTCCTTGTATAGTTAACGTATAAACGTTTCCGTACAGATGGCTAGGCGAGTAGCCTAGATTCGATAGACGTCCCTAAGCAGATCGAGAATCCTAGCGACAACCAAGAGACATTAGGGTGATTATTCAAAATGCCCTATGACGAATAAAGTATCTATTTATCGCTCATGGTGGATTTAGGCATTGTCAAAAAACAGGCGAACTCAAGGGGACTCGTTGTTGGCTGGTGCTTCCGCTTTGATCTGCAGGCCTTTCTATAAAACACTACTTATTTTTTCAAGTGCTATACTGAGACGTATTAAAGATTCACCCCAAAGGATACCCCATGTTCACGCCCCACCTAGCAGCCCCCGATGCCTTTCGACTCCACACGCCGTATGCCCCGGCGGGCGATCAGCCCACAGCCATCGCCGATATTGTCGAACAGCTTGGTAACCCCGAAACACGAGCCATGACGCTCTTGGGTGCTACTGGCACAGGGAAAACCTTCACCATGGCAAGCGTCATCCAACAGCTTCAACGCCCGACGCTGATTATGGCGCATAACAAAACGCTCGCTGCCCAACTTTACAACGAAGTCAAGGACTTCTTCCCCGAAAATGCCGTGGAATACTTCATTAGTTACTACGATTTCTATCAGCCTGAAGCCTATATCCCTCGTTCTGATACGTACATCGAAAAAACCGCCACCATTAACGAAGAAATCGATCGAATGCGACATTCGGCGACACGATCGCTCTTTGAACGGCGGGATGTCATCGTGGTGGCGTCCGTGTCGTGCATCTACGGCTTGGGGATGCCTGACGTATACCTCGAATCCGCCATTCGCTTTGAATTGGGGCAAGATTATAAGCGTGAAGCCTTATTGCATCAACTCTTGCGAAACCAGTACATGCGGAACGATTTGGAATTGACTCGCTCGCATTTTAGAATGCGTGGCGATGTGATTGACGTCTTTCCTGCCAACGAAGAAGCCGTTTTGCGACTGGAATTTTTTGATGAAACGCTTGAATCCATTTACTTTATGGACTCTACCACAGGCGAAATCCTGCAAAGTTTG
>JBEISK010000039.1:0-14900 GCA_040375445.1 Gammaproteobacteria bacterium | reverse complement strand
GGTGACGTCAGAGACCTTTGCTCGCACAAAGGTTCTCCGACACCTCTAAATGCGTTCAAGGGGGGACGGGGAAGGACGCATTGCGTTTCTCCTCCCCTTCGTCCCCCCTTGAAAATCCCCCCTGAATCCCCACCTCCTCGCATCATTCCCCTTGCACGACGTTCGCAAAATGTCTCGGAAGCCTCGCATTTAGTGCTTGAACGTCTGCTTTCATAAATCATTCGCATTTCTAAACATGAAGGATTTTTCCATGAATGCCACCACGTCTTTAAGTCCTGAACACCTCAACACCCTTGAAGCTCAAGCCATTGCTCAACTCAACGCTTGTGCGAATCTCACTGAACTTGAACACGCGAAAGTCGAACTCTTGGGGCGCAGCGGAAGCCTTACCCTGCTAAAACGTGGCTTGAAAGATGTGCCTGCGGAAGATCGTCCAGCCGTTGGGGCCTTGCTGAACGCCCTATCTCAAGCCGTGGAAGTCGTGCATGACGAGATCAAAGCGCGCTTGGACGCCGAAGCCTTAGCGCTTCAATTACAGGCCGAAACGCTGGATGTCACCATGCCGGGGCGCCATGTGCCAGTAGGCAAGGTGCATCCCCTGAGCCAGATTACAGAAGACGTCTGCCGTTTGTTTGAAGGCATGGGCTTTAGCGTGTTAGACGACAACGCCTGCCCTGAAGTGGAAACCGAGTTCTTCAACTTTGAAGCCCTCAACTTCCCAGCCGATCACCCTGCTCGTGACATGCAAGACACCTACTACACGGAAGTCGCCAGCCACGTGTTGTTACGTTCGCAAACCAGTAATGCGCAAATTCGGCATATGAGCCAGCACAAACCGCCGATTCGTGTGATTGCCCCTGGTCGGGTGTATCGCAACGAAGAAGTGAGCAGTCGTAAATATGTGCTGTTTCATCAGATTGAAGGCTTGTATGTGGACAAAAACGTGACGTTTGCGGATCTAAAAGGCACGCTCAATGCCTTTATCACCGAATTGTTTGGCGGCAATGAACGCCCCACTCGTTTTCGTCCGAGCTATTTCCCTTTCACCGAACCCAGTGCCGAAGTCGATGTACAATGCCTCTTCTGCCAAGGCGACGGATGCAAGGTCTGCGGGCATAGCGGATGGCTTGAGATTTTGGGAGCAGGCATGGTGCATCCCAACGTGCTAGAAAATTGTGGGATCGATTCAAGCGTGTATCAAGGTTTTGCCTTTGGCATGGGCGTCGAACGATTGGCGATGTTGCGCGATGCCATTGACGACATCCGCATTTTTTACACCAACGATCAACGCTTTTTGAAGCAATTCAAACCGAAGTATTAACGAACCTTTAAACCTAGTGAGAGACGTTTCCCTTGCCCAAGTTGAAAATCAAACGCCTGCCGTCTAAAACGCAAATGGCCTTGACCATTCCCAAGGTGCTAGAAGGGCATTTCTTTTCTCATCACATGCAAGGCGACTTACATGTAAGGCTCGAACGTGTTGAAGTGGCCGCTAAATCACTGAAAGCCCCTGTTCGGTTGCTACATCTTTCTGATATTCACCTAGACTGGAACACTGAAGCGTGGCTGGATGCGTTATTGCCTCATATTCACCGACTTTGCGAAACTTATGAAATCGATGCGATTGTCTTTACTGGTGATGCCATTGCCTTTGGGCAAGACTACTTACCCGCCTTAAGTGACTGGTTTAACGCCCTGCCTGCTTTGCCGTGTTACGGGGTCATGGGCAATCACGATTATTATGAACGTAGTCGTGGTAAAGCGGTGAAAGCCGCCCTAGAAGCAGGTGGGGTGCATATGCTGGTGAATGGATCGCATTGGCACGAGTTCTCAGACATGCAAGGAGCCGTGTGCTTTCATGGGGTGGATGATTTTATGAAGGGGCATCCTGATATGGCGTCGTTGATTGAAACGGCGAAACAAACGCCTGAATGCAACCATGTGTTGCTGGTGCATAACCCTGCTCAAATGGCAGAGCCTTTGCCCTGGGGAGCCTTCGATATCGCACTCGCTGGGCATACGCATGGGGGGCAGTTTCGTTGCCCAAATTGGTTGGCTCAATTGTTGACGGAATCGCCTTACATTCAAAACTGGTATGCAATAGGCGACGTTTTTTCTTTCAACGGGGGATGCCAACTTTTTGTGCATCATGCCACAGGAACAGCAAGCATTCCGTGCCCGATTCGCTTGCCGTTTATGAGCCGTCGCTTGCCGATTTCGGTGCCTCGTTGGGGGCTGATGAGTGAGCTGGTGATTCAAGAACTCGTCCCTCAAACACAGGAGCCTTAAGTAGCCGTTTCTTTAGGGGTATCGCTATCTGTACTGTCCGCATCTTCGGCTTCTTCTTGAGCCTTCATTTCTTCAACAGCCTGGTTAAAGGTGTTTTCATTCGGTTCCATGAGATAAAACTTTAAGCGAGTCACCAGTCGCAAGGGTCGGTTTAGATGTCGGGAAGGATCCGACTTGTCGTTACTAGAATCTTGATTGTTAAAGTTGGTCATCGACCGTTCACCTAAGCCTTCATAACTTAAGTACATCGTTTCTACCTTTACCAATTCTTTCTTAAAGGTGGCAAGGGTTTCCATGAATTTTTTGATTTCTGCAAAGTTGCCTCGTATGTTAAGTTCCATTTTGGTTGAATATAAGGGCAAGTCTTGCTCTTTAATGGCTTGAAAGCGTTGTAATTCTTCAGGTATTTCATTCGGTTTTGTGTCTTTTTCCTTTAGCCTTTGTGCTTTCGCTGCACTGTCCTCATCACTACCCCCATAAGGTTGAATGCTGATCAATTGATTGCCTGTTTCAGTCGTTATGGTTGAAATTACTCGCATGAAGCTTTTCATACGTGATTCTAAATCTTTATTTTCAAAGCCAAAGGAAAGAGCGGCTTTGTTTTCTTCGTATAGGCTTTTGCCTCGATTCACCTCTTGATTAAGTCCCATTTGCTCGTCTTCAAGTTCCTTGACCTTTGAAGACAATTCTACTAAGCCAGAAGTGCTGTCTCCTAACCCTTTTAATTGCGGTTTCACTAAGACCGAGTAGCCCGACAGTAAAATCCCTATAGAACACATCGCACTTAAAAGTATGGCTTCTCGTTGATTGAATTCCATGAGTCGGGATCCTTTATTAAAGGGAGGGGGAATGATTAATTGGTCAGTTCTGCAGTGTTTTCTATTTTTTCTTCTTCTGCACCTGTTGACTTAGAATCGGTTTCAAGCTTGGGGGTTTCGCTTGGTGGGCTTTGCGCGTCCTTGTTTTCTTTTGGGGAGGCTTCTGTGTCTTCCTTAGAATTTTTAGTATTAGGCTTAGCTAACTTGGCGGTATCGAGTAAGCCTCCAAGCTTAAAGTTATAAATTAAGGGTTTGTTAGGACTGACCTCTACTTCACGGATGTAATGCAAAACAAAATCTCGGCCGTATTGGCGCTGTTCTAATTGATTCGTTAAATCTAATATATCTTCATGGCGAATGGCATTGCCTATGATGGAAATATCTTTATCGTAACCGACTTCGCTGAACCATAATGAGGGGGGTAGATGTTGAATATCGTTTAAAAGTCCCAATAAAATTGTATTCACGCCTTTGGATTCATTGGCAATAGACAGAATCTTGTGGGAAAGTAGATTGCTTCGGTTGTAATAATCCCTTTGATCTTTTAAGCGTACGATATCGGCGGAGAGGGTCACTTGGTTTTTTTCGGTTTCGACTTTAGTGCTTTCCGTGGATTTGCGGATGCTCACTGTCGTAATCCAGGCGAGACCCACCACTGCACAAGAACCTAAGACACAGGGAAGCACCAAAGACATCAGTAAATTATTCTTAAAATCCATGTCTTGCAAGGAAGACGCACTAAAGCTCCCAAAAGATCCTAATGAAAAACCAGACTTTCGCTTGTTATAAGGTGAACGCCTGTCTAAAAAGTTGAGGCTATAGGGTTGCGGTTCGAGTTCAGTAAAACAGCCCCCTACCGACACAACGCCAATATCTGCACGATCCACCTGCAAGCAATTCGGCACTTCAAAGCTTCTAAAGTTTACTCCCATTTCATGTTGTAAATGTTGTAATAACACATAATTTAAGCGATGAGAAAACCAAAATAAAGGCTCAAACGGCTTAACGGCGGCAACTGTTCGATGAAGTTCATTCACCAAGTCATTTAAAACAACGGGATTTTCGTTGGCATTGGCTAAGACTTGACCTGAAAGGGTGATCTCACGAATATCAATCAGGTCTCTTCCACGCCAAATGAAGAAACGAAGTCGGTCAAATTCATGCATCATCGAACCCCAGCAAAAGCTCATGTCTTCTGCTTGTTCAGCGATACTGGACATAATGCCCGTGGCAATCATGCTTCGTATGACTTGAATGGGCTCTACTTCAATAGAAAGTAACTGGATTTTGGCATCTGCCGCCGCTTTTTTATAGCGTAAGAAGGTATCTTTACGAATAGCACTGTAAATTAATTTTTGGTTAGCAGTGTTGAGGGAGTCGCCAATTTCTTCGAAGGAGACAATGGCTTCGGTGTTGTCAAAGGCTCTAAAACGCTCGGCTTCACTGGCGAGGAATACATAGTATTCTTCACGCTCCATTTTAGGGAGTTCCATTAAACGCAACAAGGTACAAGGGATGCTCAAATGCACTTTGCGAGTGGGGGCTTCCAAATCTTTCATCATTAAATTGAGCAAATCGCTTAGCGGAGTGACATCAGAGATGACATCTCCTCCAGAAACCAGCAAGCCCATGGGCATTTTATGTACCACGGATCTAATGATTTCTTGACGATTATGGCTATAGACTGCCCCTTCTATTTCATTGGCGGCAATACTAATTGAAACACTATACTTGTCTTTTTTCTTACTCATCGAACGCTCATTTTTCTCGTTTTTTCGTGTATACTGAAATGATGAAAATCGCACAAAAAGATTACTTTCATTATACCAAATCAGACTGGCGTTCATGGGCAAAGGCTTGGCGTAATTCATTCATGAGTGGGACGTTTCACGCACCGACGGACAAAAAAACGGCCGATGTCTTGATGATTGCCATGCTTGAAGACTTCTTAGAAGCCGTCACCCAAGAGGTGCCTGATTTAAATATGGCTATTTATTTGCCGACCCAAGGCGAAGTGGATCTCATGCCTTTGTTTGAGACGTGCTTAGATCGAGGGTATAGACTTTTGGCACCCCGAGTGGTGGGTAAAGCTCAGTTGGCGTGGCATAGGGTTTCACAACTCCCTCAAGAGGCTCCTGATTTATACCAGCAAAACCATTACGGCATTTGGGAGCCAAAGGCGTCTTTAGAGCTGTCTCAAGTTGTGCCTCATGTGGTGCTCGTTCCTTGTTTGATGTTCGATTTTAAAGGGTTTCGCTTGGGTTATGGGGGGGGCTTTTACGATGCCCAACTCAAGCAATGGCAGGCGGATGCCAAGCGTCTTAATCAAGCCCCCCCCTTGAGTTTGGGGGTCTTGTATCAAGAAACGCTCATCCGATCCTTGCCTATTGATGAATGGGATGTTCCGCTCGATGCTTTCTTGAGCGAAGCAGGGCTTTCTCATGTCCATTATGCACAGGTATAGTGTTCTATACTAAAAAATAGTCAACTGAGCATCTTCTTCACTAAGCCCACTCAAACACGAGCGACGTTGACGCAATTGCTGATTCGCCATTTTTTGCATATCGTTCAAACGCCCTGTCGCCTGTTGCAAGACTCGAGCAGGCAAGCCCGCCATTTTAGCCACTTGAATACCGTAGCTCTTCTGAGCCGCCCCCGCTTCCACCCGATGCAAAAAGACCAGCTCACCGTCTTGTTCGGCGACCACCATTCGCACATTTTGAATCAAGGCAGGGTGAGCCAACTCTAACACGTTCAATTCATGGTAATGCGTAGCAAACAGGGTTCTTGCCCCCACGGATTCCACCAAATGCTCCACGACGCTCCACGCAATGGCGACACCGTCGTACGTGCTGGTACCACGCCCGACTTCGTCTAAAATCACCAGCGATTGAGCGGTGGCGGTGTTTAAAATCTCCGCCGTTTCAGCCATTTCGACCATAAAGGTGGATTGACCAGCCGAAACATTGTCCATCGCCCCGATGCGGGTATAAATCGCATCCACCACACCAATCGTGGCGTGAGTCGCTGGCACAAAGCATCCGATGTGTGCCATTAAAACGCATAAGGCGACTTGACGCATATACGTTGATTTGCCTGCCATGTTAGGCCCTGTAATAATTTCCACTTGCGGAAAGGGTGAACTCTTATCTGCAGTTTGCCCTGCTAAAGCGGTATTATTGGGTACAAAGCGTCCTTTTGGCAATTGCTGTTCAATCACAGGGTGACGCACCTGCTGAAGCTCTAAAATAGGGGCTTCCACCAAGTGAGGGCGGATGTATCCGTGGGTTTGAGCCACTTCCGCAAACGATTGCAAGACATCCAAACACGCCAAACGATGGGCCACTTCCTTAAATAGCGGGGCATACGCCAACAATTGCCGACGCAACTGCAAGAATAAATCGCTTTCCACATGAAGCAGACGGTTTTGAGCGTCCAGCACCGCCGATTCATGCGCTTTGAGTTCAGGGGTCATAAAGCGTGTGGCATTGGTGAGGCTCTGCTTTTGCTGATAGCGAGCAGGCACCTGCGAAACACTGCCTTTGCTCACTTCAATGAAGTAGCCTGTGGCATTGGTGAACTGTACTTTTAGGTGCTTAATGCCTGTGGCTTCACGTTCTTGAGCTTCGTAGCTTTCAATCCACTGGGCTTGATTCTGCACCAAATCCCGCAGTTCATCCAACGTAGGGCTAAAATTAGGGCGAATAATCCCGCCGTCTTTCAGCGTAATGGGCAAATCATCTTGCAAGGCATTTTCCATCAACGCCAAAGCTTGCCCGAGTTCAGGGGGGAAGGCTTTCAAACGCTCCAAATAAAAAGCCGAACATCGTAAGACCGTTTGACTCAAGCGTGGCAAGACTTTCAAGGATTGCATCAACGCCCCCAAATCACGAGGCGTGGCAGACAAGTTCGCCAAACGAGTCGCCAAACGCTCCACATCATAGATATTCGGCAACAACTGACGCAACAATTGACGTGTATGCGGTTGATTCACCAAGTCTTCGACCGCTTCAAGGCGACTTTCCAGCTCAGGCAGGTGATGCGTCGGGCAGCCCACCCACTCTTTCAAGAGGCGTTGCCCCATCGGCGTCATACAACGATTCAAAATTTGATACAAGGAAACCGTATGATGTTCCTTGGGATTAGGCAAGAGTTCCAAATGCTTTCGAGCATTCGCCGAAAGACGCACTTGCGTGTTGGCATAAATCCGCTGAATACCGTCAAAATGCACAGGTGTTTCCAAAAAACTGTAATTCAAATAATGTACCAGCATCCCACAGGCTTGAATCAAGGCGGTGTCGGTTTCATAAATGCCGTAACCTTCTAGGCTTGCCACATTCAACAAATGGCCAATACGTTCATAGGCGTTTTTACTCGTAATCACCTCTTTCGCTAAAGGCGTGCAAGGGGCTTTTTCTTGGATTCCCGCTGGCACATCCGACATCCAACGCCCTGGAATACCGAGTATATCCGACTTTTGAAGCACGCCTTGCACCAATAGCTCTTGCGGAGCAAGTCTGTCCAACTCTGCCAATACATGGGCATACGGCAATTCAGTCACGCAAAAACGCCCTGTGCTAATATCGACATACGCCAACGCACAGGGTGTTTTGTTGAGATGCGCATCTTTGGACGCCCCGTTCATTCCTTTGGGCAATAAAACCGCCGCTAAATAATGAGCCTGATGAGGCGTTAACTGTTGACTTTCGGTGATCGTCCCTGCCGATAAAATCCGGACCACATCACGCTTGACGATGCCTTTCGCCGTCGCAGGGTCTTCCATCTGCTCGCAAATGGCGATTTTAAAGCCTGCATTCAATAAGCGAGGCACATAGACATCTACCGATTTAACAGGCACGCCAGCCATCGGAATTTTACCTAAGGCACCGCAATCTTTGCCTGTTAGGGTGAGTTCTAAGTGACGAGCGGCTAAAACGGCATCTTCAAAAAAGGTTTCGTAAAAATCGCCCATGCGGTAAAGCAGAATGAGATCCCGATACTGTTCCTTGACGTCAAGGAATTGACGCATCATGGGGGTGGCATCGTTTTTGTTGGCTTTGTAGGTGAAGACTGTGCCGTAGCGTTCTAGCCCTTCAAGAGCAATGGATTCGGGTTGGTAGGGCGATTCAAACATTGGGTACACCTTACAATTTTTACAGTGTTTTCTTAAGTGTAGCCTTGTCAAAGCTTATATTCAAGTCTTCAAGCAGAAGCGTTACATTTTCATAATACGCTTCATGATAATAATGCTTAAACTCGTTGCAGAAGCAGGCGTCCAAGCACTAAATCCGAGCGGGTGAGCGAACTGCGAATCCCCGAGCGATTTTGCGGACGTCGTGCAACGAGAATGATGCGAGGAGGTGGGGATAAAAAACCTTCTTATTCACGAAGTGAATCTACCCCTTTAGGATGGAGAGGTTGGGAGAGGAAACCAACGGTTTTCTTTCCCAAGAGAAAAAGTCTAAGGACTTTTTCGACATGAAGGGGGGATTTTCAAGGGGGGACGAAGGGGAGGAGAAACGCAATACGTCCTCCCCCGTCCCCCCTTGAACCGCCTTTAGAGGTGTCAGAGACCTTTGGCGGAGCAAAGGTCTCTGACGACGACAAGCATTAAACGGAGCTAGAAAACCCAATCTTCAAACATAAAAAGGTTTACGCATTTAGGTTAGGAAGCGTAAATTTTCAAAAAGAACCGTTGACAAGCACTTTCCCTTTTGATAAGCTCTTAATTGAAAATGATTCTCAATAGCAATAAAGCACCGCACACTAAAATGTTTTTAAACGTTTAAGCGATTGCCCCGTTATTTTATGGCTCAAAGAAAGATATTGTTCATCAAATGAGTAAATTGGCTTTAAAATTAAGTAGTATAGGCACTTATTTGGACCATCCCAATGGAGCCATTTTGCCTTGGGCAAACCGTGTGCCTGTTTTGGTTTACCCTAGTTTACTTGCTATACAAGCGACTAAGGATGTTTACCAAAGTAAAACGCCTGAAGAACGCAATAAGCGCTTGCAAGATGACGCCATTCGCATGGGCATTCCCACTATCGCCACTATTTTAGCCACAAAATGGTTGATGGCTCCCGATGCCAAAGCCTTTAACACCACCAACGCCGCTGTTGCTTATTTTAATGATCAAAATCGTGATGTGTTCAAGGAAGGTCAACTTGAAGCACGCAAGCAGTACAGACGCCTTTCTTGGTTGTCGCCCTTGTTATGGGGGAAATTGGATCCCAGCACCAAGTTGACACCTGAATCAGCCAAAGGCATTTTTCAATCTATTGAAGCAGGACAAGTCCCGCTAGATGTTCAAGTGGGTGGCGTGGCTCGCGCGATTCGTTTGTATCACAAAGAACAGCTTCGAGGGATGTTTATTGGTAAAACAGAGGCAGAAATCGCAAGTGTTTTCATCGAAACCAAAGAAAAACTGGGAAAATTACATCAGAGTAGCATGAAAGCTGTACTAGAAAGGGCCCACCACTTAAAGGCTGATGCGGAAACAGGCGTGCAAGTCTTGCCTCCTGAATTGAAGGCCCAATTGGCGGAAGAAAAAAATGTTGAAGCGTCTTATCACCGACTTCAAACATGGTTGAAGCAACTGCCTAAAGACGCCCAAGCCAAAACTCGCCAAGCCATTGTACAACTTGAGTTGCCTCAACGTATTGTCGAAGACCTTCATAATTTTAATACGTATGATTATGCTAAATATAGGTATGCCTCGTTGGCTCGTAAGGCTGCACGGGTCTTGGTGCGTCATGAATTGCGTTTGGCGTTGCCTACCAATGAAGATTTAAGCGATTTTGCGGGTGCTTTTGAAAACGGACATTTTTCTTTCAAATCCTTTCAAAAAGCCATGGGGCTTACCGCAAAAGAGTTTATGAGTGAAGCAGCGGTTCCTTTTTTAGGCGTGGGTTTAGCGAGTGTGGGTAGTGGTGTGGTGGCAGGCTTTTTAGCCAATCGTTTGCAAGGCAAAAGTGATAAAAAAAATGATGATGTGGTCAAAGAAGGCATTTTCCAATATGTCGCCAACATTGCGATGTGTGGCTTTGGTGCAGGAGCGGGACTTACGGTTTCTAACGCCTTAGGCTTTACCAAGTTTCGTAATCCTTTGGCACGCTTTGCCACGGTCGTCGCTGGTTTAGGAGCAGGCATTTACGCAGGGGCCTTAATTGCCAACCCCTTGTCTAACAAGGTTGAATCGCAAATGAAGCGGCGTCAATCCGCCAAGCATCTCGCCCCTTCAGGCGGTCGCAAGCTAGAGTTTGCGGACGGTATTCTTCATGTGGATGACATCCCCACTGCCTTTAGTGTGGCAGGCGTGCAAGCCCTCAAGCCGTGGATTTCACCCTTCTTTTTGATGTCGGGCATTAAAACGGCGTATGGCTACCGTAACGTGGAGCCTTTGGCTCATAGTTCGCCGATTCCTGTGGGGCGTCACGAGCCGCTGCAGTTGGATCCGTTTTTGGAGCATCACACGCCATTTGGCAGTCTTGATGATGCGGGAGGTCAAAGCACCTATCAAGCCTTAATGCCTCAACTCAAAAACCTCTTGAAGTAGTGTTTTAAAAATAAAACAGTATCTTAAACCGTATCCAAATAATCGGGGAGCTGATACGTAAATGGTGACTCCACCTTCGCCACAGGAGCCACGTCTTCCACTGAAGGAATCGCCTCCATGGCGTCGCCGTCTTCACTAAGTTTCATCCAATGGCTATGGTTGGCGGTTTCAGTCAAGATATAATCCTGCCCATGCACCCGCAACCAATGCAATTTTGTGCCTGTTTCCAACGTTTGAACATCCAAGCGTTCCAACCACGACGGCACGGAAGACGCTGAAAGAATCGTGGGCTTGGCTAAAGGCCTGAGTGCCTGACGGGCTGAAGGCGTTAGAATCCCCCCCCACGAAAGACGCATCGCCTGCCACATGGCGATTAAAATCGGTTTATCTTCTTCTAAATGAGCCACCTTTACACGTTCCGCCCATTCCACAAACCAGATTTGACGCATCACCCAAAGCCCGACACCCAAGACTAACAAGGTATTGAAGAGAATCATGCTCATGTTGACATCCCCTCCCCCTGTGGAAGCCCCTTCGCCAGACGGCTTCAAAATATCGGCAAGCGGAATCGCCTCTTCTGCGTATGCGGATGATAGGTTCATCCATGCGGTGAGTAGTACAAGGGGTAATGTTTTGATGAAATGTTTCACTGTAGCGACTCCTTTAAAGGTGTAATTCCCTTTAGTTTAACATTGGTCAAAAAAATCGTCGAATCGCTCATCTATTTATGTTAGAATTAAATAAAAATTAGCATTTTTTGAAAAGGAACTGTAGATGCCTCCAATTAGAACGTCCGCCTGCTTTTGTACCTACGACGTGCGAGCCATTGTCACCCCTGACTTCTTTGATACCGTGACCTATCAGCATATGGCTCGAGCCTTTGTCGCCTTTTGTCAAGCAAAAAAAACAGGAGCCGATCAGCCCTTTCTGCCCTTTACGATCGCCGCTGGTTACGATGCCCGCCTACATAGCCCCGAGCTTTTTGAAGCGTTGAAAAAAACCTTGCTCGATTTAGGGGTCAACGTCATCGATTTAGGCTTACAGCCATCCCCAATGGTTTACGCCAGCGAATGGCTTGATTTACCTGAAGGCATCGCCAAGCCTGATGCCACGCTGACGGTAACCGCAAGTCATAACCCTGCTCCGTATAACGGCTTAAAGTGGACGCTCGACGGTCATGCCCTCACCCGTGAAGACGTGCAAGAAGTGAAACGTCTGTTTGAAGCTCAGCAAAAAACAGCGCTAGAGCCTGTTTCTCCTCGTGGGCAAGTGACGACCTACAATCCTATTCCCGATTACCTCGCTTGGATGCAAGCGAACTTCCCTAAGAATGTCCACCCTCTTAAAATTGTGGTGGATGCAGGCAACGCCACAGGCGGACTAGTGGCTGTTCCCTTATTAGACGCCTTCTGTATTGAATGCGTGCCGTTATTTACGGATGTTGACGGACGCTTTCCGAATCACCACCCTGATCCTTCTAAAGCCAAAAACTTGGCGGATTTAATCGAAGCGGTACTGACGCATCACGCTGATTTTGGTGTGGCTTTTGACGGCGACAGTGATCGTTTGGGTGTGGTGGATGATCAAGGGCAGGTAATTGCAGGCGACTTCTTATTGTTGCTGATGACACAAGCCATGATGCGTCGACGTCGGGTCAAGTTCCCAGATGAAGCTCCGCCTAAAGTGGTCGCAGAAGTCAAGTGTAGCCAGCACTTGTTTACAGGCATCACCGAAGCGGGGGCAGAAGCCATTGTTTCGCCGACAGGGCATGCCAAAATAAAAAACACCATGAAAACGCAAAACGCCGTCTTGGGTGGTGAATTAAGCGGTCACTTCTTCTTTAAAGACGAGCATTGGGGCTTTGACGATGCCTTTTACGGCATGATGCGTATGGCACAAGTCTTGGATGACGCCCGTCAAATGGCGAGTGATCCTCAGTTGCCCTTGAGTTCTTTGGTCAACAGCTTGCCCAAAACCATGATTTCCGACGAGTTGCGTTATGCGGTGGACGCTCACTTAAGTCCTGCGATAATGACGTATCTTAAAGACGCCTTACAAAAGCGTCATGAAGCAAAAACGCTTTTTGGCAATCAAGCGATTTTAGGACTTTCTACCTTAGACGGCATCCGCCTTGCGTTGGATGGAGGCTTTGTCTTGGTGAGAGCGTCTAACACAGAACCTGTTTTGAGTTTACGTTGGGAAGCGCGTAGCGAAGAAGATTTAGATGCTTGCGAAACAAAGTTGCTCTATCTCATTCATAAAGCGGTGTCTCATGCAGAAGCCTCCGCCGAAGGCGTTTCTTAAGTTAAGCTATTTTGTTACAATTGCAAGCTTGTTATTTATTTGTGTTTGATTTAAATTGTAGAATGAAGAGTCATTTCTTCAGGTCTTTATTGGCCACTGATAGGTAAACTATCTTAATTTTCAGTTAGAAAAGGATACAAGGAGATAACGGCATGGCCCGATTAGTCGGTGTGGACCTACCGAAAAACAAAAAAGTGCTTTACGCACTTCCTTACATCTATGGTGTAGGTTACAGCCTTTCTAAAGTCATTTTAGAAAAAACAGGCATTGACCCTGACAAGCGTGTAAAAGACTTGACCGAAACCGAAGTCAACAAACTTCGTGAAGCGATCGAAGGCACTTACATCGTTGAAGGTGACTTGCGTCGCCAAGAAGCAATGAACATTAAGCGTTTAATGGAAATTGCTAGTTATCGTGGTATTCGTCACCGTCGTGGACTGCCTTGTCGTGGTCAACGTACGAAAACGAATGCACGTACTCGACGTGGTCGCAAATCGTCGCCCATTAAAGGCAAGAAATAATTAGGGGTTAATGAAATGATGGCAAAAGTAACTAAGCCAAAAAAGAAAGAAAAGAAAAATGTGGTTCAAGGCATGGTCTTTGTTCAATCCACATTTAACAACACCGTTGTAACGTCTACAGACACACAAGGCAATGTGATTGCCTGGGCGAGTGCTGGTGTAGCAGGCTTTAAAGGGGTTCGTAAAAGTACGCCTTTCGCCGCTCAATCCGCATCGGAACTTGTGGCAAAACGTTCAATGGAACAAGGTATGAAAACGGTTAAAGTTTATGTGAATGGACCTGGTTCAGGTCGGGAAACAGCGATTCGTGCATTGCAAGTTTCAGGACTTGAAATCACGCTCATTAAAGATGTTACCCCTATTCCACACAATGGATGCCGCCCGCCTAAACGCCGTCGCGTTTAGTGCTTAAAAGATGTTAAGGAGATTATAACGTGGGAAGATATACCGGCCCAGCCGCCAAAATATCCCGTAACCTTGGGGTAAACCTAACGGAAACCCCTAAAATCGATGCGGTTATGAAGCGTCGTCCCTATGCCTCAGGTCAGCATGGGCAAGCACACAAGAAAATTTCTGAATTTGCTCAGCAATTAAAAGAAAAGCAACGTCTTAAAATGCGTTTTGGCATTCGTGAAAAGCAACTTCGTCGCTATTACGAAATCGCCAACCGTAGCAAAGGCAACACAGGTACGATTTTGCTTCAGGTTCTTGAACGTCGTTTAGACAATGTGGTCTTCCGTGCAGGACTTGCTGAAACACGTCGTCAAGCACGTCAAATGGTCGCACACGGTCACTTCTTATTGAACGGGCATCGTGTAACCGTACCTTCTATCTTGGTGAAAGACGGCACGGTGATTTCAGTGCGTCCTAATAGTGTGGATTTCATCGTCCGCACGTCTGAATCCGCTCAAGCTTATGTAAGCCCTGCGGTATGGTTGACGGTAAGTAAGGAAACGGCGTCTGTTCGTTTTGATCGCTTGCCTGAACGTGAAGAGCTGGATCCCAACACTCGTGAACAACTTGTGGTTGAATACTACTCTAGATAAGTTTGGAATTTTAGTATATTATTGTATTACAAGATTTTAAGTGATTTGGAGGTTTGTGTTCACCATGATTGAACATTCATTAAATATCAAATGTCTCACCAAAAACACCGAACATGACGGTTCTGTTTACGGTAAGTTCGTTTTAGAGCCTATGGAAGGCGGTTACGGTACGACCATTGGTAATGCGTTGCGTCGTGTCTTACTTTCTTCGATTCAAGGTTCCGCTATTACGTCTGCTCGCTTTGAAGGCGTTTCGCATGAGTTTACCAATATCGACGGTGTCGTTGAAGACGTCCTCGATATTCTGTTGAACTTCAAAGGCGTTGTTCTGAAGTCTGAAACAGGCGAACCTGCGGTTTTGCG
>JBEISK010000063.1:0-3402 GCA_040375445.1 Gammaproteobacteria bacterium | reverse complement strand
GGTGACGTCAGAGACCTTTGCTCGCACAAAGGTTCTCCGACACCTCTAAATGCGTTCAAGGGGGGACGGGGAAGGACGCATTGCGTTTCTCCTCCCCTTCGTCCCCCCTTGAAAATCCCCCCTGAATCCCCACCTCCTCGCCCTATCGTTGTTCCTGCCGTCCGCAAAATGTCTCGGAAGCCTCGCATTTAGTGCGTTGTCGGCAAGCCTACTGTCCGTCATTGCGAGCGTAGCGTGGCAATCTGTAAAGATTCCGAAAGTGGTGAACAGATTGCTTCGTTTCACTCGCAATGACGATGAAATAACTAGCCAACGTTCAATGGTCTAAAAAATAAGCGTTTATCCATAAAATGCGATATAATAGACATATCTCGTATTTTTATTTTATAAGGTCTCGTTAAATGTCTGATGCCTCCCTTGATTTATTAGAAAAACAAAGCCTCCACGCCTTCTATCACGCTGATGTATGGACGGCGTCTTACGCAGGGAAAAAGGTACTCGTCACAGGAGCAGGCGGCTTTATACCGTCTCACCTCGTCGAAGCCCTCGTGCTGGCGGAAGCTCACGTCACCGCGTTGGTCAAATACAACGGAGCAAGCGACATCGGCAACCTGCGTTACCTGCCTGACGCCTTACGCCAAAACATCAACATCGTGCTTGGCGATGTCACCGATGCCTTTATGATGCACCGCCTCGTCAAATCGCAAGACGTGGTGTTCCACCTAGCAGCCCTTATCGGCATTCCCTATTCGTACTTAGCCCCGCAACACTACGTCAACACCAACATTCAAGGTACGCTTAACCTTTTAGAAGCGTGTCGAGACAAGGGGGTGCCTCTGGTGCAAACATCCACCAGTGAAACGTACGGCACGGCGATTTATACCCCCATTGACGAAAAGCACCCCTTACAAGGGCAATCGCCGTATTCCGCGTCTAAAATCGGGGCGGATATGCTGGCGGAAAGCTATTTCAGAAGCTTTGAAACCCCTGTTTCCGTGATTCGTCCCTTCAATACCTTTGGGCCGCGTCAATCGGCACGCGCCTTTATTCCCACCGTCATTCAACAAGTGCTGTATAGCGACGCCGTTCGCGTGGGCAGTTTAGACCCCCAACGAGACCTTTCCCCCGTGTGGGACACGGTTCGGGGCTTCCTCGCGGTGGGAGCAAACCCCGTGTCTCGTGGGGAAGTGATTAACATTGGCAACGGTAAGACGCAGAGCATGGGGGATGTGCTTCAGCATATTTTGCGATTAACCGACAAAGAAGACTTACCCATTTTGGCGAATGAAGCAGTCAGGGTGCGTCCTGAAAAAAGCGAAGTGCAAGTGCTTTTGGGGGATACCACTAAGGCGAAAACCCTCCTTGGGTGGGAGCCTAAGCTCACGCTCGAAGAAGGGTTACGGCAGGCGATCGCCTTTAGTCACGCCCATCCGTCGCATCAAGGCACGGCAGGCTATGCGGTTTAGGCACCTCTGAATAATCCATTGATTGAAGTTTTCTGCTGTGCTTCTAGACCCTCAAGCTGTGTTTCAAGTCTCTTAATCTCCGCAGTATTTCCCGACGATCGGGCCGCATCAAGTTGAGTTTGCGTGGTTATAATTTTTGCGCCTAGAGTCGCAGGACCTGCAACTCTGGTGCCTTGGGGCGGGCGGGCGGGTGGTTGGTTGACTACTAATAGAGAAGGACATAGTAAAGGTTCTTTCTTTTTCATTACAGGGGGGTGTAAGGGCTGTTTTATACAGCTGTTTATATAAAGTCACACCACTTAACTAAATTGCCCTTTTGTTACATTCCGTAGGTTTTACTCCCTCTCCCTTAGGGAGAGGGTTGGGGTGAGGGATTCAGGATGCCCCATCAGAGCTGGTGTCCCTCCTCCTAGCCTCCTCCCTAAGGGAGGAGGAACAAGGCAAAAGTCTAAAACACACCGTCATGTTGAGTGCAACGAAACATCCACCCCCCCGCCCTGTTTAGGCAGATCCTTCACATACGTTCAGGATGACGATTCCCCTTTTCGCAAAACGCCCCTATTTCGATGCCTTACGCTTCGTCCCCAAAGCCTTATTGATCTTCTCCTGCTTTGCCCAAGACGCCGAGGCGTCTTTTAACGCCTTCTTAAATGCAGGCTCCACATAAGCAGGGGGCATGTAACGTTTCACCCACCCCATCGCTGTTTGCCGAGCCTTCGCATCATTCAGCAAAATATCCACCCCAGCCCCTTTATCCGGGTACAAACTCAAGGATTTCACCGCTTCCGTAATGCGAAAGAGCTTTTGCGTGTCCGCATAACTCATTTGTTCGCTTTGGCTTGCCATGTATAAAATGGGTACATGGCTATTCATTACCGAAAGAATGGGGCTAATTTTCTTGCTTTCAAGCGTCGCACCGATACTGACTACCGCTTTGAGTTGCACGTCTTTTTCGGCGGATATCACCAATAAAGCGTTGGCACTAATGCCTTCGGCGATGACCGCCATTTTTTGAGGCACCACTTCTAAGGGGAACTTTTCAACATCCAATTCAGGGTGTTTGAAGTAATGTTCCACCCGTTTAAAGTCTTTGGTGAGTTGCGTCCAATCAGGTGGATCAAAAATACGCCAAGATTTTACGCCTCCGTAAGCCAAGCCTTCACTGATGCCATGCCCTCGTACGTCTAAAAGCAAGACGGCATAGCCTGCTTTGACCAAATCAGGCACCAAGAATTGCAGGCGTTTGCCTGAAGACGACAAGCGATGCGTCACCACCACCAAGGGGTATCGATAGCTTGGCACAGGGCGAGCAGGCGGGATTTTAGGTTTGGCAGGACTTTCACCTTCACCTTCAGCGTCTTCACCTTCTTCTGCACTGGCTTCCTCTTCTGGAGCTTCTTCTTCCGCAACGCCTTCGCCTTCTTCACCTTCGGTAGGAGCGACCGCTTCGACAGGGGGCTTGGCTTTCAAGGCTTGCACTTCGCCATAAGGGCTATATAAATCCCCTTGTAAAACAAAGCCATCTTCAGTCGTCCAGCTTAGTCGGGTGGGGTGAAAGTCTTCGGCAAGCGTGTATCTTAAGTGCGTTTCAACAGACGGTGGAGGCGGGGGAGCAGGCTTTTTAGTTTCGCCTTCTTCGCCTTCTTCTTCACCCTCTTCGCTTTCAGCTTCAGCGTCTTCGCCTTCTCCTTCGCCTTCAACTTCTTCAGAACCTTCTTCTACAGGTGGTTTGGCTCCTGGTAAGTCGCATCCGCCTAAAAATACGGGGACGCTTGTTGCCAAAAGCAACAGTAGCAGGACACTAGAGCGTCCTGCGATTTTTAAGAAACTGTCTAAAAAAGAGCGGTTCATGGCGATGTTCCATGTTATGATTGTATAGAAATATCTGCGAGAGTCGTTTTTGCCTTGTTCCTCCTCCCTTAGGGAGGAGGCTAGG
>JBEISK010000065.1:0-2008 GCA_040375445.1 Gammaproteobacteria bacterium | reverse complement strand
GCCTTGTTCCTCCTCCCTTAGGGAGGAGGCTAGGAGGAGGGACACCAGCTACGGCTGGACATCCCGAATCCCTCACCCCAACCCTCTCCCTAAGGGAGAGGGAGTAAAACCACTTTCTCTGTGCCTTCTTTAAAATACTATATCGTTAAATCTAGCTAAGTCTAAATTCTAGACCAGCCTTTCAAGACTTTTCTTTTCTGGTATTTGCGTTATACTTTTAACGTATTTATAATGAGTAAAGGAGCCCATTAAATGGCAAATGCAACACGTGGATTATTCATCGCAGGTAATTGGAAAATGTTCAAAACCAATACTGAAGCGCGTCAATTTGTGCTAGAACTTGCCCAGAACAACCCAACACATCCGCAGGTAGACGCTTGGGTGGCTCCTAGTTTCACCTTGCTAGCGAATACCGTTTCCAATATCCAACAAGCCGGTATTCACTTGAATGTGGCTGCTCAAAATGTGGAATCTGCTCTAGAAGGTGCGTTTACGGGTGAAGTTTCCGCCAAACAGCTCAAGGATATTAACGTCGCTGGTGTAATTATTGGGCATAGTGAACGTCGTTCCTATTACAACGAAACGAACGCAAGCGTCAATGCAAAAACCAAAACAGCGTTGGCTCAAGGGTTATTACCGATCGTTTGTGTGGGTGAAACCTTAGCTGAGCGTGAAGCGGGGCAAACCGATGACGTTGTGAGCGTACAAACCCTTGAAGGCTTAGTGGATTTAACCGCTGAACAAGTGGCAAGCTTAGTCATTGCGTACGAGCCTGTTTGGGCGATAGGTACAGGGAAAGTCTGTGAAACACCAGAAGCCAATCGTGTATGTGGCGTCATTCGCCAAGTGCTTGCGGGAGAGTTTGGTGAATCCACAGCTCAAGCGGTTCGTATTTTGTACGGTGGCAGCATGAAGCCTGACAACGCCGAAGGGTTACTGGCTAGTTCTGATATTGATGGCGGCTTAATCGGTGGGGCGAGCTTGCAAGCCGATTCTTTTGCTCAATTGCTTGCGATTGCCAAAACAACCGTTGAAAACCTTGTAACAGCTCGTGTTTAGTCTTTAAACGTATTTTTTCAAAACAAGCATCCTCTTCCTATTTTTAGGAGGGGGATGCTTGTTTTACATGGGGAAACGTGGGTTTTGTTACAAAATGTTATATTAGGCAATTCTTAAGGGAATATTACCTTTATTACAGTACGAAACACAAACTTCCTTACCAACACACCTTCACTTGCACCCCATCCAGAGAACCTTCATGCACACCAACCTTTTTATGTCTCCCTTTGGCGTGCATTTTTTAAGATAAGTTCTATTCGTTCAGATTTTTAACTTAAAAACGAAATCACTGGAACATCCTTTCCCCTGACTCCCCTTTCATACTTACCCTTACTGTTCACCCCTGATAGAAAATAGAGAAATACCAAACATGACATCATTACCCACTAATCCACAAAACCCTGTTAGTCCTGAAACCATTCAACGTTATGTTGGTGCTGAAGGCATTGTTGGACCTGCCCACGCCGCTAAATTAGCGGTTGAAGCTTACAATAACAAAGAATTACCGTTATCACAATTTTTTGCTAAAATCGCCACTGACTTTTCCTTTGCCAAAGCCCTTTCTGCGGTTGATGGAGACAATACCACCATAAGCTGGAAAGACCTCGCTCAACTCGCTGCAGGCAAGAACTACATTGCAAAAGCGGATGTCGGTACCGTACCTGAACTTAATCAAAACACCTTAGCTGACTTAGTCGCCTTAAGCAAGCTACGCCCTGTGGGATCCAATCAAAGCACCTGGAATCCGTATGGTCAACAAGGTTACCCTCAACAGCCTCCTTATGGTCAACCTCAACCACCCTATTACCCTCAGCCTCAACAAGGCTATGCTCAGCAGCCTCCTTATGGTCCGCCTCAACAAGGCTATGCTCAGCAGCCTCCTTATGGTCCGCCTCAACAAGGCTATGCTCAGCAGCCTCCTTATGGTCCGCCTCAACAAGGCTATGCT
>JBEISK010000053.1:0-9610 GCA_040375445.1 Gammaproteobacteria bacterium | reverse complement strand
CACCCCTCTCGCTTTCCCTTCGCTCCTGCCGTCCGCAAAATGTCTCGGAAGCCTCGCATTTAGTGCGTTGTCGGCAAGTATTTGCTTTGTCCCCTCTCCTGGAGGAGCACGCCTCGCCGATGGCGGGCTACGCTAGGGAGAGGGGGGGATTTTAAGACCCTTACGTTACATCTACTCCCCACCCCAACCCTCCCCTTAAAGGGGAGGGGGTAAGAAGATTTAAAAACTCGTGGTTCGGAACGGGAGGGAGGGGGGACAAAACCACCCTGCCGAATTGTTGAAAAAGTGCTATGCTAATATCTGTAAATATCTTCATTAAAAGCCTTAAAGAAAACCATACCTAATGCGGATCCACATTAAAAGAAAACCAAAAAAAATGGAAGCGTCGTTTTTGTCATCCCTGGAATGAGTCTATTAACGCCTGAAGGTGAAAAGCTTATTCCCAATCCCAATGGCTTAAAGCCCATGGCGTATGAAGCCCTTGAAAATGCCATTACCGCCAGCCATAAGGCAGGCTATGACGCTGAGTTTCAAGACGAGTTCTTTCCTGTAGAACGTCAGGCTCGTAAGAAGAATGCGCCTACACTGGGCAATCAACGCCATATTATGGTGAAAGATGCCCTTGCCCAAGCCTTTCCTACCTTGGTTAAACGGCTTCAAGACAAAGAAGCCCTTGTGCTGGTGTCTACCATTAAAGCCTTGAGCTTTTACGACAAAACTGATGCCATTGCCCCGATTTTGACGCATTTGGGGCATGAAAGCAGTGATGTACGCTCAGCAATTCAACAAGCCTGCTGTACCTTGCCGAGTTTAGAAATTTTGCAAGGTTTAGGGTATGCCTATGGGCATAGCTTGGTGAACGATCGTAATGCAGAAATGGGCTATCGGGTGCGCTTGACGATTTTAAAGAGTTGGGAAGCCATGGCGGATTGCCTCCCCACAGAGGTTTTTTCAGTCGTAATGACCCATATCCTACACGCCTTAGAAGAAGAGCAATGGCTGATTCGTAGCACGGCGGCAAGTGTTCTAGCTAGCCTTGCCGAACGTCACAAGCAGGAGCCTTTACCGTAATGAATACCCGTGCCTCTTCAAATCGCACGCCCTTGCTTTTAATCGGTGCAGGCGGACATGCCAAAGTCCTACTAGAAGAGTTTAAAGACGCTTGGGACTTTCAAGCCGTTATTAGCGAGACGGCGTTAAGTGAAACTCAAACCGCTTATTTCAAGGCTCAAGGACTAGAAGTCTGGCTTGAATCGGACGAGATTCTAAACGCCTTTTTGGCGAAAGACATCACGCACGCCGTCGTCGCCGTAGGAGACAACGAAGCTCGTCTAAAAATCGCTGAATCTCTTTTGGAACGAGGCTTTAGTGTCCCCAGCTTAATCCACCCGAAAGCCTTGCTTGCTTCAACAGCGATCGTGTCCCCTGTAGGTGTACAGATTTTAGCAGGGGCTCATGTGGGAGCCTCATCATCTATAGGTAAACACACCATTCTGAATCATTACGCCATTGTAGAACATGACGCAACGGTGGGGGATGCCGTTCATGTGGCTCCGCATGGCGTTGTTTTAGGGGGGGCGTCTCTGGCATCAGGCTCGTTGCTTGGGGCGAATGCGACGGTCTTACCGAATGTTTCAATTCGAGCAAACGCCATCATCGGAGCAGGGGCTGTGGTGAGCAGACATATTTACAGGTCAGGTGTTTATGTTGGTGTGCCTGCTAGGCTGGTATAGCCGTCTTTTTAATTTTCTTTACAGGATCTATACTATCTTGTCATTCTGCGCGTAGTCGCAGAATCTTTACCGACATCACCCATAACCATTTATGGAGATTCTGCAACTGCGTGCAGAATGACATTAGGACGATAGCGGAACAAAGTTCAGCGACGCCGAATTGATGCAATACCGCAACCCTGTGGGAGCAGGTCCATCAGGAAAGACGTGACCCAAGTGAGCGTCACACGAGGCACATAGCGATTCCGTACGTTGCATGCCGTGGGACTGGTCCACTTTGGTTTTGACGGCATTCGCTTCAACAGGGGCTGTATAACTCGGCCAGCCTGTACCACTGTCAAATTTAGCATCACTACTAAACAAGGGACTTCCACAACAAATACAATGATACACGCCTATGTCTTTGTGATTCCAATAAGCATTTTGGAAAGGGGGTTCAGTGCCTCCGCATTGGGTAACGTGGTGCTGTAAATCATTGAGTTGGCAGGCATTTGGTTTCATGATGAATTATCCTTTTAGATTTTGTAAAGAAAAATCTGTAAAGTGGCTTTACTCCCTCTCCCTTAGGGAGAGGGTTGGGGTGAGGGATTCGAGATGTCCCGTCAGAGCTGGTGTCCCTCCTCCTAGCCTCCTCCCTAAGGGAGGAGGAACAAGACAAATAGACTTTCGCAGAGCTTTCTATAGATTCTGAAAACAAACTAGCACAAAATATAGATCGATTTGCTTTTATGCTAATGAATACTATTTAAGTAATATCATAGAACAATCAACAAAAAATTAAAAGAGATTTAAAGGGAACACTCGCATGAGTACCACACCATCAATTCAACCAACGACGCCTGCCACATCTTCTACACCAAACCCAGCTGCTGCCTTACAAAGTCAATCGCCAGGGGGTTGGTATAACCCCTTCCCTTATCCTTATACCTATGGCTTTCCGAGCAATGGTGCGGATATATGCGGTGCTGGCATATATGGTATGGGTATGGGTGCGGGTATGTACGGTGCGGGTATGGGTATGGGTATGGGTATGGGTATGGGATCAGGAGTGATTAATCCAGCAGTGGCGGGCATCTATGGTGCCAATGGCGGTATAAGCAACCTGTATGGATCCTATAACTACCAAAACAAGAACACCAATAGTGCCATACCGGGTTATAATTATCAAAGTGCGGTAGCTCCTACGACGTTTACGGCGCCCTTAAGCGGTAATGGCGTGGATCCCAATAGTTCTGGTAGTCGCATTTACCAAGAACATTTTTCTGAGCAAAACACCCCCCTTGTCTCAGTCGCTTCAGGAGGAGTGGGTCTTTTCACCGCAGGTGCCTTATGGATGTTTACGCTTGGAAGATTTTTCAGGGGATCAAAAGGGCCTATGAGGAAGGCTGGCGATGTTCTACAACTGTTAGCGATGGGTGTAGGTGCTGCGGCTGGTGCGGTTATGGGCAATCGATTCTTAGGCGATAAACTAAAGGCGTACTATACCGGCTTAGATTATGCCGACAACGGTAACATGGATGGTTCTTACACTGCACAACGAGGCTATGACGCTAGCTTGACTAAAATCTTGTAGAAGACCTAACGAGTCGCCGTTAAAATGGTGAGCGTATAGATCCACACTGCTAGAGCCAGTTGCACGTTTTGCGCAATACTTGTGGTGGTGAGATTGAGTTCGGGTAGGTACAGGAACCCCGCCCCTAAAAGAGCCGTATAGAATAGGGCATACACTATGTTGCGAGCCATCCCAAAGCTTAGAATATCAAGTGGTAGGCAAATGATTTTCAACACGGGACGCACTGCTATATCGGCAAGGCTTAAGATGACGCAGAAAATCAGCAACGCCAACTCATTGCCAAAGTGAAGCCCTGCGAGTACTTTCGAGCTATAGAGCAGTCCGTAAAACAGGGCGGAAAGTCGAAGGGCTTGCTTGATTGTGAAGAAAATCGTTGTGTTGAGGATGCTTTTTTTCTTGGGCATGGGGATTTCCTTGTTAGATTGTTTTAAAAATCTTCCTGTCCCCTCTCCTAATTTTAGGAGAGGGAAGAGAACGTCGCTAGACGTTCGAGGGTGAGGTTAAACCTTAGACTCCGTTTGTTGGTTTAACCGCCCCCTAACCCCCTCCTAAAATTAGGAGGGGGGACAAAACCAGCATAACGCTTATTTCATCATGAAGTTACCGTAACTATGCAAACCGACCCCCAAAATATTGATGCCAATATACGTCAACATCAATACCGCAAAGCCCACAATCAAGAGCCACGCCAACTTTTCAGGCTTCACCTGCGTATTTAAACGTAAATGCAAGTAAGCCCCAAACACAAATAGACTCGCGACCGCCATATTTTCTTTGGGATCCCAGTTCCAGTAGGTTCCCCACGCTTCATTCGCCCACACGGCGCCAAGGGCGGTGCCTACCGCCAGAATGGGAACGGCGAGCGTCACGGCTTTGTCGGTAAGGTGTAGGACGTCTTTTTTAAGTGCTTCGTCTTTCACCGTCAACAAAAAGGCTCCGCCTAAGGACGCAAAAAACATCAGGGCGTAAGAAAGCAAAATCACAGGCACGTGAATGGCTCGCCAATAGCTCATTAAGGCTGGCGGAAGAGCGGCAATGTCTTGCGGTAAGAAGCCCGAAAACACAAAGCCTGCCCCCACAAATGCCATCACGCCCAAGTGAAAAATCGGCACTTTAAAGTGAGCATCCAGCACCAAGCGACAGAGCAACATCCCTAGGTTGACGGCCAGCACGGATTCAAACATATTCGTGAGGGCGAAATAATCGGCTAAAATCGATCGTAAGACGAAGATAGTCAGCAAGCCCACGAGTAAAGCCACGTCAAAACTGCGTTGTAAGGCTGCTTGATGAGCCAAGCTGTTTTGGTTGAAGGCGAGCCACAAGAGGTTCAAGACCGCCACGCCATAGCTTGCCATATATACCGCCTTTACCACAGATTCATCAAACATAAAAACGCCTTCTTCCTTTTTTTTGTTTGCTGTGACTATTATACTCCCATCCTAAAAAAGAGACCACTGCTGTAAGGAATTGACAAGCCTTTGCCTTTATTTTAGTCTTACCTGTAGAATAAACTGCATTTCTCTAGTATTTTTCTAGTCTTCATCATGTAGCTTTTCAAGAAAGCCTTTCACCGATGCAACTGTTGCCTTCTATTGATGCCCCAAGCCGGTATAAAGCCAAAACCCAACCCTTGGAATCTTTACGTAGGGGGTTGAAGCCTGTTCAAAAGCCTACTTCTGCTTTTTTGCAACGGCAAGGCTTTACTGAAGAATATTTAAAGAAATATGAAATTTTCATAGAATCCTTGAAATCGAAAGGATACGCTCAAATCAATCCAGAAGAGTTAATCGAATTAAACATCATCAAAGAAGTAATCTCGGGTATCCTGAAAATTTTGGCGATACGCCCTATACCATTTCAATGGGGACCACCTTTTACTGAAACGAAAGAAGAAAAGGTCTTAAATAAAGCACTAGATGATTTCAACGCTAAAATAAAGGAATTCATTCAGAAGCAACAAAAGAGTTTACCTAAGCAACAACAGACTTTACCTATGCAATACCGCTACAGAACTCCATACTTTGACTTGAGACTTTTGTATGCCCAAATGCGAGATTCTATAGTTCAAAAAATAAAGCTCAACGTAGAAAAAAAACAGACACAAAACATAAAAAACAAGCCAAAAGCATACTATTTTATCTTATATAATAAATGGTTCACGCTTTTAAAACAACTGGTCCAAATAGAAAATGACTTAGCGTATTTAAAAGTGGTTCAAAAAGGAAAGTTTCATGTGCGATTGTACTTATTCAATAAAAGAATCAAGGACTTATCTTTGAGACTATTAGACACTTATTACAGGGGATGCTTTGTTTTAAATTGACGCTTTACCCCCGCTCCCTTTGGGAGAGGGTTGGGGTGAGGGGGAAGTGTTGACAGGGGGGAGGCTTTGCGATACTATTCAAACAAAAGCTTGAGCGCTTTTCTCTACGACGTCCCCCTCATCTTTACGAAAGGTCTCTTCTATGCGACTTCAGCTTTCTGCGTTGGGCGCCCACCCGTTGAAGAGACAACAACCCGTCCCACTTAACCCCCCCAATACCAAAAGTAAAGTGAATAATTCTACCCCCACTTTGGCCCAGCGTCAGGGGTTTACGCAGGCTCAATTAGATATATTACATAAAGAGAAGAACAAACTAGTAAATAAAATTACATCGGCTAAAACTCCTTCAGACAAGTTTAAATACTTAGAAAATTTACAAAAACTTTTTCGTCGTGCTGAATACTTTATTGAGTGCTTAACTGATAAAGTATGGTTAGGGTCCAACAATTATCAAAGGCGTAAAGCACTTAGAGACCCTGAACGACTATTTTATTTGGGTCCCTCTTCGGGACTTGCAAGTGCGATTGATGCTTTAACACCTGAAAACTTTAAGAATCAAGAAGATATTGATGCATTGGTGCAAAAGTTTTCAGAATATAAAGAGAAGTTAGAACTTTATTTTACAGAGCAGTTCCAAGAAGACAACTTACATCAATATATTAGCAAAAAAATTCGTAGAGGAAATGGGTATTCTTGGTATCGTGAATATATAAATATAAGCTAAGCCCTACCCCTCATGCTGTTCATAGAGCTTGAGCGTGTTCTGTAACAAGGTCGCAATCGTCATCGGACCAACGCCACCGGGTACAGGCGTCACCGCAGACGCCACATCCAACATCGATGCATAATCGGCATCGCCCACCAGTTTGCCGTTGGGCAAGCGGTTTATGCCCACATCCAGCACCACCGCACCCTGCTTGAGTTGCTCGCCCGTAAAGGCTTGAGGCATCCCCACCGCCAGCACCACAATATCGGCTTGCTTAAGGTAGTTATCGATGTTTTTCGTATGGCTATGGCAAATCGTCACCGTGGCATGCGCCTTCAACAGCAGTTGTGCCATGGGTTTCCCCACAATGTTGGAGCGTCCGACAATCACCGCATGCAAGCCAGCCACATCAATCTTGTAAAAATCCAGTAAGCTCATCATGCCTGCTGGGGTGCAAGGCAAGGCATAGGGCGACAATCCCGCCCCCAAACGACCCACATTAAAGGGATGAAAGCCATCGACATCCTTGGTGGGTGAAATCGACTCCAACACGGCGGATTCATCCAAGTGCTTGGGTAGCGGTAACTGCACCAAAATGCCGTCGACCGCCTCATCGTCATTCAGTTGTTGAATCGTGTCCAACAAAGCGCCTTGAGCCACATCATCAGCAAGGGCAATAATTTCAGACTTCATGCCAATGGCTTCAGCGGTTTGCTTCTTTTTTTTCACGTAAACGCTAGACGCTGGATCGGCCCCCACTTGAATCACCACCAATTGCGGCCTGCGTTTACCCGACGTTTGCAAGCCAGCCACGCTTGTTTTTAGTGTTTCCAGTAAGGCATCGGCACAGACTTTGCCGTCAAGTTTTAGCGTGGTAAGCGGGCTCATCATCATAGAACAGTATCCTCGTGCAAAAAGGCGCTGGCTTTAGCTTAAGCGACACACGGTTAAATCAATCGAAGAGGGGGGCGTTGGCGTGTGTACGCCTTCAAGGTGCGGATCCCCCAAAATGCCCGAATCTTCAGGCAAGTGGTCGTGCGTGTCGTTGGCGTCAAAGCTCATCATTTTCTTATCGTCAAACACCCCTTCCCACCGAGCCACCACCGCAGTGGCCACGCAATTGCCCACCAAATTAACAGACGTGCGTCCCATATCCAAGAAGTGATCGATTCCTAAAATCACAGCCACCCCTTCAATAGGCAGATTGTACAAGGTCAGTGTGCTCGCTAAAATCACCAAACTGGCGCGAGGCACCGCAGCCACCCCTTTAGAGGTCAACATCAAGGTCGCCATAATGCTTAATTGTTGCCACAAATCCAGCGGAATGTTGGCCATTTGCGCCACAAACAAGGTCGCCAACGCCAAATACAGGGTAGAACCGTCTAAATTAAAGCTATAGCCCGTTGGCATGACAAAGGCCACAATATGCGGAGGCACGCCAAAACGCTCCATCACGCTCATGGCTTTGGGCAACGCCGATTCACTATTGGCGGTGGAAAACGCAATCAAGAATGGTTCCTTAATGGCGGAAAACATCCGCGTAAAGGGGACTTTGATAATGGCACAAGCGCTTAATAACACAATGCCTACAAAAATAAACAAGGCCAAGTACAGCGAACCCGCGAGCTTGCCATACGTCCACAAAATACCCAACCCGTTTGAAGAAACTGCATAGGCAATCGCAGCCAGCACACCCATCGGTGCAAAACTCATCACATAACCCACGAACTTAAACATAATTTCACTCAAGCTTGAAAGCCCTCGTAAAATGGGCTTGCCTTTTTCACCCGCGGCCATAATCGCCAGCGCAAAAAACACGCTAAACACCACCATTTGAAGCACGTTGCCTGTTGCCATGGCTTCAAAAATGCTGGTGGGCACCATCCCCAAGACGCTGTCCATAAAGGTATGATTCGCCACCGTATGCGTATTACTGGCGATGTTCGCTAAATCGCTGAGGTTTTTGGCATTCGCCTGAAGCACGACCCCCGCCCCCGGTTTGAGCCAGTTGGCCACGCCCAAGCCAATAGCCAGTGCCAAGGTCGTCGCAATTTCAAAGTACAAAATGGTTTTCAGTCCTAAGGATCCCACTTTTTTGGTGTCACCTGCTCCTGCGATGCCCACAATCAGCGAAGAAATCAGCAAGGGGGCAATGAGCATTTTAATCATGCGTAAGAACAAATCCGACAAGGGTTTAAGTTTTACGCCAATTTCAGGGGCGAAAATCCCGAGCACGAGGCCCACGGCAAGGCCAATCATAATTTGCGTGGTGAGTGACAGGGAAAAGGTGGGTTTTTGAGTGGTTGTGGGTGTTTGGGTCATCGTGAAATCTCAAGGCTTGTGTGATTAACTGAACTATCATAGCAGAAAAGTGCTAAAAGCTAAAACATTTCTAAAGAAATAAAGATGCCTTCGTTACATAACCCCCTCTCCCTGTGGGAGAGGGTTGGGGTGAGGGGGCTTTAGGCTCCGTTTTTTTAAGCTTGCTCTGGGCAATGCTCTAATAATTGAATCAATTTAGCTAAGGTTCTACCTTTATAATTTGATTCTTCTTGTTTAGTCGCCCTGAAAAGGAATGTGTTGTATTGCGAACAAGCGTCAATTATTCTCTGCTTAAAGTTACTTGATTTTATATGTTCAGGCAATGCTTCGGGGTTTGCTATCCATTTCAAAAGTAATGCACTTCTCTCGTTTCTATTAAGATTGATAAAGTGTATATAAAATTGTATTTGCTGTTTTAAAGTTTCGTCCAATATACCCAATGACAACTGCCCAGTGATACGTTTGAATTCCGCATGTGTAATCCCCTGACGTTGAATGGATGTAGAAGGGTTATTCACTGTCGTTCGTGCATGGGGGAGACTAGAGGCCGGTTTAGTTGAATAAGCGGGCAAAGACGTGCCAAAACGAGAGAGAGAAGAAATCATAGTAAGACCTTTTTAAGGATGAGGGAAACAAGTGGAGAAAAGCATCAAGGGCTTTCATTTAGATAGTAAGAAAAAGAAGGGGCTCTGTCAACCCCTAAACATGTTTTTCACGCTTGACTAGCGCTTCTGCTTCCGATACAATCGAATCACGAAGGCACAGAGAAAGTCCAAAACTGCCTTGTTCCTCCGCCCTTAGGGAGGAGGCTAGGCGGAGGGCCACCAGCGCCGGCTGGACATCCAGCATCCCTCACCCCCACACTCTCCCTAAGGGAGAGGGATTAACACCACTTGCTCTGTGCCTTCTCACTCCCCACAAAAAACGCACAACTGACGCCCATGACTTCCCCT
>JBEISK010000030.1:0-22653 GCA_040375445.1 Gammaproteobacteria bacterium | reverse complement strand
CCCGACGCAGGCTAGGCCTGCTATACAGGCATCTGGCCCTGCCAGTGTCGTTCAAAATCAACGTACTGGGGTACGTTTTCATTCTTATTATAGTGATCTCTTGACAGCAAATGGAAGTCACTTGAGAGATCTATTATTCCAACAAATCGGCGATCATTTGTATAAACCAGAGGCCACTGTTCCTAGTGAGTTGCTTTTAGATGAAGGAGGTATGGCAGCAGTTGCTAAACAAATAGGATTGCTTGCAAAAACTTACAGTGACACTGTTTTTAGTCAAATTCAGCAAGTCATCAAAACACTTGATACTAATCAACTAAAACTGACTGGTGTTGAAAAAAAAACATTTGGAGTAGGTGTCAACCTAGAGCGTGAACTAGTTTCAAAAGTTAATTTGAGACAAATAGAACCCTTTGCGCACTATGCCAGTGAAGGGAATTATTCTTGTCATCGCATTCATCAGTGGTATGAGATCAATACAGGACTTCCTATATGTGATCTAAAGGATAGTGGGTATAGGCTGGGAAATCCAGGTGCTCTTTTAAACACAGAAGCATCTGATTTTTGGACTAGGTTGACGAGCTTAGTATTGCCAGGCAGCAGTGCTTCGGAGATTCCTCCAGACATGCTAATCTATCCTCATTTGTCAGAAACAGATCTTGGCCTGCTACAAGAATCCGCAAGAACATTAAATCAAGCGAGTCTTAATGTCGAAAAGATTTCACAGATTAGACAAAGTACGATCCAAGATACAGAAAAGGTTAGAGAGAAAGTAGGATTATAAGCGCTCTCTGTATTTTTCCAATTAAAACACAGGGGTTGACGTCTTCGTGCGTTGGCCCCTTGTTTATTGCTCACGCAGGCGCCAGACTCGCAGGCCTTGGGCTTGGCCGTCTTCAAAGACCAGCCGTACCCCGTTGCGTCGGTACTGTTCTTGGCGAATCCAATCGTATTCGTCTCGCTTGTCTTTATGTTCAATGAAATAGGGGCACGCAAAGCCTGAAGCTGCGACATCTACACCACTTAAGCCTGTGTCTAAGTAGGGTGTGCCAAGCACGTAAACGGGGCGTCCCACTAAGAAGCTGTCTTTGACCGGTGAACTACTCAAAAAGCAGTCCGATGCAGGTATTCTCTGATTTACCCATGCTTGCAAGCTCTGGGTAGGAGGGCGTTCCCCTATATCAAGGCGACCTGCCCTAGGTGTACTAACAGGGGCACCTGTATTAATTGCCACCAAGTTAAAGCCTTCCGAAGGCTTTTGAGTCCCTGCTTCAACCACCATCATGGCTTGACTCGGCGCCAGCGAAGGGTTTGTATTGGTTTCATACACACTCGCCAAGTGATTGTAGCCAACTCGAGCCTGAAATAATAGGACACAAACGGTGGCAAGTCCCACTACGCCTGTTCGTAACACAGGGGCTGACCATTGTAATAAGGGAATGTTCCCCAAGGATTTTAGGGCAACAAAGCCAAAAATGAAGATCACGGGTAGTAAAAAGGCCAAGCTCAACACAGAACCTGTCACAAGCTTAGGCATAAAGAAACTTAGACACACCGCAAAAAAGAGCGTCCAACTCAAGAACAACCCGCCAATGACCTCTCGATCTCTCACAAAAATATACAAGGCTTTAATCATCGCCAAAACGGCAAACAGCACGCCCAAAGGCCACGACAAAATCGCCATGCCACTTAAGCCCAAGTATGCATTGTTCAACATGACGGCAAACCACGATTCCTGCGTTTGTTGTATGGGCCATTCTTGCAAGTTGGGGTCAGGAGCCAACAATAAGACCTTACCAAGTTGGTTGACGCCTCCGAAAAAGCCTTGCACCCGCTCTTGCAGGGGAGCCAATGTACTACTACTGCCAAGCGAGTCCATGTTACTAGGGGCATAGTTGAAAGATTGTGTCAGTGCCGCCAAAAGATTCACACCCGGCAAAGTGGCGGAAATCAGTAGTGCAAACGTTGTCGAAACAAGCGGTGTTCCTACAAAACCCAAGCAGAGCAAGCTCATATTCCAAGCGGCTAAAAGACATAAGCCATAAGGGTGCAAAAATCCTGCGACAACCGCAAGTACCGTGCCTAGACTTGAAAGAAAGAGATTACGGTTGTTTTTCAGTACTTGCAATAAAAAGAGTAGCATCAATGTAGACATCCAGAGCAAGGGGGCTGGACTCAACGCCGTGACCGTGTTTAGTACCAAAGGAGAACAGGCGATTAATAGAACCAGCAAAAGGCTTGCAATATAGCCTAAGCCTTGGCGAAAGGCGTTGTACAACATCGTCATGCTGAGCACATAAGCCCCAATGTTAATGCCCAGTAAAATGGGACTATAGGCTTGAAAAACGGTTGTGCCTTTGAGGCTCATCAAACCCGCAATGAGGTAACTATAAAGGGGGAATACGCCTGCGAGTTCGGGATTGGTCGTCGGGGTTTGCCCCAAGAGTTGTTCCGCCAATTGCACATAAGGCAACGCTAGCGGAGACGGCCATGCCATACTAATAGGGTGACTATGCAACAACGCCACGACGGCCAAGTATCCAGCGAGGGCGAGCATGGCCAGAATATCGGGGAGGGGGGTATTTTCGATGCGAAAGGGCTTTTGGTAAACTTCGCCTGTTTCGGGGTGTTCGAAGGTATTGGGGGACATGTATTCGCCTCACGCGTTGCAACCATATCGTCTAGTATACCATGATTTTTTATGGGGTGCTTAAATATCCAAAAGCCGTTTAGTTTTCTTTAATTTAAAAAGAGGTTAGAGAAAATAAAAAACTACAATTGAGCAGGAAGATCCAACGCCACGGGAGACGGCAAAAGCTCTCGATCGTCTTTCTGCGAAGCATTGTATCGTAAGGCTTGAAGGGCATGAAAGCACGCCGTGTTCACAAATCGAGCCTGTAAACTGGCTCTGTCCCACAAGGGATTCAGCCGTGCTTCTTGCGCAAAGACCTGCCCTGTAGGCAAAGCCACCGCCACCCACACCAAGCCCACAGGTTTGGCGACCGTGCCTCCCTCTGGCCCAGCGATACCTGTTGTGGCAAGTCCCACGCATTTTTCAGGCGTGTCGCTCAATAAACGAACCCCCACCGCCATCGCTTTCGCGACTTGTTCAGATACCGCCCCACATTGATGCAAAACATCCTCATCCACACCCAGATACTTGACCTTAGACGCATTACTATAGGTCACGATATTCGCATCAATAAAGGCGGAAGCCCCTGCTTCCTTGATAAACGCATGACTTAAGCCCCCGCCTGTGCAGGATTCCGCAATCGCCAAGCGTAAACCAGCTTGATCCAGCATCGCCAACAACAAGGGAGGCAAGCTTTCGGCTTGGGCTTCAAGTAAAAACGGACGCACTGCTTCAGGCAAGTTTTCCTCAAAATTGTCGAAAATCGCTTCGGCTTCTGAAGCAACACCGCCATGGACGCTCAACCGCAAACGCACCCGACCGTCATCGCTCACATAAGGGGCTACTTCAGGACGCTCAAAATGAGCCAGCCCTCCCAAGGCTTGTGACAAGTGCGATTCGCCGATGCCGTAAAACCACAAGTCTCGTGTGTGACGCGTGCTAAGGGTTTTGTTGTACTTATTTGCCCACGCCGTGATGCGTGCTTGAACGTCGTTCCACATGGCTTTCATTTCTTTGGGGACGCCTGGCAAAGCGACAATCACCTTGCGGTACCCCATGAAATACCACCACATCCCTGGAGCCGTGCCGATCGGGTTAAAAATCGCTTCACTATTATAGGGGAGCATCGCTTGCTTGCAGTTTGATGGTGGCATCATTTTGCCAAGCGTCTGAAAACGACTGGCAATCAAGGACAAGGACGCACTATCTTCCACCAAGGGAACACCAAAGCCTTCGGCGAGCGATTTAAGCGTAAGGTCATCATCCGTAGGTCCTAGTCCGCCTGTCAGAATCAGAATATCGCAGTAAGCTAAGGCTTCTTTCGTGGCATGGAAAATCTCGGTGGGGTTGTCTCCCACGGTTGCGTGGCGAGTGGGGATGGCTCCCATTAAGCCAACCTGTTCGGCGAGCCAAGACGCATTGGTATTGACGACTTCTCCCCACAAGACTTCATCACCCACCGCAAGCGTGGCGATCTTCAAAGGACTCGGGGCATCGTGGGGGCGGGGGGGGATCATCATCATCTTCAATCCCTTTGCTTGTCTCTGCATTTTTCTATTATACTTGAAATACATAAAAAAGTCCTGTTCCCTCTCCTTGAGGAGAGGGCTAGGGAGAGGAGGGGATTTCTAGAATCCAGTGTTTCCATCTACTCCCCACCACAACCCTCCCCTTAAAGGGGAGGGGGTAAAACCGCTCGTATAAAAATGAGGAATCTTATTCATGGCAATTAAACTAAAAGACAAAACCGTTTTTATTACAGGAGCGTCCAGTGGCATAGGTAAAGCCTGTGCGGAAGCCTTCGCCGCAAAAGGATGTCGTCTTTTACTGACGGCTCGGCGTGGGGAACGCTTAGAATCCCTTGCGTTAAAGTTGCGTGAAAAGTACAATACGCATTGCTTAGTCGCTGAACTGGATGTTCAGAAGAAAAAAGCCATCGATGCCTTGGTGAGTTCTATTCCGCCAGCGTATGCAGATATTGACATTCTCATCAACAATGCAGGGCTCGCCTTAGGGAAATCCCCCTTACACGATAATAATCCCAAGCATTGGGAGGCCATGTTTCAAACGAACGTCATGGGCTTACTCCATGTCACACAAGCCGTTTTGCCTGCCATGCTTGAGCGAAGCAAGGGTCACATCATCAATATCGGGTCGGTGGCTGGTCGAGGGGCGTATGCAGGCGGCACCGTCTATTGTGCGAGCAAATCGGCGGTGAAATCCATAAGCGAAGGACTCAAGCATGATTTACTAGGCACGCCTATTCGGGTGACGTGCATTGAACCTGGTATGGTGGAAACCGAGTTTAGCACCGTGCGTTTTGAAGGCGACAGCGAGAAAGCGTCCAATGTTTATGAAGGGACGACACCGCTTACGGCGATGGATATTGCGGAAAGCATCGTCTTTGTCGCCAGCCGTCCTTTGCACGTGAACATTAGCGATATGTTGATTCTAGCCACGGACCAGAGCGATGCGACCAGCGTGCATCGTCGGGGTTAAGGGTTTTTATAGTGTTTTAAATAATTTTCCTGTCCCCTCTCCTAATTTTAGGAGAGGAAAGAGAACGTCGCTAGACGTTCGAGGGTGAGGTTAAACATTAGACTCCGTTTGTTAGTTTAACCGCCCCCTAACCCCCTCCTAAAATTAGGAGGGGGGACAAAACCACTAATTTATTTTTTAAAACACTAATTTGTTACAAAGTTCGTAACAAATTAGTGACAAACGTCGTAGATTGTGATTTAATTGTTTTTAGAATGAAAATGTAGAATGCCCTGTTGAAAAAGAAAGGGGCCTTGTGATGATGAATCGAATTTGTGCAGGTGGCGGATACGCTGGCGGAGGCTATAACTATAGCGGATTCAGCTCCCCCAATCCATTCGGAGGCTTCACCGCTTCCTATAATTCAGGAGGCTACCAACCCGCTAGCTATAACTACAATGGTGGATACAGAGGCGGAGGCTTTCGTGGCGGCTATAACGGTCGAGATCAATTCATGCGAAGTGGAGGCTGCCACGGAGGGGGCTATCAAAACGTGCGATTTGGCTACAATAACGGTGGCTATGGAGTCGGTCGCTGTGGCACAGCAGGCTTCGGTTTCGGTGGTGGAGGAGGTTTCATTCCACGTCCCGGCTGGTTCCAAACTCAGAACGGTCCTGTGTATGTCGGGTTCAACACCTATTTTAACAGCATCACCAATGCCATCAACGGCTTGTACGGTGGCAACTTTAGCGGTGGCTATGGCGGATACGGCGGACTAGGTGTATTTGGCGGTGGATTTGGTTCTATCGTTTAAACGTAATGCGGTTTCTAAACCCGACAACCACGCCGTTTCAATTTTTGAACCTATTCCAAAGGCGTCGCCTGCTAAATAGCAAGGCGGAAAATCTGTGGGTAAATCCAACGCAAAAACAGGACTTTCCACAGATGTTTCCACCAAGGCATAACGCCAGCGATGGATCTGTACCGTGTCGTAATCGCTTGGCTTGACTTGCGTCACGCCTTCAACCGCAGAAAGTAAATCGTTTTGAAGGTCTTCAAGCGGATCGTCAAAGTGTGCTTTGGCGTAGTTTGGCGTGCTATGAATCGTAAATGCCTGCTGATTTTCACTCGCTTGATCGTATTTGGCGACATTACACGCCAGCCAACGCACCGATGCGTTTTCGGTAAATGCCACCCCGTGTGGATACTCAAACTTAGGCGAATTAGGCTTGGTGACAGCCATGACTGCAATGGAAGGGGCGTATTCTACGCTGGATAAGGCGTGAGATTGGGCATCACTTAAGGCAATGTTCGATGCGTCCAATAACGCCAAAGTCTGCGGTACAGGAGCGGTCACAATGAGCTGACGACCTTCTAAAATAACACCGTCTTCCAAATGAGCCTGCCATTTTTGAGCGTCCTGAGTGAGTTTGACGACCCGTAGCCCTAGGTAAGCATCGGCATTGAGAGATTGAGCCAAGGCTTTCGGTAAAGACGTCATGCCTGCTTCGGTGGGGATGTATCGTGGGCGTGGATGGACATCTGGCGTGCTATCTTCAAAAGTCAAGCTGTCAAACCACGGCTTAACGATGCCTTGCTGAAGCCATGTCTCGACTTCTGCTTGAAAACGAGCGTCGCTTGCCGTGAAGTACTGCCCCCCATGATCCAAACGAAGTTCACCCATCCGTCGAGTCGCTAAACGTCCACCTAAGCCACGCCCTTTGTCCACCAAAGCCACGCTCAAGCCTTCGGTTTCTAAGACTTTGGCAGCACTTAAACCAGCGATACCTGCCCCAATAATCAGGACGTCATAAAGTTTATCGCTAATTTCTGGCGTCGTTTTAATGTTCATGAATAAAGACCTTTGTTATTTCGATGAAATCCGTGCTGTCGCTCGCATTCACGTGAGCGTCCACCTTTAAGATGATGCCCTTGTGAAGCACGACCACGCCAGACAACTGAAAGCCGTCGCCTTCTAAGGATCCAACACCGTGACCGTCCAAAATCGCAGGGATGCCTTTGGCGAAGGATTCCCACCCAAAAAGCTGGTGTAAATTCCCACGACGCAAACCGACACTTTTATAAAGCACCCGTTCTTTGTCGCTAAATCGAGGGAGTTCTTCTAAGCCAAAATGCTCAAAAAAGGCGTGGGTTTCCGCATTTTCATCACTCATATGCACCAAAGCGACGGTAAAACCCTCCGATTCCAAATAAGCGAGATTATCCTTCAAATCATGGAGCATGCTACGGCAGAAGGTGCATCCGATATGGCGTAAAAAAACGAGCATCAAGGGGGCGTCTTGACTCAATTCCACGACGGTTTCGCCGTCTTGGCTTTTTAGGTGACGAAAGGTAATGGCGTGCTGACCGTGATAGATCAAGGTGTCGTCTTCGTCCAGCTTACGCCAATGGGCATAGGCTTGTTGAAGAATCAACGTAAAGGGAATCCACCAAATCAAGTCGTTGGTGAGGATGTTAGCCCCAAAACTCAAGGGAAAACGAGCTTCAATCAGGGCTTTCGCAAAACCCAAAGGCCCTAGAATTTTGCCGAGCAATCCCACCAACACAATCGCCCAATGCTTGTAAGGATTGCTTGCCGCTGCCCAATAGCCCACGCCGTAAACCCCCACAATCATGCCGATACACTGCCACAATTCAGGATAGTTCGGGGCTTCCATGCCACACCATTCAAACAACGTGTAGGGGAATAAAATGACCAAAGCCCCCCAAAGCATGTTATAAAATCCTGCCAAAACAAGCGTCAACCGCATCCATGGGGCGAAGGGATGCTTCCATGTGGGGGCATCAGCGGAAACGAGTCCCAGTTGTTGAAGAGTGGCGGTTTTCATGGTATTTTCTCAATTCGTTTGGATTAAATCTCGCAAGGCGGACGCTAAATCAGGGAAGGCAAACGTGTATCCTGTGGCGACAATGGCTTCAGAGGAGCATCGCTGGCTGGCAAGCAACAACGATTCGCCCATGCCTTGTGTTCCGTATTTTAGCACAAAGGCAGGGACAGGAAACGGCGTAGGGCGGTGGAGTCCTTCGCCTAATTGAGCCGTAAAATCAGCGTTGCGTTCAGGTGTGGGAGCCGTGACATTATAGGCGCCCTGCACGTCGTCATGGTTTAAGGCGTGCAATAAAACACCGACGACATCATCCAGATGCACCCAGCTCATCCACTGCGAACCGTCGCCGAGAATGCCTCCCAAGCCGAGCTTAAAGGCAGGAAGCATCGCCTTTAAGGCACCTCCTTTATTAGACAATATCACGCCAAAACGAGTCTGCACGGTACGGATGCCTGCATGGCTCAACAAATCGGTTGCCGATTCCCAATCTTGGCAGACCTGAGCCAAGAAATCGTCGCCATAAGAAGCGTTTTCTTTTAAGACGACATCCCCATTATGGATGCCGTAAATCCCCACCGCACTCGCTGAAACGAAGACCTTCGGCGGATGTTCCAAGGCACACAGGAGTTCACCTAGCTTGCGGGTGACATCCACACGAGAGTTGTAAATCCGATCACGTTTGGCACTCGTCCACAAGCCCAAGATGCTTTCTCCTGCGAGATGAATCACGGCGTCTATCGTACCAATCGCTTCTAGGCGAGCGACATCGGTTTCTTTATAGTTGAGCAAATCCATATAAAGTGGCACAACACCACTTGTCAAGCGACTGGCTTTAGAACTGCGTCGTAAAATTGCATACACATGGTGACCCTGCTTCAGTAAGGCATCCGTCACGGCTTGCCCCACAAGCCCAGTGGCTCCAGTGATTAAAATCGATTTAGTAGAATCGGTACTCATTTTTATTCTTCTCTTTTTTTCTTATTTTGACATTCTTTCGAACACTTTAACAGGCAAATAGCCCCATTTTTGATCTAACAAATTAGTAAATTTTGCGAAATAGTACATTTTTTCTAGATTTTTTTCGCAGGAATCCTCGATTTTATAGAGGGCAGAACGCCTGATGAATTGCGTTAAAAAGCGTTGACTGTGAAGCGGTTCTTCAAATTGAGCAATTTCAGTGGCGATTAAAGCGGGTATCTTGCGTTGACGCTGCCATTTGTACAAACAGGCTACATCGGCTAGGCGTTCTTTTAATACTTGAGCGTAGCCACTTTCTTCAAGAACGTGCTTAACCTTTGCACACCATGTATCGAGATATTCTATAAATACTGAAGGGCTTTTATATGGACTGGAAGGGTCTTCATCATTTGCTTCGAATGGATCCGCTTTGGCGATGTCGCCTTTTTGGAGCTCTTCGCACAAGGCTTGCCATTCTTCCACTAAGGCGTCAAAATGAGGCGACAAGCCTTCACTGTCACTTTCTTTCAGGCTCCAATCATCAAAGGCATCTTCATGAATGAGGGTATAGGTTTCATTTTTGTACTTGTCGTTTTGCCAAGTCGCACAGTGTTGCATGGACGTGAGTTCGTCGCCTTGGTCAAGGGTAAACAATAAAGAACGCCAAGCCATAAAGACATAAGGAAAAGGCTCACCCTTTTCAAAGGTAAGGCTTTCTCGTGCTAAAAGTTTTTTACGAAACTCGGGCAACGGCATCAATAAACGATCTTCATTGTCGTCAAAGTGAATCATCCACCGCTTCATTTCGGCTTTGGTGAGATAGTTCTGCACCACGGCATCTACAATACCTGTTTGGTCACTGGTGTAAATCAAGAATAGGGTAAAATCCCCGTTCTGCCACTCGCTCACCAGTAAAAGCACTTGAATGCCTTCCACAGAAATGTGTGTGCAGTAGGCGTCCTGCTTTTTGATGTTAGACGCCCATGATGGCGGAATCTGACTCATGGCATCGAGCTTGGCGGTTTCATTGGCATGATACACACCCGCCAATTGCATTTTTTTTAAGGCAATTTCCGCTTCTTTACGCTCATTCAAGGGTGTTTTATACGTGGAAGGGTACTTAAAGTAACGATTGTAAATCCCCCACGCCGCAAGAATATGCCCTGAATTTCCTAAGCTTTTGAGCAACCAGATCCGTAATTTGGGCAAGCTCGTGCCTTGAAGCAGTAGGGGTAAGGCAAAATTAACAATGCTTTTGGCGGGTACGCTGCCTTCAATACTACTTAAAATATCGAAGAGTTCTTCTGCGGGGACTTCCAAAAAGGCATCGAGGAATTCGGTCATGGCATCGGGATTTTCTTCCGCCATTTCAAAGACTCGCAAGGCTTCACGTTCCAGCAAGGCATCAGGGTCCTTCATGTTTTCAAAAAAGAATTCGGGATCCACCTCATCGCCTAATGAACGCAACATAATGTGAATGACATCCTTCACATCATCCGCCACGTTGGGGTTTGCGACAAGGGCGTAAAGGGGTTTTTGTAAGGCGTCTAGTTCGCCGATTTCCATAATCAAGTCTGTAATGGCTTCTAATCGTTTGTGTTGGCTGTTTTGGCAGGTTTCTAGTTCTTTTAACAAGAAAGGGTACCACGCTTTTTTAGGGGCTAAATGCAGCAAAAAATGCCCTGCTTTTTCACGTTCCGTGCGAGACGGGCTGGCTTGGGATTGGATGAGTTGGAGGGTATCGATGAGGTGACGTCTCAATTGCATGGGTGAAAGGGTGGACATGAAGGGTAACTCTGACAAATGGGATAACCGACTTATTCTATCATAAACCCTAACTTTTCACAAAGAAGCGTGATGATACGATAATCGTGTCATCACGCTAAGCTTATGAATGGTGAGTGATTTACTTGAATGCGTCCCACATAATTTCGGCAGGTTTTGAACCGGGAACAATAGGATCCGAGGCACATTTTATATACTGTCTAGCATTTGCAGATAGTTGATGACTTGCCGCATTTAACCCATCAAGGCGGGCATAAGCTTCTCCTATAGCAACATCAGTACTATTATTTCTATATCTCAACACGTAAAGTCGTTTTGCCGCTTCTATAATCTGTTCTTCTAAAGTTGCTTGTACATTCCCATTCCGTTGAAAGTTACTTACTTTCAATTGTGAAGTGGGGGGGGTAGAGCGAGCGATACCGATGGACATCATGGTCTTTTCCTTATTTTATGAGTTAATGATTCAACACGGTTTCATTGAAGCGTGTACTCACATAAAAGCCCATCAAGTATGATTTGGAATGCTTTCTTTATAAATTGTTACAATTCTTTAAAAACGTAACACCTAAAGACACCACACCCCTAACGCCAAATGCGGATTCGCCTCAATCTTTGCCAAAAAGCGTGGCTGATGCGCCGTGTAATATCGTTCAATGCAACGTATCGCCAGTTGTACCTGCTCTTCACCCACCACGCTTTCTTCACATTGTAAGGTAAAGGCTTTACTATAAAAATCCAGCAAGACATAGGCAATTTTCGCCATCACCACGCTATGCCAAAACGATGCCCCATACAAGAGCGGGCTTTCTCGACGCAAGAGATGAAACAAAAAAGGCTTACCGTAGCGACCCATTAAGTCGGCAGGAAAGTCAACGCCAGCGAGGGCTTTTTCGGTGATGACCGCATCCCCAAACAAACGAGGATCCTGATAACGCCCTCTGAATCGCCATTGCCACAAGGGGAAATTGCCGTATTCACTGCGTAGCCAAGTGCCTAGCAAACGATGCCTTTGCTTAGCCGTCGGAGCCAAAATGCCTTGCGTCTTGCGAGATTTGGACAAGGTGAGATCCTGCACCGCTCGCAAGGCTTGCCAAGGGGTGAGCGTGTCATCTTGCAAAAGGGGAAGGATCTCCGCTTCGACAAAGGCTTGAAAATGCGGTCGTGAAAAGCGTTGAAAGCCCTGAAAGGGAAAGGGAAATCGGGCATAGCTGGTTTTTTCGTGAAGCCCTGTGGGGTGAAAGGGCGACGGCAAGGCATCAGATGCGGTGGCGAGCGTTTCGAGTTCAGCAGGTTGCACAGGGTTGTTCCACAAAAATAAGTGGGATTTGGCGACGGTTGAGCAGGCGGCGGAAACATCATAGCGAAGGGCTTCATTGGCATCCGCATTTGGCAAGCGAGCAAAGGGGAAGCGTTGGCAATCCAGCGGTTTGGCGTCGGCGCCTTCGTGGTGGTGGATCAAGCAGTGCTTTGCTTCATGCCAAAAAACGCATTCGTTGTTGGCTTTCAGCGGCAGAAAGTAGCCCCAATCGTCGATGATTTCAAAATCCACGCCTTCAGACGCCAAACGATCCTTCACCCAATCGAGCTTGAGCAGGGTATCGGCACGAGGCGTGTCAATCGGGACTCGCCATGTGTTGCAACAGTGTCCGCACTGGCTACATTGGAAGGTGGTCGAAGTGGAAGGGGACATTAATACACAAAGCCTTCTATTTTATAAGGCAGGTCTTTTGGCACAAACGCCTCAGGCGTTTTTTGCCACGCACGGCACAAATGCCACGCCACGATGAAACTATCCAAAGCGTCGCCCCCTGCTTGGGTGAGCAAGGTTTCTCGCAAAACAGGAGAAACTTCTACCGCAAAAAGCCCTTGCAAGGTGTCTAAAATACGACGTTTGGCATCCGCATGAGAATTGTCTTTCCCCTTGTAGCTGGGGACTTTATCGAAAAGCGTCTTCAAAATGCTCGCTGGGCAAGATTCCACGAGGCAAGGCTTATTCAGTTGTATCGCCGTAAACGGCAAGACGCTCCCCTTTTGAGACATCAGAAAAGGACGCAAGACATCGTGCAGAACGTGAAAGGTCTGCTTATAATGACGCAAGTTGTAAGGCGAAAACGGCGTTTTTGCTTCAATATCGGTTTTTCGCTTCAGTTCTTTGCCCAAAGGACTCGCTTCTTGGCACGCCAAACGAAAGGCATCGGCGTTGGGGTAGACGTGCGGAAAGGCTTCCAACCACGCTTGCCACGTGGGGTAATCATGCAAGCCTTGCGGTATCCCAAAGGACGCATCAATGCCAATCAAGGCATCACGATGCTGTAACAAACACTCGAACAATTTCAGCGTAGGATTGGCACTCAAGCTTTTTTGCGTCATCAAGCTTTTGAGTGAAGACGCTTCTACCAGCGTCCACACGCCGCCCACTCGAGCAATCGACGACACCCACGTATTGCCCGCCATGGCTTTGCCTGTGGCGAAATCCACGCCCACGAAATGCGTCCGTTCAATTAGCGTCAAAACGGCTTGATTAGGCATGAACAATTGCCAACGCTGATTTCAAACGCACGCCTATGCGTTCCTTGCCTAGTAGCGTCAAGTTCGTGGCGAGATCCGCACCCTGCACACGCCCTGTTAGGGCGGCTCGAAGCGTCCACATGACGGTTTTGGTTTTGTGATCGCTGGCAAGTTCTTTGGTGAGGCGTTTGACCCCTGCTTGAGCCGTTTCCAGCGAAGACAAATCTAAATCAGGCAACCATGCGGAAATCATCAGTTCCAAAAGCGTTTGAGCCGTTTCGTTTTGAAGGACTTCTTCCACAATTTGAGTATTTCGCTCCACATCATCGCCGAAGAAGTATCGCCAATCGTGACGAGCATCCGTGAGCTTGACCAACGGTTCTTTGGTAATATGCACGATTTGTTCGAGTTGTTCTTGCGTGTAAACGCTTAAGTCGTAATCCCTGACAAAGGGCTTAATGCGTTCGAGCAATTCGGTTTCAGACAAGGCTCGGATGTACTGACCGTTGAGCCAGTTGAGCTTCTCATGATCGAAAATCGCACCGCTATGCCCGACTCGTTCCAGCGTAAAGAGTTCCGCCAAACGATCCAAGCTCATAATCTCTTCTTCCCCTGGAGCCGACCATCCCAATAAGGCGAGAAAGTTCACAAAGGCTTCAGGCAGGTAGCCGTCTTCATTCATAAAGGTATCAACCGCCGTAGCTCCGTGACGTTTGGACAACTTGGAGCGATCAGGGGCGAGAATCATGCCCAAGTGCGCAAAGGCAGGCACGTCCCAGCCAAAGGCGTTGTAAAGCAGAATCTGCTTTGGCGTATTGGGCAAGTGATCTTCCCCACGCAGGATGTGGCTAATCTGCATCAAGTGATCATCCACCACGCAAGCGAAGTTATAGGCGGCTCCACCGTCGGATTTCAAAATGACTAAATCGCCTATTAAAGACGCATCAAACTCCACGTCCCCACGCACAAGATCGTGAACAGTCACCGTGTCGACATCACGAGGAATGCGAAACCGCAAGGACGGTGCAATGCCTGATTGTGCTTTTTTAGCTTGAGCGTCGGCATCTAAGTCATTGCGGTAAATGAAGGGCTTCTTTTGAGCGGTGGCTCGCTCACGCAGAGCATCGAGTTCTTCGGGGGAGGTATAATCCCAGTACGCCAAGCCTTTTTCAAGCAGTTCATGGGCGTATTTCGTGTAAAAATCTTCACGTTCACTTTGCGTGTAAGGTCCGAAAGCTCCGCCGACATCAGGACCTTCTTGCCAATTTAAACCGAGGGCTTTGAGTCCGTCGAAAATGTTTTGCGTGTACTGTGCTTCAGAACGCTCTTTGTCCGTGTCTTCTACACGCAGAATAAAGGTGCCGTTAAAATGTTGGGCAAATAAATAGTTAAACAAGGCGGTACGAGCCGTACCCACATGCAGATTCCCCGTTGGGCTAGGGGCTAGGCGAACACGAACAGCAGTTGACATGACAAATCCTCACAAATAGACGTTTGCTCTATTATAGTACAAAAACGTTGTCTAGTGTGAAGCTTGAACAGACGGCGTTTTCTTCTGCTCTCCATCATCCTGATGATGCCCGAGATGCAGTGAGTTGGTGATCGACGAATACAAGGAACCCACCAAGGCGACGGCTTCGTTGAAGCAGAAAATCGAGCCTGCACAACAACCGTTGGCACAAACCGCTCCGCCAGCGCCTGCCATAATCGCCCACGCTTTCACCACCTGCGGATTGTGACCATTTAAGTGATCCGCCTTGCTCGTGTACATCGCCAACGCGTCGTTAAAGGCTTTGGCGTCTTTGGCATCCCAGTTATTTTTAGTGAGAACCGCTTGGATGTTCTCCGCCGTGTCAGGGGCGACATGCCCTTTGTCATGCAGTTGTTGGGTGGCTTTTAAGGCATTGCTCACAACCCTAAAGTTCTGTTCCAGCGTGGAGCCTTCCGCCAAGAGTTCGGGTTGCGTTTTTAGATGTTCCGCAAGAGCTTGCAGGGTCTTCACGCCCCCGATGCGTGCTTGTTCAAAGTCTTGCGTAAGGGCTGGATTATTGTTTATCGCTTCTTGCATCTCATAACGAGCCATGGCGAGGTGGAAGAAGTCTCCCCCTTCGCCGTCGTGGGCGTGATCGTGGGCCTCCGCATTTGGCGTGGGGGCGTGGTTGTGTGTAGGGTCATCGCAACTGTGGGAAGCTTTCGTGCTTAGGGAACTAGCACCTTGATTACGAGAGCCTTTTGTAAGATGTCCACAATTTTCACTATGGATGTGAATCTTCGTGTTTTCGCTAATGTAAGCTTTTTGTTCAGGAGTCGCTCCGTGTTGAATGATTTCGGAATATAAGTGACGTAAGTGTTTTTGTTGATTGTATTTTTGTTCCATATCACCAAAGGCTTGTTCTTCTTCAGTTTTTTCCCCAAGAACAGAACTAAGTCCACCAAGATTCATAGGAGCTTCAGCAGATCTTGCTACATTTAAAGGATTATTCTTTTCAAGCTCTGCCAACATTCCAACAGCAATATCAACATCTGAAAGGGAGGTGTCAGGATTTTGTGATTCAAGGGCTTTAAGCGTGACTTGATGAAGGGCTAGGTATTCAGCATTCTCTTCGACGTTTAGATATTGGTGCAAGGCATTTACTTTTTCTGAAAATAATTTAGCGTGTTCCGCTTCACTCAAATCACCACCCAAGCGATTAAATCGACGAGCGAGCGTGTTGTAGTCCTTCACCAAATCCCCATACGGATCCCCTGCTTGGAACTGGGCTTCAATGGCTCGCCCAAGCTCTTCACGACCGTGAAACGCCAAGTCCACATAGGCGGGTCGCAAGGGGTTTTTCTTGTCGAGCTTTTCCAACATTTGTCTCGCCACAACGGCAGGACGAATCAAGGCTGGCACGCCTTCGTCTTTTAGCTGAGTTTCCATCGCTTGATGTTGAGTTGAGACATCGGCGTGTTTATTGTCCGCCAAGGTCTCATGCAGTTTGGCGACTTTTTCTGCCAAGTCTTGCGTGGTCATGTGAGCCATTTCACTCTCAAAATGAGACTGAAACACTTTAGGTAGACCTTCTGTATTTGACTTCCCCGTCCCCCCAACAGGAATGGATCGAACATAGGCTTTAGATGTGGCGGTAAACGGCACGGCTCGCAACATATTATAGGTGTACTGCTCAATGCCCTTACTTTTGACCATGCTCGGCACATGGGTGCGATAAAAATTGTCGGCTCCGTTGAGCTTGGGGTCGCCTTGTTGAAGAAAAGGAGCGTCATAGCCTGCCTTAAAGCGTTGCACGACATTTTTTAGATTTCTGTCTTGCCACGCCGTCGTGAGCGATTCTCGCACGCCATTGACGAAGCCGTCCACATGATGGACCGTGTTGATGTACCAGCCTTTTTCGCCTCCCCATAAGGGACGGTGTTTTAATGAATCTTGAATAAAGGGATTACGAAGTTCCATTAAACCCAAGTGGACTCGTGGGAAGACCGCCATGGCTCCCACCGCCGTCGCTCCTGAAATCGCAAAGCTACTGATGCCTTTCGCCACGTTCTTTTGATTGTCCGACCAATCCTTCTGTTGGTCGATTTGCTCGTTGACCTTGCCGTGAGCAGAACTCGCCAACCATGCGGAACCAGCAAGTAATGGTGCCATCGTCATAAAGTTAGCGGTCTTCATCCCAATACTACCAGGAATCATGCTATGGAAAATTGCCCCGATTTCCAACGCAAACAACGGCGGAGCCAAGTGCATCATCAGCCCTTTATTCACCAGTGAAACGCTTCCCATTAAGCCAGCCGCTTTCAGCCACGTCATAGGATTCATCGTTAACAGGGCGGAACTTTCTTCACGCCTTAGCAACCATTTAGGTATTTTATCGCCTTGTGGCATCGTTTTTCGAGCCATTTTAAGGACTTCTTCTTGATGCCCTAATGCCATGACGGTGGCTCCTAAGGCGAGTCCTGCCCCGATTTGCGTCCAGCGTGTTTCAGCACTCGGGGGCGTGTCGTGATCATGATGAAAGCCCTTGACCTCATGCCCCAAACGCAAGTGTGTATGCGGTTTTAGTGGAATTGAGGTGCTTGACGCGAGTGGACGCATAAATTAGGGGAAACCTTTGCTTGCAGGAGAGAGACTAACTATTTATACATCAAAACACCTAAATATGCAACTGTGTTGCAGAAGTATCTGGAGAAAAACTGTAAAAGTCCTGTTCCCTCTCCTTGAGGAGAGGGATAGGGAGAGGGGGGGATTTTTAGAATCCAGCGTTACATCTACTCCCCACCCCAACATGGTCGAAAAAGTCTTAGACTTTTTCTCTTGGGAAAGAAAACCGTTGGTTTCCTCTCCCAGCCTCTCCTTCCTAAAGATGAAGATTCACTTCGTGAATGAAAAGGTTGTTTTCCTCCCCTTAAAGGGGAGGGAGCTACACAAAAAAGCTCCCCAATAGGAGAGCTTTTCTCAAAAACTATAGACGTTCTAAAATACTATACGGCTTCTGCGTGACGAGCTACAAAGCCCACCAAACGGGACTTGTCTCTCGCACCCTTGTTGGGCTTGTAAAGTTTTTTGGAAACGGCACGATCAATCAAGCTTTGAGCGACTTGAACGGCGACTTGTACATCTTCAGCGGATGCTTTTGCCAAGACAAGACTCTGCACTTTTTTGATCGACGTACGCACAGATGCTTTGTAAGCACTGTTACGAAGACGGTTGCGTTCGTTGGTGTCAACACGTTTACGAGCGGATTTACTGTTTGCCATGAAAAAATTCCTAAAAATTAAGGGGATCCTTCATTTCCGTGTGGAGCCGTCGTTGCTTAGACACGGACACCAAAAGCAGGGAAGCTTTTAGAATCCAGCAACATCTCTTACACCGAAACGACAGGGGTCGATATAACTGAGGTAAATTTAGTTTACGACATCCATTTCAAATAACAAGCCCCTTTTTTTAAATGCTTTACCTTGACGTCGACGTATGACTTTGCTAAGCTGAAGAAGTCCTTTAAACAATATGAAATGGAGCCTCTATCTATGAACGCAATCGAAACTAGCCCTTTTTACCATGAAGTTGAGCGTGAAATCGCCGAAAACCCGATTATGATCTACAGCAAAGGCACCAAAGACTTCCCACGTTGTGGATTCACCATGCGTTTAAAAGACACCTTTGAACAGCTCGGCGTCGATTTTGTGATGCAAGATGTCTTAGACAATCCTGACAAACGCCTGTTCTTAAACGAGTATTGCGAATGGCCCACCTTGCCTAAAGTCTTCGTGCAAGGCGAATTTTGCGGTGGCACGGACATCGTTTTAGAAATGCTTCAAAAAGGCGAATTGCAACCCATTCTTGAAAAAATTAAAACGACGCAAGTTTAGTGATGATGCTTTTGGCTCCACAATTGGATAAAATTCAAGCAGGGCAAGGATTTAGCGTGGAGCTTTCATCCACCTACACCGCTTTTGAACTAGTGGGTAAAGATGTCGTGGATTACTTGCAGCGTCGCACGTCGAATGACGTGAAGGCGTTAAAGGTTGGTGAAACGCAGGTCAATAGCTTTTTGACGAAAACCTCTAGTATTCAATGCCTGTTTCAGTTGTGGAAAACTGGTGACGATACCTTTTTTGCTTTGGTGGAAACCCCTTTAGCGGAAACCTTTGAAGCGGAAGTGCTGAAATTTAAAATCATGGAATGCTTTGAACTCAAGCGTTTAGAGTTGCCGTTGACGCTGGTGATTCATCCCACTGAACAGCTAAAAACGGGCGAAACAGCGTTTCAAAATCCGACGTTATTACTGGCTAAAAGTGCAAGTCGAAGCGTTTTGTTGACGTCCCCATTAGACGATGTTTCCCTTGAAACGCTTTCAACAGAGGCGTTTCAAGACCTGCAAACCCTCTGTGGGGTGCCTCGTTACGGGGTGGATTACACGCACGACACCAAGCTTCCTGAAACGGCGTGGGAAGATTTCGCCGTGAGCTATACGAAGGGGTGCTTTTTGGGGCAGGAAACGCTCGCCAAGGTCAAAACCTACGGCGGACTTAAGCAAACGCTCTTGGGCGTGTGGATGCCGAACATTTCTTTAGAAAGCCTCCACATTGAAGCGAAAAGCCCCGTCTTGCTCAAGAATGAGACTGGCGATACTCAAGAAATCGGTACATGGGGTAGTGCCGTTTCACTAGAATCAGGGGTTTACGCCTTGGCGTACTTGCACAGAAGCTTTCGCAAACTGGGGGAATCCTTAGGTCTTGCCATTAACACGGCACGCATCGAAGCCACCGTAGACCTACCCCCTTATCTCAATTTGTCAGCAGATTCCCACGAAAAAGCCCAGCGATTGTACGAATCCGCCATGAAGGAATTTGTCGAAGGCGATTTAGATGCCAGCATCACGGCGATGCGTCGCTTGGTGGAAGCGTATCCCCAATTTTGGCAGGCTCAAGAAGGCTTGGCGGTTTTGTTGGGTCGTGCCGAACGCTATGAAGAAGCGATGCACGTTTTAAAGTCTCTGATTGCCCAAAATCCTGATTGGGTGATGGCGTATACGAATTTGTCGATTTACGCCTTGCGTTTGGGCAGTAAGGAAGACGCCGAAACGTGGAAGGCGGAAGGCACTCGGGTGGCGATGCGTCTTAAAATGGCGGAAGTCATGGCTCAAAAACAAGCGATGCAAGGCGATGCGACCGCAGAAGCCCGTCGTTTAAAAGAAGTCGAAGAGGCTCATCAGAAACGCCAAGACCAGCTTGTGGAGCGTGTTTTGCTCTTTGATCAAGCCCTTGCCTTTAGCCCCAATGATGCCTTGGCTCATTACGGTAAAGCCACCGCCTTACATGAACTCGAACGATACGCCGAAGCCGCTAACGCCTATGAACAGACGGTTTCACTCAATCCTAAGCAGAGCAAGGCCTATGTCGGTTGGGCGGAATGCCTTGACGCCCTTGGGCATCACGATGCCTTGCGAAACGTGGTGCTGAAAGGCATTGATGTAGCCAGCCAGCGTGGCGATCTTCAACCACTCGCACGCTTGAAAGAACTCCAAAATAGTAGTTTTTAGGCACTAGGCGAGGCGTTGAAAAGCTGTCATACTGAAGAAGAGTGGCTCGCTTCTTGTCCCCTCTCCTAATTTTAGGAGAGGGAAGAGAACGTCGTAAGACGTTCGAGGGTGAGGTTAAACCCTAGACTCCGTCGGTAAGTTTAACCGCCCCCTAACCCCCTCCTAAAATTAGGAGGGGGGACAAAACCGTAATTTTTCTTCAAAATTACAGGATTGCGTGTGTCAGAAATCGGACTTTCATGGCCAAAAAACAGACTTTCATGGACAAAAAACAGACTTTCGTGGCCAAAAATCGGACTTTCGTGGACAAAAAACAGACTTTCATGGCCAAAAAACGGACTTTCATGGCCAAAAAACAGACTTTCATGGCCAAAAAACAGACTTTCATGGCCAAAAAACAGACTTTCATGGCCAAAAAACAGACTTTTGTGGGTCGAAAAAGCCCCTTTTTTTAATACTTGTCGAGCATCTTCTGCACGTTCATCGGGTTCGACGGCGATTGAAACAACTGCTTCTGCTCCGCAAAATTAGGCCACAGTAGCAAATCCCCCGACTCATTTCGCCACCGCATCCACCCAATCGGACGCTCTTCGCCCAAGTCACGCAACTCCACCAAAAGCCAGTTACCACGCACATGAAGCACCCGAACCCCTTGCACAAAGGTCACCTTCGTCAGCGGAGCGGTTTCTTCAGGGCGTAAATACACCGTTTTGGCATCCGTATTGAGGCCGTTTAGCCAGTTGAATCCGTACTTTTTGGCGTAAAGCATCATAAAGCTCGACCAATCCACTAACGCCGAATTGCCGTCGGCTTGAGGCGCCAGCCACGCTTCTTGTTCAGGCAAATGCGGCAAACGCACTTTCACCCAGCCATCCGCCGTGTCGTCGATGGCGGGTAAAAAGGCAATGCCCTTGTTTGGCGAATAGCTCAAGAAAAAGTCGTGAGCCGTCATGGGCGTGCGTTGGTGAAGGCTCTGAATGACGGCATCTTGACCATTTTGCCAAGTGAGCTCTTCGCTTAAAGGAGCCGTAAACGAAGGAGCCTCATAAAAGCGAGCAGGTGAGCGAACGTCCACCACCCCGATGCTACGGTTGAGTTCGGGGGTCGGGAATTGTTGAGGCTCCCCAAAAGCGGACGACGTTAAGAAGCATCCGCTCAAAAGTAGTAATAGGAACGTGTTGAGTAGTTTTGGCATGTCGATCTCTCCCGCCGTTGTCTTTAGTATAAGGCATCGACGAGAAAATGAGTTCATCATAACGGACTATATTTACAGAACCCACGGAAGAAGGTGATTTAGGCGTTTGTCGTAGGCTTTTTTAAACAAGGGGTTAAAGCTAAATTGCCCGTCTTTATTTCGATTTTACAAAAAGAGCAGAACACCCCTTGTATTTTACTATGGATGCGTTATAGTAAACTGAGCATATTCCCCCCTCGTGAATGCCTAGCCCCTGCGGTAAAAACGTCGCATCGGCAAGACGCTTTTTGAAAGCCTCTAACGGAATCACAAATGCAACACTTTTTACATTTATAAAGGAAATACACCCAAATGGTTCGTATTCGTTTAAAACGCCTAGGACGCAAAAAAAGTCCTTTTTACAGAATTGTAGTCATGAACAAGCGTGATCGCCGTAACGGTCGCCCGATTGAAGAGTTGGGTTACTACAACCCTATGTCGAAAGAATTGAAATTGAACAAAGAATCTTTGAACGCTTGGATCGCTAAAGGGGCTCAGCCTTCTGAAACGGTTGCTTACTTAGCGACGTTGGCTCCTGAAGATGGTTCGTTGATTCAATTGCCTAAAAAAGCGAAAAAAGAACACTTGGGTGAAGCCAACCAAGTGAAAGAAAAAGTAGCGGAAGAAGTTGCTGTTGAAGAAGCGGTTCTTGAAGACGTGGTTGCTGAAGAAGAAGCAACGGAAGCTGAAGTGATTGAAGACGTGGTTGCTGAAGAGGAAGCTACGGAAACTGAAGTCGCTGAAGTGATTGAAGAAGTTGAAACGACTGAAGCCATTGCCGAAGAAGCCGAAGCTGAAGTGATTGAAGAAGCGGTTGCTGAAGCAGAAGCTGAAGTGGCTGAAGTGGTTGAAGAAGCCACCGCTGAAGCAGTAGCCGAAGAAATCGCTAAAGAAGAGACCCCAACAGACGCTTAATTTCGTTGGATGCTTAAAATACGTCAAGAGAGGGTGTAAAACCCTCTCTTTTTTGTCCCCCCTCCTAATTTTAGGAGGGCAAACAACCTTTTCATTCACGAAGTGAATCTACTCCTTTAGGAAGGAGAGGTTGGGAGAGGAAACCAACGGTTTTCTTTCCCAAGAGAAGCTTTAGCTTCGACGGGTTAGGGGGCGGTTAAACTATAGACTCCGTTTGTTGTTTAACCTCACCCTCGAACGTCTAACGACGTTCTCTTCCCT
>JBEISK010000057.1:0-5843 GCA_040375445.1 Gammaproteobacteria bacterium | reverse complement strand
CGCTGCACGGTATCCTCGCTTAAGCCTTCGCCGTTTGCGATTTGATTCGACCTTAAACAACCGACACGCGTACCACACGAAGAACCGTTGTCCTTCTTGTGTTGTAACGCTTTCTTTGCGTTATTCTTTGCCGTGTCTGGGTAGTCAGCGTATGTCATGATGTAAATTTATTTATTATAATTTTTCTTATTCCTTTTTTTGCTGATTCCATAGCCAAACGACTCAGGGTGTTGAATCATGTTATACACGGTTTTTTCACTCAACCCTGTACTAATGCTAATATCCATGATAGCGTTCATTTTGCTTTCATTTTCAAACAATGCCGCTGGATACAATTCCATGACCATGAATTTTGCAATCGTCAAATCTTTTATAATGTTGGTTTGGAATAAAAAGTCAATAAGGGTATAAAAGTCGGGCGTTATTCCATCCTTTTCGCATAATGATTTGAATTTATACAAGACACTTTCTTGAAATTCAATTAATAATTGCTTATCTATTTCCCTTTTATTGTTTTCCATCGCGCCAGTATTGTACGATTTGCCTCATTTTACCTACCACCTTTGTCCGACACGCTGGGCAATTCCTTCTTTCAGGTTCGTAATGGTTGACAAAATTGTTATAAATATGAAATAAGTAATCCATATCCACGGGGTCAATGGATAACACACGGTAAGTCCTATCAACGGTTGCCATGACTTGCGCCTTATATTCCTCAGGGATACGGGTTGACAATTCAGCCCAAATTGAATCTATTTTCATACAGTTGCACATTTATAAAGTGGCGTTTATTTTTAACTTGTTTCCCTCAGCAAGATCGCGCGCAATTTCCTCGCTCACAACGTATGCCTGCAACCTGTCTATTCTGTTGTTTATCGCGTCGGTCTTTGCCTCCATGACTTGCAAAAATTCATTCATGTTACCCTGTAACCCCAAGCCTTGAATCGGTGGGCTTATCGGTGGAACCATGCCACCCTCCGCGAAACCTTTAATACCAAGCCGCCTGAATGTGGGAGAACCGCCTAATAAACTTTGTTGGCGTTGGTTCAATACAACCTCACCACGTTTAACGTATGCAAGAACGTTGTCACCGTTTGACCGTGTTGGTATGTTTTGCTTTTGATTCACCCGTTGCCCTGTGACAACGCCACCCTCAGCAAGGGGCTGGGCGATAATCGTCGCCGTTTGTATGCCTGCGAAAACACCTGCGGAAATGGCTGAACCAATGGTAAATGGCGGACCAGGCGGAACGGCTAAAGCCCTGTTTACCGCCAGAGCGCCTTGAATGATTGATTGAAGAATGGCAATTTTCTTTTCAGCCTTAGCGGCTTTTAATTGCAATGCTTCGGCTTCTTTGTTTCTTGATTCTAATAACGCCTTTTCTTGAACAATCTCTTTTTCTAATCGCCTCTTTTTTATACCACTTGCCTTTTCGGCTTTGGCTTCAAGCGTTGAAATATTTTCCTCTGTTAATTCAATTTGTTCGTTTAATTGGTCAGCATCCTTTTTAAAACGCGCTTGCTGAATCGTGGAAAAAAAGTCGGTTACCAAAGAAGCGGTTTGCAAATAAGTTTCAATTCTTTTGGCACGTTCCTCTAAATCTTGCTCTTCCTTTTTCTTTTGTTCCTCCCTAAAGTCGTCCGCGTTTTTTGTAACCTCTTTAAATACCTTTTGAATATCTTCAACCTCCTTTTTTAATAACTCAGGCGGCTTTGTCGTTAACGGAAGCGTCGCAAGTTGCTCAGCGTTTTTCAAGTTATTAAGCAAGTTACCCCTTGAGGCATCGGCTAATATTTGGTTCTGTTGTTCAACCGCCGTTTTGATTTGGTTATTAATTGCGTTCAACTTTACCGCAAGTTCTTTCTGTGTTCCTGAGCCAACCACGGCGTTGGAAAACGCGCTTTGTAATTTGCTTCGTTCATCCTCAAGGGCTGCAAGTGAACCTTCGGTGAATGACTTTACCGTTTCCTTTGCCGCCTCTTTGCCTAACTTGCCGCCTAAATTTCGTGCGGGAAATTAGGGTTTAAATTTATTTAACTCCGATTCAATGCCTTTAATTTCTTCGCTTAACTTTTTATAATCCGCTGAGCCAAATAAAACAACCTTCCTTTGCTTTCTCTTTTCAGCTAACTTTTGTTCTAAATCCGACTGAGTACCCAATAACGCCGCCGCCTGTTCCTTTGCTATTCTTTCTTGTTCTTTAAGAGCCTCCTTATTAATTAAATTTATTTCCTTGTTTCCGTCTTTGATTTGCTGATTAAAAACTTTAAAAAAAGAAAGTATTGAGCCCTCAGGTTTCGTAAACTCGGCAAATGCTTTTTTATACGCATTCAATCTATTTGGTACCTGTTCAAAGTAGCCAAGTATCCCAGATAAAACGCTATTTAAAAATATTTTACCCTTTGCCGTGGCAATTTCAAATTCCACTCCCGTTGTTGCAAGAGTTTGATTATACGCAACCTCACTTATTTTTAATTGCTCATTAACCCTAAATAATTCTTCTTGTTGCTTTTGATAAAGGTTTGTAGATAAAGTAACATCGTCCGTACTTTGTAAAACGTCGCCCAATGTTATCAAGAAGTCTTTACCAATATCCTCACCTGGTCCGCCAAAAACATCTGCAATGACGGTTTGAAGCTGAGAACCTGCAACGCCTGTTTCCGTTATCTTATCGGTAATAAGTCCAAAAGCCTGACCCGATGTTACTGACCCGTTGTTTATATTTGTAAATAATTCGTCTGTAAATTCTTTACCAAACGCATTGGTTAAGGCGTCTTTAGAACCTTTTGTTTGTTCTTGTATTCTTAATCCAAATTCTTTAACCGCGTCAAGTCCCTTGTCTGAAAATATACCTTCGTTTGCTGAGGCAATGGATACCCTTAAAAAATCTTCGGCGCTTAATCCAGCGTCACGAAATTGAACCGAATATTCTTTTAAACCGTCAAGGAATTGACCCTGTGCGTCTGCTCCTTTTCGAAAACCAATTTCAACCACGTCCAAAGCCTGAGCGAAGGAAATACCTAACGCCTTACTTGCGCTATTTGCCGCAACAACAATATCGTCAACGTTTTTACCATACGTCACCGCAATAGCTTGACTGCTTGCCACAACTTGCGTTAATTCTTCGCCTGTAATTTGTGTAAAATTGGTCACCTGAGCCGATAATTCTTTTGTTGCCCTTGCCGCTTCGATTAAACCTCCAACGATTTCGCTTATGGCTTGAAACGCGGTTAAGGCAATACCCACCGTACCAAGTCCAACGTTTAACGCTCCCGATGCTTTATTTAAACTTGCAAAACCGTTTTGCATTCCACCAATGGCACCAGTCACTTGTCCAAGTGTTCCGCTTAACTTTGGAAAAAAGTTTGATAAGGCTTCCGTATAACCGCCAACATTTCTTTGAAATTGTCCAACTGTTGCGTCAATGCCTTTTAATTCTCTGTCAAGTTTCCCAATTGAAACTAAAAGGTCTTTTGCTTCCTGAGTGTTATCTTGTTGCGCCGCGGCAAGGTCTTTGTATCGGTTGCGCTGGTCGTTCAATTCCTTGCTTAACTTACGATATGCACCATTGGCTTTGTCGGTCGCGGTTATTTCTTCGTTTCGGCTTTTGATTTGCTCTTTAACAACTTTGTTAACCTCCATTTGCGCCGCCTTCAAGTCAACCAACTTTGTTTCAAGTTTCTTTATTTCTTGAACGTCGGTTGTTTTCTTAAGTTCCGCGTTAACGTCGGCAATGGCTCTTTTTAATTCCGTTGCCGTTTCAACCGTTTTTCCTAATCCGTCTATTACTATTTGAAAACCTATTACTTGTGCCATTATCCTTTTGTTACTCCGTTTACAATAACTTCATAATTTGCCCCATCGTAATGGGTGTCCACATTGATTCCAATGGTTGAGCCGCCAATAATATATTGAATGGTTGGTATCAACTTTTGCCCGTTCTGGAATACAAGTACATTTGCATTCGTGTTACTTACCTGAGTGATGCCTGAGTTAACCGCCAATACAAGAACATTGGTCATTGAGTTAAGGAACGGCGTGTAAGATAACTGAATATTTACCGTCGCCCCATTTGCTCCAACCAAGCCGCTGCCCGATCCTGTTACCGTACCACCCTGAGGCGGTGCGCCTGCTAAAGTAATCGTATTTGAAACTTTGCTTAAATCATTTACATTTGGCTTTTCATCGTATAAGATAACCGTCCTTGCTGGGCTATTGCTTTTGGGATTGTATTCCAATTCCTGAATAATGAAATTAGAACTTCCAATTATTCCCTTGCGCCTGAATGACAGTTGCGTTATGTCCTTGTTTTCCCATTTGACAAAGGTGATATATTGCTTTCCAAGTTCAATCCGCTTATAAGTTTGCAAATGAAACGTTTTAAAAACGCCTTGCATCACATTGGTATAATTCGTTACTTCATCGGAAAAAGAAAGATTAAAATCTCCCCCACTCGGATCATTGTAATTAACCATAAACGCGGCTGGAAAATCAAAAGCCGACGCCGCTGAGCTTGCTTCATCGTACAAACGAACATACCCGTCTAAGCCGCTTCGCCTGCCTGCGTAATAAAGCAAACGAGGTGCCAAGTTGTAATTAGGTTCGGCATCGGGCACCGTGTTGTAATCGTCACCAAAAACAAGGGGTATCTGAGCTCCGTAAGTTCCACCCGTGGTAATGGCAACGTCGTTTATATGAATGGCTTTGGCAAAGAACTTTGTATAAAGGAATTCAATGCCATTTGGAAACCTGTCCTGAGGGAAATTGTAACCCCCTGAGTAAATGTTAACTCCGCGCCTTGCTTCCTCTTTGTTCGTGGTATCGTCATCCGTGGCATACGCCAGTACCTGACTTGACTTATAATTATCTAATATCGTTAATTCGCTTCCATCAATGTCACGGGTATTTAAATCATACTTATTCGTGTCCTTAAAAAATCCGTCAAAGGTTGTAAGGGTAATGGCTCCGCTTGCGTTAGCTCGATACCTTACCGTATAATTGTCCTTTGGGTATGCGTACACTTGTTTGCTTAATACGTCTGTTTCCCACGCTAAATTGAAAATGGTTGTAAGGTCTGCGATTATGTCTTTGACGTACCATGAATTAGGTATAATATATTCCAAGTTTACCGTTTCTCCTTCTTCCAGTCCTTCCTTTTGCGCCACCACGGAGAATGAACCACCGATAACCAAGTTAAATGTGACGTTCTCGTATCTCAGCCTCATGCGGACCGTGTCCCCTTCCACCAAGTCCCCCAGGAATTCAAGCGCAATGGAATCATTCAACGTGGTTTCATTGGTCAAATCATACGTTGATACGTTGTTTCCGTTGACCTCAAAGAAAAGAATCAGTTCTGCGAATTGGTTTATATCACCAATGGAAGCCGTTAAGGTAACATTTAACTCAGCGATTAACTCGTATAAGGCATTTATCGGAACGGTATAAACTCCGCCTGAGTAATTGCCACCCGTGTCAAAGTTCGGTGAGGTTGTTTCGTTTGTAAATGCAATGTCAACCGTGCCATTTTCTCCCGCTGACTTTGTAAAGGTTGAAGGCGAAGGGTTAGAAGCCCTCAGATTGACAAAGTCTTTGATATAATCAGCATCAAGATTAAGCCCCATTGGAATAATCAAACGATTAAACGGATCGGTCTTAAAAATACTGTTTAGTTGATAACCTTTGTTTGCAAATGCCTTTTTAAGTATCTGCCAAATGAAAATGGCTGGGGTCATTTCATTATTAACAATATAGGTTTCGTTTGCCCACGCCTTCCATTTCATCAGGATATAGCAATGTTCCGACGTCAACGGGTCGTAATTTGTTTTTACGTTTGCCGTGTTTAT
>JBEISK010000002.1:0-101609 GCA_040375445.1 Gammaproteobacteria bacterium | reverse complement strand
GATGTTGCCATTAACCGCCTGCGTGAACGCTTAGACATTTCAGGCTTGGCGTTTCAATTATTAAGTGAAAAGTTTACGTTGACGGAACTTCAACGGATTTACGAAACCATTTTGGGCAAAAAGCTTGACAAACGTAACTTCCGCAAGAAAATTTTGGCCATAGACACGGTGCAAGAGCTTGAAGGCGAAACGAAGATGGAAGGGTTTCATCGCCCAGCTCAACTCTATGCAGTGAAGGGCTAGTTTTATAATACTGTGTTTGCGAGTCTGTTCAATAACCTATTTAGACGTGCTTGAACACTTTGTTGCTTAGAACCTTCAGTAGTCTGTAGTTCTGCTTGAAGCCTCTTAATTTTTGCAATCAGACTCTTTTGCACTTCACGGTGTTCGGATTTAGGAAGCCCCAAAATACCATTTCCTAGCTGTTCTTTCAGTTCCGATATTTCTTGCTGGATGGCAGTCTCTTCAGAAAGTTTTAGGGGATATTCATCTACAGAAATTGACTCCCTGTCTAACACTCTTGACAACCCTTTTGATAAGCCCTGCTTTGCTTGAATTTCATTTACTAAAACTTCTAGGTTTCTAGGAAGGCTTCCTAAACGTTGAGAGGACTGACTGACTGACTGACTGTTCGCATAAGGTTGCGTCCTTAAAGGATTAGAAAAAGAAGGGGTCATAAAATACATCGATAAACTCCATACATAAATAAATTAAGAGAAACACATATTCTCTAAGCACATTAAAGCCTCTCCATTTTTAAATGTGCTATTTTCTAAGAAGTTGTAACAAAAGTTTACATGTTGCTTCGACATCACTTATCAGCATGAAAATCATGTTTCTGTTAAGGTATAAATGAAATCACACAAGAAAAAGGCATCCCCCATGGCAAAAACAGATTTTCAAAAACAACAAGAAAAAGGCTTTACGCTCGATTATTATGACACCTCTAAACTGCCTGTTTTAGCCGTAGTCGGACGCCCCAACGTAGGGAAATCCACCTTGATTAACCGTCTGCTCGGCGGACGCAAAACCATCGTCGACGATCAACCTGGGGTCACTCGTGATCGCTCCTATCACCCTGTCGAATGGTGTGGCACGCCGTTTTTGCTCATGGATACTGGCGGTGTACACATTGATGCCAACGACCCCTTCCACGCTTACATCAACAGCCAAGTCAAGGTCGCCATTGAAGAAGCGGATGTCATTATTTTCCTCACCGACGGGCAGACAGGCATCACCGATGACGACACACGCCTCGCCAAATGGATCCGTCAGGCAGGCAAGCCGTGTATTGTGACTGTTAATAAAGTGGACAGCATCGAACATAAGTCTTTGACCTTCGATTTCTATCAGTTGGGCATGGGCGAGCCCTTGGGGATTTCAGCCCTTCAAGGCTCCACCACCGTCGGCGATTTGCTCGATGAGTGCATTAAGAAGTTCCCCCTACACAAGGGGCAGTATTTGATGGAAACGACGGAACAACCCTTGCGACTCGCCTTAATCGGACGCCCCAATGTGGGTAAAAGTAGCCTCTTAAATGCGATTGTGGGGCATAACCGTACGATTGTCAGCGATATTTCAGGCACGACACGAGATGCCATTGATATTCCCTTTGACTTTCACGGCAAGCCCTTTATTTTGGTGGATACCGCAGGGATTCGTCGTAAAACGAAAGTCGATTACGGTGTGGAACTCTTTAGTGTGGATCGATCCGTTGACACGATCCGCAACGCCGATGTCGGTGTTTTGCTCCTAGATGCCGATGAAGGCATCACGGAACAAGACAAACGCATCATGCAAAAAGTGGTCGAAGCGGGTAAGGGCTTGGTGATTGCCATTAACAAGTGGGATTTAGTGCCTGATAAAAACCCCAGTTCCACCCAAAAATACAAAAAAATGATTTTGGCAGATGTCCCCAGTATTGCCTTTGCCCCGATGGTCTTTATTTCCGCCACCGAACAGCAACGGGTGCATAAAGTTTTAGAGCTAGCTCAAGAGTGCTTCACCAACGCTCAGCGACGCATCAGCACAGGCACCTTGAACCAAGTCTTGCAAGATGCGATGCGTCAAAACTTGCCCCCGACGGTGAAAAACAAGAAATTGCGAGTGCTTTACGCCACGCAAGTTTCGACCTGTCCGCCGACCTTTGTGCTGTTTTGTAACGATCCTTCTTTGATGAAGGAAACGTACAAGCGCTACATCGAACGCAAGTTGCGTGAAGCGATTGAGTTTACAGGCACGCCGATCCGTATTTTTTTGCGTGAGCGGAGTGAAAAACGCACTCGTGGTTAGAAGCTTGTTTCCTAAAGCACAAAATAGAATTCTCCTGTTTTTAAGCCCTTAAATCCCACAAGCGGAAATAAGGAAATGTGTTCATGGGTATGATGCTCCCTCCCAATTTACCAGGCTGGGTCGCCACTGTCGCTGGCTTTCAGGATGTCGGCTTTTTTGGTAAAGCCCTCCTTGATGCGGGTGCGTTGGATGTCCCTTACGCCTTGAATGCCAAAAATGATCAAGAACGCCGTGAACGAATCGTGCAAGGCAGTTTGATTATGGCCTTTGCGTATGGCTTTTCACCGATTCATTCGACGCTTAATGCGCGCCTGTGTCGTCAAAGTATTCAAGGCCTTAATGCCACTGATGCCCAAGCCTTATTCAAGCTCCACTATAAAGACTTAGAAACCCCCGAAGTCTTTTGCGAAGCTCTCAAAAATACACTGCCTCATTTAAACTTAAACAAAGACGCCCTGTCGCTTTTGCGGAAACAGATCTTTCATGCCAAAACGTCTCACCTTATTTTGGATCTCGCCATGGAAGGCTTGCTCCTCACCAGTGTGCCGTTTTTAGCAAAACTCTCCACACAGCTTCTCACAGGCGATACCCATTTTATTGGCGAACGTAATTTAGCCAAGAAAGAAGACTTAAACGCCCTGTACAAGCAGGAAGATCAAGAAAAGCAAAAGAAAAACAAGTGGTTCCATACACTGGCGACCCTTGCGTTAGGAGCAGGACTCCCTGCTGGCGTAGGTCTTTCGATTCGTCACGCCCTTTCTAGTAAAAATCCGTCGCCTAATTTCATACAATCATTTTTTAAGAAAGTAGCCCCTCACTTTGAATATCAGTACATTGAAAAATTCAAGTGGCTGAAACATGTTCCTGTTTTACCTGTGGCGGCTTTGGTACCCGTATTTTTAGCCTTTAACATGGGGCGAATTATGTCGACTCGTAGTAAGCGTGAGTTTAAAGAAACCGCCGTCCAAGAACCGCTCTTTTTAGCGAGCTTCTTTTTAGTGACGCCTCTTATCTTTAGACTTTTAAACAAAGGGGCAAAATCAATTCAAGAGCGTTTACAAACACTGGTCGATGCCAAGGCTTCCACAAAAGAAATTAATCGAGTCGCACGTTATAGTGCGTTAACCTTTTTAGGGGCTTACCTGATGAATATACTGGTGACCATCGGCGTGGTAAATTGGACGAATCACATGACCCGAAAAGGCATTGAAGAAGAGGTCAAGGCCCTTCATGCATCGCAAAAGCCCCCTCCACCTCGCCCCAAGCAGGGGTAAGCCCAAACAGCCTCGCCACGCCCGCACGTAAATCCTAATAACTTGTTAGCGCCTATTTAAACCTACGGCCAAGTTAGGTAAAGAAATGGTCTTAAGTACGCCGAATAAAAAATCTGTTGATACAGGGAAAATATTTCCAGGTTTAGCTTCAATGTGTAAATGTTTAGCTCGACGAGGTGAGTCTGTAAGACTTAAATTTACCGTCATGTCCAATGCAGGTGGCCGGCCATAAAAAATATCTTGACAAAGTATTTCCGAACGAGGGGCTACTAGTAATTGTACCTCCCGAGTGGGATCCTTTGTCTGAGTGACTAAATCTAGTGCAAGGTGTTCAGGCTTACTCCATCTTTGGAGATTCCCTGGAATACGAAAACTTTGCTTCTGCGATATATTATAAGTCAAAAGAGTCTGAAATGCCTGTGTAACCATATGTAAAAAATTGTACATATCAAAACGTGGGCTTCCCGTGTTCTGTTTTTCTATTTCTTGAAATAGTTGCTCAAACTCAGGGTGGGAATAGGTAAATCGTTGATTAGTTACATGATTGAAACCAGTCGATCGGGGGAAAGGTACATGTAAAGGATAAAACAGATGAATCTCAACAGGTTTTGTTAGACTACCTAACCCCTGGCGGGCAGTGTCAACGGCTCGCGGGGGGGTAGAGGAGGAGAACGGCTGAGGAGAACGTGCCATCAATTTCATTATACAGACCTTATATTCTTTAGAGGGAAAGACAACTACCACTTTTAAAGTAGCTAGCTTTTAAATTAGCAAAAACACACCGAAGCGTCAAGCCTAAAACGTCACGTGTTTTTCTTAAACCCCTTGTGGTCTGTTCAGCCTTTTTCTGTTACACTAGTCCTGGTGTTTAGTACATCGTTTTTAATCGCCGTTTTTGACGTGATACATGGGGGTGCCTGATGAAACCATTGAACAAACGTTTCTTTTCACAACTCTTGGTTTTGGGAATGCTGGCTTTAATGAGCCTACCCTTTCTTAGCGGATGCAACAACCCCTCCAATACCCACAAACCCCTTAGTGCAGGACTCGTCAAATGGGTGGGCAGTGAAGCCACGGCTCAAAAACTGCTGGATTTTCGCCTGCCTTCTGAACCCATGGGACTCGCCCTCTACAAACACAACCCCGACAGCTACGCCACCGAACTCAAAATCCCCGATGCCTTGGGGGGTGAACTCGCCTTATTTGGTTTCACCTATAAAGGGGACATGGAAACGTCAGGTAACGCCGTGCCGTGGCTCTGGATGCCCAACCTGACGCCAGAATTTTTCACCTTGCAGAACGTCCATGGGTTCACTGAATTAGATTGGCAGAGCCTTCAAGCCAGTGCCACCCAAGGGCAAAAACGCATACTCGAATTGCCTGAACTCTTTAAGCTCAGTCATCAAGGACTTTTTAATACAAAATCTCCGTCTCCTTTTTATAGCATTCCCCACTTAAATGAAACGCTCGTCTGTTCCCCCAAGTGGGGCACCTTCTTGTTCCCCAGCACCGAACATGGCACGATTTTACCGTATCTCAACGAATTGCTCAAGGTGAATCAAGGCGGTTGGAACACGAGCAAAAGTAGCTGGAAACTGTCCGAGCATCTCTTGCCTGTTTTAAAAGACACCTTCACCGAGTTCCCCAATACCGATGCCACGGCGGAAAGCTTCACTTTTTCAAACTTGAGTGGGATTGCCAACCCTAAGCTCAAAGGCATTATAACGTTAAAACCGACGTGGATCGTCAAAACCAGCTCACCCCAAACACCCCTCGCCAACGGTTTGATGCAGGAATCCTCAGGGCTTTTGATACAGCTACCTCAAGCGGACGATCCCAATACCCCCCCGCTGGATCTGAACACACTTGAATACTTGCTCAAAGGCAGTGAACGCCCTGTGTTAAGTTCGTCTCCCACGATTAGCTATTTGAGCATCCAACATGTGGACAGGCTCATTAAAAAGGGCTTCATCGAACGTTTGCCTGAAGAAAAACAGAATCAGATCAAGATGTTGAATCCGATTTTATCGCTCTTTCACTTGAATGTGGAAAAAGATATTTTGGGGCTTTTCTCTAAGCGTAGCTTTATTGTGGTGAACACCCAAGGACACCGTGCGATTGTACTTGAACCTACGACGGACAAGCAAAAAACGATTAACGCCCTCGTCAAGCACTTGGGGCAAGGCGGAAGCCTCAATGAAGTCGTGCTAAAGGGAAAGTCGTCTAAAGGCAAGCAAGTCATTGATGTCTTGGCGTGGAAGGACAATGCTAAACTACTGAAAGTCAACGAAGGCTTAGGTTTGCCTGCCTTCTTAAAACCTTTTCGACTGTATGCGTCCAATAACGGCATTTATTTGGCAGGAAAAGACTTCTTTGAAAAAAGCTCGCCTCAAACGCTGGCGGACTACCTACAGTTTGACGCCAAAACGATGCAGGTGGCACCGTGGTTGTCGTATAAGTACCCTGATTTAGTGCATAGCTTGGCGGTCTTGATGCCCCCTGTCTTGCGTGAAAAAAACAAGGAAATTGCTCGGATTTTTGAGAAAATTGAAGCGTCAGGCATTCGTTCTTTTGAAGGGGGCTTGAACTTGTCAAACCGAACGCAATACGCCCTTTCAGGACGCTTCACCGTCAACCGTAGCCCCAAGAACGCCAAAAATGGCGTGGCGATGAGGACTCCCAAAGCGGATTTAGCCCTGTTTACGGAATCGATCGCCTTATGGGGAAAGGCTTTAGCCAAAGAAGAAGCCGTGTTCGACAAAATGCAGGTGGCGAAAAAATAGCATGGTTGCCGTCAAATGTTGCGGACTCACACGAATTCAAGATGCTCTGATGTGCATCGAAGCAGGGGCGGATTTCTTGGGCGTGATTCGTGTGGAAGGCACGCCTCGTTTTCAGTCGTTGGCTTTTTTGAAGCAAGTCTTTGACTTGTGTGCCAAAACGGAAGACACCGAAGTCGTGGCGGTTTATCAAGATGCCCCCCTTGATTTCATTGTGCAAGATGTTCATCAAACGCAGGTGTCGACGGTTCAATTGCACGGGAGCGAGTCGCCTCAATACATTCGAGAGTTACAGCAGGCGTTGAAGTCCCCCGTGTCTGTGTGGAAGGTCTTTGATGTGTTCACGCCGACCAGTCGAAAAATGCTAGAAGCCTATGCGGAAGAGATTACAGGCGTGTTATGGGATGCCCCCAAATCCTTTAAAGGGAACATTGATTGGCAAGCCCTTGCCCCACAACTCACTGATGCCATTGAAGTAGCGGATACCCTAGGTTTCACAACGTGCTTAGCAGGCAAATTGACCGCCGAAAATCTCCCTGAACTGATGACCCGTTTTTGGGTGGATGCGGTGGATGTTGCCAGTGGGATTGAAAATTCGGAGACAGGCTTTAAGGATGCCGATAAAGTCAAGGCATTTCTCGATGTGGCTCGTAATAGACGTTTATATCCGCCGCATTAGGGATTGTGACGTCGTTTTTTGTGACGCCCACACATAATCAATTGCGGCCTGCAAACTCCGTGGATTCGCCACCCCTTGCCCCACAATATCGCTTGCCATCCCGTGACTCACGCTGGTGCGTAAAAACGGCAAGCCAATCGTCACATTCACCGCGTCAAACCCCGCAAGCATCTTCATCGGAATAAGCCCCTGATCGTGATACGGACTCACCACCGCATCAAAGCCTTTGGCGGTTTTGGCGTCAAAGCCTCTAAAGAAGGCATCGGCAGGCTGGGGCAGGCTCATGGTGACGTGGGGGAAGTTTTGATGCACCCACGTTTGTAAGGGCAAGAGTATCTCGGCTTCTTCAACACCACCAATTTCACCAGCATGCGGATTCACCCCTAGCAAAGCGATGCGGTAGCTTGCTTTGGCGAGCGTTTGCTCTAGCGTGTGAATCAACGCTTTCACAGACGCCTTGGCTTGATTGAGGTCTAAACAAGTCGAAACGGCTTGTAACGGCACATGACGGGTCAACAAAAGCAGTCGAAAGTTTTGAAACGCAAAGAACATATCCGCTTGCCACGTGGCTTCCGCACGAGGGGCTTCCCGATTCGCCAGCATTTCAAGGGCTTCGGTATGCCCTGAATACGGCACGCCTGCCTTCCACCAATTCGCCTTTGAAATGGGATTCGTCACCACACCGATGACCTTGTTTGCGAGAGCATCTAAAACGGCGGCTTCAAGTGCCAAATACGACGCTTTCCCGCTGGATTCAGCAGGCGTCTGCACCCAAGAAATCAGCTGCGGATGCGACTTGGCAAGGGCTTGAATCGGGGTTAAAGACAAGGCTTCGGCTTGAGCGTCTGCGGTGTGAACATCCCCATAAAAGCGGAGCTGATAGCGAGGCGAGCAGTCTTCCATTAAGCGGTGAGCGACCTTCAAGGAAAGTTCACCGCCGATGCCTTCTAAATCACCGAGTGTGACGGCGATAATCGGCAAGTTTTTCAGGACTTGAGCTTGAGACATGGCAGAGCATCCTTGAGAAGAGGGCTTCTCAAAATTATAGCTCAAAATTAAGACGAATGCTTAACGTGATCTTCTAAAAAAATCTTCAACCGCGTATTGCTCTTTCTAATCTTCGTCAAATGCCACGGAATTTCACAAAACGCCACCACATAAAGAAACGCAAACCAGGCAATCCCTAGCGTAATCGCAATCGGCTCTTCACTCATAAACAGGGCAGGAGCCACGGCTGGGTAAAACACGCAAAACGGACTCATCAAGCCGTTCATCACGTCACTACTGGCATAATAGCGATGCACCCCTAACCAGCCCAAAAATAGCACCAATAGCATGTAGGTCATGCGTTTTTTGCCGTAATTTTTGTACATCAAGCGAATGGTGAGCTGTTGGCGTTTGCTTAGGCTTTCATCTCGCAGGAGTTCTCTTAAGTTTTGGCGACTAGACGGCATGGGATCGCATCCTTTTAGAGGGTTTTTCTATAGAAATCTCTGCAAAAGTGGCTTTACCCCCTCTCCCTTAGGGAGAGGGTTGGGGTGAGGGATTCGGGATGCCCCGTTATAGCTGGTGTCCCTCCTCCTAGCGTAGCCCGCCATAGGCGAGGCGTGCGACCTAAGGGAGGAGGAACAAGGCAAAAAAGACTTTCGCAGAGTTTTTTATAAGGTTTTTCTATACAATCCTTCGACAATCTTAAACCTTTCCTAAAAAATGGATACAAATCGTTACAAATGAGCAATTGCTTTTTTGTCTAGGGTTTTATATAATTACTAAGCTTAATCTCAGAAAGGACTTTTACAAATGGGTCTCTTTGATCTTGGTATAAACTTTGCCAATTTACAACGTGGTGGCACGATGTCTATGGGTGCTACTCAAAATGCAGGTTTATCGATTCCTCAATTAGGAAACCCTTCGCCTGCGGTGGCAAAAGCTCCTGTCCCTTCTGTGATGTCGTCTTCCCTTGGTTCAGGTAATAGCAATTTTCAAGGCTTTGATCCTACTGCCTTTGCAAACATTGCTCCTCAAGCATTAACACCCACTTATTGTCAAGATCTCAACGCACTTACAGGCGTAGGGGCTAATTTTAATCGCCTCTGCTAATTGCAGGTCTGATGCTTCAATAATAGATTTACCAAAACCCTTCTGATCAAGAGGGGTTTTTAGTACGTCACCGTAATCTGAAAACGACGAGACGACGGGGCATCCTGCTTTTGGGCGACTTTTTGGTGAGGATCTTTGGCTCGCAAGTGGCTCCATAAAATAGCCACATCTAAAAATAGGTTCCAACGACGGGTATAGTCTAGATCCAATTGAGCCACCGCACGAAGCGACGCGTTTGGGTAAAATTTCGTCAAGACTTGAGCCAAGCCAAAAAGTCCAGGCAAGACTTGAAAACGTTCCAAATACTTGATGGGCAAGTTTTGAAGATCCGATTCTCGCATCAAGGTAGGCCCGACAAGGGAAAGCGTCCCATCATACAGACTTAGCAAGTTCGGCAAATGAGCCAAACCCAAGGCATGAGAAGCTCGCACCAAGAAGGTGGAATCCTTGTCAATGTCGTCAAAAACAGAGAAACGAGGCACGGTAATACGTTGTTGAAACTGCCCCACATAATCGTCAAACACCAAAACAGGACGATCCGCATCCTGCGACTTAGAGAGAAAAGCCACCCAAGCAAACAAAGGAGCCGTAAGCCCCAAGCTAACGATGGCAAAAATAATTTCAGAAACTCGTTTAATCAAGGCATGTTCAGGGTGACGCTCTTGAGCCGTCAAGGCATCTAACGTCTCTTCCGCAAAACCAAGGCTCACCACTTTTGGACGCTCCACCACAGCAGGGGCTTCCACTGCAATGGCTTCAAAGGCAGGCGCTTCAGAACTTTCTACGATTTCGGGCGTTAGCGAAGGCTCACTTTGAAGAACTGTATCGACTGTATCGTGTGGATTAAGTTGTGCAAGTTCTTCATCTAAGGAAGAAAAATCAAGCACAGGTATCGAAGCAGGGGTTGTGATACCAAGCGGTGAATGAACACCGACGGCTTTCTGCCCCATAATGCTTTGAGCAATCGATTTTTTTCCTACCGATTTTTTCACCACTGAAGCAGGCGCTTCCGCATGTAATAAATCCTCTTTCCCTAAAGACGCATGGGCTTCAAAGGGGGTTAACAAGTCGTCTAGTGTGGCGATGTTCGTCATGGTAGGGCATTCCCTTCAATCTCTGTGAATCGGTACCATTTAAACGAGTGAATGGTATGAGCAATTTTTTGTATTATGACGTTTGGCATTCTTGAACCGCCTCCACTATTTGAGGGAAGAATTGGCTTAACAGAAAAAGTCCCATAAGTGGATGAAAAATAGCCAAAACCTCTGAATAGACGACCGTTTCATGATTTAATTGTTAGACCTTCAAAAAATCCCCCAACCTAATAAAGGAGATCCCCATGAGCGAGTATGTATTTAAATTGAAAAAAGGTGATTTAGAGCTTGAGTTACAAAGCGATGATCCTCAATTTATTGAAGCCCAGCTTGAAAATTGGCGTGAAGCTTTGTTGAATACGTCTCAAGAAAAGGCACCCGACCTTCGCTAATTCAGCGATTTATTTAAGGAAAAAAACCTTGAAAGATGCTATCAAACCGCCTGCGAAGAAAAAGGCGTCCCCCAAAGCCACGCTTAAAAATACGTCCCCAACCCGCAAAGTCACGCCGAAATCCAAAACGGTGGATGCCTTTGTGGAAACGCTTCAAGCCCCAGTCCGCTTGAGTTCCCCTGTGGATACGACCCCTTTTCCTTACCATTTAAAGTGGCAGGAAGCAGGCATCGATTTCGAGCTTCATTCTTCGGATGCTCGTTTTATGAGCCAGCAAGCGTGGAAGGTTCAACAAGCCTTGGCAGGTTTGCTCCCTTTGAAGAAAACACCCTATACGCCTGCTATAAAAGCGTCTAGCGAGTCTCTTCCCGTTCACGCTCCTCTGCCTCAGCAAGAAGTGCCTCCCTCTCCAGCCATGTTTCAAAGCCAAGTTCCACAAAGCCCTATAAACACCACAAGTACAAGCCTTTCTGGCGATTTGGAATTAGATCAATTCAAAGCATGGGTAGAAGCGTCTGCCGTAAAGCATCAAGCCCAAGATGAAGTGGCTCAACAGCTTTTCCCCAATTTAAAAGCCTATGCCCCTAGCACCCATACCACCAGAATCTCACAAGTCGATGCAACGCCTACAGCGGTGGAAACCCTCATTCAGCAGACCCAACAGGCGTTTCAAGCCCCCATTCGTACTATGGAACATCGTCAAAGTCCCCCCGAACCTGCGGAGCGTCCCATTTTTTCGACCTTGCTCAACGATTTTCAAACCTCATTCAGTGCCAAAAACGAGGCATCGATCCCTGATTTTAAAGGCTATTTGAGCCAAGCTCGTTTCAACGATATTACCGAAGTGCTATTGTTGGCAGGGGAATACCTTAGAACGCAGCAACATCAATCCACTTTTGGCTCGTCGCAGCTCAAGCATTTGGTGGAATTGGCGGATGCGGGGCACCTCAACCACGCTGTGCTAGAGCGTGCGTTGGCTCAGCGATATATTGAAGTCGTGCCTGACTTGACAGGCAACGCCACGAGCATGGAGTATCGTTTGACGCAAGTCGGCAAGACTTACGTCCAGCAATTAAAAGGCTAATAGTATCCGCTATATAAAACGGTCTATGTTTTTATATAGTGTTTTAAATAATTTGCCTGTCCCCTCTCCTAATTTTAGGAGAGGGAAGAGAACGTCGCTAGACGTTCGAGGGTGAGGTTAAACCCTAGACTTCGTTTGTGAGTTTAACCGCCCCCTAACCCCCTCCTAAAATTAGGAGGGGGGACAAAACCGCTGTTTGACTTCTTAAAACACTACAAAAGCCCTTTTAGCAAAAAGCGTAGCACCTTGATGTGATCATGATAATGCTCACTCATAAAGGTCTGCATCGACGGCAAAAACGCCATCAACGCCCACAAACCGAGCATCACCTTCAACGGAGCCGCCACCATAAACACGTTCATTTGAGGCATCAATTTAGAAATATAGCCCAACGCCACTTCCACCATAAACAACAACGCTTGAACAGGAGCAGCAAGCATAATGCCTGTGCTGAACATGCCTGCGGACACCAAGATCATCCGCTCACTGAGGATGCCCATTTTCCCCATGGCAGGCATTAAATGCAAGGGAATCAACTCAAAACTGCTATGCAGGCTCAACAACACCCAGTGATGAATCCCCAAGACCATAAACAGCACCAAGGCATATTGCGTCAACGCATTCCCTAGAATCGGGGCATTCACGCCCGAAGCAGGGTCCAAGGCGTTTGCCATGCTCAAACCCATTTGTTGAGACAAGCTTTCCCCCGCAATATGAAAGGCATCCATCACATATTTCATCACCAAACCCATGAGCAAGCCCAAGGCGAGTTCCTTGAAAATATAGGGCAGTAAATGAGGCATATCCATCGGCACCCACTGGAGCTGTTCCACTTGTTGAGGCACGGTAAGCGTGAGGTAAAAAATCACGGCGGTGCTAAGGGCAAACCACAAACGCAGTTGCATCGGCAAAGAAGGGTGATTGAAAAAGGGTGCCACCAAAAACAAGCCTGTGACTCGGCAAAACACCAAAAACGTCGCAATCAGGTGAGGCATCGAAAGCCACTGTAAGAAATCGCCCCCCAATACTTGAACGCCTGTGGTCATTTTAGCCGTTTCCTGTGTTTTGAGCCAGTTCCAGCATAAGGGCAAACATTTTTTGCGTGTGTTGCAACATTTGTTGAAGCATCCATGGTGCCATAAAGATCAGTACAATCCCACTTGCCAAGAGCTTTGGCACAAAGGTGAGTGTGGATTCCTGTAATTGGGTCACCGTCTGCACGAGCGACACGAGCGTCCCCACAACCAGCCCTGTAATGAGTAAGGGGGCGGAAATGAGCATGGTCATCCACAAGGTTTCTTTCAGCAAGTCTAGGAATAAGGCTTCGTTAATCATGCTTATCTAAACCCCATGACCAAGCTTTGTGAGATCAGGTGCCAGCCGTCCACCAAAACGAATAAAATCAGCTTAAACGGCAAGGAAATCGTCACAGGGGGCAGGAACATCATCCCCATGGAAACCAAAATCGACGACACCACAATGTCAATCACAATAAAAGGCAAAAACAGCACAAAACCTAGCTGAAACGCCGTTTTAAGCTCTGAAATAATGAAAGACGGCAACAGCACATAGGTCGGCACATCTTTCGTGGTTTTGGGCTTCTTAATTTTGGCAAGCTTAGTAAACAGTGCCATATCTTTTTCAGAGGTTTGCTTGAACATGAAGGTTCGCATGGGTTCCGTGGCCTTTTCAAGGGCAACATTCACAGACATTCTCCCCTTCATAAAAGGTTCAAAGGCGACTTTGTTGACTTCTTCAAAAGTAGGCGCCATGACAAAAAAGCTCAAAATCATTGCGAGGGATACAATCACTTGCGAAGGAGGCAAGGTCGGCGTCCCTAGGGCTTGACGCACGAGTGAAAGCACAATCACGATGCGAGTAAAGGCGGTGGTCATCACCAAAATGCTGGGGGCGAGGGTCAGCACCGTGAGCAGAATCAAAATCTGCACGCCTTGAGCCACTTGTTCAGGGCTATTGCTTTTCGCGACGCCCAATTGAATGGTGGGCAAGGCGACGCCTGCGGCATCGGCCATAGGCATGGCGACAAGCATCAGGACGATAGCGAGACCAAGTCCCCAATTCCAGTGTGGACGAGCTAACATGGGGCGTATTTCCCTTATTTCTTTCTCTCTTAATGAGTCTTAGTCTAGCGTGTTTTCTTAGACTACGGCGATTATTGCCAATAAAATACCGCATTTGCTGTATTTTTTGAAGATTGACAGCACCGCTTGATACGCTAGACTAAGAGAATCGAAAGCCCGTGTGGCGGAATCGGTAGACGCTGCGGACTTAAAATCCGTTGTGGCTAACACCACGTGCCAGTTCAAGTCTGGCCACGGGCATATCCCCTATTTCTTTACTGAAGTAGGGGATTTTTTAAGGGATTTCCCCCCTCCCCTTTAAGGGGAGGGTTGGGGTGGGGAGTAGATGTCGCAATGGTTTCTTCAAATCCCCCTCCTCTCCCTAGCCCTCTCCTCAAGGAGAGGGCTAGGGAGATCCAAAACAAACAGGGAAGAACGCAAGTTCTTCCCTGTTTATAAATAGCTGTAAAACGACTATACCACGCTAGGCAATTTGTCGCTGGTGTCCACCAAACCGAACTTCAAGGCGTACAAGACCGCTTGGGTACGATCGTTCACTTGCAATTTCTGGAAAATGTTGTTCACATGGGTTTTCACCGTCGTTTCAGAAATCACCAAACGATCGGAAATACTCTTATACGTTAAGCCTTCCGTCAACAATTTCAAGACCTCTTTTTCACGAGACGTCAACTGGCTCAACAAGGCTTGACGATGCGGATCAGGCTTTGATACCTTCTGCACAATCGTGTGGAACTCGTCAAAGAACTTGGTGGCAATGCTAGTCGGCATGAAGATGCGACCTGCATTGATGTCTTCTAAAGCACGCATCAACTGCGTGGTAATCATGGTTTTGAGGATGTAACCCCTGCCGCCAGCACGCATGGCTTTGTAGACGGTGTCAGGGTCATCACTACCCGTGAGCGTTAAAATCTTGATTTCAGGCTTTTTGACCAAAATCTGTTGAATGGCGGAAATACCATCGAGTTCAGGCATGTTCATATCCATGAGTACGATGTCGACTTCCGTATGCCCGACTCGACGCACGGCTTCATCACCATTGCTACAAATACCCACCACCTTGTGCATGGATTGCAGTTCAATCAACTGCTTAATGCCTGCGGCGTGATTGGCGTTGTCGTCGACCACCATAATGCGAAGAATGGGGGCTTGTAATTCGTTTTGATTTAGCGTCATGGACGTCATCTCTCCTTTTTGGTCAAGCTGGGGGGTAAATCGTTGATGTTGTGGAGCAAGCGCTTTCATGGCGACAGGGCATGACGGCTTGTAGATTTTTTCAATTCCCTTATTCACAACGTGCGGAAGTTGCTGCCCGTCACTTGAAGGAGGGTCAAAAACTTATGGCATACTGTAAGTATAGGAGCTTATGGTGCTTTTGAAAATAACCTAGTGGTTTATACCCTCCGTGTGATGTAGATTCATATAAGATACACCTCAAAGAGGATGTATCCTATTCGTTAGATAAAACCATCGATTGACTCTTCGTTGTCGCTACGATTTTTTGTTTGGTTATGTAGTTCTGCCTACACGCCCGCACAAAAAATCTAAGCTCCTAGAATAGCCTAATCGCTGATTTCCTCTAACAAACAGGACAACGCCGAAACGTTCGATTCGCCCTTCTTTGTAAAGAAATTGTAACATTCTTTTCAGAAAAGGGCGAATAGGCTATTTGTATAGAAGGCTAAGCCAAGACAGGCTTAGGGAAACGAGCAAACATCACATCGATGTGCTGGAGCAAGGGTGTGGGATCAAAACACGCGTCAATCGACTCTGCACTTAACACGGCAAGCACGTCCTGATCTGCTAAAATGTTTTGACGAAAATGCCCGCCTTCCACATTCCACGCCGCATGGGCATTGCGTTGCACCAAACGATACGCCAACTCTCGACTCACCCCAGCATCAATCAACGCCAATAAGACACGCTGGCTGAAAATCACACCGCCGTAAATGTTCATGTTGCGTTCCATGTTCTGCGGAAAGACCACCAAATTTTGCATCACCGTGTTAAAACGATTCAACATATAATGCAAAAGCGTAAAGGCATCAGGCACCACGATGCGTTCAACCGAAGAATGCGAAATGTCTCGCTCATGCCACAGCACCACATTTTCCATGCACGGCAAGGCATAAGAACGAATCAAGCGAGCCAAACCCGTGATGTTCTCGCTCGAAATCGGGTTGCGTTTATGGGGCATCGCCGAAGAGCCCTTTTGCCCAGTGGCAAAGGCTTCTTCGACTTCTAAGACATCCGTGCGTTGGAGGTTGCGTATTTCCACCGCCATTTTTTCAAGCGAAGAGGCGAGTAACGCAAAGGCGTTCATCAAACTCGCGAGGCGGTCTCGTTGAATGACTTGGGTGGACGCTTTCACCGCCTCAAGTCCTAGAGCCTTACAGGTCAAGGCTTCCACTTGCGGACTCAAGTGGGCGTAAGTCCCCATGGCACCTGAAATCATGCCCACACGGCATTCTTCAAAGCCTGCTTCAATGCGGTGCGTGGCGCGTTCGAGTTCATCCACCCACACGAGCAACTTGGCGCCAAAGGTAATGGGTTCGCCGTGAATGCCGTGACTACGACCGACCATCACCGTGTACTGCTGTTCCCATGCCCGTTGGAGCAAGGTGTTTTTAAGGGCGTTCAATTTTTCCAACAAAACAGGCTTGGCGTTTTGAATCTGCACGTTTAAGGCGGTGTCGATGAGATCGCTTGAGGTCATGCCCAAATGCACGAAACGACTATTTTCACCCACATATTCGGCCACATTCGTCAAAAAGGCGATGACATCGTGACGCACTTCTTCTTCAATTTCATCAATACGAGCGATATTGTATTGAGCCTTTTCACGAATTTCAGCGGTGACACCTTTTGGCACGTTGCCGAGGGCTTCATGGGCTTCAAGGGCGGCGAGTTCTACGAGCAACCAGGCGTCGAACTTGGCTTCAGGCGTCCATAGGGCGGACATCGCAGGCAGGGAATAGCGTTCAATCATGGGCAGGGGGGACTCCTATAAATACGTCTTGAGGTGAAGGGGGAAAGAGGGGGTATCTGTCATAATTATATAGAAAACAGGGATCCATTGCAAAGATTGTGCCTAAACAAGAGGGAAAGACCATGTTCAAACACTTATTTTCATTGATTTGCGTGGTGTTACTTTCGGCCTTAATGGTCGGCGTCAGTGCTTCTGCGTGGGGAGCCGACTATAAAGGGGAGTATAAACGCCCCCCCAACCCCGAAACGGATCCTAAAGCGACGCTTGTTTTAGCTGTTGAACCCCAACACAAAGACGCCAAAGCCTACGGCGATCTCGGCACGCTCATCGGCGGCGTGCTAACTCGTGATCTCGCCCTTGCCTTAAAGGGCCAAGGCAAGCAGTCGTATTTGTCGCCGTTACAAGCCACCGAAGCGTACCGTATAGGCAATAAGCTCGATGAGCGAGCCCGTTTTTTAAGCAAAATGAACAATAAAGCCAATTTCGGCATTACCGATATGAAGGGCTTAAATAGTGCCTTGTGTAAAACCTACAAAGAACTCTGTGCGTCGTCATCCCTAGCGTTTACAGGGGTGGATCGGGTCTTGGTGGTACGAGCCGACTTAGATTTTACCCGTCCGTACCGTCCGCCGTCTCGCTGGAAGCGGATTATGAGCTGGTTTGAAGGTAATTTAAACGAAGAAGCCATGGGCTATGTGGATGTGGACATTCAGCGTTTTGACCGCAGTTCAACAGGCATTTACCAAGTCGTGCATCAGTGGCAGGGCGAGTTTCGCTTGCCGACTGATCGCATGGTGGGAGCAACGCTTTCCGTCTATGACGAGCCTTCCGCCAATACATGGGTGAGTCGTTTGGGGCATGAGGTTTTTCAGGAATACTGGAAGGCCACAGCGATCGATTATGGGGTGGTTCGCAATTTAAATCCTCTCAATAAGTTACCGATCCCTCCGAAAGAGGCGTGGGATTTGGATGAGTCGAAGTTTGAATCCTACCGAAATACCAATTAAACGATTAAATGTCGTGTTGTCTCTTCGTTGTCGCTACGATTTTTTTGTTCCGTTATGTAGGTCTCACTACACGCCCTCACAAAAAAAATCTAGGCTCCTAGAATAGCCTAACACGCTATTCACTCGTTTAAATGGTATAAATAAGGGTAATTTCGACCCACAAAAGTCGACTTTATGACCCATGAAAGTCTGTTTTCTGGCCACGAAAGTCTGTTTTCTGGCCATGAAAGTCCGATTTTCGACCCATGAAAGTCCGATTTTTGGCCCATGAAAGTCTGTTTTTTGGCCATGAAAGTCCGATTTTCGACCCACGAAAGTCAAGATAATTCGTCATTTCTGCGTGGGGAGATCCTTCACATGCGTTCAGGATGACGAGTTCCGATTTGTTCTTTGGTTTTCAAGGAGCTACTCTTTTTCAGTTTGACACGTTTTCGGCGTGTCGTCTAGTGCTGAAAACCCACGTTTTCTCTATAGAAAGTCCTGTTCCCTCTCCTAATTTTAGGAGAGGGAAGAGAACGTCGTAAGACGTTCGAGGGTGAGGTTAAACCCTAGACTTCGTTTGTGTATTTAACCGCCCCCTAACCCCCTCCTAAAATTAGGAGGGGGGACAGAGCAAAATTCACTTTTACAGAGCAGTCTACAATTTTTTGTTTTTATAAACGAATGTAACAATTTGTCAATTTTGGGGTGACGGGAACCTTTATTAAGGCACAACCGCTTTCAACGAAAAGCGAATCCCCTTTTGTTCACCCCCCCCCACAACCCTAGTGAGAATATAATAATGGCTAATGATTTTATGAGTTCTATTGTGACTGCCTTAGGTAGTATGAATACCACCAAAACAAAAACGACGACCGACACCAGCGATCAACTTACGTCTAAGCAACTGGCAAACTATAACACCCAAGCAAAAGATTTAGTTAGAGAATACGACACTAATCGTGACGGTTACCTAAGTGCCAAAGAAGCAAAAGAAATGCCCTTATTTGAAGGGCAAGACTTAAGTACCACAATGTTTGACAAATTATTTACAAGCCTAGCCCAACGTGGTATGAGTTATGTTGAACTATCTCGTACACTTCAACTCATGGATGCAGATAAAGATGGTGAAGTCAAGAGTAAAGAACGCAATAGCTTTGTGGAAGACTTTACTGCTGAACTGAAAAATGGTGCGAATCCCAATGAACTGTATGCTACACTTTCTGCCAACGCCCTTAGGCATGGCGGTGCCAAAAGTACGGATGATGAATTAAGCAACTTAAAGGCTCAATTTGAAAAATATGGTATCGAGCCTGACAAAGACACCACAGACGACCCAGAAGACGGTGCAGATAATGGCTTAGGAGACCTGATTAAAGCAGGCTTGCCGCTATTGCAAGGTTTAATGGGTAACAAAACCGAAACCGCCACCAGCAACACCAACACCGCCGATACGAATCGAGATCAAGCTAAAGCCCTTAAGTTACAACAAGAGATTGTACGACTTCAATCATCACAGGCATTGCCGCCATTATCGTCTTCGTTGGGTTCACTTCCTCAGTTGTCGCCGTTGGGTTCACCGAGTTTCGCTTCTCAGTTGCCGCCGCCTCAGTTGTCTCTGTTAGGTTCACTTCCTCCGTTGCCGCAGTCTCAGGAAATACTGTTAGGTTTGGGTTCCAATCCCCTCCCCCTTGCAGCAGGCAATAACATCTCACCTACTCTAATGCCTGCTCAAACGACCTTTGCTCCACCTGTCGCACAGCCGTTTACCTTCGCCCCACAAGAAACCATGCCTACCCCGACAAACGCCGCAATCCCACCGTCTGATGCGTGGGCAGCTCCAAGTCTACCAACGATGCAACAACCCGAGCTAGTCGCCCACGGCACTCCAAGCAACGACGGTTGGTAATGTATCCCCACACTATCGCATCCGCCTCTTGTCTTGACAGGAGGCGTTTTGCCTTGTCTTTCTCACTGTTTTGTACGATAATGAACGCATGATTGTGTGAAAGGAAATGGCCATGTCAAATCAAGCTTTTTTTGAAATCGGATGCGAAGAACTCCCTGCGGGCTTTTTAGCCACCGTGCAGAACGCCTTAAGCCAAGCCATTGAAAAACGTTTGGAAGCGGTTGGACTTGTCGGTACAAGCATTCACATCGAAAAAACGCCACGTCGCTTGGTGATTCGCCTAAACGGACTGCCTGACGCTCAAGCCGAGCGAAACGAAGTCATCAAAGGGCCGCCTGTTCAAGTCGCCTTCGACGCAGACGGCTCCCCCAGTAAAGCCCTCGACGGCTTTTTACGCAAAAACAATGCCACTTTCGACGCCTGCGTACAAGAAGACATCGGAGGCACTCGCTATGTGGTTTTGCATCAACGTCATGCAGGGCAGGCCGTTAAAGATCTTATCGGATCGCTTGTGTTGGATGCGGTACTATCGATTGAAGGGCCTCGTTTTATGCGGTGGGCGAACAATTCACGCCTCTTTCCTCGTCCCATTCGCTGGTTGCTCGCCTTTTGGAATGACGAGCGTCTGCCTCTTTCCCTTGACTTAGGGGATGACACCCTCGTTTCCGGCAATAGCACTCGTGGGCATCGCCTCTTGGGGCAAGCCGATATTGCGGTGGATTCTCCTGCGGATTACGACGAAAAGCTGGCGTCCTTAGGGAAGGTGATTTTGTCCACCGAAGCACGCATGGCAACGGTTAAAGAGCAGTTGGCGGAAGTCGCCAAAGGCATCGGTGGTGTGGCGATTGTGGATGACGAACTGCTTGAAGAAGTCGCCAACATCCTCGAATACCCCAGTGTGATTGTCGGGCAGTTTGACGCCAGCTACTTGAAAATCCCCAAGCCTGTTCTCATCACCGTGATGAAGGCTCACCAACGCTACTTCCCTGTGGAAAGTGCATCAGGCGAACTTTTGCCTTACTTCTTGGTCGCCACCAACGGAGACGTCCGCTTTGCAAAAAACATCATCGCAGGCAACGAACGTGTCTTGGTCGCTCGCTTTGAAGATGCCAAGTTCTTCTATGAAGAGGACATCAAAACCCCTTTAGAAGACAGGCTCACCGCTTTAGACGGCGTGACCTTCCAAAAAGGTCTAGGCTCACTCAAAGCCAAAACCCAGCGGATTCAACGCTTGAGCTATGCCTTTGCCGAAGCGTTAGCCGTTGATGCGGAAACACGTCAAGCGGTGGAACGAGCATCCTTACTCTGTAAAACCGATCTCGTCACCTCGATGGTGTTTGAACTCACGGAACTTCAAGGCGAAGTCGGGATGTATTACGCTTTACAGCAGGGAGAATCCCCTACTGTAGCTACCGCCATTTTTGAGCATTACTTGCCTCGTTTTCAAGGCGATGCCTTGCCTGAATCGCCCACAGGACTCATCATCAGCCTTGCCGACAAGCTCGATACCTTGGTTGCCTTATTCAGCCAAAGCAAAACGAAAATGCCCAGTGGATCCAAAGATCCCTTGGGCTTGCGTCGTTTGGTGAACGGCGTCTTGTTGAGTATTTTGGCGTTTAACCTTCACAATAATTTACAAGTCTGGTGTCAACATAGCTATGAAAACTTGGGGGATTTGGCTCAAGAATCGTGGGATGCCACGTGGCAACGCACCAGAGGCTTTATGCAACAGCGTTTGGCATCTTACCTTCAAGAACAAGGCTACAGCGTAGATCTCATCCAGTCGGTGCAAGCCAGCTTTAGTCCATGGGAAGACTTGCCCCTGTTTGTGGCGAAACTTGACAACCTTAAAGTCAAGCGGGACGACGCCCCCGACCTATTCGATGCCTTGTACACGCCCGCCAATCGCATCGACAAAATGATCGCCAAGCATTATAACCCCAATGCGACCTTGGCGAAGGTGGAAGAATCTTTGCTCGAATCAGATGCGGAGCGTGCCTTGTATCATGCGGCGAATAAAGCCCTGATTCAAAATAGTACGGTAGCGATGGCGGAACTGGCTCCTGTGGTGGAACGGTTTTTTGAAGAGGTCATGGTGATGAGTGACAATCTAGCGATCCGTCAAAACCGCTTGGATTTGTTGTCGGCCTTGCATACGGCGTATCTGCAACGCTACGGTCGTTTGAGTTTGCTCGTTTTGGCGTAAATTATACCATTTCAAAGATTGAATAGCGTATAGGTGGATTCTAGGAGCCTAGACTCGCAGATGTGTGAAGTGTTCAGAGACGTACATAAGCACATCGAGAATCGTAGCGACAACGAAGACGCCAGACGCTATTTAATCTTTGAATTGGTATTAAGTGCGAGGGATAATGACATCAAAGCGTGTGCCGACATTGATGCTACTATGCACATCGATACGCCCCCGATGCTTTTCCACAATGCGGAAGCACAACGCCAGCCCCAAGCCCGTTCCTACCCCACGGCTCTTGGTCGTAAAGCCTGGATCAAACAACTTGCTCAAGTTTTCTTCAAGAATACCCTTGCCGTTGTCCACCACAGAAACTTGCAAGCAATCGCCTAACGCCACATCTTCCACCAACTGGGTTTCAATCCGTAACACAGGATTGTCTCGCCCTTCAAGGGCATGCGTGGCATTCACCATCAGGTTCATAAACACTTGGTTCAACAAGCCAGGGAAGCACTTCAAAAAGGCATTTTCACGATCGTAAGCTCGTTCAATGATGAGGTGATCCTGCAAGGAATGCTTCATCAGCAACAAAGTGCTTTCTAGCCCTTCGTGGATGTCCACCGTTTTTAGCTCGCTTTCATCCAGCCGTGCAAAATTGCGGAGGTTCACCACCGTGTCTTTAATGCGTTCCCCTGCCAGACGGTTCAAGCTTAAAATATCGCTCGCCATTTTAAGATACTTGGCTTCAGGCAAAGTGTCTGTATCGAACTTGTCTAATACTTTTTCAAGGGTCTGCGTATTCGCCATAATCGTGCCTAACGGCGTATTGACTTCGTGAGCAATCCCCGCGACAAATTGACCAAGCATCGCCATTTTTTCAGATTGCACCAAGTGCATTTGCGTTTGTTGCAATTCATCAAGCGTGTGAGTGAGGGCATCTTTTTGGGCGTTGATTTTACTAAACAATTGAGCTTGCGTCATCGCCAACCCCAACTGCTCGCTTAAGGCGGACAGCATCTCCTTGTCTTCAGTCAACCAAACTCGTACCTTGTTGCACTGATGTAAACTAATCGAACCTACCCATTCTTTATTCGTGACAATCGGCACAACCGCAAGCGACTGCAACTGATTTTCATCATAAAAGGCTTTGCTTGCCATCCAGCCTTCGTGGAAGGGGTTGCCGTCTTGAAAGAAGAAAAAGGGCTTGAGTTGATTGTGCAAGACCTCTTCAGGGATGGTTTGACGCGTTAAGACTTGCCATTCAAACCCATAAGGATGCGTGTAATGGGGATTAGCCCGATACGCCCCCGTACCTGCGAGTGTATAACTATACGGCGTGCTTTCAGGAATCTTGGCTTGAGAGACATCCAGTGCTTGATTCAAGGGGATCGGTTCATTAAAGGCGTGAATGGTGCATCGGCTGACGCCCAAGACTTGCCCCACTTCATTGGCGGCAGTTTTCAAAATCTGCGTTAACTCTAAACTTTGACGAATCTTCACACTCAAGTGATTCATCAAAAATTGACGACCCATTAAAATTTGCATATCGCTGTACAAACGGGCTTGTTCAAGGGCAAGTGCCAGCAAAGGCAAGCCCACTTCAAGCAAGGTTTGCTCTTCAGGGGTGAAGGCTTCAAAGCGTTCTTGGCGGTTCATCACCAAAATACCCACAGGCTGACGCTTGGTAAACACGGGGTAGACCAAGGCGTGGCATCGATAGTTGGGCAATAAAATGCTCGCAGGATTTTCTGCAGGCTTGAGGAAAAACGGGGTATTACGATAGCTCAACAACGGTTCAAGCAAAGGATCCGTGCCTGTATAGCGATGATACTCGCTTTGTGTGTCCGCAAAGCCGTCGCTGTCGATGTGAATGACTCTGCCGATGCCTTGTAAGTTCGGGGCGAGAATGGCGAGCGTTAAGCCGTCAAACTGAAAGAAGTCTCGTAAGACTAAGCCAATGGCGTCGAAGATGTCGTCTTGCAAGACGCTGGTATTCACCGCCAAGCTCAAACGTTGTAACAACGCCAAGTTGCGAGTCGTTTCCGTTTCAGAACTAGTGAGAGGCGATAAGTCTGACATAACCACTTTCTACAAAATTAGAGATAATCCTTTCTATTATGGGTGAAATACTTATTTTTATCAAGGGTTCTACTGCATCGAGCCGACTTTTCAAGACCATTTCAAGATGTTTGTATTATACTAAAAGGGTAGTTAACAGCTAAAGGAACGTCTATGCACGCTAGTCCAACACCCCCTATACGCTTGGCTGTTGTGGGTGCAGGGTATTGGGGCAAAAACCTCATTCGCAACTTTGACGCCCTTGGGCATCTGCACACCATTTGCGATGCCCGTCCTGATGCACTGGCTCATTTTCAAGCCGAATACCCCCACATCACAGGGGAACTGTCTTTTGACGCTGTACTCGCTAACCCTGACATTGATGCCGTCGTGCTGGCGACGCCTTCTTTAACGCACTACCCCTTAGGCAAGCAAGTTCTTGAAGCAGGTAAGCATCTGTATGTTGAAAAGCCCCTCGCTACCACGCTTAAAGACGCTCAAGACTTGGTGCAAGTGGCACAAGCTCATCAAAAAACGCTAATGGTCGGGCATTTGCTCATGTATCACCCTGCGATTAACCGAGTCAAGCAAGTCATCGATTCAGGCGTTTTGGGCGATTTACGCTACATTCAAAGCGACCGCTTAAACTACAATCACGGACGAAACGACCGCAACGTGTTTTGGGATTTAGCCCCGCATGATCTTTCCGTATTGATCTACTTAATGAACGGTGAAGTGCCACACGTTAAAGCGGTCACCGCTCAAAACACCTCAGCGGTCGATGATAAAATCGATCTCGTTCAAGCGTCTTTTCAATTTAAAAGCGGTGTAATCGCTCACTTGCAAACCAGTTGGATGTACCCGAAAAAGCAAGTGCAATTGCTTGTGGTGGGAACGAAAGCGTCGCTCATTTTGGATGACACCCTGCCTTTAGCGAATCGCTTGGTGCAAGTGCATTTCGATGAAGCAGGGCATCGGCATGAGCAGGTGGTGGACTACTTGCCTTTAGAGCCGTTGCGTTTGGAATGTCAGCATTTTGTCAACGCACTGGCTGGAGGCTGGCAACCGCAATCAGATGACCAGAATGGTTTGGCGGTGGTGGAAGTCTTAGAGAACGTCCAACAACTTTTATAGATAGTGTTTTACGTTCCTGTCCCCCCTCCTAATTTTAGGAGGGGGCTAGGGGGCGGTTAAACCACAAAGGACGTCTAGGGTTTAACCTCACCCTCGAACGTCTAGCGACGTTCTCCTCCCTCTCCTAAAATTAGGAGAGGGTATTTAGGAAGGTTTGGCTTGCTTGCTCTGCTCTTCCTGTTGTAAATCATTTAAACTCACTTTTTTCACCGTCGGTCGACTAGGTAAAATCCAATCTAAAATGGCTTGAGCCGTAGCTCCTGTTAAAACAGCTCCCAAAACGACCGCAATGCGTGTGGGCAAGGTCTTAAAACGAGCCAACTTAGACGCCTCTTTAATCCCACCGATATTCGTGCCTAAGGTATGTCCAATCGCGGCTGCTCCCACCGAACCTGCCATCCACGTTAAGCCGCCTTTGGTGGTTTCTTTAGTGAATTCGCCTGTGGTTGTTAGTGCCAACTCACCGCCTCGTTGCCCTTCATTATAAGCACTTTCATGGGCGGCATAGGTTTTTTGCCCGATATTTACCGCAAATAAAATAGACGCAAAGGCACTCAAGGCGGAACTGACGACTTCTTGACCCGCCCATAAGTTCGTAAAGGGCTTAGTGAAGCTGGCATGGAGAAATTGTTTGGCACCACTGGCAACACTTTGAGGCGTCTTCGTCCATGTTTGAAAGGCGGACTTCATGGCTTTACTTTGGGTTTGGATCTGTTGTTGATAGGCTTGAGGGGTTTGAATCATTCGTTCAATATCGGTGCGATGCCCCAGCGAATCGAGTCGTTTTAAGCCAAATAACTCTGCCGTACTTTTGGAGGTATCCACATAGGGGGTTTTTTGCACATGCCTTAACTGTTGGGTCACGAACTTATCGACGGCGTTAACATCCGCAAGCCCTTGGGCTTGAACTTGAAGCCATACCCATAATTTACGGGTATAAAAGTCTTTCGGACGGTACCCTTTAATATCTACCTGTGTAAAGACTTTGGCATTAGGGTCTTCAACAGACAATGGCGGTAATGCTGTTCTTGGGTATCCCCAAGCGTTTAGGGGAGGCGTATTCGTACTAAAAGCAGGCTGATTCATATATTCCCCTTATACCTACACGTCATTAGCATAAAACCCATTTGGCGTCTTTTTTGTGTCTTATACCATTTCCCAGCCCCATTAAACGATGAAAGAGCGTATAGTTGGGTTCTGGGAGCCTAGACTTGTAGATGTGTGAAGTGTATATAAGCTTACATAAGCCCATCAAGAATCGTAGAGACACTGAAGACACCATACGTTATTTCATCGTTTAATATAGGCATCACTACATATGCTCATACATACTAAACAGTGGCATATAGATAGACAACGCCACAATCCCAACAATAACCCCTAAGAACATGAGCAATAAGGGTTCCATAAATGCCATCAATACCCCAATACGCTGGTCAATTTCCTTTTCCAGATACTCTTGAGCGGTACCCAAGGATTGATCCAAGTTACCCGACTCTTCCCCTGTTGCCATAATCAGCAAGACTAATTCAGGAATAACCCCTGTTTCTGCTAGGGCAATCCCCAAGCGGCGCCCTGTCTGTACTTGCTTGTTCACACTCATTAACGTGGCTCGGAATGTCGCATTACCTACTGTAGAAACGGCATAATCTAGCCCTTCTGTAATCGGAATACCCGCACCAAAACACACACTTAAGGTGGAAATAAAGCTCGACACATTCGTAAAGCGAATGACTTGATTTAAGACAGGAATATGAATCACATATTTGTCAATCAAGCGTTTCCCTAAATTGGTGGAAATAAACTTAAGGAATCCCCATACAACACAAGCCACTGCAGGGAAGGTAATAAACCAACCACTGCGTAAACAGTTTGAAACAAAAATCATGATTTTGGTAATTAAAGGTAAATCCACACCCATTTGCGTATAGATTTTTTCAAAAGAAGGCAGAACAAAGTAAAAAATAACCAGCAAAACCATGCCGACTAGTCCCAAAACAATGGCGGGGTAAATGGCCGTTGAAACGACTTTGGATTTAATTTTTTCCGTCCGCTCCATCAAGTCTGCCATACGTTCCATGGTGACATCCAACTCACCTGAACTTTCCCCTGCTCGGGTGATATTGATGAAAATTTCACTAAACACTTCGGGAAACTTCCCTAAAGCTTCTGAAAAGGGCATCCCCCCTAAAATGTCTCGTCGCACGGATTGCACCATGGCTTTATAGGTTATTTTTTCTGAAAAGTTTTCAAAATAAAGCAAAGATTCTGTAATAGGGATACCCCCGCGAATCATAATCGCTAAGTTTCGAGAAAACGTCATGACTTCTTTGCTACTGATTTTGCTTGTAAAGCCAAATTTAAAGCCCTTTTTAACGATGTTGCCTGAACCGTCTTGATAGCCTGTGATTTCTTCTAAAGAAAGGGTCGAAAGTTTCATGTCTCTTAACTTAGAGCGTGCTTCCATTTCGTTGGATGCAGGAATTACCCCTTCTTGCTTTTTACGGCTAACCAAGTTCATAGCTTTATAGGCGTAGTTTGCCATTGCTTAAACTCCTTTAAATAGCTTTGTTAAATGGTAAGTAAGTAGAGTCATCAGCGACTACCCCCTCTAAAAGGTCCTAAAACCCGTTCAATTTCTGCAAAATCAACTTTGCCTTCAATGATTTTGGTTCTGGCACACATTCCTAAAGAAATCATGCCACGTTTAATAGCGGTGTCTTCAATTTCGAGTTCATTGACTTGAGCCGCAATTAAATGACGCAATTCTCGATCAATCATCATAATTTCGTAAAGGCCTGTACGTCCAAAATAGCCTGAATCTTTACACATTTCACAACCTTTGGCCGTGTAAATAGTCAAAGATTCTTTAAGATCGGGAGGCGTTGGATAGTATTCATAGAGAATTTCTTTTTGCTCATCGGTCGCTTCGTGGGCTTCCTTGCAATGGGGGCATAAGGCTCGGGTTAAACGCTGAGCAATAACCCCATTCACCGCCGCAGAAATTAAACTGCTAGACGCCCCCATTTCAAGCATACGGGTAATCGTGGTAGCTGTAGAGTTGGCGTGAATTGTTGAAAAGACCAAGTGACCTGTTAACGCCGCATGAATCCCTGCTTCTAGGGTTTCATAATCTCGAATCTCACCCACCATAATAACGTCAGGATCTTGACGTAACAAGGCTCGCATCGAACTGGCAAAGGTGAAATCGGCTTTGGCGTTAACCTGTGATTGGTTTAAGCCTTCAATTTTTAATTCAACAGGGTCTTCAACGGTTGAAACGTTAATGAGTTCATTGTTGATTTTGTTCATAATCGTATACAACGTGGTGGATTTACCTGAACCTGTTGGTCCACATACTAGCACAATGCCGTAAGGTGCCTTATACATGAGTTCGATTTTAGTTGCGTCGTCTTGCGTAAAGCCGAGTTTGGTGAAATCTGTCACGGTGGCGGAAGGTCGAAGAATCCGCATAACCATTTTTTCACGCCCTTCGGTCACAGGCAGCGTGTTGACACGGAAATTGTATTCCATTTTTTTGTAGTTAATGGACATCCGCCCATCTTGGGGTCTGCGGTGATCAGAAATATCCATTTTAGCCATAACTTTAAGGCGTGTAATGACGGCACCTTCCATATTGGTAGGAATATCTAAGACTTCTTTCAAGACTCCGTCCGAACGAAAACGTACCACATAATGCCCTTCTCGTGGTTCAATGTGAATGTCAGATGCCCCTTGAACCACCCCTTGTATCAACAAAGAGTTTACAAATCTAACCAATGGATCGGTGGTGTCTTGGATTTCAGCTTGACCCATAGCACGAATATTGTCCAGCCGTTGGGCCTGAGCCGACAACTTGACTTCACTGGCATTAGCAAGCTGATCCATTAAATCTCGGGTGTTTTCTTTGTTCCCTCTGGCTCTTAACTCTTGTTGGGATTCAAATTTGGCCATCCACTGACGATAGTCCATGGGCAAGGTCGATACAATCTGCGGACGCATCCCCGTTAAAAAGGTAATTTCGTCCACCGCAGAACGATCGGTGGGGTTAAGCATGGCAATGACTAAGCGTCCATGTGTATTGGAAACAGGTATGATGTGCTTTTCTTCTATAATTTCTTCAGGAACGAGTTCTAGCAACTCCATATTGGGTTGCACGTTTTCTAAAGAATAATATTTGACAGAAAAGCACTTGGTGATGATTTGTACCAAGTCCTCCCGAGTTAAAAACCCTTCTTTCAGGAACTGCTCATCTAAGGTGCTTTTGTCTTGTTCGGCACGCTCCATAATGGCAACTAGTACCTCAGGATCAATACCTTTGACTTCTTGCACGTATTTAATCACACTTTGAAGAATAAGACTCGCATTCCCGTCAACGATTCCAGCCGACAAAGAACTCACCTCCTTTTAAATCCATTAGTGGTTTCTTAACATTACTTAATTGTTCTACCAAAGGTGCGGCTATAACCGCCAATGTAGTCATTGTAAGGGGTGACGCTATAAGGGTCTTCCGCTTTGGCTTGCTGAGTCTTTTTAGACTTTGTTGGTTTTTTACTACTTTTAGTGGCTTGAGGTTCAGGCATGACATAACGGCCTGTTTCAATTTTGAGTTCACCCCCATTTTCACCCATGACTTTCACTTCTGAAGGGTTCACAGGCGTGCCTATTCTGCCGTGTTGGGGTACGCTTAAAGCATCGGAATCCGAAGCAGGCTTGGGGTTGCCGTCAAAGTAAGGCGAGTTCACTTCTTCTTTCAAGATGTGAGGCGTTACCAAAACAACGAGTTCTGTGCGTTGGGTCGTGTTACCCGCAGAAGTCGTGGAACGGAACATGGCTCCCACAATGGGCAGGTTGGCGAGTCCTGGAATTTTGTCCCATGACTCTCGGCGCGTATCTCTCAGCAATCCACCGATGGCAAGGGTTTGACCGTCTTTCACACGGGCAGAAGCGATAGTAAACTCACGTTTTGAAACTTCAGGGGCACTCACGGCACCATTACCGCCTTCTTTCAGGGCAATGAGTTGCGTGACCGAAGGCTTTAACGCCATGGTGACATTGCCGTCATTGGTTATGGTGGGGGTTAATTCGAGTTGAATTCCCACTTCTTGGCTGTTGGCTTGCCACGTTACTGTTGGAACCCCAGCCGTAGGTACCGTGATTTGCGAGGTAAAATAAACAATAGTGTCCGTAATACTAACGCTGGATGTGGTACCGTCCACCGCAATAAGGGTAGGGTTTGCGAGGATTTTGGCTTTGGTATCATTATTATTGAAGTTAAACCCAATACCAGGTAAGCTAAAGCCTCCTGAGGCTCCTGCATTAGAACCTCCCCCTAAAATACCCAGCGGTTTGCCTGCATAGGAAAAGGGCGAACCTGTTAACGCTGCAATGCTGAACTCTCCAAAGTTTATCGGACCCGTGGTAATGGGTTGCATGATTTTGGTGTTGGATTTAGTCAGCTCCACCAAAGACAGTTCAATCATCACCTGCGGACGAGCCACATCCAGTTCATGGATCAATTCTTCTACCAGTTTTAGTTGCTCAGGCGTACCGTAAACCGTTACCGTACCTGTGGCATGGTTTGGCACCATTGAAAAACCACCTCTTTGATAAGACTGCCCACCGCCTGCCGCTCCGCCTGCTGCTCCACCAGCTGCTCCACCAGCTGCTCCACCAGCTGCTCCACCAGCTGCTCCACCAGCTGCTCCACCAGCTGCTCCACCAGCTGCTCCGCCTGCCGCTCCGCCTGCTGCTCCACCTGCCGCTCCGCCTGCCGCTCCGCCTGTCGCTCCGCCTGCCGCTCCGCCTGCCGCTCCGCCTGCCGCTCCGCCTGCCGCTCCGCCTGCTGCACCTCCTGCCGCTCCGCCTGCTTGATCTGCCCAACCTGCGGTAAGCGTTGTAAATACACTCAAAGCAATCGCGGTTTCATTGCCGTGCATAATTTTAAACACTTTACGGTTACGAGGCAAATCGAGTTGAGGCAAAACTTCTTCCACCAAAGCTATTTCACGTTCAGTTGCTACTAATAGTAGACTATTGGTATTGGGGTCAAAGGTCGCAATCGCCATATTATTCGTGCCGGGTTTATTGGCCGCAAAAATCGTTTGATTCAAACGCATGGAAATCTGACCAGCATCTTTATACTTGACTGGGATTACTTTAAAGATTTTAGCATTTAAGGAACGGGCATTGGTGGTTGCGGTATTGGCTACCACAATGGTATTGCCTTCTTGTGTATAGCTCAATCCGCCCATAATGAAAATGTACTCCAACGCTTTGTTGACACTGATGTTTTTAATATCCACCGTCATTACGCCTGTCACGGATTCATCCACAATAATGTTGAAATGACCTTGTTCTGCAAGCAATTGTAGAATATCGACAATGCTTGTATTACGCAAGTTTAAATCCACACGAGCGGATTCAGGAGCCACTTTAATCCCTTTGAAAATACTAACAGGGTTATGGGAAAGCTGTTCCGTTGGCAAAATCGAAACAGGGTAATTCGTCGCAGACGCTTGAGGCAAAAGCAAGCTCATAAATGGGTTAAACAAACCTAGAATGAGTGCCATTGCACCTACAGATGCCCAGCCAAAGTGAAGCCCTTTGAAAGGTAATTGTTTTTGAGAAGAGTGAGGGTTTGGAAAGGAAGGGAAGGAAAACGTCATAATAAAAGACCTTTCATGGCTTTAGTTCAATAAATCTTTAACAATTTTGTCAATGTCTTGGGACGAAACATTTTGAGCAGCACCTGTTCCAGCAGAAGGAGCAGCCCCTCCTGCAGAAGGACTGCTAGGGCTGGTTCCTGTCGTTGTAGAAGCCCCCATACCACCAGTGGCTCCTGATCTGGCGAAGCCGAAAATATCTTGAATCATGAGGGTTTTCGTTACTTTAGCAACTCCTTGAGAGGTACTCACTCTCACGGTGCTGGTCGTAATGTCTTCAACCAGTACGCTGTAACCGTTGACGAAAAGACGTGAGCCTTTTTTGACAAACAGAGACGTGGAGCCTGAGGAATCTTTGCTGGCTAGGGATAAAATCGCCATGGGAGAAGTACGTTTATACGAAATCCCATTGACGTTAATCGTCGATAAAGCGTCTTGCATCGCAATGGTCGGATCCACCACAACTGGAGCAGGTAAACCTGGGTAAGTTCCCGTTAAAGGGTCTACCGTCGGTTTTTCAACTTTGACCACTTTCACCGTAACCAAAGGAGAAATCCCTACAAGGGCTTGATAGTAAGGAGAAAGGGCTTCAACATCATCTTTTTTAACTTCAATGGGCTTTACATGCATGGCAATTGAAAAAGGATCAATCCCATTGCTCGCTAGCATAATAATGTCTTGTTCAACCAATTGCTTAGCACTTACATGAGCCGTGTTAGGGCTTTTTACTTCACCTGCTGGGGCGTCTGTAGCTTGGGCAGGAACGCTTGAGGCATCCGCAGGGGGGCCACTTGTAGGGGGGGCATCAGGCTGTGAAGAAACAGGCGTATTTGTTGTTTGAGACGTGCTAGATGTCGAGGCTTCTGAAGGCTTAGGGGGAAGGCTGTCGCCACATCCGCTCAGTAGAGTTAAAGACGCTGTGCATAACGTCAATAACGCTAGCGTATAGATGAAAAACGCTTTAGGCAAAAAGAGTGAATAATGAGACACGTGTCAATACTCCTGTTTCACGATAGTGCTTGGGTGATTCGACTTCTCTCTTTACGAATGACCTAAAAAAGGTAGAATCGTCCCTATATAGTGGTATAATAACGTTATTCACATACTTTCATGTTCATTTGGGTTTATATATCCACTATCTTTAGGGGAACGAAGGCACAGAGAAAGGACATCGCTCAATGATTTCACTTTATATTTCGCTGGATTTTGAAGGCTTTTCAGGTCTCAGTCATGCGAGTCATGCTTTCCCGACTCGTTCTCAAGATTTTCAAGGCTACAACGTGGCACTCAAGCAGGTTAAGAAAACCCTATCTCATCTTTTTCATGCTGTGGCAGATATTGAAAATCACCGTATTGTGATTAATGATGCCCATGCGAGTATGACCAACCTCTTTTTAGCGGATCTCGATCTCCCTAGCTGTGTTGAATTGATTTCAGGTAAGCCTAAGCGATACGGTATGATGGCAGGACTAGACGCCAGCTTTGACGCCTGTGTTTTACTGGGCTATCACGCCAAGGCAGGTTCTTTAAATGCACCGCTTGCTCATACCTTTACGGAAGATGTGGCAGACATTCGCTTTAATGGTATTTCTTTAGGAGAAGCGGGCTTGAGTATTTTATTGGCTGAATTAGGGTTTGGTGTGCCTGTATTGCTGACTTATGGAGACGACCTTTTAGGGCAAGAGCTGCATGCCTTACAAGAACGTTGTTTGTACGTGGGACAGGGAGCTCATGTGGTTTCTAAGTTGGGGAGAGGTTGGCAATGTGTGCAAGGAGTGCCTCAGGCAGAAGCCCATTTGGCTACCGCATTTAAAGCCTTATGCGAAAGAAGTCCAGCTCAAAACAAGCAAGCCAAAGAAGCCTTAGAACATTTCACACAAGCACGCCCCTTGAGTGATTTTGAAGTCAGCCTACAGTTTCATTCACCCCTTATGGCGGACGCTTGTGCGTTGTTTCCTCATTCCGAGCGTTTGAATGGAACGACAGTTCAGTTACCCTTGTGTTTTGCTGAAGATACGCCATTGGCGGTTAAAATTCAAGAGGTCTATCAGAGCGTTCAATGTGCGTACAGTCTTGCTCTTTATGCTCATCATTGTTAGAAGCTTAATTATAACAGCCTTTGAAGGTGCGATACTTAATCCGAAACATCGCAAAAAGCACCTTCCACGAATCTACCCATACATTGACTTTAGAACCTTCCATATTCGTCCAAGAAACGCCTCGTTCTTCCACATAAAAGCCATGCGTTTCTGCCATCATCAGATATTCCAAATCGACAGCAAAGCCTTTTTCAAACTGTAAATCTGCAAATAATCGATACGCCTGAGCAGGAAAGAGCTTGAAACCACATTGGGTGTCTTCAATATCAGGAATCAACCATTGGGATACCTTTTGAAACACCAAGCTGACCAATCGGCGAAAGGGATTAAAGCGACGCACCACACCCTCTTCTTCTACAGAACGAGAGCCAATAACAATATGTTCTAAGGCATCGGGGGTTTCGGCATTGAGCCAGTCTTCGATCGTGTCGATCGGCACCGCACGATCGGCGTCATACATCAAGGCATAGCGACCTTTGGCAGCCTTAAAGCCTGCTTGTAAAGCAGCCCCCTTGCCTTGATTGTGAGCTAAGTTCACCAAGCGTAGATAAGGGTTTTGAGCTTGAAGGGTTTCTACGATTTCAGCAGTGGCGTCAAAACTACCATCATTCACCACGATCACTTCCACCGTGTAGGCTTGTGAACCAAAGTAATGCAAGAGGTGTTCTAAGGTGCTTGGCAAGCGAGCTTCCTCATTAAACGCAGGAATCACAACCGATAAAAAAACATCTTTTACGCCTAAAGTAGGGCTACTTACAAAGGGGGAAATGTAGCGGTCTTCTTGGACTTGTGTTGAATAAAGCATGGTTAAAGTCTCATCTACTGAGTGGGGGCATTGTCATGAGCAGAACTCACCACATAAAGTGTAACACCTTTTTCTGATTTGTGGATGACTTTCCGCACTAGATTTTTAGGCCAGTGGGTGTTTAAAAACGTGGTGTGTTCTTCATCACGTTCCCAGCTCATCAGCATAAAAGGCAAAGGCTGTGATTTTAGTGCGTCGATTGTTTGAATTTCATAGGGTTCAAAAGTGCTTACGAACTTGGGGCTGTAAGTTTCTCCTTTCCACCAGAGTCGTCTTGCTAGATTGGTTTCGTCTTCTTGAATGTAACAAAGCCACGAAAAAGGCACTTGATGAAACCATCCGACGACAGGAAGTTCTAACCAGTGGGGGTTTTCTTTTTTGAGCGTGTAGACCACACTCCGCATGCTACGGTAGTCTGGGAAGAGAAGGGATCCAAATTGTGGTTGATGAATCACGGCATCAAAGCTCCATGCGCCAAACCACACGGCAATACCGAGTGTTACAAAACCTGCGACGAAAAAACTTGCCGTTTTGGCGTGAATCCACCGCAGTTTGCGATGCAAAAAGCGAGCCAGTAAAATCGTAGCAGGAGGCAACCCCGTCAACACATACGTCATTAAAATAGACTTCGCAATGGAAAAGAACAGGGCAGGAAAGAGCAAGTACACCCATAAAAAGGTTGTGGTAGAATGGGTTTTTAAGGATGTAGATACCTGCTGAAAACTAAGCTGTGTCGTTTCTTTGGGGGTTTTGAGGGCGTCTTTCACAAAAGACGGCAACCAAAAAAGTGGGATGACTGAACAAGGCAACAGTGCCACCAAGAAATACCAGAGGCTCGTGCCGTAAGGACGTATATGCCCGCTTCCGTAGCGGTCGCCATAGTTTGGCGTGATGTATCTTAGGAGATGTTCTTGCACAAAAAAGTAGTAGAGAAAATCAGGATATTTTGACTGTACCAGCCAAAACCACGGCACGCAGATCACCAAAACGCCTAAAATCACCCAATGCCACGCCACTTTTTTAAGCGAGGGGAGTTCTTGGGCTAAAACCGTCCAAATGCCTAAAGGGGTTAGCGTCATCACAAGAGGCAACAACCCCTTGGTCATTACGCCCATTGCAATGGCAAGCGTCAACAAAACGTGCCAAAATACAGGATTAGTGAGCGTTGAAGGTGTTGAACTTTCTTCATTTTTGCCGCTGTCTAAGGGAAGGTCTTTAATTTCAAGTAAGTGAAAAAACGAAAGCAAGGCAAGCATCACACTGGCACAGACCCACATATCCATGGAAACCGTCATGCCAATGGCGTTGAAAAATCCGCAAGAAAGCAAGAGTAAAACGGCTAAAATCCCCACCTGCGGATTCGCCATTTTTTTAGCGAGTTGATACGTCGCCCATAACGCCAAAAGCATCGCAATGAGGTTTGGAAAGCGAAACGCCCATTCATTAGATCCAAAACCAAGTATACTTAATCCGCCCAGCCAAAAACTAAAGGGGGGCTTGCCGAAAAACGGTTGATGAAACGTAGGGCTATACGGCAGGAGCCAATCGTTTCGCAAGAAAAAGTGCTGGATCATGTTGGCGTATCGAGATTCGGTGGTGTCAAACAAGGGAGCCATGCCAAAGGTGACGAGCCGAAGCAATACGGATCCTGCAAAAAATAGGATGCTTGCCTTCAGCCACGATGTTGAAGAGGTGGGTGTTTTATCTAAAGTGGGAGAAGTCATCGTCTCTGCTCTTTTCTATACTAATAATACTAAAAAACCTAGAGCACAGGGGGAATCGGTTTCGCCTTAAAAACCCAAAATGTTTGCCCTGTATAATTTAAGGCTGCCGTCAAAGCCGTTGCAAATAACCACGCCACCACACTGATTTTAGAAGGTGGCACCCAATTCGTCAAAAGCAATAAACGAAATAAAGCAAAGTTGGACGTCACATTCACCACGCCTGAAAAGGCGTAAAGCTTTAAGAAGTTCAATAAACGTGAAGGCAAATCTTCCCACTTGATTTTAAAGTTCCATATCGCCGAAACCACAAAATTAAGCAAAACACTGACTTCAAACGCTACGGCTTTAGACGCAATAATAGGCCAGTCGTCAAAGGAAAGGATTTTGGCAACGCCAGCGTACCACGCTTGTTCGTGCCAGTAAGCCGCTAGCCAGTGATATACAATCCCATCAATTATGGTGGCAAGCAAACCGATGCAAATGAAGCGTAGAAACAGTTTTCTTTTAGCAATTTGACGATACAAAAGAAAAACCCTTTCAGTCTAACTAAACTTATGTGAATTTATTTTAACACGAAGAAAATAAAGAGACGCTTCCTTTATTTTTTTGTTCATGATTTTTTTGTTCATGCTAAAATTCTCTCTGTACCTTTTTGAAATTAGTGGCAAGGAGCATCCCTACTCAATGACTACAACTTATACGCAAGACCTTCAAAACACAGATTCTCGTCATCACGTCGTGGTTGTTGGCGGTGGATTCGCTGGCTTAAACTGTGTGAAATCCCTTGCTAACGATCCTAAAATAAAAGTCACCTTGGTGGATCGTCGCAATCACCACCTCTTTCAACCGCTTTTGTATCAAGTGGCAACAGGCATGTTGTCTCCTTCGGATGTGGCTTCCCCCTTTCGCTACGTTTTGCGTAAGCAACAAAATACGGAAGTCTTAATGGCAGAAGTCAAAGGCTTTGATGTTGATGCTCAAACGCTTCAATTGACGGATGGTCAACTCAATTATGACAGCCTTGTGATTGCCACAGGGAGCTTGCATCACTATTTTGGCAGAAATGAATGGGCAGCGTTTGCACCGGGTTTAAAAAGTGTCGATGACGCTTTAGGCATTCGTGAAAAAATCTTAAAAGCCTTTGAAATGGCAGAACGTACGGATGACCCTGCCTTGCGTCAAGCGTATTTAACCTTTGTCGTCGTAGGTGGAGGCCCTACAGGGGTTGAATTGGCGGGTTCTGTTGCTGAACTCGTGCAGCGTACCTTAAAAGGACAGTTTAGACGAGCCAACTTAAACGACTTTAAAATCATGTTGGTGGAAGGGCTGGATCGAGTCTTGCCTGTTTTTTCTGAGGTGCTTTCGGCGTCTGCTCAAGAAGCGTTGGAATCCTTAGACATCGAAGTGCTGACCAAAACCATGGTCACTGAACTTTCCGATACGCACGCTGTTTTGAAAGATCGTGACGGCAACCTGCGTCATGTCGACACCTACACCGTTTTATGGGGGGCAGGCGTGGGAGCCTCTCCCTTAGGCAAGCTTATTGCCGAAAAAACAGGTGCCGAAAGCGATCGTATGGGACGAGTCATCGTCACGTCTGAGTTTTCCACTGAAAAATATCCGAATGTCTATATTGTGGGCGATTTGGCTCACCAAGTGCATGGCACCGAATCGAGCAATCCCATACCGGGGGTGGCTCCTGCCGCGACGCAAGGCGGTTTGCATGTGGCGAAAGTCCTTAAAGCCAAGGTGCATGGCTATGAAGTGCCTGAATTCCTTTACGAAGACAAGGGCAGCATGGCGATTATTGGCAATAATAAAGCGGTGGCCAGCGTCAAAGGCTTAGAGTTTGACGGCTTTATGGCATGGTTCTTGTGGTTGGTGGTGCATGTGATGTTCCTCGTTGAGCATGACAACCGAGTCGTGGTGACCTTTAGCTGGTGGGTGAATTACCTCACAGGCAAGCGTTCCACCCGAATCATCGCTAAAGATTTACTCCCTTTCTTTAAGACACCTGTAGACGCTGTAGAAAATCCCCTAGAAAATTCAACCGCAGAGTCACACGGCTAATGCCTGCCATAAAAGAAAATCTTTGGCCTGCCCCAGAACACCTAAAAGCGGATTTTGCACCTGCTTTAGAAGCATGGTACTTGCAGCAGGCTCGTGATTTACCGTGGCGAAACACCCAAGATGCGTATGCCATTTGGGTGTCTGAAATCATGTTGCAACAAACGCAAGTGGTTACGGTACTGCCCTATTACGAGCGTTTCTTGACTCGTTTTCCCACTGTGGAAGACTTAGCAAAGGCATCTTTAGAAGAGGTGCTAAAATTGTGGGAAGGCTTGGGCTATTATTCGCGAGCGAAAAATCTTCACCAAGCCGCTCAAGTGGTGGTGCGTGATTTTGGTGGTGTCGTGCCTGATACCCTAGAGGCGATTTTAAGCCTAAACGGCGTGGGACGCTATACGGCGGGGGCTATTTTAAGCTTTGCCTACGGACAACGCATCCCGTTGTTGGACGGCAATGTCAAGCGAATTTTGGCAAGGCTCTTGAATCACGATGCGCCGATTAACCAGCCAGCCACTGAAAAAAAGCATTGGGCGTGGATCAGTGAATTGCTCGACACCAGCAAAACTCCCTATGTGTTCAATCAAGCGATTATGGAATTGGGGGCGACCATCTGTACGCCAAAGCTGACCAAGTGCTTGCTTTGCCCTGTGCATGAATTGTGCCAAGCCTTTAAGGCTGGTACCGTAGACGTTTTGCCTGTGAAAACGCCATCGAAAGCCGTGCCTCATAAACATATTGGGGTAGCGTTGATGCAAAATGCCGATGGGCTGTATTTCATTCAACAACGCCCTGAAACAGGCTTGCTTGCCAGCTTGTGGGAGTTCCCTGGTGGCAAGCAAGAAGCGGATGAATCGCTTGAAGCCACCGTCGTTCGAGAACTCAAAGAAGAGCTGAATGTGGATGTCAACGTGGGTCGTCACGCCTTGTCGATCGATCATGCGTACACGCATTTAAAGGTCACCTTGCATGTGTATCATACGGAGATAGTAAGCCCTTTGGATGCACTGGAACTCAAGGCGGCTCAAGCCTTTAAGTGGGCAAGTTTAGATGAGATGAGAGCCTTGCCTTTCCCGAAAGCGAATCACGCCATTTTAAGGTATATTGAGAAGGGTCTTATTTAAAAGCCTCTGTAATCCTTTTAAGATTCTGGAATGCAGACGTAATTGAACTTTTTTCTTTTTTGATAGCTATCTTGTTAAATGCTTCCAACATACTATTCACGAAAATAGCAGTAACAAAAGCAGGTCCTGCCTTTTCATAAAAACCCTTTCCATTCAGAAATAATATACCAAAGACTACAGGTATAAACGACTGTAAATCTGAAATAGTGCTAGACTTACTCATTTTTAGTTTGTAAAGCAGATATAAAACCGTCTACGCACTAAAAAACCCCTTACTCAAAAGAGAAAGAGGTCTTTTCTAAACGCTTATTTAAAAACTAGGCTTCAACGAGCGTGGGTAGAATACCCACAAAAGATCCCTTGCGGTTGGACTTAAACTCTACCACACCTGCTTCCGTGTCAAAAATGTAGTAAACCCGTTTAATATCAAAGGGAACGTTGTGGTTTTTTCTAACGCCACAAGACTTCCACGACTGTCAACGTGGGCGTCTAATCCCATTAAGTAATAGGGTTTCAAGCAAGCAACCTCACTCTACACTGTTCAGTTTTCTCTAGTTTAAAGGAAATAGGGAAGAAGGCAAGCCCTCTTTAACATAAAGGCACTCCTTAAGAGCGGGGCCCTCGTGTCTATTTCTTCACCATTTGTGACCCTACCCCAAGCAACGATACGCCCCTTGTTGGTGAAAGCTTCGACTGCGAGCTTTGAGTTCAGAAAGCATCCGCCCTTCAGCGATGGTGGCGAGATCGCCTTCCATGTCGAGATAAAAGCGATAATCGCCGTAATGCTCACGAGTGGGGCGTGATTCGATTTTCGTCAAGTTCACCCAATACCGCTGAAACACTTGCAAGTATTCCGTCAAGACCCCTGGGTATTCATGCAAACCCACACACAGGGACGTCTTCAATGGCGGATTGTCTTGCTTAAAGCGTGGGAAGGCTGGATCCCATTGCGGAGACGTCGTCACCATGAAAAAGCGGGTGACGTTATGAGAGGCATCGCTAATGTTGCGGTCGATGATGTGCAAACCATGCAAAGTCGCCGCCGTTTGCGTCGCTAAAACCCCGATGCCTTGAGCGTCTTGCGGAGACAATTCAGACAGGCGTCTCGCCGCTTCAGCGGTGGATGCCGTGGGAATGAGTTGAACAGCGGATCCAAACCGCTTACGAAGCGAGTCCTTGCACTGCCCCAACGCCATTTGGTGGGAATAAATCGTGTGTAAGTCAGTGGAACTGCTCGGGGTTTGTACCATTAACGCATGTTCGATGACTTGCAAGAATTCGGCTTGCACGAAAGCGTTGTGAGCAGGGTTGCCTAAGAACTCAAGCACTTCAACGACGGTGCCTTCTAAGCCGTTTTCATACGGCACAATAGCGATGTCGACTTGCGAATCCAGGAGGGCTTCGAGTAGATGCGTCAAAGTGTGGAAGGCGACTTCAGTAGGAGCCGTTTTCACCGCTTGCCAATGCGACAGGGCGGTGCCGACGGCTTGGTGTGAGTTGGAGCCTTTCGGCCCGAGGTATCCGAGTGTGAGGGGGGGCATAAGCACGCTTTCTTGTGAAAATAGGGACTAATGAAGAGCAGGCGTCCAAGCACTAAATGCGAGGCTTCCGAGACATTTTGCGGACGTCGTGCAAAGGAATGATGCGACGAGGTGGGGTTTCAGGGGGGATTTTCAAGGGGGGACGAAGGGGAGGAGAAACGCAATACGTCCTTCCCCGTCCCCCCTTGAACCGCCTTTAGAGGTGTCAGAGACCTTTGGCGGAGCAAAGGTCTCTGACGACGACCAGCTAAAAACGGAGCATGAAAACCATTCCACAGTATTGGGAAGTATCTTATTTAATATAGCATAGAAATCGAAAGCTCGTCATCCCGATGAAAATAACTCGAAAAGCCGTCTTGCGAACGAGCCAGTTCGATGTAACCATGGCTCCCACGCAGGGCAAACCCTTGCGGATTCCCATTGTCTTCGGCGTAAAAACTCACCATAGGGAGCGTCAACACCGCATCATCATGCGTAATCTGTAGATGCGTGACGGTGGGATCGATCCAATGTGAAGGCAGGGTGGTGATGACGTTACCGTAGCCGTCTTTAAGTAAAACGTGAGCCGTAAAGCTGTTGTTGTGGCGTTGAGCTGAAGGGGGAAACGGCGAAGCCCCTCGTAAGGGAGCAGGCTCTGTTTGCCCAAGCAGGGGAAACGCCTCCCCTCTCGCCCACGCATTGAGTACGGCACAGGCGAGCGGCGTGTAAATATCCCGACCATGAAAGGTATTGCCAGCGGATGCCTTCTCTTCAGCACTGGCGTAAAACCACGCATAGGCTTGAACGTCTTGACGGGTCAAACGAATAGCGACAGCATCGGGGATGCACGCTAATAAAGATGCCAAAAGACCGTTGTCAGGGGCAATAAAAACCTGCTGAAAACTCGGGCGATACACCAACGCAATGCCTTGTTCGGGGCTTCCTACTTGGGGATCCACCACCGCCACGGTCACCGTGTGAGGGGGCAAGTAAGGCAGGGCTTGCAAAAGGCTCCACGCCCCTGCACGAATATCAAAGGGGGCGATGCCATGGGTGAGATCCAGCCGTTGCGTGACTTGCTTGGCGTCAGGCGTCAAACGACTTAACGCCACAGCGTGCAAGATGCCTGCATAGGCGTCGCTCGTGCCGTAATCACTTAAAAAGGCGAGGGTCAAAGCTTGTTTGCTCATAAGGCAATCCTTTCTAACGCCCAAGCGAGCTTGTCTTCTAAGGGAAGCAGTGAGCCGTTTTCTCCGCCAATATCCAACCACTGCATGTGACTATGTCGATTAAACCACACTTTTTGACGGCGTGCATATTGACGGACGTTAATGGCAATTTGCGTCTTCGCCTCTTCTAAAGCAAGCGTTCCCTTTAAAACAGCCAAGAGTTCGGGGTAGCCGATCGCCACTTGCAAAGCGTGAGCCGTTTCGCCGTATTTATCCGCCAAGTGCTGAACTTCCTCAAGCCAACCAGCGTCCAGCATCGCCTCAATACGAGCTTCTATCCGCTGGTAGCGACGCACCCTATCGCCATGCGTCAAGCCTAGCCATACGGTTTTAGGCTCACGTCCCAAAGCGGTTTCCACCACGCTGGGGCGTTTTTCTTGAGGCACAGGCTCACCTATGGCGTCGATGATCTCTAAAGCTCTTAACACACGGCGATCGTCTTCAGGGTACAACTGCGAAGCCCGCAAGGCATCGAGCGATTTGAGATGCTCGTGCAAGGGGAAGTCGCCTGTTTGCTTGCTTGCCCAAGCGGTCATTTCGGCTCGAAAGCTTGGATTGGGGGGGACATCCACCAGTGGACGAGCTTCAAACAATTGACGCAGGTAAAAGCCTGTGCCTCCCACCATAATTACGGATTGCTGACGTTCTAACCGCTCCACAATCAAGGGGAGTACGGCTTCTTCGTACATGGCGGCTGAAAAGGTGACATCGGGGGTGATGAGATCCATGCCAAAATGGGCAATGCCTTGCTGTTCTTCGGTCGTGGGCTTGGCGGTGCCAATATCCAAGCCTTTATAAACCAGTTGACTGTCGCAAGAAATGACATCACTTGCCAACTGTTGAGCCAACGCCACGCCCAAATCAGTCTTTCCTGTGGCGGTGGCACCTGTCACGATTATTAGTTCGCTCATTATCGTAAAATCTTTTCTATTGACGTTTTTGCGGACTTTCATCCATAATATAATAAGTACATACGTTATATAGTGTTCGTTAGATCTAACGGATACTATTATTATAAGTGAAATATGCCATGACGGCTCTAAAAATCGCTCCTATTTTTCAACCTTTAGACGCCGAACTCACTGCGACGGTGGATTTTTTGCAGGGGCTATTACCCCCTGAAGCCCTAACACTCGCGGATGCCACCACCTATAGCCTGAGTACCTTAGGCAAGTTGGTGAGACCTGCCATGGTGCATGCCTTATGGCAAGCCATCACAGGTAAGCCTAGTGATGAGCGTGTGATTAAGCTCGCGGCGGTCACAGAAATGATTCACTTGGCGACCTTACTGCATGACGATGTGCTGGATGAAGCCGATTTAAGACGGGGCAAATCCACCGTGCGTCAACGTTTTGGCAACCGTATTGCCATTTTGGGCGGCGATTGGTTGCTGGCTCAAGCCAGTCAAACCTTGGCAAGTTTGGGCAATCTTCAATTGGTGAGCTTTTATGCCCAAGTCTTGGCGGAACTTTGTGAAGGTGAAGTCCTGCAAGATGCACTCGCTTATCAACCACTCGCCGAGATTTCATGGGACGCTTATACGCAAAAGACCTACAAAAAAACGGCGAGTTTATATGTATGTCTCGCTAAATCAGTAGCCGTTTTAGCAGAAGCCGATGCCGTGACCACGCAAAAAGCCGTCGAGTTTGGTACCGCCTTTGGCATGGCGTTTCAATTTCAAGATGATCTACTCGATTACACGGCGGATGCCTCTCACTTAGGCAAGCCGATTTTAGATGATATTCGCAACGGTTTGGCGAATGCCCCGATTTTATTGCTATATCAAGAAAAAAGCCAGCAAGCGTCTTTAGAAGAAGCGGTGCAGGAGATTTTTAGTTTGGTCCAAGCAGAAGCCCCGCTTGAAACGGTGGATGCCGCTTGTGTGGCCTTGAAAGAACGGCTCCATACGCAAGGCGGGATTACTTTGACCCAAGCCTTAATTACGTCGACCGCAGAAGACGCTCAATCCGCATTGCGTCACTTTAAAAACGGGCAAGGTTTGAGCATTTTAGAAGCTTTATTGAAGGCTTAATACCAAAGGTTCTATGATAATTGATATGTTTCTAAACGATGGGTAGCCCTGAAGCATCCCAACGATTAGACGCTGACTTACTGGCTATAAATGAACTTACCCATTGGCTAGGCAGAGAAGAACCCGTGAATCCCCCAAATATGTTGGACAAAGAATTATTACTGGTAAGGGAGGTATTAACAGCTTCTAGATATTGGGGATTAATGTAAGGCTGATTTTGATTAGCATGAGCACTCATGAAATCTTGTACTGTGAGGTTTGAATAGGGTGAGTTGGTGTTTGTTTGGGTTGCTACATTTGTGTTGTTAGGAGCAATTGGTGTAATTAAAAAAGGACTCACTGTATCTATGAAGGGTGTTGTTAAATCTAGGGGCCTGAACGAAGGCATACCTACATTTTGAGTGGGCTTTGGGCTTGTAGTCACTGGGCTTACTGAAGGCTTTCTTATCTCAGTGGTAGAAGGTGGTTTTTTCAAGGGTTCACCTAAAGCAAAGGCTTCTTCTTCGGCATTTTGAAAAAAAGAGGTAATCCCAAATTTTTGACCGACACTGACGAGTTCTTGATAAATGTTTTTTAAAGCCGTCTGAGGTTTCGTGTTGATATGATTCGTCCAGGTACTGAATAGGGCGTCTACTTCGCGTTGGGTGATTTGGGTATTTTGATCCGCGTCTAAAAGAATCAGGTATTGGGCGTATTCTTTTGCATTGATCGTGTTACTGGGTCCAGAAATAGCCTTCCATAAAGATTGAGTCATTGCAAGGCTATTGGACTTAAACTTAGTCGGGTTTGTTAAGCCACCTGCTTCCCTGACTTCATCAAGTGAAAGTGCATGGTCCCCATCCGTATCATGTTTATCAATAAAAGCAGTCACTTGCTGGTCAAGTTTGCCTGCTTGAATTTGAAAATAAGTGGGTTTGGTGGCATTAGCACCCCACGGTGTACTCATTTGAATAGTGTCTCTCTCAATAGTTTTAGTCTTATCAAATAAAGCTATTTGATAAGTGGCTACATTAATAAACGTTTGGAATCTAAATAAATTGTGAACTTGTAACGTTTTGTAATGTTTTGTTTAAACCAAAAAGAGAGGCGACGGATTAAGTGACCTCTCTTTTATGTGGTTTTGAATGGGGGTGTATTAGATTAAAGGTAAGTCGATCGTTTCTGCAGCAGGTGTTTTGATTGAACCACCAACAACAGCCACAAGGCTGGCAACAATGGAACTATCTAATCCCGGAACGGCTTTTAACCTATCCGCTAAACCACCGCTAGTGGTCGTAGGGGCGGGGGTCGCAAGAGCAACCGTTGTGCCGTCGACAACAGGCAAGCCTGTGTCGCTTACGACTGGGGGTGTAATGGTCATGGTTTCGGGTGTTGTTCCGCCAATAATAGGCAAGTCTGCATCTACCGTAACAGGAGGCTTGGTTGGTGTTGTGCTAGAAGGGTTTTTACCATTGGCAAGATCTTCAGCCAACTGCTCTTCTTCGCTATTATCGAGTACCTTGTCTAAACCAATTTCTTTGCCTTTTTGAACTAGGGCTGAGTAAATAGACGAATGAGCAACTGTAGGATTCGCTTGAATAAAATTCGACCAAGACGTCATGGTGGCATCGGATTCGTCTTGCGTGATTTTACCGTCACGGTCAAAATCTAAGGCGACTAAAAATTGAGCGTATTCTTTAGCACCAATACCTCCGCCAGGGCCAGAAACACCTGCCCACAAAGAAGTAGCAATAGAAGCACTGGAAACTTTGGAACGCACCCCTGGTGTTAACCCACCTGCGGCTTGCACTTCCGCTTGAGACAATTCACCGTCTTTATTGGCGTCGTTTTTCAGAATAAAAGCTTTGGCTTGTTGGTCTAATTTGCCTGCTTGGATTTGGAAAAATTTAGGGGCAGCATTAAATCCGCCGATATTCATATTCATGGTGATGTTCTCTCTCTCTCTCTCTATGATGACATTGTAAAATTGGTTTTTTCGATTACATCAAAATTAAAGGGAACGATCCTTCATGAATTGTGCATTTGTCATGTATTGTTACAAAGAAAAGAGGGAGCCGTTCAAGAATAAAACCCTTAACGTCGAAAGAGAGCCACACAAGCATCTAACGGAAGCTCCCATGACCAATTTCTCCATCCCTGTTGTGCCCATTACTTATTATGATTGGCGATTACGGAAAGTCGTCACCATTGGCTCGCCTGTCAGTGCGTCAACCATTCAAGCCGATACCACTTACACCATTGTTCGTCCCAACATTAACCCCAGTGATGTCGTCAAATACCCCCTTGCTCCGATTACCGTGAATGCCCCTACTGGGGTGGCGGATGTAGCGAGTGTGGGGTATATATGGTGGAACCCTAAAACACAAAAGATCAGTCGTACCAATAATCTAAGCGATTATTCGTCCACCTTTAGTGCCACAGGCTTAAATCAGACGTATCGTGTCAATACAGACGCCTTTACCGATTACGGCAACACCTTTGCCCCTAAAATTATGCCTTACACGCCGTTAACAGGTGACTTTGTTCCCTATTATATCCAAGGGAACTATGCCAGTGCGGTCAGTGCTTTGGTGATGAGTCGTGATGAATGGCAAGCCTTGTTTGATTCAGGCACCGAAGTTATTATACCTGGGATTGGTAAAAAAATCATTCAATATGGTGACGGGGTAAAAGTGATTCAGAATAGCGACGGTAGTCTAGGCATTGTGTCTGATACGGCGGGGGGGTTACTGGCTATTCAGCAACATATTGACAATAACAAATGGTTTTGGCTTACTAGCTTTCCGCAACTAGACGACTATGCTATTTTTAAAGCCAGTCAAAGGCTCCCAGCGATTATTGATCTCATCGATACCTTAAAGAAAAATACGTCTCCACAAATCATTACCCCACAAGACCCTAAAGGCTTACCGATCCCGCCTGCTCCTCAAACACCAGCATTAACTTCAAATCTTCTCACGACACAGCCTAAGCGCCCGAACGAAATCTCTTTAAATACGACGGTTCAACCCGCCTCTGCCGAAGGCCTGTCCGCTTTAGAAAATACGCAAGCTCCCATTGATGTATCCCCCTCTTTATTGGGTTACAATTCGCCTAATTTAAAAGTAAATGAGTCCAAACAGGGTCAAGACCCCTTGAATCCAACTAAGTCCATTGGCTTGAGCTTTAGTGAATCATCTACTTCCCCTGCCAATGATTTAATTGAGGAACTCACGAAAATTGTGGAAGCCCTTTTGCGTCAAGCTAATACCACGGTAGAGGCTCGACGTTTTTCTTTGCTTTCCCAAAAAGAAGGGCTGTCTATTGCGGAGGACCCTAGTTCAATAAGTGAAGAGCGACTGTCTGAATTAAAAAAAGGTCAAGGGGCTTTACAAGGGGGATTAAGTAATGAAGAGGGTGCAGACATGTTAAAAGAAGAAGCCCAACGTAATACCCCTGAAGTCCGGAGGCAAAAAGCCATGCAATTACGGCATTATTTGGGTTTGTAGAAGAAAAGATTCTTGCCTTTTACTAAGAGAGAGGGACTAAAGCTAATTTTGAAAAGTATCTCAAAAATAGAGCATCTATTTTTTTGGACGTGTTTTTGATATAGTAAGGGGTGTAATGTCCCTTCTCTTGGAATTTTTCAATTTAAATGAGATGCCCAAACTACGATGCTCCCTCTCTCGCCTTCTTCTCAGCTTCAATTGAATCCAACGCCTCAAAGTGCTAAGTCACAACGTAGTGGGGCGGATTGGTCGCATCCTGCTATTCAGAAAGAAATCGCTCAACTAAGGAAAACCCAAGACTGGCAAGCTTATGAAAGAGGCTTCAAAGAAGCCGCCAAAGGTTTAAATTATACCAATAAATCGTCATGGAAAAGGCGACTTGAAGGGATTGTATATGGGATTAAACGTCTTTGGACGCGTTTACGTAGCGATGTTATGGGCTTGATTCGCGGCATCCGTGTCAATCACAAACACATCATGAATCGCTTCATGCCAGGGATTCAAGACTGGATTCACAAAGAACTCAAAACTAAAAATGCTGTTGAAATGATCAAAGTGAAAGGGCGTTCAATCCCTGTTCACTTCATTACCTTTGAATTACCTAAAGCCAAAAGTGCTGATGGCGTTCATCGTATTGCGATATTTGGAGACCCTGGTTTTAATAATGCGACCTTAGAAATGAATGTAGATGGTTCGATTGCCTTAGCTAACGCTAAAAAACAAGCACTTGATGCGGTGTTTTTGACGGGTGATAGTTTGTATTCCCCTAATGAATATGACAAAAACAATGCCAGACGTAGTAGCGGGGATACGCGTTCCTTTCATTCGAACATTGGTGCCGTCTATCATGACTTTATAAAAAATAGAATACCTGTTTTTAGCCCCATGGGGAATAATGATAACGATCAAGGACATGCCGCTGCTTTTGCTAATTACATGAGTTTGCCTCGTTACTTTAAGGTGGTTGCGGGGGATTGCGAGTTCTTTTTTGTCGATGAAACCAGTATGTCCACTTTAGAAGTTAGCAACTTAGACAAACGTTTTAAAACCACCCACTACACACAGGAAGCCCATGACCTTAAAGAAGCTCAGTTGTATTGGTTAGACAAAGCCCTTAGAGAAAGTAAGCAAGCTCACCCGAAACGTAAACGTATTTTAGTGAAACACTTCCCTGTGGTCTTCACCAATCCTGAGGTTAATGATAAACATTACTATGCCCTTCGTCGTACTAGTTTTGATCCCTTCTTTGAAAATCATGAAAAATACGGGTTGACTGCAGTACTTAATGGGCATGAACACCTGTTTGGCGCTGCCAAAATTGATCACATCATGGGAGCAGATGGTATCCCCAAGCCTTTAGAAAGTGTCATCTCACAATGTACCTTAGGGAGCTCTTCTCATACAGAACCTCCTGCAAGCCATGAAGCCTATATGTGCGATTGGGAAAAACGTACGTGGTTTGAACGCAATACCTTAAGGCTTCCCCAAACACCAGGGGCTTTATGGTCAGACACAGGCTTTGGCATGCTAGAAGTAGACGGTTCCCCCACAGAAGACAACAAGCCAGCTAATGTTTGGATCAGCTTCATTAAGCCACCTTCAGGTCCAGGACTTTACTTTCATGGCTCAGAAGTGAACCCCATTAACCCTGGGGATGACGTACATCCCGATCGTTTCCGTTTAATCTACAGAAGCCTCATTGATCGTGTTTTAGGTTCCAACCAAGTGGGTCCTTGCAAATAGTCTGAACCAGCCAAAAGCAAAAAACGCTAAAAAGCGTCGCCTGTTAAGGACGACGCTTTTAGAAAAATCTGTCGAAACTTAGCTATGGGCTTCTTTATGAGCAGGAGCTTCTTCTTCAGCCACAGGTGTTTCACCTTCAGGCGTTGGAGCCGTTGCTTCATCAGTACCCACTTCTTCAACCGCTACAGGTCCTTCTGCTTGTTCAGGTGACGGCCCCTGCGGTTCACCACAACCACTTAAAACCAAAGAACTGGCCAAGGCCAAAGAAACGAGGGACAGACCTAAAAATTTGATATTCATCTTCTAAACTCCTGACTATACTCTTAAAGAGCAAATAGATAATACAAAAAAGACGATTCTCTCATCTCTTTCAAAATGTACTATAGCACTTTTTTAGAAATTAGTCACTAGAAGTCAAAACCATCTTCGGTATAATTGGGATTGATTGTAATGCCTGAAGTGTAAGAATCTTGAGGCGTGGCATAGCTTGTATCCATCATGGAAAGGTAGGCTTGCATCATGACCATCATCATACCCATCATGTCATTAGGGTCAAAATTGCTCATGTCGTAGTCGCTAGGTTGAGGCTGTTGCATGTAGCTGGTATCTTGATAACCATATTGAGGGGGTGTGGGTGGAACCGTATAAGGCTGTGGTGCTTGATTCATATATCCTTGACCAGCATCCATATACCCTTGTTGGGGGTAGGAGGCTTGCCCGTAAGCGGGGGAACCATAAGGGGTTTGCGAGTTCACCGCTTGGTAATTTTGACCTGTTGAAATGACCTGACCCATTTGAACGTTGTTATAAGTGCTACCAAATAAACTTTGAACGTTCATTTGTACCGCGCCAGGATTGGACCCTTCGTATAAGCCGAAACCTTGTAATAAAGGTGAAACAAAACCTTTTCCTTTGGTTTCGCCTGCTTGGAAGGTACGCAAACCCCCATCGCTGTTTTTTACGATGACTGTATCAAAATCGTCCATATTGGAATAATCGACTATGGTGCCTTCATCTATATAAAGCGTATCTTTCATACCATTTTTGGAATTGATTGTGGCCGAACGACCTGAACCGTTCAAGAAAATCTCACTGTTGTTTCGAGCCGCACTTAAATCGACGGTGGCTCTGTCGGTGCCGTCCATATTTATAATAACGGAGTTTTTCTTCGTGCCGTATGAATTGGCGATGCGTACATAGTAGCTCGAAGATTGATCATCATCCCCACTAATCAAGACGCTGGCGTTGGGTGAATTGTCGACGGTTAAGTTGGTGTTGCCGGAAGTCAAGTAACGAACGCCATTTTGAACGTTGTTTAAGTTGACTTGGTTAAAGCTATTGCCGTTTGCGAAGGTGGAAATGTTGTTTTTGCCGTACAGATTGCTGTAATCAATTTGGTTACCACCTTGGTTGTTGTACGCAAAGTGATTGAAGTTACCGTTAAATGCTCCTATTTGAGAGGTGTTGTCGCCATAGGCTCCACCGAGCTGTTGAAGCTTGAGGTTGCCTGTGCCTTGGTTGATCGCAAAAGATTGACGGTAGGCATTGTCCCCAAATTGGGAGATAAAGGCGTTGCCGTTGTAATTGCCCGAAGCGACATTGTTCGTACCGTTTTGTTCGGCGAACTGTTGCAAGTAAGTTTTTTTGTAAGGCCCTGTGGCTTGAGGTGGGTAAGGGAAGCCTAGTTGTGGAGATCCGTAAGCAGGAGAACTCGCATAGCCTTGCTGCTGCTGTGGGTACTGTTGCGGATATTGAGTGGCTTGATTCTGTAGTGCGTAGCCTTGTTGTGGGCTTGAACTGAGCGAACCACCAGACAAATTGTTTATATACATCGGTTGCCCGACGGACATCCCAGCATAACCTTTGCCAGAAAGGTTGGAATTATTCGGTTGTATGAAGCTGTTTATCAAATTCATATGCCAAAAGTCCCTGTGCTAAAAAAGGATAGCACGTTGCTAAAATGGATGTAACTGTGAACTAATAAAGTCATTTGGTGGGAATGAATTGCCTAAATGTAACGAAACGTAAATTTGAATTTCAAAAACCCTACAATCAGTGGATTTCAAGAAAAAGGTTTGCTCTATTTTAAGGCTGTGCTACACTAGATTTGTTAAACATAGGGGTTTTGTCTCTTGCTTCCTCAAATAAGCCTTCGTGCAGATGAGAGAAAGTAAGGCATCCAACCTATTATGACAGTTACAAACGTGTCTCATCCCCACGATCGGGGATTTTAAGACGGTGGCTTAATGCCCAAGGATGTTGTTCTATGAGTCGAATAACTGAAACAAGCTGGATGATTGGTGGCCCACAAGGTAGTGGCGTCGATTCTTCAGCAACCTTATTTGCCCGTGCAATGGCGGTTGCTGGATTCTGGGTCTACGGTAAGCGTGAATATCACTCAAACATTAAAGGGAAGCATAGTTACTTCCAAATTCGTGCCAGTCACGATGTGGTGCGTTCGCATATTGATCCCATTCATATGCTAGCGACCTTTGAAGATTCCACCGCAGTCATTCATGCCCACGAAATTATGCCTGAAGGGGCGTTGATTTACGATCCTGGTTTGACCAAGCCTGAAGTGCTTGAAATGGATGCCAGTGTTAAGCTTTTCCCTTTAGACTATGAAGGTATCATCCGTGAACTCGCCGAAGAAGAAGGCAAGCCCGCAGCGAAATTGGCGATTGTCAAAAACACCATTTCCGTAGCGGCGTCTCTCGCTTTGTACGGCGTGGGTGTGGATGTCCTTGAAGAAGCCCTTAAAGGCTTGTTCCACGGCAAAAAATCCAAACTGGTGGGCATCAACCTAAAAGCAGGCATTAAGGCGTATGAAGCCATTAAAGCCATTGCTCATGCCCAAGACTTTAAGTACCAAATGCAAGAACAGCCCAACAAGCCTGATGCTGAATCACGTTTGTTGATGAACGGTGCGGCGGCGTGTGGTATTGGTAAGCTTAAAGCAGGCATGCGTTTTCAAACGTACTATTCCATTACCCCTGCGGTTGATGAATGTATCTACTTGGAACAGCATAGCGAATACGGCATTGTGGTTTATCAAGCCGAAGATGAAATCGCTTCGATCAACATGGCAAACGGTGCAGCCGTTACAGGGGCTCGAGTGGCAACCGCGACTTCAGGCCCTGGATTCTGCTTGAAAGCCGAAGGCATCGGCTGGGCAGGCATGAACGAAGTGCCGACCGTTATCTTCAACTACATGCGTGGAGGCCCTTCAACAGGCTTGCCCACCCGTAGTGAACAAGGCGACTTATTGTTTGCGGTGAACATTGGTCACGGCGACTTCCCTAAAATCGTTTTGTCTCCAGGTGACATGGAAGAATGTTTTGAAGATGGCTTCAACTGCTTCAACTTCGCAGAACGTTACCAAACCCCTGTTATTGTTTTGGTGGACAAAGCCTTGGCGAACTCCACACAAAGCATTAAGAAGTTTGCGGATCAAGGCTTGCGTGTCGATCGTGGTAAGCGAGTCACCAAAGTGGATTCTTACGATCCTGCGGATCCGTCCACAGGTTTGCCGAAGTTCCCACGCTTCCAAATCACCGAAGACGGCATTTCCCCACGTCCGATTCCTGGTACACCAGGTGGTATTCACTTCTTAACAGGTGACGAGCATACCGAATACGGCTTTATTACAGAAGAGCCTGCGATTCGTATGCAAATGATGGAAAAGCGTGCTAGAAAACTGGTTACTGCAGCGAATGAAATTCCTGAACACTTGCAGTTTAAAATGTACGGCCCTGAAAACGCGGATCTTACCATTATTGGTTGGGGTTCAACGAAAGGGGCCGTCTTAGATGCCTTGGATCGCTTCAAAGAGCAAGGCAAATCCGTCAATTACTTGCATATTCGCTTGATGTCTCCCTTCCCTGTGGATGCCATTACACGTATTTTAAACAAGGCCAAACAGCGTCTGATTATTGAAAGCAATTTCACCAATCAGTTGGCGAAATTGATTCGTCAAGAAACAGGTATTGATATTGAGCATAAAGCCGTGAAATACACGGGGCGTCCTTTCTCACAATGTGAGATTTTAGAAGCCGTTAAAGAAGTGCAAGAAAAGCAATCAAGAAAGGTGGTGCTGATCAATGGCCACTAAGCAACAAACAGAACAAACATTCCCAACTTTGGGCGTTAAATTGAAGCCCTTTCAATTGCGTTCCGATAAAAACCCTGACTGGTGTCCGGGTTGTGGGGATTTCGGTATCGTGAATGCCATTCAGCAAGCCGTTTCGGAACTGCAACTTCAGCCTTGGAAGGTTGAGTTCTTTGCAGGCATCGGCTGTTCAGGCAAATCGGCTCAATACCTTCAAGCTTACGGTATTCACACTCTTCACGGACGTGTGTTGCCTTACGCTTTAGGTGCTAAAATCGCCAATCCTAATAACGTGGTCATCGCCACAGGGGGCGATGGAGACGGTTACGGAATTGGGGCTGGGCACTTTATACATGCGGGTCGTCGTAATGTAGATATTACCTACATTGTTTTTGACAACGAAGTCTATGGGCTGACCAAAGGGCAGGCTTCTCCGACTTTAGAAGTAGGCATGCAACCTAAGAGCTTGGCGTTACCTCACATTTCGCAAGCCATTAACCCACTTGCTTTGGCGATTGCTTCAGGTTACACCTTTGTCGCTCGTTCTTACGCCTTTGATGCCAAGCATCTCAAGCAAACGATTATGGATGCAATTAACCATCGTGGGGTTAGCTTGGTGGATGTTCATCAACCTTGCCCGACCTACAATGACTTGCACCCGAAAGAATACTATACGGAAACGGTGAATTCAGGTCAAAGCGAGTTGCCTCGTTTACAGTACTTGGAAGAAACAGGCTATAACGGCTTTGTGGAAGATGCGACGGATTTAGAAGCGTATCAAGCCAAGAAAATCGCCGCTATTGCGGAAGCGTACAAATTAACGGATCGTGTGGTTTTAGGCACTTACTGGAAAGTCAGCTTGCCCACCTATGCGGATCGTTTAGAAACGAACATACCCTTGTTGCGTGAATACGCCCCAATGGATGTGCCGTTCCATGACGACAACATGATCGCCAACACGGATCTCTCCTCCGCTTGCGAAGAGTTTGTGGTTTAGGTGATTTAGACCGTTAGATATTTCAAAAGCCCTTACTCAAAAAATAAGGGCTTTTGTACTTTTGGCAAGTAGAGACCCATTGCTGTGAAAAAAGATTTCTTGAAAACATTACGAAAACGCTCTATTCTGATATTGGTTCTTTTTATCGGGGTCGTTCTGTTGCCGAATGACTGGTTTAATTTGACACCACGCTTTAAACCTAGTGCGTCAAGCACGTCAAAACAAAAAAGCCCTGCAAGAGCTACTTATCAAGACAAATCAAACACTCAAACGCCGATTCTGCACGAATCACTCACGGAGCGTAAGCCTTGCCAAGTCCTCAAAATTATCGATGGCGACACGATTTCTTGCGACTTAAACGGCAACGGCTTGATTGAATCCCCAAACGAAAAAATTCGTTTCTTGCAAGTGGACACCCCCGAAACCAAGCGTTCCAAGCGAAACCCCACAGGCAAGGCTCAACCCTTTGGCTTAGAAGCCCTGGCCTATACCAAAAAAATGACCGAAGCGAAGGTCGTTTACTTAGCGTTTGACAAAAAAATAAGGGATCGTTACGGCAGAACCTTGGCGTGGGTGTATTTACAGGAAAAAGGTGGCGAAAGCGTTAATGAAGGCTTGTTGAAATTAGGGCTAGCAAAGGTCATGATTTATGCTCCGAATGTTGCTCATCAAGACGAGATGAAGGCAATCGAAGCACAGGCAAAAGCATCCCAAAAAGGACTTTGGGATTTATAAACTCGGCTATATAAAGAATCCTCCTTTAATCGAAGTATTTTAAACGTATCCTTAAATATATAGAGAACATTCATCCTTCGAATGATTGAAAAGGACGTGCGACTTTCTACAATGAAGGTAAGCACCTCTACAATGAAAGAAAGTCATTGTTTATAGTGGAATCTATTCACTATTATACTTTTCAATATAAGGGTCCCCCCTAATGAGCGAACATCAAGACGATTCCCTTCTTCAAGACTTTCTGAGCGAAAGTGCTGAACACCTTGAGTCCATTGAGCCAGATTTATTGGCGCTTGAAAAGCAAGCTCCTCAGGTGAGCCAAGAAATCGTCAACCGCATATTTAGAGCCATTCACAGTATTAAGGGAGCCTCAGGCTTTTTTGGCTTTGAACGGCTGAAGCAAGTGTCTCACCTTATGGAAAGCGTTCTCATGCGTGTAAGAGACGGCGTTTTGATTCCTCACCCTCATGTGGTAGAACCTTTATTGATGGGTGTGGATTTATTGAATGTTATGGTAGAAGACATCTATCGAAGTGAAGGCTTAGACACAGCCGTCTTAGAACAAGCTTTAACGCATTACACGAAGGCGGACACGCCTTATCAAGCCGGCTCTAATGCTGTTACTTTACCTAAGATTGATTCAAGTACAGATGAGTCAAGAGCCAACCGTAATCCTGTCAAGGTGGATAACCTCCTTTGTGTTGAAACCGACTGTTTAGAAAAAGCGAAACGCATCGGTCAGTTTGTCTATGTGGCAACATTGGACACGAACTTACATTTATTTAATATGCACCGTAGTTACAATGATTTTATTGCTAATATCGAATCGGTTGGCACGCTACTGGCTAGTACGGTTTCAGAATTTGAAAGTGATGCCCCGCCTCCGACTTTTAATGTGTTGTTTTCAACCGTCTTAGAAAAAGATTTGGTGCTTCATGCCCTAGACTTAGAAGGAGAACAATTGGGCGATTATGAAGTGCCGATTATAGATGAAGCCCTTCCTGCCACACAAACAGATGCTCAATTTTATAATGAAACTCCAGAAATCAAAGTGGAAGCTCCTAGCACTTCAACAACTGAAGTCATTTATGACACGCTTCGTGTGAGAGTGGATTTATTGAATACGCTCATGGATTTCGCCGGGGAATTGGTACTCGCTCGTAATCAACTCATGCGTGCCGTTCAGTCAGACAAACAACTTAGCACAAAAAACGAAAGTTTTGCACAAGTGCTAGACAGTATCAATACCGTTACCAATCAGTTGCAAGATCATATTATGCAAACTCGTATGCAGCCGATCGAAAATGTATTTCGCCGCTTCCCCCGGATTGTTCGTGATCTTTCCAAGCAATTGAATAAAAAAATCCAGCTACAAATGATCGGGCAAGATGTAGAACTCGACAAAAGCATTTTAGAAGGTTTGAGTGACCCTTTGACGCATATGATCCGTAATGCTTGTGATCATGGGATTGAATCGCCTGAAAAGCGAAAAGAAGCAGGCAAATCTCCTTCAGGGACCATTACCTTACATGCTTTTCATGAAGCTGGGCAGATTCATTTGCGAATTGAAGATGACGGGAAAGGTATTGACACAAATGCCTTGGGACGTAAAGCCATTGCTAATGGTGTAATGAGTCAAGCAGAATTTGACGATTTAAGTCATCAAGAAAAATTAAACCTTATTTTTCATGCGGGGCTTTCCACCGCTGAAGCGGTCACCGATCTTTCTGGTCGTGGTGTGGGTATGGATGTGGTACGATCCAACATTGAAACCTTAGGGGGTCATGTGTATTTGGAATCCACCCTAGGTAAAGGTTCAGCGGTGGTCTTACAATTGCCCTTGACTTTGGCGATTATTCCATGCTTGGTGGTGGGCGTGGGCGAAGAACGCTTTGCAGTGCCTCGCGTGAATCTACTTGAATTGGTTCGTGTAAAAGCGAATGAAGTGCATCAACGTATTGAACGGATTGGTGAAGCGTCTGTCTTACGCTTAAGAGGCAACTGGTTGCCCTTAGTGAAGCTAGAGGATGTGCTAAATCTTAAAAAGCCTAATGAAGCTCGTCGTAATATTGAAGATACTCGTTTTAATGACCCCGTGGCGATTGAACAGATCCCTGAAATTAGACGTCAAGCCCCTGAAAGTGATTACACCTTATTGGTCTTAAGCGTAGGTATCAATCAATACGGCTTAATTGTGGATGAAGCCTATGACATTGAGGATATTGTCGTAAAACCCTTATCGACCCTCATTAAAAATGTACGTGCCTTTAGCGGAACCACCATTATGGGTGACGGTTCAGTCGCCATGATTTGCGATGTTGTTGGCATTGCCACACAAAGCGAACTAGACTTTAGCGGTGTACAAACAGAACAATCGCGTCGCCAAGAGCTTATAAAAGAACGTCAAGGAACCACGAATGGTTATGGGTTTGAATTTGATGCCGCAGGGAACCTGTTGTCTCCCTTACTTGAAAAGCAATCGGTCTTATTATTCCAGAATCATCCGCAAGAACCCTTTGCCGTACCTTTAGCGGAAGTCTTGCGGCTAGAATATATTAAAGCCAAGAACATAGAATCCGTCGGTACTCGTGAATTTGTGCGTGTGCATAACGAAACCATTTCCATTATTCGCCTAGAACAGTACTTAAACGTAAGAACGTCAAACCTAGACGACGAAAATGGATACCTCGTTTTACCCTTAGCAGGCAAAGGTAAAGTCGGTATTTGGGTGGCGGATATTATCGACAGCTTGGAAGTGGACTATCGATTAGACACAGACTTAATTGAAGAACCGTGCCTGTATGGTTCTGCCCTAATTCAAGAACGTGTTACACTTCTACTTCATATGAATGCCCTTTTGAAGCGTGCAGGAGTTGAGGTATCCCCTAGTTTTGCAGGTGCTTTTTAGTTATTCAGCCAATTATGTTAGTGAATAGGAAAAATATTCGTTTATGTTAGAACAGAAACTCATTACTTTTAAGTTTGGTGGCATCACCTGTGGAATTCCTCTGCTAGATGTGCGAGAAATCATTCCACAAATGGAATATACTTCTGTGCCTTTAGCCATGCCTTATGTACAAGGCTTAATCAATTTACGTGGGCAAATTGTGACCTTGGTGGATTTGACTAAAATCTTCAAGCAATCGTCTTTAAAGCTACAATACGGTAAATACAACATCATTTTACGCAATGAAGCCTATGCCCAAGAAGGGCTTTCCCCAACCGATCGCACTGGCTTTAGTGTCGATGCTATTGGCGAGGTATTGCCTTATTTTGAATCTGAATTGGATGCACCGCCTGCCAATCTCAATGAGTTGGACGCTCGTTGGATTGAAGCGGTATTGAAACGACCTGAAGGGATTGTGACGGTCCTGAATATGTCAAACATTATAAAAGAAGCTTTACACGCTTCTTTGACGATTGTTTAGTACAACGTAACCGCACTTTATGAAAAGAGGTTTATGTGTTGACTACACTTCCTTCATCATCTACCACCCATATACAGACGTCACTGCACGGAAGTGGGAGGCAAGCGATGCCCTCTCATTTTGAAGTTGTCGTCATTGGTATTTCAACAGGGGGGCCTGTTGCCTTAACGGTCTTACTTGAAAAGCTTTCACCCAATATCAAGTCGCCTATTGTGATCGTGCAACATATGCCTACGCATTTTACGGCGTGGTTAGCGGAACGTCTCAATGAAGTCAGTCGTTTAAAAGTTAAAGAAGCGCAAGACGGTGAAAAACTTCAAGCAGGTACCGTGTACTTAGCACCTGGAGGCGTACACACAAAGTTTGAGCGTCAGCCTAAAACAGGTGTTTACCTTGTTCTTAGTGATGAAGCCCCCGTGCGTTCTTGTCGCCCTTCGGTGGATGTGCTTTTTCAATCGGCGAGTCAAACTTATAAGAACGGTGTACTTGCAGTTGTTATGACAGGCATGGGCAGAGACGGTTGCGACGGTGTTAGTCACTTAAAGCAACGCATCCCCACCTATTGTTTAACGCAAGAAGCCTCTTCCTGCGTGGTGTACGGCATGCCTAAAGCGGTGGTGGAAGCCCACATGAGCGATGAAACTCATACGCTTGAAGGACTTGCCCACCGTATCAGTGAACTTGCGAGCCAGTAAAAGGATGTATTCCCCCTATGTGTTCAGTCCTTAATGCCGATATTCACCCCATGACAGCGAGTGAATTGCTTCAGCTCTGCTTACTGGTTGAAGAACTTTGTGGTATTCAGCTTGATGCCAGCAAACAATATCTTTTAGAAACACGTTTACTTAAAACCTTAATTGAATACAATTGTGCCAGTTACACCGATTTTATTCAATTAATGAAAACCCCTGCACAAGTAAAGCTTAGACCGCTTGTGATTGACGCCATGACCATCAAAGAAACCTTATGGTTTCGGGATGTGCATCCCTTTGAAACGATAGCGTCTGATATTTTGCCTGATTTACTGAAGCAAAATCCTTCAGGGTCGCTTAAGTTTTGGAGTGCCGCTTGTTCCACAGGGCAAGAACCGTATTCTTTAGCTATGCTGGTGCATGAATACGCCGAAGCTCACCCTCAACTCGAAATTATTCCCAACTATCGGGTGCAAATTTTAGGCACAGATGTCGCCTCTTCTTCTATTGCCCTTTCTAAAATGGCTCGTTACGATATTTTAGCCATGGGTCGAGGCATTAGCCCAGGGCGTAAGCAAAAGTTTTTCGAATCCCAAGGCAGAGTCCACGTCGTGCGAGACGAAGTCAAAGCCTTATGTGATTTTAAAATCGCCAACTTAGGTGAAGACTTAAGCGGGTCAATCGGTCGAAACTTTGATCTCATCTGCTTAAGAAACGTAGCGATTTACTTTAGCCTCGAATTCAAGCAGTTGCTGTTTAATCGATTGGCGAAAATGCTTAAACCCAATGGTTACTTGATTTTAGGAGCCACTGAAAACCTAACAGGTTTACAAACCCCATTTACACCTCAAAGTATTGGTAAAACCACCGTTTTTAGACTTAGAGGCTAGCCCTCCTTTTCTAATAAATATAAACACAAGGATTCTTCATTATGCCTTACATTTTATCTGTTGACGATTCTCGTCTCATCCGAAAAATTATGACTGGTCCTATCCAAGCACTGGGTTATGACATACTCGAAGCCGCCGATGGCTTGGAATGCCTTGAACAACTCAAAGCCCATGCGAAAGACGTGGAACTCGTTTTGCTCGATTGTAATATGCCGAATCTCGACGGCATTGAAACGCTCAAGGCGATTAAGGCAGATCCTGCTTTGTCGAGCATACCTGTCATGATTGTCACCACCGAAGGGGAACGTGAAAAAATGATTGCTGCCATTAAAGCAGGAGCCTCTCAATACTTAACTAAGCCCTTTACAGAAGATGATTTGCTCACCAAAATGATGGAATGTCTTCCACAAGAAAGTCTTAACTTTGGTTAGTTTGCTCTAAATGTAACAAACTATAACAAGCTATTTAGTATTTTCTTATTCTTGACGAATGTACCAGTACAATGCACAACCAACCCCCAGTAAAAGTGAGTCTACCCAATGCAAACCCAATCTCGTAATGCGTTAGATGCAAAACTTGTACACAACCTTATGGATTCTGTCACCGATGTTTTAGGTATCATGGCAGGAACTTCTGTAACTTTACAAGACGTCAAACCTGTCAAAAACTTCAAGTTTCAAGGTGATATTTCCAGTGTTATTGGAATTTCAGGCGATCATGGAGAAGGCATTTTTGTCCTTTCCTTTAGTGAAATGCTCACTAAGCTTATGGTCAGTCGTTTGCTAGGCATTCGAAAAGAAGACGTACAATGTGAAGATATGATTGATGGTGTGGGCGAACTCATTAACATGATTTCAGGCCGTACTAAGGTCGCCCTTTCCCAAGAAGACAATACTATGTACAACCTTTCTTTGCCAAGCGTGGTATTAGGTGAAGGGAGCGAACTTGAAACAGGCGATCCCGAAACGTCGTACTTGCTTTTGACTTTCGACATTGAAGGCGAACTCTTTCACCTTCAAGTGAATTTTCAAACGTATTAATAATGTCCCTCTGTTTAGTTATAGGTCTCTTATAGGATTGCACATCCCTCAATGTTTAGGTAAAGGTCATTATAATGATAAATGTTTTAGTTGTAGATGATTCCGCCGTTATGCGTAAGGTAATTATTCGTGAATTAAAACAATGTGGTATTGAAGACGTGACCGAAGCCACGGACGGCCTTGAAGGTTTAGAAGCCGCTTCAAAAGAAAACTTTGATCTTATTTTAATGGATTGGAACATGCCTGGTTTATTAGGTATCGACGTGGTGCGTAAACTACGTGAAGCTCAAATCACCACACCCATTATGATGGTTACCACCGAAGGCGAACGCAATAATGTGGTGATTGCCATTAAAGCAGGAGCCAACAACTATTTGGTGAAACCCTTTAGTCCCGAAGATTTTTCTCAAAAAATAGAACAGCTTCGAGCCGTGAAAGCTTAGATTCGCTCAAAACTCGATATTTTGAAACGGGAGGGTGAATCAAGAACCCTCCCGTTTTTCCATCAACAATGTGCTATACTATAAGTAAGGCTTTTCTTCAACCCAGTGAGCAGGAAACCACTTTAATGGACATTAATACTTCCCAAAGCCATAAAAAACAGCATGAATCGTCCTATTTACAGATTGTGTTTGAACCTGAAACGCCTCATGTGGAACGTCCCTTGCCGTGGCAATTGTTAAGCGGTTTGGTGCAGGGGCTTTCGATCATCGAACAAAACACCATTCAAGTTCGGACACCTGAAGAAGCCCATCGTTTTTTAATGACCTATGGCTATGATTTAAGCGACACGCAAGACGCTCAACGCCTGAACCACTTGGTGCAAGAAGCCGTTAGCTTTATTGAAAACCGCTTGCTAGAAGCGGGAGAAGGAGAAACCGCCTTTGATCGTTTGCACCTTCATGTGCCTGATCGCTTCCTGCAACAAACGAGTATCGTCGATTTACTCTGCTTGGCTTCTGCGACGCCTCGCACAGATGAAAGTCGTTGGGCGTGTGCGATTTTGAAAGTTGTGCATACCTTGACGCATATTGAACATGCCCCACGATTACAGATTATTGAACCTGCTCGTCAACAGATTTTAAAAGGCTATGGCGAAATTATGCGTTATGACCTTGAAAGCGAAAAGGTCGTGATTGGAAGATCTGGCAGCGACAAGCAACTCGCCTTGTATGGTTTAGAAATTAAAGAACAAAAAAGCCGAGAAAGCCTTCTCATCAAACTTCTTTCCAAAAAAGAAAATAGCATTGAATTGATTGACGACTTCATTGGCATTCGTATTATTACCGAAAGCATTCCCGATGTCTTGGTGGCGTTGGATATTTTAATGGAATCGCAGTTGCTGGTGTTTAGCAATGTCAAAGCGGAGCGTTCCCGAAATACGCTGATTGCCTTAGATGAATTTCAAAGCTTGTGGCAACAGCACCATCCGCAAGATTACCCATCGCTTCATTCAGAAAAACCAAGCCCGAACACGATTCTTCCTAGCTGGATGGATTTGCTCAGCACCCTGCAACAGCTGGATGCCAAGTTGCCTCATAATAGTTTTTCAAAACACAATCCCAATAGCGATAACAATTACAGAGCCTTACATATTACCACTCGTCAATTGATTAAAGTCCCTGCTCGTGGGGATGAAGGCGGTACTTTGCAACGGCTTTTCTTCCCTTATGAGATTCAATTTATCGACAAAGCCCATTACATCGCGAATCAAGAGGGTGATATTGCTCATAGCCGTTATAAGCAACGCCAGTTGCAGCGGTGTCGCCGTCGTATTTTAGGGGATTTACTGCCACGCCATTATGTGGAACAACATGCTCAAGATGAGGGGACTCGTTTAAAGCGGCCGTTTGAAAAACCGCCCCTTCATAAGCCCAGCCCCTTAGACTATATTTAATTGGTATGAGATTGAGCATCTAACACATCATAGTGTAAGATAACCGCTTCATCATCCAAACTTTCTGGTGCAGATTGCTCATGTTCCTTATGACGAAACGCCTTATTGCGAACTTGCAATTGTCCTTGTTGCTTGCGTCGTTGCCATTGGGCTAAACTTTCATTCACCATTTGAAGGAGTTGTGAAGAATCCAGCGTTTCGGCGTTCAACTGCTCTAGCAAGGCATCCTGCCCCATCAACACAGCTTCTAAACCTTGAGAAAGCCCTGCCTTATTTTGACGCTGAGCTTCGTGCCACAGATTCTGCACATGAGCTTGTGCTTCTACAAACGGCATGGCTTGGATTTGTTGCCATAACCAGCCAAGCGTAGGGCTTTCCCAACTAAACCCCACGAGCGATTTTTGCAATCCGTAAAAAACAGCCTCATGCGAAAGGGCTAAACTCAACAGAGATTGCTCAATCATCGGCAAACTTTGTTGCTTTAAAAGCCCTTGACGCAAACGACTAAAATCTTCAGGGGGCATGGGCGTTTTAGACGTATTTCGCTTATTTTTATCGTAAGGCTTATTGTATTTAGCCGAAGGCGTATAGGTGGATTTCGGCATTTGCTTGCCTTCAAACAACGCCAAACTTTGACGCAAACTTTCTTCAGACAAATGCAAGCGTTCGGCGTATTTCGCCAATAACTGGGCGCGCAAAATCGGATGCTTCACCTTCGACAGCAAAGGCAACAAGCGATTGCTCGCATCCAACTGCCCTTCCGCATGATGCGTATTCATGCCTTCCAACACGCAGTCCAAACGAAAACTCAAGCCATCAGGGGCAGTCGACATCAAGGCTTCAAAATCGTTAAGGGCATGCGTTTTAAAATAATCATCAGGATCCTTGCCACTTGGAATGCTTAAGACCCGTATTTTAAGCGTTTGCCGTTGAATCCACGGATCCAACCGCTCCAACGCACTCAACGCCGCATTACGTCCAGCGGAATCGCTGTCAAAGCATAGGTAAAGCGTTTCCACCCCCGACTTAATCAATAAGGGAATATGAGCTTCGGTTAACGCCGTTCCACAAGTGGCGACGGCTTCTTCCAAACCCGCCATGTGAGAAGCAATCACATCAAAGTAGCCTTCCATGACAACGGCTCGTTTACGCTTGCGGATCGCTTCTTTCGCTTGAAATAAACCGTATAAAATCTGGCTTTTTTGATAAATCATTGATTCGCTGGAATTGAGGTACTTGGGCTGTTGATCGTCTCCCAAAGCACGTCCGCCAAAACCCACGATGTGACCCTTTAGATCGTGAATCGGCACCATCAAACGATGGCGAAACTTGTCGTAAAAGCCTTTGCCGTTGTCTCGCACGCCTGCGACACTGGCACGCTCCAAAATAGACGCATCGGTGGCGACATGGGGGCAAGCCGTGTGAAGATAGCTGGTGAGAGCTTCCCACGATTCAGGGGCATAGCCGAGCTGAAAGCGTTTAAGGGCATCGGTTGACGTGCCTCGATTGCTTAGATAGTCACGAACCAGTGCATGTTCAGGGGTTTGGATTTGCATATGAAACCACTGCCCTGCGTTGTGAAGAACATCCCACAGGCGTTCACGTTCTTCCGTTTTTTGGACGTATTTGGCTTGATCTTCCGCACTATCGCTGTAGCGAATTTGAAAACCCATTTCATCCGCTTGTTCACGAATGATTTCGCCATAGGTTTTATGTTCAATTTTCATTAAAAAGCTAATGGCATCGCCACTTTCACCGCATCCAAAGCATTTGAAAAAGCCTTTTTCTGCCGAAACATTGAAAGACGGCGTGCGTTCATTGTGAAAGGGGCAGAGTCCCAAGTGGGAGCGCCCTCGTTTTTTGAGCGACACAAAACGCCCAATGGTGTCTAGCACATTGAGTTGTTGCTTGACTTGCTCAGCAGCGTCTTGGAAAGAAAGGGTTTGAGACATAAGCGTCCTTGAAAATTTTGCAGAACCTATTCTGTAGAATTATAGTACAAAAATATTCAAATAAGAAGTAGTCGCCTTTTTTATACTTTATGCTATGATAATTTCCCGAGTGATTTGTGAAAAAGGTCTCGTCAAGCAAAGAAATCGCTAGAATTGTAAAGATATTTACATATAGGGACATTGTACTAGCACAAGATGAGATTGAGGCTCTTTTAAGCAGACATAAGAGGTAAGAGATACAATCTCTTAATGATAAACCCCTTTATTGGCAGCGTGTGTTGCCTGCTTTCTGTAATTTTCCCCCTCAAAATCAAAGGATGTACGCTTTCTATGATGAAACGACGATCTACCAAAAGTGATGATGCCCTCATTGATCTCATCGACCGTTCTGAACGTAGCACGCATGACGATGTGGGCCTTGATGATTTTATGAAAGATGAAAGTGCTTCGTTGTTCAATCACGGCAACCCCGTTGTGATTAACAGCTTGCTTGCCAATACGGATGACGACACCGTAGACTTTTCCGCCGACACCAAAGGCGTCGTCGTGGACGACCCTGTTCGCATGTACCTGCGTGAAATTGGGCGTATTAACTTGCTCACCGCAGACGAAGAAATTGAGTTTGCCCGAAAAATCGCTGAAGGTGGCGAAGGTGGCTTACGAGCCAAAAAGAAATTGGTACAAGCCAACTTGCGTTTGGTTGTTTCAATCGCCAAAAAATACGTGGGACGAGGCATGCTGTTCTTGGATCTCATTCAAGAAGGGAACTTGGGCTTAATTCGTGCCGCTGAAAAGTTTGACCACGAACGGGGCTATAAGTTTTCGACCTATGCCACCTGGTGGATCCGTCAAGCCATTACCCGCGCCATTGCAGATCAAGCCGTACGATTCGCATACCTGTTCACATGGTGGAAACGATTAACAAGCTCCGTAAAAAGACCCGTCAACTGGCGCAAGAATTGGGACGCAAACCCAGTGAAGAAGAACTCGCTGCCAGCATGACGATTTCGATTAACAAGTTGCGTGAAATTATCAAAGTCGCTCAAGAACCGTTGTCGCTTGAAACACCGATTGGTAAAGAAGAAGATTCTCGCTTGGGTGATTTCATTGAAGATCGTGAAGCCGAAGCCCCTGCTCAAAGCGTGGCCCATGAACTGTTGCGTGAAGATTTGACCGAAGTCTTGGCGGGACTTTCCTTGCGGGAGCGAGATGTGTTGCGTTTGCGTTTTGGGCTGGATGACGGTCGTCAACGCACGCTTGAAGAAGTGGGGCAGTTGTTTGGCGTCACGCGTGAACGCATTCGTCAAATTGAAGCCAAGGCCTTGCGTAAGTTGCGTCACCCCAACCGCAGTCGTCGCTTGCGGGAATACATTGAATAAACTATTCTAAAACAGGCCTAAGTTCTTCTTGACTTAGGCCTGTTTCCTTACTATACTTCTTGGGTGCTGTCTCTCTAATATCTAGGATTACTTTAATATGAATATCATTTTGTCTGCGTCTCGAACGTCTACTTACAAGCCGTCTCTCAATCAACACAATCCAACACAAGCAAGCAGGGCGTATGGGTCATCCCTAAATCAAAGCACGACGGATCATTTTCGCCCAACACAAAGAACTGGGAATAATATTCAAGACTACCTCAACGCTATAGGGCGTGTGAAGTTGCTTAGGCCTGACGAAGAAATTGAGTTGGCTCGCCAAATCCAGGCGGGCTGGGAGATACTTCAAGGTCTTAGACAGCAAATACCCCCAATTCTAAACTCCAAGAAAGAAGTAATCGAAAATCCAGGATTTACCGCTTTACTTAAAGAATACCTTTACCAACTCAAAAAGGAATTAGGCGAAATTCTGGACTCTAAAGGTAAAGTAATCACAAATCCAGGATTAGACGATATACTTAACGCATACCATGCGAGAAATAATGTATCTGGTAGTCTAAAGTTAAACCCAGACGAGATTAAAAGAGTACGAGTTGCCAAGCGGGCGCATGACAGAATGGTGAGTGCGAATTTGCGTTTGGTGGTGTCTATCGCGAAAAAATATCAGGGTAACGGATTAGAGTTACCAGACCTAATTCAAGAAGGGAGCGCGGGCTTAGCTGGAGCAGCAGAGTTATTTGACCCCACAAAGGGCAATAAGTTTTCAACCTATGCCACGCCGTGGATCCGCCGAGATGTCCCGAGAGCTATTAAGAAGACAGCTCTTCCTATTCGACTTCCCGAGGGTGTTCATGAAATATACTGGAGATTGCGAACAGCAGCTAAAGAGCTTACTCAAGAACTCGGCAGACCCCCTAGCACAATAGAACTCGGCCAAAGGGTTCAAGAGAGTGATGAGTTAGTTCAGATGATTCTAACAGCTACCCGTACACAGCTATCGTTAGAAACCCCCATTTATCAGGACACAGATTCACAGTTAGGTGATTTTATTGCCGATAGCACTAGTCAAACGCCTGAAGAATATATGCGGAAGCAAGTTGCTCAAGATGCTCTAAAGGCCGCATTAGGAAAGCTTGATGAACAAACACAACAAATTTTAGTTCTTTATTTTGGGCTAAATGGTGAGGAGAATAAAGGATTGAGAACAATAGCCAGCCAGTTAAAGCTTGGTTATAATAGGGTTCGTGAAATGAAAGATGATGCCTTAGTGGAATTAAAGCGCCTGATCTATGATCCCTCTTTAGCTGAACAACTCTAAATTGTAACTCTAATCGCTTCCCGCTGTCAGGCTTGACTTGGGCAGGGGGGTGTGGTAGATTTAGACTACGCTTTTCTCTTCCAACCCCAAAGGATTCGCCCCATGTTGTTTCCCGCTATTTCTTCTCGCTTTCAACCATCCACGGCTTTGCCCCCCGCAGATCGCCCCTTGCCTGCTTTTAGCGAAGAAGAAACCACCGTGTTTATGATGCTTGAACCTTCTTCTGAAGTTCAATCCATCCCCACCCCCCAGCTGGATGCTAAAAAACGCTTAAATGAAGCCTTAAATCAAATGGAAGCCACACAAGTGGCGAAGCAATATTCTAGTCCTGATATGTTCTTGTCTGAACAGGTAGGCAACCCTCAACAAGCGAAAGAACTTGTTGAAAAACAAAGCTTTGTGTTCGCTTTCATTGATGGAATCTTGGTTGCGGGAGTTTTCGCACTGTTTGACAATGCCTATCAAAGATTCACCAATAGGTATGACTATCAAAGATTAAGTGCGGAAGCCCATAGCCATACCAATTTAGCCTCCATACCCGAAGAAACACCAAAAAATGAGTTGTGGGGTGAAATCTCCACCGCTTTGAAGGATAAATCCTTATCGAACGAAGCCAAAGCAATACTCACCCGTATTCAAGCCAATGCGAATGCGTCTGTCGCGGATTTGCATCATGCCTTGGCAGGCTTCAAACACCTTCAAGCACGTGAAGTTCTTGAAGGTCAACGACCGTTATTCTCTAAGTGGTTTCCGCTCTTAATGGGACTAGGTTCAGCTGCAGGGATCGTGTATTCCGCATATCGTCATTCGCCAGAAGCGGAAAAGCGTCAAGTCGAAACCAACCAACGTAACCGAGCGATTTTAAATCAAGCCGGACGGGACATTACGGTGCTTCAAGCCAAGCAAAATTTCCCCGAATACTTTAGTGCTTTGGCATGTTCTCAGGCAAGGCAAACGTAGACCCTTTAATCGATTCAAGGGAGCTTCCTTAAAGCCACCGCCACCACTCATGCGGATGCCTCGTAAAGCTTGCCCATGGATGCATGGTTGCTATATCTTTCCACGACTGGCACGGATGCTTGCTCTCATAAACGGCGTGATAACGTAACGTTTGACCTTCCACACCATGAGTTGGTAAATGTAAGGCTTGTAAACTGTGAATATCCACACATAACACGGTGACTTCACCTGTGGTAAGGGCATCTTCAAGGGTATGAAGTCGAGAAAGCGTCATCTCTTCTTGCCATGCGGTTTTTGCGTTTGCAAAGGCACCCACCTGCGGGCGCTCATAAGCAGGCAGACCGTCGACAATCCAAATCAAGCGATGAGAGGGATTCGTCGTTAAGTGGCGTTTCATCAGTTGAGGCATCAGAGGGAATATCTGAAAAGAGAGTGGCTTACAAATGGTTTTGATAGGCGTTGCTTTAAAAGGGGGTATGACCCATTGTAAGGCTTCTGCTAGAGGATGCGTCTTCCACAAACGCCAAGCTTCTTGCTCACTTAGCACCAGCTTCATGCTGGGCGAGTTCAGCCATAGGCGAGTTCGTTGCTTACGAGTGGCAGGGGCTTCATCCCCATTGAGAGTCGTAAAGTTCTCAAGCGGGGAAAGTTCCTCTGCTAAGCGTTGCACGAGTAGGCTATCACTGACGACCAAAAGCCGTTGCGGATGCGTTGCCTCTTGCACCCACGCTAAGACGGCGACCTTTAAGGCATCAAACGCCATGCAGGGGGTTGGAACTTTTGTTTTGCGATTTTCTTTGTGAGAGAATGAAAACATCATCCGTGCATCCTTGTCTAACAGTAGTTGTCCAATACTTTAGCATAAGCAATGCCTAAAAAGAATCAGAAAGAATTCTAATGAACGCCATAGAAACACAAAAAAACGACTCCCTCACCCTTCAGAAAATCGAAACGCCCCACGGTTTGCACGGCACGTTTAAAGTGCCAGGGGACAAATCCATTAGCCACCGTAGCCTGATGCTGGCGGGGTTGGTTGATGCGACCAGCCAAGTGCGGGGCTTGCTCCCCAGTGCGGACGTCTTTTCCACCCGAGATGTTTTGCGTCAGTTGGGGGTAGAAATAACACTTGTGGATGCAAGCACAGGGCATTGGCAAGTCAAAGGTTTAACGCAATGGCAAGAAGCCGACCACGTGCTAGATTGTGGCAATTCAGGCACGACGATTCGCCTAATGAGTGGATTGATTTCAGGGCAGAATCGTTATGCGGTGATGAGTGGGGATAAAAGCCTCGTTAAACGCCCGATGGGGCGTGTGATGAAGCCCTTGTCTCAAATGGGAGCCACATGGTTCGGCAAGCAACACAACACGCTTGCCCCCATGACCTTTGTGCCAAATGAAACAGGTTTAAAGGGTATTCATTATGTCATGCCGATTGCCTCGGCTCAAGTAAAATCAGCGGTATTATTGGCTGGATTATTTGCGACTGAAGACACCACGATTGAAGAACCCCTGCCCAGTCGGGATCACAGCGAGCGCATGCTTCGTGCCATGGGGGCGGATATTAGCGTCAATGACGCTGGCGTGATTCACTTAAAGGCTCGTCAAATCGACGTTTTAAAACCCGTCGATTTTCTAGTACCTTCGGATGCTTCTTCCGCAGCCTTTCCTATGGTGGCGGCCTTGTTGAGTCCGAACTCTGATATTTTGATTGAAGATGTGGGCTTGAATCCACAACGCATCGGCTTGTTTGAGGCGTTGATGAAAATCGGTGCCAAAATCAGTATCGAAAATGAACGTGTCATCGGGGGCGAACCTGTGGGGCATGTTCGAGTGCAAGCGTGTGAACTGAAGGGTGATTTAACGCTCCAAGCCGTGGATATTCCTGCGATGGTGGATGAAATCCCGATTTTAGCGGTGGCTTGTGCGTGGTTAGACGGCACGCTCACTGTCAAGGGGGCTGAAGAATTACGAGCGAAAGAAAGCGACCGTTTGCTTGCGGTGGCGACTGAATTCGCCAAGCTTGGCTTAAACGTCGAACTCTTTGAAGATGGCTTAGTCATGCAGGGCAATCCCGATTTGTGCTTGCCAAAAGACGCCACAACTCCTTTGAGTGCGTGGCACGATCACCGCATTGCGATGGCGTTAAGCGTGATGAATCTCATTCACAATCAGCGAAACCCCAAAAATGCCACGCTTTGGGACTTGGACGATCCGAGTATTGTGAATGTGTCGTTTCCGTCATTTTATGCCTTGTTAAACCGCTTGCAAACCGTGTAAAGGAATGGCTTTAATGTATATTTACAATCCGTTTAATCCGAACCCCAGCAACTTGGTGACGCCTGAGCAAATGGCGAGTCCTTATACCCTGTTGTGGAACCGCTTCTCGATTTTAATCAACGCCTTTCGAGTCCGCATTCTGCATAAAACCAAAATTCACTTCCGCACGCCTTTAAAGGACTTTGCCTTTTCTCCACGAACGCTGGTGGTGTCAAATCATTCGCATAGCTTTGATATCCCCATTGTGGTGGGGATTTTTCCGATTGGTGCCTATTTTAGCTTTTTGGCAAAAAAGGAACTGTATGAGCATCCTTTCGGGCGTTTTTATTTTACGTCGACCGCCGTGGTTTCGGTGGATCGTAAAAAAGGCTTAGAAAAAAACACGTTGAAATCCATTAAAAATATTATGAATGCTCCTAATTGGGTCTTTTGCATGTTTCCTGAAGGGACTCGTGGCAATGGTGAAGAACTCTTGCCCATGAAAGAAGGGGCGGCTCAACTGGGGAAGAAAAATCAAGCCGACCTTCTTCCGATGGGGATTTATATCAAGGACAAGAAGGCCTCTGTGGTGGTGGGGGAATTGATTCCGTTTGAAAGTGGTCGTTCGGTGGAAGAGACGCACGCCTTGATTGAAGCAGGTATTGCCTCTTGCTTTGCAGAAGCGAAAACACTATATTAAGCGTGGACAGCCACAGGTTTTTGAATAGGCTTTTTGTTAGACGTGGGCTTGTGCTTACTGCGTTCAATGGGGTTCAGGGTGGTGTGATGTTTCTTTTCCCACCACGCCACCAGAGGCGCGCCTAGAATCAAGACAGCAGACACCACGTCCGCCCAAAAGGACTGCTCTTCACTTTTTAAAGCATTTTTTATGTCCTCCGTAATGACTTTGACTTCTACAATGTTACCCTCAGCATCTTTGTCTAGCAGGGTTTTATATTTACGATAAGGCATTCTCAATGCCGAACCTAAGCGAAAAATCCCCAATAACCAGTCGTTCGACCAACTCGCGGCTCCCACGGCTTCAAGCACCGTTCCCCCTGCTTCTTGAAGAGCTATATTTTTAAATTTAGCATTTTGTTGTTTCTGAGCATCCGTTCTAAGCCAAATCTGCTTGGCGGAACATAAAGCCCCTGTCGTTTGAAGTAAGTTAGCGACCAATAAAGCAGGACGCGTGAAAATTTTTGCAATCTGATTTACGCCTAATGTTTCCGCAAGAGTTTCAATACCTACACCCACAATACCGCCGAAGGCTCCGGTCGTTTCGGCATGGTAAAGGTTACGTTGAATCTGAATGTTACGAGCATCTCCATTGGCAAGTGAATCCACATGAAAGCGTTCAGGCAAACGGATTTGGTAAGAGGGGTTCACGACTTTTTTGCCAAATTCTTGTAATAGTTTACCTCCTGCTTGAATAGACGCCCCTGCTTGTTGGCTGGCACAATGGAGATCCTTACCCACATAATCAAAAAAGGCTCGCATATTTTGATGGTCGGTGGGGGTCGGTCTTAAGGTAAGGTAACGTTTTACTAAACCACCATTAAGCCATGTCTTCATGCCAAGTAAGCCTGTTGTTTCAAATGATTCTACAGTATTTCCGTGTTTTCTCGCTTCATTTGCTGCTGAAGTCACCCGATCGTTATAGCCTACAGCGGCTTCAGCCATTTCAGACAAATGATTCGCCACCAACATGAAGGCTTTGGCATAAAAACCATGAGACAAAAAAACCGCTGGAAAGGAGGCCAATAAGCCTATGTTTCCTAAAATCAAGGTGGGATTGTCATGCCCAATAGCTCTTTGTAAGCTTGAAACGGTTTTAATGGCACCCGAGCCGGCGTAAAGGGCGTAGCCTGCGTTGGTCATCCAATGCGATTTGGGGGATTCTTTTTGTTTCGTGGCTCGTTTTTTTTGTTCTGGGGTGGAACTGGGGGTAATGGTCGTTGGAAGAGACACCAAGTCCGCCTTGTCCAGATCAGAAGGGTAGGCTATGGGGGTAATATGGGGTGTATGGGGAGAGAGATGTTTATTCAGTAGTAAACATCGATAAGAATCACTCATCGGACAAACGCTTCCTGAAAATATAAAATAATGTGATGTGTTAGTGGGTGTAGTTCGAATAAGCCTTTAATCAAAAGCTTTGTATCACATTCGTGTTGTAGAGAAAAGGAAAGAAAACGCAGTCATTTTTTTAATTCATTCATAGAGTTTAAGTAATTATTGATAATTTATCATAGACATAAAACGCTGTAAAGCCTTTTTTATGCTAAAAACCTAATAAAATTTCATTGGACTTTACTTATTTTGGGTTATAATAGGTGTATTATTTGTTTCGTTGTCCCTAAAATACAGAGGAATCACGCTCGTGGCTCGTAAAACCCCCCTTGAAAAAATCCGTAACATCGGTATTGCTGCTCACATTGACGCTGGTAAAACCACCACAACAGAACGTATTTTGTTCTATTCAGGTAAAGTACACAAAATTGGTGAAGTCCACGACGGTAACGCTGTTACCGACTGGATGGAACAAGAACGTGAACGTGGTATTACCATTACCTCCGCTGCGATTACAACATCTTGGAAAGACTGTCAGATCAACATTATCGACACCCCTGGTCACGTAGATTTCACCATTGAAGTGGAACGTTCCTTGCGCGTGTTAGACGGCGTTTGTGCGGTGTTCTGTTCAGTCGGTGGCGTTCAGCCTCAGTCTGAAACCGTGTGGCGTCAAGCGGATCGCTACAAAGTGCCTCGTATGGCTTTTGTCAACAAGATGGACCGTACTGGAGCCAACTTCACACGAGTCGTCGCTCAAATGCGGGATCGCTTAAAAGCTAACGCTGTACCCATTCAGTTGCCCATTGGTTCGGAAGAAAACTTCTTAGGCATGGTGGATTTGGTTGAGTTTAACGCCATTCGTTTCTATGACGATATTGGTAAAGATATTCGCATTGAAGCCATTCCTGCAGACATGCTTGATGATGCCACGATTGCTCGTGAAGTGCTTATGGAAGCGGTTGTGGAACATGACGATGCGTTGATGGATCGCTACTTGGGTGGTGAAGAAATCAGCGTCGCTGAGCTTAAAAAAGCCTTGCGTCAAGCCGTTATTGATGTAAAAATTGTGCCTGTTTTATGTGGAACCGCCTTTAAAAACAAAGGCGTTCAGCCGTTGTTGGATGCGGTTATTGATTACTTGCCAGCACCAAATGATGTGCCTCCGATTGAAGGGGTGGCAATGGATCATGAAACTAAAATTGTGCGTCATTCTCGTGATGATGAGCCGTTTTCAGCGCTGGCCTTTAAAATTATGACGGATCCTTTTGTGGGTCGTTTGACCTTTTGTCGTGCTTATAGTGGTGTGATGAGTGGCGGAAGCTACGTGATGAACGCCACCAAAGGCAAAAAAGAACGGGTTAGTCGCATTGTGCAAATGCACGCCGATGCTCGTGTAGAAATTGATGAAGTACGCGCTGGTGATATTTTCGCTTGTGTGGGCTTTAAAAACACCACCACAGGAGACACCCTCACCGCTGAAGGGCAAGAAGTTATTTTGGAATCGATTTTCATTCCAGAACCCGTTATTGAAGTCGCGATTGAACCAAACTCAAAAGCGGATCAAGACAAACTTTCCATGAGCTTGATTAAACTAGCCGAAGAAGATCCGACCTTCCGTGTGCGTGTGGATGAAGAATCGTCTCAAACCGTTATTGCGGGGATGGGTGAACTTCACCTTGAGATTATTGTGGACCGTTTGTTGCGTGAATTTAAAGTCAACGCGAGCGTCGGCAAGCCTCAGGTTGCGTACCGTGAAACCATTACCAAAATGGTGGAAGTCGAAGGCAAGTTCGTTCGCCAATCAGGTGGGCGTGGTCAATTCGGTCATGTTTGGTTGCGTTTAGAACCGCTTGAGCGTGGTACGGGTTATGTCTTTGAAAACAAAATCGTTGGTGGTGTGGTACCGAAAGAGTTTATCGGGCCTGTTTCCAAAGGGGTTGAAGAAGCCCTTAAGGGAGGCGTCATCGCTGGGTTTGAATTGATCGATGTGAAAGCCACCTTGTACGACGGCAGTTACCACGATGTAGATTCCAGCGAAATGGCGTTTAAAATTGCGGGTTCCATGGCGTTGAAAGCGGGTGTTCCTAAAGCGGGTCCTCAATTGCTTGAACCGACCATGAAGGTGGAAGTTGAAGTGCCTGATGACTTCATGGGTGATGTCATCGGCGATCTTTCCAGCCGTCGTGGACGCATGGAAGGTATGGATTCTATTGCAGGAACAGGCAGTACGGTAATTCGTGCGACTGTGCCTTTGGGTGAAATGTTTGGTTACGCCACCGATTTACGCTCAAAAACGCAAGGACGCGGTACCTTCAGTATGGAGTTTGCACACTATGAGCCAATGCCTGCTAGCTTAGCCGAAGCCATGGCGACCAAGTTTAAAGGTCATTCAGTCGAAGCTTAGTTCTTTATTCAATAAGGGCTTTTGTAAGAAAAAGCCCGCCGTCAATAGGGATGCGTTGTACAACAGAACGCATCCCTATTGTTTGACGTCAGAGACGTCAAGGCGAGTGACGAAATTAGGTAAAATTGGTTAAAAAAATAGAAAGATGGGTTCTAAGCTCTTCAAAGAAAAAGGACGTTTTTTTAAGCATTTGCTTATATAATGAGTATAACCCTTCCTTGCCGCCTTCGCTTGCATGAGCACTTTGGCTACACTTTAAAGTGTAAGGATGTCACACGGATTCGTTCATGGATATTTTTGTTGTCTTTATTAGAGGCTATTGTGAAAAAAACGTCCTTTTTATTTTTAAATTTCTTTCAGGAGCTTCACGCCCTCTTTGGCACACCGCATTGCCCCAAGTGTAAAGTGGTGCAAGAGGCTTATGAAATTTGTTTTTCCTGTTGTGAAAGCTTGCAGTTTAAACCAGAGTATCTAGATTTTATACAAGGGGATATATCTGTTCTACGATTATTTTCATGGAATCGTCGGATTCAACGCATTTGGTATGGCGTTAAGTTTTACAAGCGTTACGGTCATTTGTTTTTAATCGAAATTGCCTTTCAGCAAGCCCTTGCGATGATGCCTCCTTTTGAAGAAGGACACCCTATTTGGGTCTTGCATCCGCCCTTTCAAGTAGGAAGACCGAATGTGTTTGCCCCTTTTTTAGAACCGCTTTGTCAAAAGCAGGGCTGGCGTTACTTTGCAGATGCCCTTGAGTTTCAAGACGCCTTTCTAAACAACCCCGATGAACGAAAGTCCCTGCACCATAGCCAGAGTATTTCGGAGCGAAAACAGTTGATGCAAAACCGCTTTAGGCTTAAGGCGTCTTTTGTGGAAGCGTTAAAGCGTCAAAGCATCCAACCTGTGCTGATTGTGGTGGATGACTTTATGACCACAGGCACGACGCTTGCCACGTGTTTAAGGCTTTTAGAAAATGCCTTAAGTAATAGGGAACAAGGCAAGGATGCCAATCACGCCATTTGTGATAAAATAGAATCTACCCAAGCACTGCTCCACGCCATTGTCATCACCACGGTGCCGAAAACCTCGTCACCTTGAAGCAAGACAATTTTAATTGTATAGGATGTTTACCCCATGAATCCCTCAAAAAAAACTCTAAAAATTGGCATGATCGGACTAGGCACGGTCGGGCAAGGCACTTATAAGCTCATTCAACGCTTGCCTCAGCTTGAAGTCGTCGCTGTTGCGGTGCAGAATCTTGAAAAAGATCGAGGCATCGACGGTTTAGATACATCACTACTAACGCTGGATGCTCAAGCGGTGGCGGTGCATCCTGATATTGATATTTTGATTGAAGTGGCAGGAGGCGTTGAAGGAACAAAACAATTGCTCGAATCGGCGATTCAAGCAGGCAAGCATGTCGTCACCGCCAACAAAGCCTTGATCGCTCAACATGGACCCCAATTGTTTGCGTTAGCCAAAAAGCATGAGGTCAGCCTGCTTTTTGAAGCCGCCGTTGCGGGCGGTGTACCGATTGTCACGCCTCTGAAAATGGGCTTGGCGTCGAATCAAATTGAAGAAATTGCTGGTATTTTAAACGGCACGACTAACTATATTTTGACTCGCATGATGCAAGACGCCTGGACGTATGAGGCGGCTTTGGACAAAGCCAAAGCCCTCGGATACGCCGAAGCCGACCCCACCAGTGATGTTGAAGGCTTTGATGCCGCCTATAAAATTGCGATTTTAGCAGGACTTGCCACGGGGCATTGGGTGAACGTGCATGATATGACGGTGGAAGGCATTACGCCGATTACGCCACGGGAAGTGGAGTATGCTAAGCAGTTTGGCTACACGATTCGCTTGGTGGCGTTGGCTCGCTTGAAAAATGAACGCCCCGATGTGCGGGTGCATCCGATGTTGGTGCCAAATGCGCATCCGCTTTCAAGCGTGCATAATGAGTATAACGCCATTTGGGTGCGTGGCGATGCCGTCGGTGACGCCATGTTTTCAGGTAAGGGAGCGGGTGAGCTTCCCACCGCCAGTTCTGTGATGGGGGATGTGTTGGCGATTGTGGCGGATTTAGAAGCCGGTAATCCAAAAACCGCTGCTGGTATGGTCTTAGACTTAAAAGAGCCTGCGGTGCTACAACCCATTGGCGAAACCACCAATCGTTATTATATTCGTATGACCACCGCCGACGAACCGGGGGTTTTAGCGGCGTTGGGCACGGCGTTTGGCAATGCTGGCGTGAGTCTGGAGTCCTTCTTACAGTTGCCGAATCCGCAGAACAATCCGCACACGAGCTTAATGGTGGTCACGCACATCGCCCAAGAATCGTCGGTGCAGGAGGCATTGTCCGCCATTCGCTCGCTCGCTTCGACGCAGGCGGTGGATTGCGTGTTGAGGGTGTTGTAAGCCTATATGTATAAACCCGAAATGTTAAGTGGTTCAGATTTGGGTTCTTGATGAATGGTTATATTTTTCAGAGATTGTGTACATAATTCTTGAATTTTATTAGTGGACAATTTACGAGTAGGATGGTCTGGAGGTAAATCTATTCCTTCAGGTCGATAGGGGATAGCCCCTAGTTGTTCATAATATTGACTTAAAGAGGGAAGTTTTCGTAACTTCCCATCTCGCATGACATGAGAAGTCATATCATCTGACATCTGATCGGCTGCAAATTCGCTACTTTTTTCATTTTTAGCAATCAAGCTCAAAAGAGATCTACCTACCTTAGGAAGATAAGAACCCAAAACATTGATTTTACACAATCGGGATTCTTGGAAAAATAAGGTACTTGTATTGGTAAAACCTGCCATTTTTGAATCTTTAACAGCAAATAAAAAACGTTCTTCCATACCAAACTCTTCATTTGTTGGTACTTGTAGAACGTTAGATTTTACAAAACCTAAGCTTTGACAAATTGCTGTAAAACAACTACTTACACTACAGCCCTGAGTTGCTAATTCAAAAGCAGGTTGATATAAGTTTAGTATTTGTTGTGCATCCTCTTGAAAATGAGCGTCGCTTGGATTGACTTCAAATATTCGAATTAAACCTTTCCCATTTTTTGCAGCTATATTGGCAATATGTAAAGCCCCTTGGCGTTGTTGCGATGTATTATGAGTATTCATTGATTTTAGTGTTGAAAGCATCTAGGTTTAACCTTTGTAAGAGAATTATTACTACACTAAAAATAGTAATTAAAAATATACAATGTGTCAATAACATCTTATATCTATGCTAAAATGTTACATATCTTCACTTTGCAAAGGACACACGCCCATGTACACTGGCATTTTAAATCAATACCAAGACCTCTACGGCTTTACGGATGACTACCCCGTCGTGAGCCTCCACGAAGGCAATACGCCTCTCATCCCTGCCTTACGACTCGCCAATTGCTTGGGCGTGGAAGGCTTGAAAGTCTACCTGAAATACGAAGGCTTAAACCCCACAGGCAGTTTCAAGGATCGTGGCATGACCTATGCCGTGTCTCAAGCCAAGTTCGACGGCGCCGAAACGGTGGTGTGTGCCTCTACAGGCAATACGTCTGCCGCTTGTGCTGCTTATGCGACTCGGGCGAGATTGAAATCGCTGGTGATTATTCCTGAAGGCAAAATTGCCTTAGGCAAATTGAGCCAAGCCCTGATGTACGGAGCCAGCATCATCGAAATTGCGGGCAATTTCGACCAAGCCCTCAACATCGTGCGGATGCTTGGTGAGCGTGACAAACGCCTCGCGGTGGTCAATTCCATTAACCCTTACCGTATTTTGGGGCAACAATCAGGGGCGTGGGAAATCTGCGATGCCCTTGGCCAAGCCCCCGATCAATTCTTCATTCCTGTGGGCAATGCAGGCAACATTACGGCGTATTGGGCAGGATTTAAGAAATATCACGACTTGGGCAAAATCAGCCAGCTCCCTGTGATGATGGGCTATCAAGCTGAAGGGGCAGCCCCTATCGTGCGTGGGCATGCGGTGGAGCATCCTGAAACGGTGGCGACCGCCATTCGTATTGGCAACCCAGCCAGTTGGCAAGGGGCAACCGATGCCAGAGACGAAAGCGGTGGACACATTGATTTAGTCACGGATGCCGATATTTTAGGGGCGTATTCATGCCTCGCTCGGCATGAAGGCGTGTTTTGTGAGCCAGCATCGGCGGCGAGTGTGGCAGGTTTGATGAAAGCTTGTGCGGAAGGGCGTGTAAAGCCTCATTCAACGGTGGTGTGTATTTTAACAGGCAACGGCTTGAAGGATCCTGACAATGCGGTCTTGGTCGGGACGAAAGAGGTGGCTCGGGTGAGTCTGCCTGCAGACGAATCCGCCATTTGCGAGTACTTGGGGGTGTAACCACCAAATATATAGTATTTTAAATAAATAACCATACGTTGTCTCTTCGTTGTCGCTACGATTTTTTTGTTTGGTTATGTAGGTCTCACTACACGCCCGCACAAAAAAATATAGGCTCCTAGAATAGCCTAACGTCTGCTTAATTCTTTAAAACACTATATCAGCAAATGGATGATTTACGCCGACGTCCCTTGCCGAACTCGCCGTCTTTTGCTAATCTAGGGTAATCAGAAACCTATGATAGATAAGGGAGTCCTTATGATTTTTAATCTTCTAAATGCCTCATTGTCTAAATCTTCGGATGTTCAACACCCCCACCCACTAGACAACGTCTGCCAAGATGCGAAAGACTTTTACGCACGAGGCTGGTTGTTCGGGACATCAGGAAATTTTTCGATACGAGGGCATGAAGACAATGGGGGCGCTGAAAACACCTACTGGGTCACCGCCAGCGGTTTAGATAAGGGGAATCTAAGCGTAGAAAATTTTATACATCTCGGGGCTGGTTTGACTTACGTCAACCCCAACGAAGCCCGCAAGCCTTCGGATGAAAGCTTGGTGCATGAAGCGATTTATCAACATATTGAAACGGCAAACGTCGTGTATCATGTGCATCCGCCATACGGCACGTGGTTGTCTCGTTACCAAGCCCCCCAAGTGACACTGATCAACCTGCCTGCCATTGAAATGATCAAAGGCTTGGGCTTGCCGACACATGAAGTGGAAGTGGGCTTGCCTGTTCTACCCAATACGCAATCGATGCAAGATCTATGCACGGTGCTTGAACCCTTGTGGGACGCCTTAATGATTCCTGCTTTTTTCATTCAGGGACACGGGCTTTACGCATGGGGGGCGACGCCTCAAGAGGCGAAGCGTTATGTTGAAATACTCGAATTCCTGTTTCAACAACAGGTGTGGGACAAGCTCTATGAAGGACGGCTTGCCAGTGCCGACTAAGAACCTGTGGGTGTTTACAGGCAACCGTGCGGAATACGGTTTGTTGCATCCTTTACTGGTGGGTTTGCACGCTCACGTTAATTTTGAAGTGACATTGCTCATCGGGGGCGAGCATCTGCATAATGCGGAAAGTTTCGCTGAAACGCAAGAGCTACAAGGCATTCAATCCTTTATTTTAAGCCTTCCTAAAGGGACGTCTCATCAGGTTTCTTCACAAATCAGTTCGCATCAAATGGCCATGACTCACGCCTTTGAAGCACTTTCAACGCCTGATGCTGTGCTGGTTTTAGGGGATCGTATGGAAGCGATGGGTATTGCGTTGGCGACTTTTTCGCAAGGCATACCGCTGGTTCACCTCGCTGCGGGGGATCTGACGCAAGGCGGTTGTGTGGATGATCGTCTTCGTTTTGCGATTTCAAGTTTGGCAACCTATGCCGTTTGTTTTTCAGAAGAGAGTCAAGCACGCCTCCTTCAACAAGGCTTATTAGAGGCGTCTCACGTTCTAAAAAGTCCGTCTCTGGCCGTGGATAACGCTTTAAACGTGACGGCTATTTCTCGTGACGCCTTTTGTCACGACGTGGGCTTGAATCCTCAAACGCCTTTTTTGCTCTTCACACAACACCCTGTGGGTGGCGAAGGTAAAACCAGTGTGGATTATTTCAACGCTAGCCTTGAGGCGTTGGCGTCTTTAGAAGGTGTGCAAGTTTTGGCAACTTACCCCAATCAAGATGCGAATGGCGATGATTTTTTAGCGGTCATTGAGCAGTCTCAAGAGACCCGTTCACAGATTCACTGGGTCAAACATTTGGGAGCCGAACGCTATCAGCAGGCGTTGCGTCATTGCGTAGGCGTTGTCGGCAATTCAAGTTCAGGGCTTTATGAGACGGCGTTTTACCAAAAGCCGTGCTTGAATATTGGCAATCGTCAAGCGGGTCGAGAACGAGCGAGCAATGTATTGGATTGTGGTTATGGGGTTGAGGCTGTTTCGCAAGGTTTACAGACCTTATTATATGATGTGGATTTTCATCAGCAAGTGAAAGGGGCAGTGTCGCCTTTTGGATCCGAAGCCAGTGTGCCAACTATTGTAGCGTTTTTAGGGGAACTGTTGTAGAATAAGTAAACGACTATGATGAAAAGGAATAAACCATGTTTTTTGGTGTCTATCAACAACTGCAACAACAAAATCCCACAGGGGCAAGCACCCTTTTGAGTCCTGAATCTGCCTTGCTGGACTGGCCTGCTTCGTTTAGCTCGCCGTGGCAAAGCTTCCCGCAGACGCCGACGGTACAATGGTCGCTAGAAATTGGGGGCGATGTGCAAGACGCCAAACAAGTCACTTATGTCGAATTGAGTACCTTGCCGATTACGTACCAAGTCAAACGCTTGGCATCCAAGCATGGCTGGGCTTTTAAAGCCGAATGGCAGGGCATTACCGTTCAACAATTGCTCAATCAAGTTTCGCCTCAAGGGGATATTAACTTCCTTGAAGTGGAAGACGTAAACGGAAAAACGGCGGTATTTCCTTTAGCCAGCCTTTTGAAAAATCAAGCCTTATTGGTTTTACATCAAGGCACACAGCCTCTTTCCCCTTGGCACGGAGGTCCCTTACGTTTTATGGCGTTTGATTATGTCGCTGAATACAATTTGGGGCAAGTCAAAGCCCTTCGTTTTTTAAAAACGATTAGCAAAGAAGCCAAAGCCTTCAGCGATGCTCAACTGGTTCCCGCGGGCAAGTATTATTGTTATGATCTCAAAGAACTCAAGGATAACCCCAAAGCAGGCGAACTCAAAGGCTTTTAGCAGTCTCTCTGCAAGATCCTCAAAATAACCCATGCTATCATTTGAATTGTGTTTAATTTAGAATAGTTTTTTAAGGACAGTTTTATGTGACTGCTTAAAAATAAGGTATCCTCGAATGAACGCGTCTTCGACAAACGATAATACGGCTTGGTTGGTACTAGAAAACGGGGCTATTTATGAAGGGAACTCCATAGGCAAACGAGGCGAGACTTTCGGCGAACTCGTCTTCAACACGGCTTGTACAGGCTATCAAGAGATATTGACCGATCCGAGCTATAAAGGGCAAGTGGTGATGATGACATCGCCTGAAATCGGTAATACAGGGATTAATACTGAAGATATGGAATCTACCGCTATGCACGCCAGTGGCTTTGTGGTGCGTCGTTTGAGCAAGGTGACTTCTAACTGGCGAGCCGCAGGATGCCTCGATACCGCCTTGAAATATGCAGGCATCGTGGGTATTGAAGGGGTGGACACGCGTGCCATTACTCGTGCCGTGCGAAGCGAAGGGGCGTTGAAATGCGGCATTACGACTCAAACTCACCGCCTACAAGCCTTTTTGGAAGAAGTTAAAACTCAATCTAGCTTAGATGATCAAGATCTCGTCTTTCAAGTCTGCACCCCTAAAGCGTATACCTTAAAAGGGACACAGATTGAAGGGCTTTTATACGCCTTGAACCGCTTGGTTGTTGTGGATTATGGCATTAAGCAAAACATCTTACGGCAGTTACAAAAATTGGTCGCTGAAATTGTGGTATTGCCCGCAACAGCAACTTATGATGCCGTCTTGGCGTATGCCCCTGACGCCCTCTTTTTGTCGAATGGGCCAGGGGATCCTCGTCGTTTAGGGGGAGCCGTCACGCTTGCCAAGCGTTGTATCGACAACGGCATGCCGATTTTTGGAATTTGCCTAGGGCATCAGATTTTAAGTTTGGCGTTGGGGCTTTCGGCTGAAAAAATGCCATTTGGGCATCACGGAGGCAACCACCCTGTGAAAGACGTCGAATCGGGCGTGATTTACATCACCAGCCAAAATCATAGCTACGGCGTCTGTCCCCCGACCGATGCCCACTTGGCGCAGGACATTGTTATCACGCATGTGAATCTAAACGACGGCACGGTAGAAGGCATGCGACATGCACATTTACCTGTAATGAGCGTACAGTTTCACCCTGAAGCGTCGCCAGGTCCTGAAGAAGCCAGCGTGATTTTTCATCAGTTTGTAGACGCCTGTGCAAAGGCTCAAAGCAAGACGGCTCCTGCTGAAATTGTGGTGTCTTAGCCAATGACGCAAATTGGTTATACGATTCTTGTGGTGGATTCTGTTGAAGCAAGTCTTGCTTTTTGGGTGGAAGGCTTGGGTTTTCGACTTGAAACGCTTAGTGCTGTGAAAGGTTATCAAACGCTACGTTCTTCAAGTGGTCAAACCTTTGCGTTGGTGGAAGCGTCTGTCTTAGAATCTTATCTTGATTTACCTATTTCGTTACCGCTTGTTGAGCAGGGCAAGTGGCAGAATCCACTGTTTTTGAGCCTAGAAGTCGACGATTTAAAAAGCACGTTAGATCGCCTTAGGCCTTTTCAGATACATATACTAAAAGCCCCCAGTCTAACGCCATGGGGAGCCACCGTCGCCTTTGTGCAGGATTCTTTGAGTGGACTTTGCTTTGAATTGATGGAGAAAACGCTTACTCTTGAGCCGAACTAGAGGGTGCTGTCGACAATTGAAGCAGTTCTTTGACCATACGAAAATTGATGAGCTTGGCCTGAAAGAGACTCGCCACGGCTTGCACCTGTTCAGGATGCCCTTCACATTTGGCGGACAGGCGAAAGAACTCATCCATACTGTAATTAATGGCTTGGCTGGGAGCCACTTCAGGTGTTGAAGGCGTTTGAGCGTTCATCATAAGCGAAATCCTTCATCTCTTAAAAGGTGCGTATGCTTAGTATAACGCTTTTCAGAAAGATTTGACACAAAAGAGCCCCTTCCTACACCCATTAAAGGACGCGTGTGCTGCTGTGTTTCCACCCTGACACGGTTCGCTCCAATGAATGTTGTAAGTTGGGGTATCTTCATTGTAAGTTGCCCATGCCTTTTTTGCAAGTGACAGTATGACGGTTAGAAATTAATCATGTCGTTATTCTACAACCAGCTAGGGATACGGTCTAAGGCGAGAAGATCTTGTACCGATTCACGCTCCACCAGCAAGCCGTGCTTACCGTTTTCTACCAGCACCATCGCTGGACGTCCAATGCGGTTATAGGTCGATGCCATGGTATAGTTATAAGCCCCTGTTCCGAAAATCAACAAGAGATCCCCATTGCCCATGCGAGGCCCTTCAAAGTGACGCAAGACGACATCTCCACTTTCGCAGTACTTGCCCACAACCCTTACGGCTTCTGTGGCAACGGCTTTGCCCAATTGACTCACTACGCACGCCGAGTATTCCGCTTGGTACAAGGCAGGGCGGATGTTGTCTCCCATACCGCCGTCCACAGAAATATAGGGCAAGGCACCTTCGACTTCTTTTCGTCCGCCCACGGTGTACAACGTCACCCCAGCACGAGCCATCAAGCTTCGCCCCGGTTCAAACAACAAGCGAGGCAGTGGGTAATCCAAGGCTTCTGCCGACGCCTTCACGGCTTCAACGACCGTTTTAATCAAGGTGGGAATCGGTAAGGGGGTATCGGCGTGGGTGTAGGCAATACCCCAGCCGCCGCCTAAGTCTAAGTCAGGCAAGGTAATGCCGTATTTTTGACGAATACGATCCATTTCCGTAAAGAAAATCGTGACCAAGTCTTGATACGCCCGCAATTCAAAAATCTGCGAGCCGACATGCCCGTGAATGCCTTTGAAGTCTAGCGCTTCGGGATGCTTCAAAACGGCGTCTAGGAGTTCATCGACTCGAGTGAGCGGAAAGCCAAACTTGGAATCATTCTGCCCTGTTTTGATGTAATCATGCGTATGGCACTCAATCCCCGGTGCCACACGAGCCAGCACATTAACTTTTACGCCCTTGGCTTTGGCGATTTTGGCGACTCGTTCAATTTCATCGAAGTTGTCTAGGATAATGCGACTCACCTTGTGATCAATCGCTAAAGCAATTTCTTCTTCAGACTTTAAATTACCGTTAAACACAATTTTGTCGCCCGAAATGCCCGCTTGAATGGCGGTCATGAGTTCCCCAGCGGAAACGACATCACAGCCTAAGCCTTCGCTTGCGATGAGTTTCGCCAAGCCCAAATTAAAGTTGGATTTACAGGCTAAGACCACTTGATGCCCCGCCGTGTAATGTTGTGTTAACGTTTCTTGATACTCACGGCAGGCGTGGCGTAAGGTTTCGCCGTCTAACACATATAGGGCGGTGCCGTAGGTTTTGGCGAGTTCTGCGACAGAAACGCCCCCAATGCTGGCATCCCCGAGCGATTCTTTAAAGCTTAGGGGGGTCATGGTTTGCCCTTGCCATGTTTGGATTTGGGTTGTCATATTATTTGTATCCTTTATAGATTTTTATATGATAAGCCCTTTTATTAAAGCGTCAACATACGGACTTGACAAGTGGCTAGCCATTTATCTTGTTTTAGTGTAAACTATTTGAAAGTCTATATTTAATGATATTGAGGAAATCCGTATGAATGCTTCGACGCTGAATACTACGCAAATCTATCCTTACGCCACGTCGTATGTGTGCCAGTTATTTCAGATTCAAGAAAGCACGCTCAAAAATTTGTCCCAAGTCTTGAAGTTGAGCCCTCAACTCGATGCCACAAGCCAGCAACTTAACTTCGCTCAAGCCGATTTAGATGTACTTAAACGAGCCATTGAATTGCATCGTCAAGGCAAGCCTTTGTCTGAAATCGTGCAGTTGTTGACGACAACCTCTACGGCGATGCAATTCACGCCGAGCTTTAGCCTCCATGAAGCCAGTCCTTTAGAAGTCGATGCCACCAATAGCGGTATTTCTTCTGTGGTGGAAGCCATTACGCATTCTAAGGAATATATTTTAAACGAGATGTCTCGTTTGTTGGATGATCGTCTCGCTGGGTTGGACGAAGTGGTCGTCGAACTCATTCGCACCAAGAGCGAAAACGATGCCTTGCGGACGAAGATTAACGCCTTGAGTAAAGAAAAGCAAGAGCTGCTAGACGAAGTAGAATCCTTCAAACCTGTGCAGTTCGGCTTTTACAAGAAGGTTCGTAAGTAGAACGCTACATCTTCTGTAAGATTTGGTTAAATAGGTCTAAGAAGTTCATAATCTAAACTTGTGAGGGGTGGGCTTTATTCCACCACTCCGTTGGGGCTTTTTTTTTGCAGAACTTTCTATAGTCTTTCTATTGCATCGAACCAACTTAGATTGAGTTTAATTCAAATAAACAGTACAAGTAAGTGCTGTGTTTTTGTAACGGGATGTCCCCCAGTATAGTGGCGTTTTAGCACTAGGCGACGGCTTGAAAATAGGTCATACTGAAAAAGAGTGGCTCCTTGAAAAACGCATAAAAAAACCGTTCTCTCTCCTTTTTTTCTGACTTTCATGGACAGAAATCGGACTTTCGTGGACAAAAAACAGACTTTCGTGGACAAAAAACAGACTTTCATGGACAGAAATCGGACTTTCATGGCCAAAAAACAGACTTTCGTGGGTCGAAAAGTCGACTTTCGTGGGTCGAAAAAGGAGTCTCTTTTAGGTGTTTTAATCACTTTCATGTACAATAAACATAGCTTACCCAATCCAAAGGAAGACTCATGCGTCGTTCTAACCCTGCCAAACACCGAAGCCCTCTGGTAAAAACACTGTGGACGCTCCTCTTTTGGGTGGCATTGTTGGCAACCATTGCTAGCTCTACATGGGCGTGTCTCCCTGAAGCGTGGCAGTCTTGGGATCCCCAGCATAGCACGTTGGAAGGAACCGCTCATACGGAAAAGGTGTATAACGCGCAACAGCCCCAAGCACGACGCCTATTCGTCGAAGCTCTGCAACAGATTGAAACCCTGTATGCGGATGAACACTTCAATCACCAAAAAATCGCTCGCTGGAAAGATCGCTATTACGACCAAATCCAAAATATCGACGATGCTTTTGTGGCGATAGAATCAACCATAGCAAGCCTAAATGACCCCTACACCCACTTTTTTAGACCCGACCAATACGCCGAGCAAAACATGGCGTTATCATCCAAACTCTACGGCATTGGCGTTGAAATTAGCCTTGTGGATGATGCCATTACGATTATGAACTTGCTCCCCAATTCGCCAGCGATGGCGTGTAAATGCCTGCAGATGGGCGATGTTATTACGCATATTGATGGGGTGAGCGTTCAAGGCTGGACGACCATGAATGTCGCTAAACGTATTCGTGGCAAGAAGGGTACGTCGGTGATTTTGACGATTAAACCCCCTGACGCCAAGCCTGAAAAAGTCAAAGTCATTCGAGACGAGATTGACTTGCTCCACGTGCAAGTCATCGATGTGCCGAAAAACCCTGATGTCGGCTTTATTCGCTTGCAATCCTTTATGGGAGCAGGCATCGCCAACGAGTTTCGCCACGCCCTAGATGCCGTGAGAACTCGCCCTTACTTGATTATTGACTTGCGTAATAACGGCGGAGGCATGTTGAGCAACGCCATTGAAATTGCCGATTTCTTTTTGGGTGAACAAGTCATTGTGCAAGTCGACGGTAGAGGATCGACTTATGACCGCATTTATAAGGGGCATCGAGGCACAAGTTACGACGGCAAAGTGGCGGTACTCATTAATGAAGGTTCAGCGAGTGCGAGCGAAGTCTTGGCGGGGGCCTTGCATGAACAGAAAAATGCTCTGCTGGTGGGACGCCAAACGTTCGGCAAGGGCATGGTGCAAGAAGTCGTGCCGTTAGAGGCTTACCCTGTGGGGCTAACTTTGACGGTCGCCCATTATTTAACGCCGCAAGGGCAGGATTTGAACCATGTGGGTTTAACGCCTGATGTGAAGTTGGCGGAACAACGGATTCGTCAAGCGTCTAAAAAAGGCGAGGATGTCCTCTTGGATGAAGCGATTCGAGTGCTTAAGACGAATTAGGCGTTTGTTTTTAGGCGTGCTTGTGATGCATGTTTTTTCGGATGTTTTTGTTTGATGTTTGCCAGAATGGCATCGGTCTTTAGTAGTGCCGTTCGCTCAAGTAACCAGCCCGCTAAGTACATGGAAACCCCTGCAGAAAATAAGGGGACGCCGACACTGCGCACGTTTTTCATGCCAGCCTTCATTTGTTCAGGCAATATTTTTAACGTGGGGTTAAACGCCAAATAAGGTAAAATCTTTCGCATGCCTTTTTGAAGTGCGTTCGGGCGAAAACCCTCTTCTTCAAGGGATTTAATTACCGTTTCGGCTCCTAATGCTCTGGGTGACTTCATGATCGACTTACGTTTGCCGATGATGATTTGAAAGGCGTGGCTCAAGGCTTTTATGGGGCCCGTCACATCGGGCTTGTCTACCGAATAGCCAAACAACGATTGTACAGGTTTGTCTGTTAAAATGTTAAGCAGGTTGATTAAGCCAAAGCTTAGGCCAAAACCAGCCACTTCTCGGGTAATGGTCATTAATGCTTGTTCTTTGGCATATTCAGCCTTTTCATGGGATTGATGTGCTTCGGCCGCTTGAGCTGCTTTCAACGCCATATCTACACGAGCCGCTACCAGAAAAATAGAGGCGATCGGGGCTAAAGCGATCTTGAAGAAGGTGGTGTCTTGAAACAAGGAGCGTCTAGCATTGATACCAAGTTCTTTCAATAACTCACATTTAGTGCCTACAAAGCGTTGTGCTTTTAGACTTTCCAAGCCTTCTAACCCTTCTTGAAAAGGGTTCTTGAAAGGGCTGGGTCGGGACGTATTTTGATGCGACGTTGGCGGAATCCGTGTCATCATAGACGCATCCCTCCTTGTGAGGCATAGGCGTAGTTGGGCTGAAGCACAGGGGCATCGGGTTTTAGTTTGGTGTTGGCTTTATTCTTGAACATTAGGGGCGTGGCAATTTTCACCAAGGGGGGTTCGATTTTCTTACGAAGCAAGCCGTCATTCAACCACTGCCAAGCTACCCCACTAAAGAGAGTTGAAAAAACCAAGCCCCCTAACATTGCATAGCTATTGGTTTTCAGGTTATTACTTCTGAAGAACGTTTCAAGACTTTTCCATTGGGCAGAGGGTAGTTTGATGTCAGGGTTTAAGTGTTCTAAGGCTTGTACAAAACGATGTTGTTTGCCTGCTTCAAATAAGTTTTTATGTAAGGGGTTTTTAAGGGTGTTTAATCGTCGTTGAGCCTCTTCGCTTGGGAGGCCTTGTAGTTCTTTGAGCGACATTTTTTGATTGAAGGTATAGAGGAAGGCTTTTTGGATGTCTGGCGTATTTAAGGCGTGATGTGCTTCTAGAAAGGCTTTGGGGTGACTTTGGGGATGCAGTTTTTGGGCGATTTTAAAGCCTGCATCCTGCCCCAAAGCGATGAATAAAAACCCTGCAGGTACCCCTAAACCTTCCATGAACAAGCGTTCAGTGAAGGTTTGGACTTTTTGATCGTTGCTGTCGTCTTTCTTGGTGTTTAAGGTGGGGTAATCGGCGATGCATCGCATGGCACCTACTAAAAAACGCCCCAGCATCGAAGAGGCCAGCAGGAAAGTCAAGCTGTCTCGATTGGCTTTAGGGATGAACGTTATCACCGTTGGGAAGGCGTCCGCACATCGTTGCTTTAAAGTAGAAAAGCCTGACACAAATAAAGAGTCTCCAGTTTAAGAAAAGGCTTATGAGTTTTAAACGCTATGTGTTAAGAAATGTGTTAAGAAATGTGTTAAGACGAGACACAAGAGATGAGAAAAATCTTACGTTTAGATCACAAGCCCTAGATTTATAGTTCAATAATAGACGGAAAACGTTGCAAATACAAGAAAAAGAAGGGGCAAATGCCCCTTCTTTTTTTAATAGAGGCTTTGGAGAACTACTTAGCAGCTTTCGCTGTAGGTACTTGCTTCCAGTTGGCTGCCATGATGATTTTGTAAGACTTCAATGCCATGTCTTCCACTTCACCGAGTTCGTTTGCACCCATGATCAAGGCACGCAAGGGAACTAAGGCACGAGCATCTTTAATTTGACCAAGGGCAGAAGCGGCACCAGAACGTACCAAAATGTTTTCGTCTGCGTCTTCTAAGGTTGTCACTAATGCAGGCACGGCATCTCCGAAACCCAATTTACCCAAGGATTGAACGGCATAAATACGAACATTTACCCATTCGTCATTAAGCATTTCAACCAAAGGCATTACAGCAATGGGGTCACCGAGTTCACCTAAGGCACGCGTCGCGTCACAGCGTACGTTGACACGTTCGCTTTTAAGGCTGTCGATTAAAGGGGATGCGGCGATGCGACCAATTTCAATGAGGGCATCAGCAGACGTCACGCAGACTTGTGGATTTTCATCACTCAAGGCTTCAACCAAAGGCATAACGACTTCTTGACCACCTAATCGACCCAAGGCACGAGCGGCACGCACACGAACATCCACATTGCGGTCTTCACGCAAGGATTCAATCAAGTGAGATGTTGCGGAAACATCACCCAATTCACCTAAGGCACGAGCCACATAGAGACGGACGGAACCGTTTTTGTCATGCTTAAGGGCATGAATTAAAGGTGCAACAGCGGCAGAATCACCCAACTCACCCAACACACGAGCAGCGTTATAACGAACCTTTTCGCTGGTGGAGTTTTCTAAATCAAAGACCAACTGGTCGAAAGATTTAACGTTTGCAGACTTGCTTTTAAGTGCGGTCAATGTACTTGCCATCATAAATGGACTGAACCTCCAAATGGTTTTATTAACTGTTAAACACATCACAAATAATTAGGACGGGGAATTAGGAATAGGTAAATGATTTATTTTTGTATACACACCACTTACGTATTGGCATAAACACCGCTGAATCAACTATTTATGCGTTTTGTTACATTTGCTTAACGATTTCTTAAGAAAAGGTTAAGCGTGACATCAAATAAAGACAACAAAGGTGAACCGTTCTAGGTTTTTATCGCTGTTTCGATATAAGTACACTAACATTTTTTAAGGGATTCGTCTAATACTAAAACTCATTTACCTGAAGGAAATGTGTATTTAATACACGAAGTTCCCCCTTGACAAGTTCTAAGACTATGATAAATAGACAACCTTCTAAAAAATACATCTTCACAGATTCGTCTTAAAACTCTGTTACATACCGTTACATATGGATACAATTGAAGCCCCCTCTTTTCTTTCTATAGAAGACTAGTTTTTTTAAATGGTTTGTGATATAAATAAAAAAACTCTTTCAAATGTTTACTACTTTTATATGTAGATTAACAAGCCTGCAATTTATAAACTAAGGAGCGTTCTTCCATGATGGTTCAATTCGATGTCGCCAGAGACGATATTTTACAAGCTGTAAACTCCGTGCAACGAGCCACCGCCACTCGTGTGATTCAACCCATTTTGTCAAACATTTTGTTTGAAGCGTCTGAACTGGGCACCTTGCGTTTGTCTGCCACGGATTTAGACTTTTCCTTACAAACACTTATTAAAGCCGATGTGGCGACATCAGGCAAAACGACGCTATCCTCTCGTGTCTTGTCCGAAATCTTGGCAAAATTACCGCCTAAGTCTACGGTGAGCTTTCATGTGGATTTAAACGTGCAAAGTTGTAAGCTTTCTTGCGGTTCCGCCACCTTTGAGCTTCGCACACTGCCCGCCGAAGAGTTCCCTGCGATCCCCGCAATCGATCCTGCTGTAGCTGTTGAGCTGGACTTAGATGCCTTGGTTCGTGGTATCAAGCAAAGCGAGTTTGCTGCATCCAAACAAGATTCTAATAACATCTTGGGTGGGATTTACTTTAAATTGAGTGGTGGTGTTTTAGACATGGTGGCTACCGACGGATCTCGTTTGGCTCGTCACACCGAAGCTGTTGAAACTGGTGATAATACGGCAAGCTTAGCCCACATTATTCCGGCGAAAACCTTGCAAGAATTTCAAAAGCTCGTTGCTACTTTTGGTAAAGCCGACGGTGAAAAAGTCGCTATTGCGGTGAAAGACGGGCAAATCTTCTTGAGTACGGAACGCTATAATGCGGTGTCTCGCTTGTTAGACGGGCAATACCCTCGTTATGAGCAGTTGATCCCTAAAGAATGTAACATTTCCGCCGTGATGAACCGTGTCGCCTTAATGTCGGCTTTAGACAGAACCTCTGTTTTGGCCAATGATCGTACGCAGATTGTAAAGATGAACTTTGCCAACGATCAAGTTCGTTTTGCGGCGGATACGCCTGATGTCGGCAACTCTCACGATTCGATGCCTGTTCAGTTTGACAACCCCAATGAACTTCAAATCGCCTTTAACTTTAGGTTCGTGTTGGACGCCTTAAAAGTCATGAATGGTGATGAAGTGCGTTTAGAAACCAATGGTTCCTTGGCTCCGACGTTGTTTAAGGATGAAGCCACCCCAGATCAATACTTGTGCTTAGTCATGCCTGTTCAGGTGAAGTAAACCATTTTTTTGTTTGGATGCTTTGTTTGTGTTATGGTGTATGGCATCTCATTTAAGATGACTAAGGACAAAAGGTTGAAAATGTGTTCGTAGAAGCCCCCACAACTGAAGAGAAAGAATGCCTAATGTTAGACATTAAGGAAGCCAAGCTTGTCATCCATGGTCAACACCCCCTAGAAGGCCGTATTCGGGTGTCTGGGGCGAAGAACTCGGTGCTAAAGCTTATGGCGGCGGCCTTGATTTCGGAAGAAGAAACCATTATTCGTAATGTGCCTGCTTTGACGGATGTTTCGGTTATGGCAAAAGTCCTCAATAGCTTGGGCAGACAGGTTGAGATCACAGGCGACCAATGCGTCATTCATGCAGGTAGCATCACGCAGACCGAAGCCCCTTACACGCTGGTTTCTCAAATGCGAGCGAGCTTCAACGTACTCGGTGCCTTAGTCGGACGCTACCGAACCGCCAAAGTCCCTTTGCCAGGTGGATGTTCCATCGGCAAGCGAGGGGTGGATATTCACATCAAGGGCTTGCAAGCCTTGGGCGTGGATATTCATGTGGAACATGGCATTGTTTATGCTGAAGCCCCTAATCTGAAAGGTGGTCATTTTACGCTGGATATGCCTAGCGTGGGAGCCACTGAAAACCTTTTGCTAGCCTCTGTTTTGGCGTCTGGTACCACGATTTTGAGTAATGTGGCTCAAGAGCCTGAAATTCAAGATTTGGTCGGTTTTTTAAATGCCATGGGCTGTAAAATCGACGGAGCAGGTAGTTCTGAGCTGGTGATTGAAGGCGTTTGCCCAAACGATTTAAAAGCCGTTGATTACACCGTGATGCCTGATCGCATTGAGTGTGCGAGCTTTATGGCGTGCGTCCTTTCCGCGGGTGGGGATGTTTTGGTTGAACAAGCTCGTCCTCGTCATATGACGGCAGTCTTAACCAAGTTTCGTGAAATGGGGGCGTATGTCGAAGTCGTGGGAGATTCCGCCTTGCGTGTGATTCGTAAACCATCTCAACGACTCAAAGCTACTGATGTCATGACCAACTTTTACCCAGGGTTCCCCACGGATTTACAATCTCCGATGATGGCACTCATGTCGCAAGCCGACGGGGTGAGCATGATGTCTGAAACCATTTACGAAAACCGCTTTAAGCACGTGGGTGAACTCAACCGCATGGGGTCAAACATCCAAGTCAAAGGCGATGTCGCTATTGTCAATGGGGTGCCGTCTCTTTCGGGTGCCAGCGTGAAAAGTCATGATTTGCGTGCAGGTATGGCGATGGTGATTGCAGGCTTGGGAGCGGAAGGCTATTCGAGCATTTACAACTTACGGCATTTGGATCGTGGGTATGAATGCTTGCATGAAAAGCTCTTGGCGATTGGGGCTCATATAAAACGTGTACCTTTGAGTGAAACCGAAGCCGAACAGCTTTTGGATACCTTATACTAATAGTATGAACACTATACTATAGATGTAATTTATAAGGGCAAATACTGTGATGAACGCTCAAAACAACAACGCTTCACCCAACACCACACAAAAAGTCAGACGCTGGTACGATACCGATCCCGTCTTGCTTGAAGTGTTAAACTTCATGGAATTGGCTCCCAAAGAAGCCGAAGCCTATGCTAAAAATCTCATCGCTGGCGTTGAAAAACACGCCCCCGCCAAAGCGTTGGAAGAGGTATATGCGTCTTTTGAAGATCCTAATCGTCCTAAAAATCGTTGGTACGACGAAAACCCTACCTTGTCTAAAGCCATTGAATTGTTGAAAATGATGCCGCCTGAAACGCAACGCTTAGCCGCAATGCAGTTCATCGAAGCCACGAAATCGGATCCCATTACCTATGCGATTTTAAAAGAAAGTTTTGCGGTGTCTGAACTAGATTTGTCTTACCTCGATGAAGATTATGATGATGCGACCTTGTATGTGCCGTATCAAGCCAGTTTAGAAGAAGGCAATCCCACCAAGGAAACGGCGAATCAGTCGAATCCGCAAGGGCAAGAGGCTGGCACCAACAACGCCATTAAAAAAGCGAAAGAAGCCAACGACTTGGGAAAGTCCTAAGCATGCAAGCGGTGACGAATAACCGTCACTTGAGCTTGCCTGATTTTGTGCAGAAAAGCGTCGCCGAAGGCTTTAAGCTATTTGAACTTGGGCGGTTTTGGGAAAGCCACGAAGCATGGGAAGAGGCGTGGAAGTCCTTACCTCGTAGTCATCAAAAGATTTTCGTGCAAGTCTTAATTCAATTGGCGGCGTGCATGGTCTTGCTTCAAGAAGGACGTCACAACGGCTTCAACCGCAAGCGTCAGCAGGTGCACGAAAAGTTGGCTGGTTTTGAGCAAGTGGGCATCGCCTCGATTCACGGCATCGCCCTAGATGCCTTAATTCAGCACGTTGCCGAACTAGAAACACTCACCCCCAAATGGGTCGCCAAGCAGTTATTTCGGTCGGCTTCTGCCCACAAAAAGGAGCCGTCTTCTCATGCTTAAGGGACTTTTTAAATTCATCATTTTCATGGGGAGCTGTTTGTTTCTCTTGGTTCTAGGCTTGTATTGGGGAGAAATCAAAACACGCTTGCTTCAATACCAAGCCCTTAACGATATTGAAACCGCGTTTCAAAAGCATCACCCTAAAGAAGCGAAAGCCCTACTTGAAAAAAATGTGAAACGCTTCCCTCAAGAGCCGATTTTTCACTTAAGGCTGGCACACTATCTTCACCAAACCAAGCAGTGGGACGCCGCCAAAACGCAGTATGAAGCAGGTTTAAAGCTCAACCCCACCGCCTATGACTATCAATATAATTACGCTCGACTCCTCATCCAGCTCCGAGACGTCAACGGCGCCATACAACTCTACCGAGAAATCCTTAATCAGCATCCGAATCACTTGGGGGCGTTAGTCGATTTGGCAGGGGTCTATCGCTTTGCGGGCAACCGTGCCGATGCCTTGGGCTTCAACGAAGAACGTTTCCCCTTGTGGAATTGGGCTCGTTTTTATTATAGTTTGGCGTTAAGCCAAAACCCCGACATCATTAAGGCATGGTACGGGCTTGCGGAAGTCTTACAGCGAGACGGGCAGTTTAAGCCTGCGTCTGCGGGTTATTGCCAAGTCATCCGCCGTATGCCGAACTATCCGCTGGCGTGGTTTAATTTGGGCTTAAGCCAGTGGTATGAAGGGCATCAAGAAAATGGCATGAAATTGATGAATTGGGCGTTGCAAAGTGATCATGCCAGCCCTTATAAGGGTTTGGCGTCAGAGTTTACGACCATTCATGCGTTGCGTCAAACGTATTTTTTGATGCATAAAAAACCCCTGCCGTTTACCCATTTCCCCGATGACTGGATCGAAAAATTGAACGACCCCCACCCCAAAGCACCCTTTGTGGATGCCGACTTCCCCGAACCGTTGTTAGACGCTTGCCAAGGCTGGGTACAACCTGCATTAAATGTGAAGCGTCCGACGTTGACGGCGATTTCAAGCAGTCGTCTTTCGCTGGCGTTGCACGCTCAAGCCGAAAAATCCCCCTTGCCTCGCTTGAATGAGATCCCGTTAAGAACGTCTCCTGAAGCGTCGAGCATGAACCTGCCTTTGTAGGGAGTCCTATAAAGAAGGTGTAAAGAAAGCCTAAATATCGAGGCAAAAGGCTTTTATTTTCGACGTTTCATTTGTACAATAGATGTATATCGTTGAAATGAGACAAAGATCATGCCGAATACCCCCACCTCTCTGAACGTCCCCATTATGCGGTTGGATCGCCAATACGCCGCCTTGCAAGCCGAATTTGAAACCGCCGCGTTAAGCGTCATGCGTTCAGGCATCTACATTTTGGGCGACAACGTCAAAGCCCTTGAAGCCGAGCTCGCTGAACGCACCGAATCAGGCTTTGGCATCGGCGTGGCTAACGGTACGGACAGCCTCTATCTCGCCTTACGAGCCTTAAACGTAGGCGTTGGCGATGAAGTCATCACCACGCCAATGAGCTATATCGCCACATCCGAAGCCATTGTGCGAGCAGGGGCGACCCCTGTTTTTGTCGATATTGTGGATGATGCCACCTATCTCATGGATGTTTCCGCCGTTGAAAAAGCGATTACCCCAAACACAAAAGCCATTATTCCTGTGCATTTGTACGGTCAAGCCGTCAACATGGATGCCTTGATGTCCCTTGCCAAGGCTCACCATCTGGCGGTGGTGGAAGATTGTGCACAAGCGGTGGATGCCACGTGGAAGGGCAAACCCGTCGGAGGCTTTGGCGACATGGGGAGCTTTAGCTTTTTTCCCACCAAGAACTTGGGTGCCTTTGGCGACGGCGGTATGTTGACAACTTCTTGCCCCGAAAAAGCCCAGCTCTTGCGTCAATTGCGGGTGCATGGGCAGACCTCGACGTATGATCACGCCCATGAAGGCATGAACAGCCGTTTAGACGAGCTTCAAGCCGCCTTGGTGCGTGTGAAAGTGCCTCACTTGGCCTCGTGGGGGCAAGCCCGTCAACGCATCGCCCAGCGATACACAGACGCCTTGCAAGATCTTGCCGTTTTGGAACTCCCCTACACGCAAACGGACGCAGGGCATGTGTTTCACCAGTACACGGTGGCACTCAAGCCCGATTCAGGCTTGAAGCGTGATGACGTGGTGGCTCGCTTGCAAGAGCTTGGCGTGGGCGTGCGGGTTTACTATCCGATTCCCTTGCATTTACAAGGCATGCACCACGATTTAGGCTACAGTGCAGGGGCGTTTCCTGTGGCGGAAAAGGCGTGCGAAAACGTCTTTAGCTTGCCTATTTTCCCTGAATTGAGCGATGATGAACAAGCGTATGTCATTGAAACCCTGAAAAAGGTCTTGTCGTAAGGAAAAAGTCCATGCCGTCTGATTCTCATACTCACCGACTCCCCGTCCTATTGGGCGTGAATATCGACCATATCGCCACGATCCGTAACGCGCGCGGGGTGCATTACCCTGACCCCCTCACCGCAGCCGACATCGCCGAAGCCCACGGTGCAGACGGCATCACCGCCCACTTGCGTGAAGACCGTCGCCATATTAAAGACGCCGATATTCGAGAACTCCGCCGTCGGGTGAAGACACGGCTCAATTTGGAAATGGCAAACACCGAAGAAATGCTGGCCTTGGCCGAAGCCATTCGCCCTGATATGGTGACACTCGTGCCTGAACGCCGTCAAGAAGTCACCACCGAAGGCGGTTTGGATGTGATTACGCATCGAGATGCGTTGGGGCGTAGCATTCAACGCTTAACGGCAGTGAATGTGCCTGTCAGCCTGTTTGTGGATCCTGACATCGCTCAAATTCAAGCCTGTGCCGACTTAAAGGCGCCTTATATTGAACTACACACAGGGCAGTATTGTGAAGCCTTTGAAGCAGGCATCGGCGTTCAAGAGGCCTTAAACGCCCTACACGCAGCGGCTTTAGAAGCTCAGCGTTTGGGGATTAAGTTGAATGCGGGGCATGGCTTGCATTACGGCAATGTGCGTCCGATTTTGGAGTTGCCAGGATTGATTGAGTTGAACATTGGGCATAGCATTATCGCCGAAGCCGTGTTCATTGGCTTGGGGTCTGCGGTGTCGAAAATGAAGTCGATTTTGGTGGAACATTCCCCGAAGGTCGTCGAAGAAGTCTCCCTGAAATAGTGGGGTTTCGCCACTAGGCAAAGCACTAAAAAATAGGGTATACTGAAAAAGAGTGGATCAGTTCCTGTCCCCTCTCCTAATTTTAGGAGAGGGAAGAGAACGTCGTAAGACGTTCGAGGGTGAGGTTAAACCACAAAGGGTATCTAGGGTTTAACCGCCCCCTAACCCCCTCCTAAAATTAGGAGGGGGGACAAAGCCACTGTTTTATTCTTCACAAGCTCTTCAATTGTGTGTCAGAAATCGAGTTTCGTGGCCAAAAAAAGGACTTTCATGGCCAGAAATCGGACTTTCGTGGCCAAAAAACAGACTTTCCGACACACGCAATTAGGGCGTTTCTTTACCCTGCTGGCCACCCAAACGGACGTCCCGCCATCAAATGCACATGCAAATGAAACACACTTTGCCCAGCACCCCTTCCGTTGTTAATCACCAAGCGATAATCCGTGAGCTGAAGCTGTTGAGCCACTTTTTTCGCCCCTGCCAAGACTTGGGCATAAATGGTGGGATCGTCGGTTTCTAGGTGGCTTGGCGTGTGGGTATTGGCAATAATCAGCACATGCACAGGGGCTTGGGGGTGAAGGTCATAAAAGGCGGTGACTTCAGCGTCCTGAAAGACGCGCTGGGCGGGGATTTCACCCGAAACGATTTGACAAAACAGGCACGATTCTCTCGCGTTCATTTAAAGCGATCTCCCTTCTAGTCGGTAGCCAATGCCACGCACGGTTTCAAGCATTTCACGAGCGTGGCCCATTTTCGAACGCAAGCGCTTGACATGGGCATCCACCGTGCGGTCTAGCACTTCGGTGGCGGTGTCTTCCCACACATCATAGAGCAATTGCTCACGGGTTTTGACCGTATTTGGCACCTTGAGCAGGGTATGCAGGATTTTAAACTCAATGGGGGTGAGTTGCATTTCTACATCGCTGACCCACGCCCGAAAGGCGTTGGTGTCCATTTTGAGGCAACCCTGTTCAAGCACGCTGGATTTTTCTTTACCGCCTTCTTGCACCGCTCCACGATTGAGTATTGCCTTAATCCGCAAAACTAGCTCTCGAGGGCTAAAGGGCTTGGTGACGTAATCGTCCGCCCCAAACTCAAAGCCTTGCACCCGATCGTTTTCCGCTGAGCGAGCCGTCAACATAATCACACGCACAGGATTTGTTGGGCGGTTGGGATTCAAGGCCTGCTTGATTTCATGGCACAATTCAAAGCCTCGGCAGTCGGGCAACATGAGGTCTAGCACGATGACATCGGGTTGTTTCGTCCATGCCAAATCGAGGGCTTCGGCGCCGTTATAGGCGGTGTAAACGTCGTAACCCGCTTGTTCGACGTTGTATTTCACCAAACGTACCAAGTCACGCTCATCATCCACAATTAACACACGGGGCTTTTGCGACAGGTTAGACATCATATATTCCTTAAAGGGTATTATAGTGTTTTAAAGAATTAAGCAGACGTTAGGCTATTCTAGGAGCCTATATTTTTTTGTGCGGGCGTGTAGAGCGACCTACATAACCAAACAAAAAAATCGTAGCGACAACGAAGAGACAACGTATGGTTATTTATTAAAAATACTATACGAAGCATTTACGCCCCTATAAAACCATAAAACCGTTCATAATTCAAGACTCTTTTTTTGAATATTGGGTTTGGCTAGCTTGTTTCTTGGGCTTGTGCTTGGGGGTCTTTGTGCCGCCAAAGACCCCCAAACCCCCAAAGCGGCTTAAGGGGCGGCGGGGGGAGGGACGTGTTACGTCCTCCCTCCCCCCAGTATGCCCCCCTTAAGAATCCCCCATCCCCCCCTCCCTCCCGTCCCGAACCACGAGTTTGTAAACCAACACTTCATTTTAAAATTGTGAACAAGTTGGTTTCTAAAAAACTTGCCGACGGCGCACTAAATGCGAGGCTTCCGAGACATTTTGCGGACGGCAGGAGCGAAGATAGGGCGAGGAGGTGGGGATTCAGGGGGGATTTTCAAGGGGGGACGAAGGGGAGGAGAAACGCAATGCGTCCTCCCCCGTCCCCCCTTGAACCGCCTTTAGAGGTGTTGGAGACCTTTGGCGGAGCAAAGGTCTCTGACAAACGACCAGCTAAAGAAGGGAGCTAAACATCCAAACATCCAAACATCCAAACATCCAAAAATCCACAAAAGAAGAAGTCACCCTGCCAGTATGACAAAGGTTTCGACAAAAAAACAGTGCCTAAACCCCACTATTTTTGGGGTGTTGGGGGGGTTTTGGGGGGAACCCCACGTAAACAATTGTAACAAGGGGGTTAATTCTTAAGGAAAGATTGTTTTTATTAAGACACAGAAGAATGACATCTGTATTTATCCCCCCCTTATTCAAAACACGAAAGGATTTTATTGATGGCCACAGCTATAGCGAAACCACCTACTGTAGATTTTTTGGGTGTAAACGTTACAAAGAATACAACAATCGGAAACGTTTTTTCTTTTAAAAAAGGACTAAATGGCGAAACAACCACTGGTTTAGAGTCTAAAGCAAAGCTAACTGGAACGGCTGGGGCAGATGGCAAAATAAGTCTCCGCACAAACGCATCAACCGATCCGTTACAATTTTCTGTTACAAATCAAACCTTGCAACAAGCTGAAGATGCTTTTAAAGCATG
>JBEISK010000031.1:0-21202 GCA_040375445.1 Gammaproteobacteria bacterium | reverse complement strand
TTTACAGCGATGGCGTTGTACTTTGTTGATAAACCCTGCCTTACTGGAGGCTCCTTTGCACCGTGGACATTCCATAATAGTCACTCCTTCTTACAAGAATAACTATTATTTTAACATATATAATTAAAAATTAACACTCTCGCATTTATTTACGAGTGTTTATTTTAAAACGCTCGTGTTAAAATAAAACCATGATTACTTCACTATTATCTTTTTTCATGCCTTCACATTCCTTTCGTGTGAAAGATATTCACCGCGTCGCCGTCATTTGCTACGGCGGCTTGGGGGATGTGCTTTTGTTTAGTCCTGTCATTCGTGAAATCCGTCAGTGGATGCCTCATATCCACATCACCCTTTACGCCGAAGAACGTAGTGCCAGTGTCGGCCCCGTCCTTGAAGGCATCGATGCCGTGCTTTCCATGCCTGTGGGGAGTCTGTCAAAGTTTCAGTTTTTCAAGTATTTGGTGGGCGATTTACGTCTGCGTCACTATGACGCCGTCATTTCAACAGGTCGCAACCCCTTTATCGCCTTGGCACTAGCCCTTTCAGGCGTGCCGTATCGGGTGGGCTATGCCAGTAAAGCGTGGGCGAAAGGCTTTTTGAGCCATGTTACCCCAGTAAAATCCACGAGCTATGCCAGTGTTATGCACCTTGAACTAGCTCGAAGTTTCTTGAAGCCTTTGTTTGGTTCAGACTATCAATTCGGCAAGACGCCTGCTTATCCGCATGCCAAAACGCTCGATGCCAAAACCCTAGACGCCATGGAGGCCCTAAAAATAGAGCGTTTGCCGTCGCACAAGAAGCATATTTTGATTCACCCAGGAGTGAGTGCGATGTCTCAAGCCAAAGGCATTTACAAGGGCTGGTCGGCGAGTAAATGGGCGGATTTAATCCTGCAATTGTCACGCAATCATGCGGTTTATCTCGTTGGTGCGAAAGACGATGAAGCCATTATTGCGGATATTTTGGAGATTTTACCAGCATCCTTAGGCACCTTTAAAAACCTGTTTGGGCAAACCAAATCTTTCGCCGATTTAGCAGGATTGATGTCGTGTATGGATGTGATTTGTGCCGTGGATTCGGCTCCGATGCACTTGGCGATTGCTTTACGGCGTCCGACGCTTGCCTTTTTCGGCCCGACGGATCCACAATTGCTCGTTCCGCCTGCTGAAAATGCCGAAGGGCTGATTAAGACCGTGTATCGTGGGGATTTGGCGTGCCGTCCTTGCTTATGGCAGCATCGTCAAGTGAATTGCGAGACGTCGGACTGCCTCGATGTGCCTGTGGAATCGATGCTGACAGCGGTTTGTGATTTAATAGAACAAGCGTATCGTCAAGAAACGCCTCATTGAAAATAGAAATACTTGGAAAGGGCTTTACAGATGAGCATCATTAAAAAAGTAGCCGTACTCGCTGGCGACGGTATTGGACCCGAAGTCATCGCTGAAGGGCTGAAAGTCTTGCGTGTTTTGGCGGATGCCCTTGGGGTGACGCTAGAAACCCACGATGCCCTCATCGGGGGCGTTGCCTATGAATCCACAGGCACGCCTTTGCCTGAAGCAACGGTGACGATCGCCAAAGATTGCGAAGTCGTGCTTTTGGGAGCGGTTGGTGATTTCAAATATGACACGTTACCTCCGCATTTGCGACCTGAACAGGGTTTGCTGGGTATTCGTAAAGCGTTGAATCTGTACGCCAACACACGACCTGTTAAAGCCTATGACGCCTTGTTGGATGCTTCCACCTTAAAGCCTGAAGTCATTACAGGCGTGGATTTGCTCGTGGTGCGAGAACTCACGGGGGGGCTGTATTTCGGTCAGCCCAAGGTTCAAAACGAAAACGATGCCGTGGATACCTTGACGTATACTCGTGCAGAAATTGAACGCATCGCCAAAACGGCGTTTGAACTGGCTCAACAGCGACGCAAACAGCTGTGTTCGGTGGACAAAGCCAATGTGCTAGCCACCTCTCGCTTGTGGCGTGACGTGGTGGATACGATGGCTCCGCACTACCCAGATGTTGCGGTGTCTCACATGTATGTGGACAACGCCGCCATGCAACTCATTTTGAACCCTCGTCAATTTGATGTCATGCTCACCGAAAATACTTTTGGGGATATCCTTTCCGATGAAGCGTCGATGTTGACAGGTTCTTTAGGGATGTTGAGTTCAGCTAGTTTCGGCACAGGATCCTACGCCTTGTACGAGCCTAGTCACGGATCCGCTCCGACGATTGCGGGGCAGAATATCGCTAACCCGATCGCCACAATTTTGTCGGTGAAAGAACTCGTCGCCGTTTCTTGGGAGGCTCCTGATTTAGCGAACTTGGTGGATGTCGCCATTGAAAAGGTGCTGGCTCAAGGCTTACGCACGAAAGATATTGCTCAAGCTGGCGATACCGTGTTGGGGACTTCTGAAATGGGCGATGCCATTGCAACAGCCTTGAAATCTTTAACCTCTTCATATTCTTCTGTTGTTTAAAATACGAGCAACTATTGTATAAATAAAGTGTAATCAAATGACCCTTTGTAAATCTACCGATGCTTGCATAAGTAGACGTCCAAGCACTAAATCCGAGCGGGTGAGCGTACTGCGACCCCCGAGCGATTTTGCGGACGTCGTGGCAAGGCATGATGCGACGAGGTGGGTAAAGGGGGAGGATTTTCAAGGAGGGGGAAAAGGGAGGAGAAACGCAATACGTCCTCCCTTCCCCCTCCTTGAACCGCCTTTAGAGGTGTTGGAGACCTTTGGCGGAGCAAAGGTCTCTGACGACGACCAGCTAAAAACAGACGCTAAAAAGCCCAAAAATCTAACAAGGAAATAAAAAATGTCTCGATTTGCTGAACGATTCGCTGAACTCAAAGCTCAAGGAAAAAAGGCGTTTATCCCTTTTACACTCTTAGGCTACCCCACCGTTGAAGCAAGCAAAGGCATCCTAAAAACGTTGATTGATGCCAAACCAGCCGCCCTCGAGTTAGGCTTTCCCTTTAGCGATCCTGTGGCGGATGGGCCTGTGATTCAAGCGGCGGTGACCGAAACGCTTGCCAATGGCTATAAATTGCCTCATGCCTTTGAAAGTATTGCCTATGCCCGCTCTTTGGATGCCGACATCCCGATTGGGGTCTTGGTCTATTACAACACGATCTTGTCCGAAGGGGCGGATGCTTTCTTTCAACAGCTTAAAAATGCAGGGGCGGATGCGTGCTTGATTGCCGATTTACCCCCTGAAGAAGCGGAAGAAGTCAAACCTTCGGCGGATTTAGCAGGCATTGAACTAATTTTCATCGTGTCGCCACTCACCAGTGCGGATCGCTTTGCGTCTTTTTCGCAATACGCAGGAGCATTCTTATATGTGGTGTCTCGCTTGGGGATTACAGGCACGGAAGCGCGTTATGACAGTCGTTTGCAGGAACTGATTGGCACGATTCGTCAACATAGTGATTTACCTTTGTGTGTAGGTTTTGGGATTTCGACGCCTGAACACATCCAGCAGATGAAAGACGTCGGTTTTGACGGCATGATTACAGGCAGTCGCATTATTCAAGTTATTCAAGCGGAAGCCAATGGGAACGGGACTTTGGCGGATTATTTGGCGACGATGACCCAAGCCGTCTAAATCCTTCTACTTGAACTTTAGCAACGACAGGATATAATAGACAGTAACGAACAAAATCTTAAAGGATGCCCACCTTCTCTCATGAATTTGCTCTTGAATCCCCCTCCGCAAATACCCATTCATACGGAAATAAGCACCCTTACCCCCCTTCCACTGCTTCCTAGTCTAAGTTTGGCGATTAAAAAACGACGCATACTTATTTTGTCGTCCTTAACAGGGTGGGGACACAAGCGAGTGGCGGAAGCCTTAGCGGAAGCTTTTCAGGCGTATTCGGATGAATCCTGCGAGTTTGTGGTGCATATTGAAAATGTGCTTGAAAAATCAAATGTGGTGAATCAAGGGCTTTCAGGCTTGTATAACTGGCTTTTGCGTTATGCCCAACCGTGGATGTTCCTTTACTATCATTTCATCAATCACTTTCACCTCTCGCATCAACCGATTTTGCTTGAGCCGATGACGCCGTATGCCAAGCGTTTGTATGCCGAACACCAGCCTGATATACTGATTTCGGTGCATCCGATGATGCAATATTTTGGCGGGATTTTACAACGCATTCATGCCAAAAAACATAAAAGCTCCATGCCTTTCTTTACGGTGGTAAGCGATCCGTGTTATGGCTTTTGGAACGATTGGGTGCGTTCAAATGTCACCCATTATTTTACAGCGACGGCAGGAGCCAGCCTACAGCTCCACGACTACGGTATTGAAGCCACTGATATTAGCGAGCTGGGTTTGCCGACGATGCCTCATGCGAAACGGTGGACGTCTGCTGAAAAACAGGTGATGCGTCAGGCGGTGTGGGGAGATCAAGCGTCTCGATTAACCCTGTTTTTCAACGCGGGTTGGGCAGGTGGTGGAACCATAGAACGTTTATTTAAGGCGTTTTTAGCGTCTGATGTGGCGAGTGACATCAACATTGTGTTTCAAACAGGTGCGAATAAGCCCCTTCAAAAGCGTGTCAAGGCTTTAATGGGTCAACACCCTGAAGCGTCGGTGCTTTTAGCCACCGCCGAAGACGACATGCTGAACTTGTATGCCCTTGCCGATGCCATCGTCACCAAACCTGGAGCGGCGACCGTTTTTGAGTCTTTGCATCATGGGGTGCCGTTGTTGATTGACCGCCAAGAACGCTTGATGCCTCAAGAAGAGGGGACAGCGGAATGGCTATTAGCTCAAGGGGCAGGGGCGTGCATCGCCCATGCGGACGCCTTGATTCAGACGATTCAACACTGGTTAAGCGTCCCTACGGAACGCCACGCCATGAGCTTAGAAGGGAAAAGGCTTTCTCGTCAAAGCTCTGCCGAAGCCCTTTGTGCATCGATTTTGAATAAGGTGTCGACAATTTAAAGCTAAGCCTCTAATTTTTGGATTTTTATCTTCGTTTTTAGCTGGTGACGTCAGAGACCTTTTCGACTTGAAGGGGGGACAAAACAAAAGTCTTATAGAAAGCTCTGCGAAAGGGCGTTTTACTCCCTCTCCCTTAGGGAGAGGGTTGGGGTGAGGGATTCGGGATGCCCGTCCATAGCTGGTGTTCCCTCCTCCTAGCGTAGCCCGCCATTGGCGAGGCGTGCGACCTAAGGGAGGAGGAACAAAGCAAAAGGACTTTCGCAGAAGCTTCTATAGGCGACATTTCAAAAAAATCGTTTTCTTTTGCGTTTTCTTGTTATAATAAAGGGGTCTGTTATAGTGTCTAAAGCCCTACTGCTCCAATATAGAGGGCTAAATCCTAGAGAAGGAAAGTCTAAAATGGAAAACAAGCAAGAAACCCACAAACGCATTCGTTCGCATTATGAAGCCGCTCGTCAAAAAATTGCCCAAGCCAAGCAACAATTGGGGCGTAATACCCTCACCACTGCTGAAAAAATCTTGATTGCTCACGTCGATGACATTAATACGCTAGAAGGCATCGATCGGGGTGTTTCCATGCTCGCCTTGCGTCCTGCACGAGTAGCCATGCAAGATGCCACCGCTCAAATGGCGATTTTACAGTTCATGCAAGCAGGTCGTGACACGGTTGCGGTGCCGTCTACCGTGCATTGCGACCACCTCATTCGCTCCAAAGTCGGGGCGGATTTGGATATGGTGCAAGCCAATGAAGAAAACAAAGAAGTGTATGCCTTCTTAGAATCTGCAGCGAAAAAATACGGCATGGGTTTCTGGGGTCCTGGTAGTGGAATCATCCACCAAGTGGTGCTTGAAAAGCATGCCTACCCCGGTGGCATGATGCTCGGAACCGACAGCCATACGCCGAATGCAGGTGGGCTTGGCATGGTCGCGATTGGTGTAGGTGGTGCTGATGCCGCCGATGTGATGGCTGGTTTAACGTGGGATGTTCGCGCACCGAAAATGGTGGGCGTTCACTTGAAAGGCACGCTCAACGGCTGGACGTCGCCTAAAGATATTATCCTCAAAGTGCTTGAAATCTTGACGACCAAAGGTGGCACCAACAAAATCGTCGAATACTTCGGCGAAGGGGCGACTGCCATGAGTTGCACAGGCAAAGGCACCATCACCAACATGGGTGCGGAGCTAGGAGCAACGACGTCTTTATTTGCGTATGATGCCAGCATGGAACGTTACTTGCGTGCTACTGAACGGGCTGATATTGCTGATTTAGCCAACGAATACGCCGAAGACTTGCGTGGCGATGCGGACGTTTACGCCAATCCGTCACAATACTTTGACGAAGTGATTGAAATTGATCTCAACGCCCTTGAGCCTTACTTGGTGGGGCCTCACAGCCCTGATCGTGCCAGACCGATTTCCAAGTTTTCCGCCGAAGTGACGGAAAATGCGTGGCCTGAAGTGTTCAGTGCAACCTTGATCGGCTCTTGCACCAACTCTAGCTACGAAGATTTAGAGCGTGCTGCGGTGATTGCTCGTGCAGCGATTAAGCGTGGTATTAAATTGAAGGCCCCTTTGTTCATTACCCCTGGATCGATTCAAGTCTATGAAACGATTAAATCCACAGGGATTTTAGCGGTGTTTGAAGAACTCGGCGCCGTTGTACTCGCCAATGCTTGCGGCCCTTGCATCGGCAATTGGGACAGAACCAGCATGCCTGCTGGGCAGAACGCCATTATTACCTCCTTCAACCGTAATTTCCCCAAACGTAATGACGGCAATGCGGAAACGCTTTCCTTCATCGGAAGCCCTGATTTGGTGATTGCCTATGCGTTGGCAGGTTCGACACACTTTAATCCTGTCACCGATGAACTCGAAGGCGAAAAATTGCCTGTGCCTACCGCTTTGGATATTCCTGAACAAGGCTTTACCATTAGCTGGCAAGGCTATACGGCTCCCCTTGAAAAGCGGGATCACCTCACTGTAGTGGTGGATCCACAGAGTCATCGTTTGGAGATTTTACAGCCGTTTAAGGCGTTCAACACCCAAAGCGACTTTAGCGATGTCCCTGTACTCGTTAAAACGCAAGGGCAAACGACGACCGATCACATCTCACCAGCAGGTCGTTTTTGGTTGCCGTTGCGTGGGCATTTAACAGGTATTAGCCACAATATGCTCCTCACCGCTGTGGATGCATCCACTGGCAAACAGGCAGAGCCTGTGAATATGGTGATTAACGGCAGTGAGCGTCCTGTTTCAGCGTGGGCGTTGAAAGCGAAAACACTGAAAGATCAAAACGGATCGATCATCGTGGGGGATGAAAACTACGGTGAAGGCTCTAGTCGTGAACATGCGGCGATGTCGCCTCGTTTGTTTGGCGTGAAAGCCGTGATTGCTCGTAGTTTTGCACGGATTCACGAAACGAACTTGAAAAAGCAAGGCGTTTTGGCGTTGACTTTCAAAAACAAAGCCGATTATGACTTGGTTTCTATTGACGACTTAATCAGCTTAGACGGACAAGCGTCTTTAGCCCCTAATTCGGAGATTATCGCCACGGTTAAAAAAGCCCATGGTGAGACCGTTCAGATACCCTTGGTGCATAGTTATGCTCAAGAGCAAGTGGCGTGGTTCAAGGCAGGATCCGCCATGAATGCGGCGAATCAAAAAACCAAAGCGACCGTTTAGTTTTTTAATTTTGAAAAGAGGGGGAGGTTTTTATGACCTCCCCCTCTTTTTTATAAATTGAGCAAATGCCTCTTAATTTTCGACCCACAAAAGTCGACTTTTCGACCCACGAAAGTCTGTTTTTTGGCCATGAAAGTCCGTTTCTTGGCCATGAAAGTCGATTTTCTGTCCACGAAAGTCCGTTTTTTGGCCATGAAAGTCCGATTTTTGGCCACAAAAGTCCGTTTTTTGGCCACGAAAGTCGAAGATAGGATGACGTATTTAGACGATTTTATGCCTTTTTCAAAGAACTACTCTTCTTTAGCATGACACCTTTTCAAGCCGTTTCCTAGTGCCGAAACACCACTATATTTTGATAAAATCTGCTATAGATTATTTGCACATCAAGCTCCAGAAGACTGGAACGGATAAGTCGTTGTGACGAGTGTAATGCCTTTATCAGCCAAAAGGCTCAAAAGCCTCTGCAAATACGCTTGATGCACATCTCGATACACCGTGTAGTCCGCATCTTCCACAAAGTAAACGACCTCAAACTGTAAGGCAAAATCGGTGCAATTGGCGAGATGCACACGCTCCAACGTGGCTTTGTCAAAGCCTTCAAAACCTTCGCTAACCCATGCAGGGATGGCATTCACCACGTCTAAGGGTGTGTCATACGGCACGTTGAAATGATGTTCCACTCGACGGCGTTGCATACGGGTGTAGTTACGAATACGGCTTTTCATCAAGTCATTATTGGGAATGACCAAAAATTCGCCGTCTAAACCCTCAAGCCGTGTTGAACGTAAGCCAATATGCGTCACCGTGCCTTTAAAGTCTTGTGTGATGATGAACTCGCCAATGAGGAAGGGCTTGTCCAACGCAATGGACAAGGAGGCAATTAAATCGCCTAAAACGTTTTGCATGGCAAGCCCAAGGGCAATTCCCCCTACACCTAAGGAGGTGACCAAGGCTGTGACGTTGACGCCTTTAAAATTGAGTCCCACCAGTAAAACGAGGCTCCAGCCCACCAAGACCACGAGAAAGGTCACTGGCCCCAAGAGCGTTTGCAGGGAAAGGCGTTGCTTTTCATCGGCTTGAGCATCCACATAATGCGTGAGGGCGACATTGGTGAGGGGTTTAATCCACAAGGCGACTTGCAAAAGTAGGGCATAAATAGGGAAGGGTTCAAAAAAGGCATCGATGGGTTTGCTGAATTTAAGGGGGATTTCGGCGACATAGACCGCCAAAATAAACAGCACCACAGGGCTGATATAGGCAATGGCTTTTAAGATGAACTTTTTCAAAAAACTTAGGCTCGCTGGGGTATGCACAGAACTTATTTTTGTGAGGGGTTTGCTAATGCCAAGACACAAGAGGCGGATCCCCCAAAAGACCAAAAGTCCCAACGCCAGCGAAAAAATCCACGCACTTAAGGGGTTGCCCAGCCATTCCACCGTGTCTAAAAAAGTGCCTTGCACGGATTGATTCACCACGTTGGACGTCGTTTGAATCGTTTGCGTGGCTTTTTCAACGGTGCTTTGAACGTCTTTAGCAATCATAGCATTATCCCTTTTGCCCTTTTTAAAGCTGTGTTCTATGATTATACTATAGAAGACTCTGAAAAAGTCTTTTTGCCTGTTCCTCCTCCTAATTTTAGGAGGGGGTTAGGGGGCGGTTAAACTCACAAACAGCGTCTAGGGTTTAACCTCACCCTCGAACGTCTAGCGACGTTCTCTGCCCTCTCCTAAAATTAGGAGAGGGGACAGGACTTTCCCCCTCAAGTCAAAGGATACGTCTATGTCGTTAAATCCCCTCCCTCGTTTTGTGGTTTCGGTGCAAGCTGAAGATCACGAGCCTTTAGCACCCACAATGGTTATGTTCGCCTTGTGTGAAAGCGTCCTCGCAGGCGGGGCGGAAGGCTTGCGTTTAGCTAACCTTGAACTCATCCGCCAAGTGAAGCAGGCACATCCGACGTTGCCTGTGATTGGCTTGCATAAGCCGTACCCGTTGCCGACCCATCCGAAAGAGGTGGTCTATATCACTCGCCATGTGGATGATGCCTTAGCCTTAGCAGAAGCAGGGGCGGACATCATCGCCCTAGATGCCACGCCTCGGCCACGAGAAGCATCGCTGGCGGAAATCATCACCGCCGTTAAAGACGCTTTCCCCAACGTCAAAATCATGGGGGATGTGGATTCGATCGATTCGGCTCATTGTGCGGTGGATGCTGGTGTGGATATATTGAGCAGCACCTTAAATGGTTATACGCTTGAAACGCAGGATGCTCCTACGGATTCGCCTAATTTTGCCTTTTTAGAAGAGCTGGTGAAAACATTCCCCACGCTCCCTGTTTATCTTGAAGGGCGTGTGTGGGATGTGGCAGACGTGCATCGGGGGCTTGCTTTGGGGGCGTATGGGGTGGTCATTGGTTCGGCGATTACACGCCCGCATCAGATTACGGCTCGTTTTAAAACGGCTTTTTAAAAGTTCATAGAATTAGTTGAAGATTTTTTGATTTTTAGCATACGCATTGGCTCGTATGTTATTTTAACTATATCGCCACATGGATGGCAAGCAATAACGAATTAAGATTTTAACGAAGAAAAGATATTGAATAAGGAAGCCCCCTCATGATGAGTCAGCACTTTGAACGTGGCACTGTACCTAATTTACGTCGCCGTGTCAGTTTAGAAATATCCTACACCCATTCCGTTAATTATGAAGAACCCATCATTGATGAGCAAGACGCACAAGGCTCTTTATTTCAAGTCGACAATGACACCTACATTATTGCCTTTGATTCAGAACTCAACGGCAAACGTCAGACCAATACGCTTAAATTGCATGATGGTGTCATGTCATGGGTGATTATTGGGGATGCTCATACGAGACAAACGTTTAAACAAGGCGAATGGTATTCTAACCAGTTTTTTGTGGATGGGGCATCGTTTACCTGCCGTAATCGTACCCGTCGTTTGGACTATCTCTTTAATGAAGAAGGTGGTTTCATCGATATTTTTTACGAATTGTATTCTGGCGAAACGCATTTAGGCTATTATAGCTTGGAAGTTTATATTCATTAACGAATACTGTAACGCATTTAAAGTTTAGCTTTTGGTTTTATGCTAAAAAGGATTACAAATCAAGCGTGTTGGTGTATAATAATTCCATGTTCGGAATGATTTTATAATAACACCCTTAACATTTCCTGAAAGCATATTTCAATGGTCTCTGGTTTTCTTCCAAAAAATGTACCTGCTTTTTCTGCAACGCAAAATGGTGTTGTGGTGGCTTCATCGAAGCAGCCTTTGTACTGGTCAACTACGCCGTTTAACTACCCCACCTTGAGTAAAGTCATTCAAGCTGAAAAAACCGATGACTTTCAACAGACGCAGACCGCTCAAGCGTCTAGCACTTCTGAAGAGAACAATCCAGAAAACCAAAATCCGACCACCTTTACCCCTGAAGAAGCTAAACGCCTAAACGTGTTGGTGCAAACCGATGCCTTGTTGGACAATCCCAAGTTTGAACCTGCCCACGCCAGCTTGATCGGCTTAAAAGAAGGGGCGAAAATCGGTGCATTAATCGGTTTGCCTTTGTCTTTTGCCATGACGATGATTCGTATGGATCAACGTCATAATGACCATTCAATCTTTAAAGGCGTTTCCAATAATTTTCTTAAAATTTTTGGTTTTAAATCTTTTGAACATTTAACCCATGAAGGTAGAGATTGGGAGATGAAGGTCTTAAAACGTACGGCTAAAGTGGTTTACGGTACGGGGCTTTCCGCTTTAATTGGAGGCTTATTTTTCGGTCCTGCCGTGAGCTTCTTAATTGTGTCTAACGCTCGCAGTAAGTTGCAAAACATCAAGCGTTCCATTAAAAATGATTATAAAGACTATAAGCCTGATTTTATCGACAAGCACTTTAGCCATATTGACAAGGTGGAAGATCCACAGAGTGAATACAATAAGGTGCGTCAAGAACTCACCAATAAGCGAGACGCTGCCGCCAATGGCTTCCATACCGCTGTGTTTGTCAAAGTGCTAACGTTGGGATCTAAAATTGCCGCAGCAGGTGTACTGGGTGGGTTGTTTGAAGTGGGTCGGCATAGTTGGGGCTATTGGGACAAGGTGAAGGATCGCCCGAAAAATGAGGGCGTTGATTATAAAACAGAAGAGGGCAGTAAGAACTTAGAACTCAATAATTATGCTCGTGTCAAGAAAGATTTATTGTATGGGTTGCATACACAGGGACATGAACCTAACGTTGAACTCGGCTTATTTTATAAACAGAATGATTTATCTCGTCAAGAAATGGACGAACTTGAAAAATCAGCCAATACCTTAATCGACGCCTTAGAAAAAACCAGTGTCAAAAATTGGATGAGCTATATCGGTGTGCGTTTGAAACATTCGCCTATTACGCATTTATTGAAGGAAACTGGCACGCATCTCATCAATCCCTTAATGCTGGGGAACTTTTTGATTACGCCTGCGGTCGTTGCATTGAGCATGATTCCCTTCTTCGTGAATGAAGTAGGGGTTGAGCCATATCATCCGAATAACCCTGAAGGTATTCGTTGGAAGAGGCTGTTGAAGGGTGTTCGCTTGAGTCCTCGAAAAACAGAGATGAAGCCTAGTCCTACGAAGGGTTAAATAGCTGGTGATGCGCTTTTTTAATGTGTTGTCGAGACACGTGCGTGTATATCTGCGTGGTAGAAATATCCGCATGCCCTAACAATTCTTGCACGACTCGTAAATCGGCACCATTTTCGAGTAAGTGCGTGGCAAAGCTATGGCGAAACGTATGCGGCGAAAAATCCTTGCCAATCACCGCCCCCCAACGTTGCGTCCAATTATAAATCTCTTTCCGCAAATACGGACGAGCCTTCCCATTCGGTGGATCTTCATTCCACAAGACGTATCCTTGTGTCGCTTCCGCAGGCTTTATCATCAAGGCTCGCTCCAGCACATCTAAACTAGCTTGTGCTAACGGCACAAGGCGTTCCTTATTGCCTTTGCCGATGCATCTTAAAAACCCTGCACGGCGTTCCACATGCTTCCATTGTAAGGCAATCAACTCACTGACCCTTAAGCCACACGCATAAAGGAGTTCAAGTGCTAGGCATTCATCAGGATCGTGGATGTGCACGTAAAGCTTTTGAATGTCGGATGCTTTTAACACCGTCGGCAAGGTGTGAATCTGCTTAGGGAGTTCGAGCCATTCAAAGATGTTGACATCAAGCCAGCCTTTTACCATAAGCCATAAGAAGAAGCCTCGAACGCTAGAGGTTTTACGCATCATGGTACGGCTTTTACGACCCTGTTTCCGCAAGTGAGACAGGTAAAAGTTCACATGCTTGCGTTTCATGAGACTTAGGGCAAGGGGGGCATCGTCTTCATTAAGCAAAGGTGTTTCAGTAAGCGTATACAGATCGCTTTCGCTCAAGATGTTTAAAAATTCTTGGATGTCTCGTTCATAGGCTTCTAGCGTATGTTTAGAATACTGGCGTTCCACACGCAAGTGTTCGGTGTAATCGGCGAGGGCTTGGAAGCAACGAGCATAGGACATTGTGACGTTTTTCCTTTTGTGGAAGACTCTGCTGAAGTCTTTTTTGCCTTGTTCCTCCTCCCTTAGGGAGGAGGCTAGGAGGAGGGACACCCGCTACGACTGGGCATCCCGAATCCCTCACCCCAACCCTCTCCCTAAGGGAGAGGGAGTAAAGCCACTTTTGCAGAGCCTTCTCTAAAACCATTATACCCTATATGCAAAAGAGGGATACCTTTTAGGGTATCCCTCTTTTAGTTGAATCGTTCTATTACATTCGGTAGCTCGTCGGTTTTTGGTAGGTGTACACAAAATTGCGTGTATTTCCAGCGATAGTGTTGTTTTGACAGATCACATGTAAGAATCCTCGTTGATCGTCAATACGTAAGCCACATCGGCGTCCACTATAGTGAGTGTCTTCGTTGAAGGCATTGTCCACCGCCCATGCTTCCATGGGGAGTAAGATGTTTTCATCATATACTCGGTTTGGTCTTACAACGGCTACCAATAATCCACGTCTATCGGCTCCGCCTCGGATACTCGAGTGATCACCTGCACGCCTCGGACCACCTTCATTAGAACGCACAATATAAAGGTTGCCTGTTTTACTGGAGTGAGCAATACCTGCCCCCAATTGACCAAAGCCATTCCACCAAGGAGTAGAAACTGTATTCCCCCAAGGGTCAGGTCCTGTAGTCGGAGCAGCTCCTGATGTATTTCGATCGGGAATCCGATACACTCTATCGTCCACCAGAACAAAGGCTTCTGAAGCGTCAGGTGATTGATTCACAGTAATATCCATACTCGCCGATGTTGGGAAGTTGGCAGGAAAAGTTAATTCACTCATTCTATAACAGACGGATGAATTGTTTTTAGCCCCTTCTTTGAGTCGAGCATCGCATTTAAAGCGAACTAGACGAGTCGGCTTTGTAATACCGTTACGAGTCGATGCTCTAAGCAATACATAAGCGTTACTATTGTCTTCCGCAATACTCGTGGCATCTTGCACGAACTCAAGCCCCAGACTTTCTAGTTGAAGGTGGCGCCCTGGTTCGGCTTGTCGGGTTAAGAAGTGCCCATTTCGAGCCACCGCATTATTCTGCCGACCGCCACCAAATTTCCACAACACGACGTTCCCAGCAGCATTCGTCACCATCAATTCCATACGGTTATAATTAATGCCGATAATATCTTTTTCTTTAGCGGCTTGCATAAAACTAGCGGGAACCGTAGGACGTGTCGCGTCTGCCCCCGCTGTAAAAGCGTTGGTGCTCCCTGTAAAGACATCCAAGCGATAGGTAGAATTGACACTGTCCCAATAGGTGAAGGCCACTCTGTCGGTTTGGTGAACAGGGATCATCCAAGGATCTCGCCCGTTCATATTCCGAAAGAAATACTGGATGTTTTGATAAGGATTCGTTCCACCTGTCTTGGTATTTCGTTGAATCATCACCCCTTTTTGAGTACGGTTGTAACCCCCTGCCACAGGTAACGCGACTTGTTTTTTGCAGTCATTGTCGCCCACAATAGGTTGATACATCGTCGAAGTACCTGTATAAACCGCACTATAGGCACGTACGCTTTCATCGTTGGTCATTACCTGAGAACGGTTAACCCCCATATCGTGAAAACAGTGCCCTGTGGCAGGATAAGCAACAACGTAAGTACTAAATATAATTCGTGAAATAAGATTCCCGAAGGTAAAGTTGGGGAAGCTTCCTGCCGTGACGTTCATCGTCATGGTGGATCTTACCCCACCAAAGTAGGGGTCATCATTATTGATTTTATTCACCCATAAGGCACCTTCACCATCCCCCCACCGAGGAACGAAACCACTATCGGCAATTCCAATATAAAAATTATTATGGAACCATTGCTTCATTTGGCTAGGTTGCTGGGATGCATTTGCATTAAACGGCGGATCAATGGGAGGTATCGGACTACCTGTGAGTAGAGGAGACAATTCCAATGTATTCATACCAGCAGCACTATAATATAAATCACGGGTACCACTCGCTAAAGTGCGTGTTAAAAAGCCTGCTGCTCTTAGATTATCATTCGCCACAAGGCGATTAGGGCTTAGTCTATTATTGGAACGTGCCCCTGAATCAGGTGTGGTGGGAGTAGCAGGAGGAGCGTTTACCACTGAATTGGTCATGGCTCTTGACGTAATCGCCACATTCGTTCCGTCACGCTGGGCTTTTAGGTAAATCATCCCCATTTTATTATTAAATCTATTCAACGCTGCTAAGAAGAGATCACCAGACACGCTTCCCCCTTCACCATTGGTGATGTCCCAACTATTGATGTAATCAAACTGAGTAGCTCCTGCAATGGTTTCTAAATCTTGATTAAACACGGTAGCTATGGAATTGGTATCTATAGCGACAATTTGTGTTTTAGCGGTGATGCCTGTTGCCCCGTTGTCTTGCAGGGCCCAAAGCGTCCCATTTTGATGATCAGGAATCAGGGTATAGGCGATGGTATTTAAGTTAGTACTTCTTGAATCCACTAAAAAGACACCTAAGGTGGCTTGGTAAGGATCCCACCCCAGCAGGTGCATTCTACCACTACCTGCCCCTGCATCTGCTTTGCCGTAAAGGTTCACTGCCGTGCCTTTATCGTCCGATGTCCAAAAGACTTTGCCTGTAAATTCGTCAATCACTAAGGGATAGTCACCAACAGGGAAATCGGTATTAGGTCTTCCTGAAGGACTGACATTACTGGTTACATTGGTCAATTCATTTTTAACCGCATTATAAAAATAGAGGTTGATATTGGCTCCTTGTTGACCGACAAAGGCATAATTGCCTCTGATTTGATCCACTACCACGCGTAAAATAGTCGTATTATTGAGTAGGGTTTGTGGGGCAGTAAGGTTAACAGGTGCGATTTGAGAACTGGATGGAAGCACTAAGCTGGTGTTGCTTTGTTTGTTGAAAGATGCTGAAAGGGCATTGATTTCATTTTGATTGGCAACCCCGTAAAAATCTGTTAAAGACGTGACTTTAACGGCAGAAGCTGTGTTTAAATCTCCTGCGGCTTGGGCTGCATATTTTTTCCCCATAAAAAATTGCTTATTGCCTGTCATTATACGCCCTTCACTTTGCTTGATTCCTGGTGCGGTGACTTGAACGCCTTGCATTTGAAGGGTAATTGAATCCAAATCTCCTAAAAAGGCAGCCGTTAATACGGCAGGATCATTCGTGCAAGTGCCAGACGTATTACAATAGTTAAACATCGGGCCATTCGCCCCTTGTGGCAAGAGTTCTACTTGATCCGACGCCAACGTCGCATAAGGAGAAGACGTTTCATTGCCTGTGGCCAGACCGTTGTCTAATAATTTTTGAAGATACCATTGCCCGCCTGTCGTGACGGAAGTCGCCCCTGCTCCCGTGACGGTTCCCCCCACGTTAACGAGGCGGTAACCCACTTTTTCTGCCACGCCACGGTTGACGTTGTAATAGGTCATTTGAAATTCGCGACGAGGATCCCAAGTAGCGAAGTTGTCAGGGCGAGCCATTGTAGAACTTGAATCGAAGACCAAGCCTATTTGGTTAAACATTTCGCTTAATTGAAAGTTTGACTTCGTATGTGATGCTGAATCTACCAAGCCTTTGGTGATAATTGTGGTTGATGTCAACAATAGAGGCAAAATCACCAAGCCCACCACCCCGATAGAAACCACCAATTCAATTAGGGTAAAGCCTGTTTGTCTGTAACGACAAAACAATTTAGTTGAGAACATAAAAGGGATACCTCTACACTTGCTAACACGGCTTTGGTGAAGTATCGTCTATTTTCTAAAAAAGTTTAAGGGGTATCAAATAGATGTATTAAATGTAACATTAACTACATTTTTTAGAGGCTCTGTATTTGGAAATAGCGGTGTCGATTTTGTTTTCTAAATTAGCCCCTGAAACACTGCCAATCGGCAGGGATTCAATCGTTTTTTTATTGCCCCCAAATAAGAAAAACGCAGGCACAGCATTCACCTTAAAGGTTTGGGCGAGTTCCATATTATTACCTTCATAAATGTTAATGCGTTTGACTTTCAAGCCTTTGGATTTCAAGTTGCTTTCCGTTTGATCCACAAAGGGAGCAATGTTACGGCAGGCACTACATTTTTCCCAATAAAACTCAAGCAACACCGTATCGCACAACGAATCACTTTTGTATTGAGTGGGCAATTTTTGTTGGGCATAACTGGGTATGATAACCGCTCCTAACGCCGTTACAACAAGTAATGCTAAGGTGATATAAAAAGACTTGGACATGTTTTTTCCTTTTTCGGTCTAAAATAACGCTACTCCCCCCCTTTAAGGGGAGGGTTGGGGTGGGGAGTAGATGTAACGCTGGGTTTTTAGAATCCCCCCCTCTCCCTAGCCCTCTCCTCAAGGAGAGGGAACAGGACTTTAGTATACGTCCATTTTGCAGATTAAGCAAATAAGGTTTGCAAGGAACGCACCTTATAAGACTGCGTTTTGAGGGCTTCAATCGCTTCTGCCATAGCCATAGCACCTGTGAGCGTGGTGGTCATCGGCGTGTTGTGAATGACCGCTGATTTACGAATGTAGCTATCATCCAGCAAGCCTTCATCGCCTGAAGGGGTGTTAATCACCAGCTGAATATCACCTGATTCAATCAAGGTTTGGGCATTAGGCGAACCCTCATGCCGTTTGCGAATCGGGAAGCAAGGAATGCCCTGATCACTTAAAAAGCGTGCTGTGCCTTGCGTCGAAATCAAATTAAAACCCAGTTCTTGAAAACGACGAGCCACTTCCACCGCATACGGCTTGTCGTGATTGTTCACACTTAAGAAGATTTGCCCACTTAACGGTAATTGAATACCTGCACCCTGTAAAGCTTTGGCGTAAGCCAAGGCAAAGTTATCATCCACGCCCATGACTTCACCTGTAGACCGCATTTCTGGGCCAAGCATGGGGTCACTTTCACGAAACTTAATAAAAGGGAAAACAGGAGCCTTCACCGCAATATGCGTAGGCAAGCTCGCTGGCAATGAATCCGCTAGCACATCGGCAAGCCTTTCACCGAGCATCACACGCACCGCCATTTGAATAACTGGCACGCCTGTGCATTTGGCGACAAACGGCACGGTACGGCTGGCACGAGGGTTCACTTCAATAATATAGAGTTCATTATTTTGTACCGCAAACTGAATGTTGAGCAAGCCTTTGACATTCAAGGCTTTCGCAAGGTTGGCCGTGGCGACTTCAATCTGCGTTTTCATATCGGCACTAATATGTTGCGTCGGCCAAACGCAGGCACTGTCTCCACTATGGATGCCCGCTTGTTCGATATGCTCTAAAATTGCCGCGACATAGCAATCCGTCCCGTCGGACAAGGCATCCACATCAAGCTCTCGAGCATTTTCAAGAAAGCGGTCAATCAAGACAGGCGAATCAGGTTCCACCGCTAAAATCTCTTCGAGGTAATGTAATAAACTCGCTTCGGTGTAAACAATCCGCATCGCACGACCGCCCAACACATAACTAGGTCGAATCATCAGCGGATAGCCCATTTTTCGAGCCACGGCAACCGCTTCCGCCTCATTACGAGCGATCCCACTTTCAGGGGCTTTTAGATTTAGTTCGTTGAGAATGGCTCGAAACTTTTCACGATCTTCGGCGTCATCAATGGCATCCACACTGGTTCCCAGCGGTCTAAAATACGGATCGTCTTTCAAGGCACGAGCCAATTTCAAGGGCGTTTGTCCGCCGAGTTGGGCAATCACGCCCAAGGGCTGTTCTTGACGCAAGACATTATGCACATCTTCCGCCGTCAACGGTTCAAAATAAAGCCTGTCGGACATATCATAATCAGTCGAAACCGTTTCAGGATTAGAATTAACCATAATCGGTTCATACCCCAGCTTTCGCAACGCCATGGCGGCATGAACGCAACAGTAATCAAACTCAATGCCTTGCCCAATACGGTTGGGGCCTCCGCCTAAAATCACGACTCGTTTATTGTCCGCATCGAGTTCAAGCCCTTGGGGAGCTTCGTTTTCACCAGCGTCATAGGTGGAATAGAAATACGGTGTTTGGGCTTCAAACTCGCCTGCACACGTGTCCACCGATTTATAAACAGGGAAAATGCCTTTGTCTTCACGCACTTGGCGAATGGTGTGTTCATCCTGACCCAAATGCTGAGCCAATTCCGCATCACTCAAGCCGTCTTGCTTATAGCGACGCAGATCGCTGGCTGAAATCGCTTCAACCCTTGCATGAGCCGTCATCGCCAACTCATCCTTTAAAATCTCTTCGATGTTGGCTAAAAACCACGGATCAATCTTCGTCCACGCATGGATGTTGTCCATCGGCACGCCTTGGCGAAAGGCTTGCAACAACCAGTAAACACGATCAGCCGTAGCCGTTTTGAGCTGTTTTTCAAGCTCTTCTTTGGAGACAAAGCCTTGGCTCAAATCAAAGTACAAAGGCTTAATTTCAAGCGAACGCAAGGCTTTCTTGAACGACTCCTTAAAGGTACGCCCCATTGCCATGACTTCGCCGACACTTTTCATTTGAGGCGAAAGCTGGTTGCCACCTTCAGGGAACTTGTCAAAACTAAAGCGTGGGATTTTGGTGACCACATAATCAATCGCAGGTTCAAAGCTCGCTGGCGTTGATTGCGTAATATCGTTGCGAATTTCATCCAAACTATAACCCACCGCCAAACGAGCGGAGATTTTGGCGATCGGCACGCCTGTGGCTTTTGACACCAACGCCGAACTACGAGACACGCGAGGGTTCATTTCAATAATGACGATGCGTCCCGTGCTGGGGTGAATGGCAAACTGGATGTTGCATCCGCCGGCTTCAACGCCTACGGCTCGAATGATTTGCATCGACGCATTCCGCAACTGCTGATATTCCTTGTCCGTCAAGGTTTGAGCAGGGGCAACCGTGATGCTGTCGCCCGTATGCACCCCCATGGGATCCACATTTTCAACCGAACACACAATCACGACATTATCCGCCTTGTCTCGCATGACTTCAAACTCGTATTCCTTCCAACCCAAGGCGGATTCTTCCAACAAAACTTGGCTAATCGGCGACAAATGCAAGCCGTATTCCACTTTCGCTTCAAACTCTTCAGGCGTGTAAACCACACTCCCCCCACTGCCACCGAGCGTAAACGCAGGTCGTACGATCATGGGGAATCCTAAGTCTTTGGCGGCGATATGGGCTTCAGCAAGGTTAGTTACCGTATGGCTTTTAAAGGAGTTCAGCCCAATTTGCATCATTAGTTGCTTGAAGCGTTCACGATCTTCGGCGACATCAATGGCATTAAAATTCGCTCCAATGAGTTCCACCTGATATTTTTCCAAGACGCCGTTGTGATGCAAGTCATACGCCAAGTTCAGAGCCGTTTGCCCTCCCATCGTGGGGAGCAAGGCATCGGGGCGTTCTTGGTCGATAATCGTTTCCAAAACCGCAGGGGTCAACGGTTCGATATAGGTCTTGGTCGCAAGGTTCGGATCGGTCATAATCGTGGCAGGGTTTGAGTTCACCAAAATGACTTCGTAGCCTTCTTCCATTAAGGCACGACAGGCTTGCGTGCCTGAATAGTCGAACTCGCAGGCTTGCCCAATGACGATAGGTCCCGCCCCGATAATTAAAATACGTTTGAGATCATTTCGTTTTGGCATGAGGCATCCTTTTAGGACTGGTCAATAACAGCAATTCAGAGAAACACAGATGCCTTTCCAAATTGTCTTATTCTACCTTGCTAAAGATTTCCCTGCAATGTATCAACTCCAAGATGAGGGCATTATAACAATTTAAAATAACTTTGTTACAAAAGGATAGAAAAGCACACAAACAAAGTCCCCCGACCTAAAAAGTCGGGGGAGTGGTGTTAAAAGGAAGTTAGGCGAAGGGCTATCTTTCCGGAGGGTCACCCCTCGAGTATTGTCGCTGCCTGCAGTCTTTACGGCCGTGTTCGGGATGGGAACGGGTGGGATACTGAGGCTGAATCACCTAACAATGATTTCGCATGATTT
>JBEISK010000035.1:0-18026 GCA_040375445.1 Gammaproteobacteria bacterium | reverse complement strand
TTTACAGCGATGGCGTTGTACTTTGTTGATAAACCCTGCCTTACTGGAGGCTCCTTTGCACCGTGGACATTCCATAATAGTCACTCCTTCTTACAAGAATAACTATTATTTTAACATATATAATTAAAAATTAACACTCTCTTTATAAGATAGATGTATCCATTTTAGTACTTTAAGGTTAAAATAACAAGAGAGCTTTGAAAATAAGGCATTTTGTTTTAGTTTGAGAAAGTTTTTTATGCGATTCTTTGGTGTTATTTCATCTCTTATTACCCTAATGGGACTGCTTTTAGGAAGCATGCCCGCCTTTGCCAACGGTACGCTAGGCGTGAAATCGGCTCCAACCCTAGAACTTACGCCTACGATGACTCGCATTACGCTCCCCTTAACGAATGACTCTCCTTGCCGTTTGGTGGATGTGCAAGAGCGTCCGCTAGAGCGTCAAAGTATTTTGCAATTTACGGCTCGCCCTTTTAGCTCACAAGTCATTAAAAGTAGTTCCAGCCACCCCAGTCGTAACATGAACGCCTTTTATTTTGAGATGAATCCCAACGGACGCTTACAGCTTTTTGTTAAACATAAAGTGCCTTCTACGGTGAACATGAAATGCCGTGGTTCCGACATGGTGATTGAAGTTTTGGAACGCTATAAGGCGGTTGAATATAGTGAAACGATTGCCAAAGGTTTGAAATATGTGCGTTATTCGGTGGCGCCTCACGCAGGTGCCTTGTTTCGGACGCATCATTTAGAGTGGGATCCCTATAACTCTTCCGCAAAACTGACGCCGCTGATGCCTGATCCCAATTCTTTAAGAGGACTTAAAACGGCAAAATATACGTTGGTTCAATACAACGGCTTAGCGGGGATTAATGCATCTTTTTTTAACGCTAACTTGCGTATTCCGTTGGGCATGGTTTTAAAAGATGGTGAAGTTTTAAACGGTACCTTGTTTAATCGCATTGCGTTTAGTTTGGATATGCAAAACCGTGCGAGTATGGAACAAGTCGAATTGACAGGGTTGATCCGTGTGGGGCGTTGGAGCCAAGCCATTGAAATTGTGAATATGCCTCGAAACAACGGGGAACAAGTGGCATTGTATTCTCGCTTATGGGGTAAGCAAAGCCCCCCTGCTGGTGGAGGAAACGTCGCAGTGCGTTTGAGAAACGGTCGTTTTGATGCGATCACACAAGCAGGGACATTAGCGATTGAAGGGGCGAATGATTGGGTGATTTATGGTTCTGCGAGTCGTTTGGACAAGTTTTTAAGTGCGGACATCGGTACTTCTGTTGAAGTGTTACTGGCCACTTTGCCTGACTGGAGTGAAAAAAGCATGATTTTAGCAGGTGGGCCAACGCTTCTTAAAAAAGGGCAGGTCTATATTGATTTAGAAGCCCAGCGTTTTGGTGCTTTGCCACCGAATCAACGTCGTCCACGAACGGCCATTGCCATTTTACCTAATAATAGGGTGCATTTAGTCGTCGTGGATGCCTTACCATTAGGTGCTACGCTACAAGACACGGCGGAAATCTTACAAGTCTTTGGGGCAACCGATGCGATGAACCTTGACGGAGGCACGTCCACACAAATGGTGGTTCAAGGGCAAGTGAAGTTTGCCACCGTGCCAGGTGGTGCCGTGGTGTCCACCGTCTTAGGCTTTGTTCCTACGCTCCCTTGGCCTGCAATTTAAAGACTTTACAAAAGTGGCTTTACTCCCTTTCCCTTGGGGTGAGGGATGTAGGATGCCCAATTATAGCTGGTGAATCCCTCCTCCTAGCGTAGCCCGCCATAGGCGAGGCGTGCGACCTAAGGGAGGAGGAACAAGGCAAACACTCTATTAATACGCCGTATGTGGATAGCCTTGTGGGAAAATTCGCTTTAAACGATGTGGATCAGGTTGCCCAATGTTTTCCAACAACACAGGCACGACCTTGTTCATTTGACACACAAAGGAATACTGCCCTTTAGGAATATCGCAACTTTCGCAATCGGCGGCACACATATAGCACTTCATAGCTTGATCAGTCCATGTTTGGCTAATGGAAGAAGACACCAATTCACGTTCTTCAGGGGTCAATTGCCACTGTTTTTCATAAGGGGCAAAGGTCAAGCCCGCATTGAGCAGATGAATGGGGCGTAAATAGGGATTACTGGAAGGAGGCGTGGCGACTTCAGCAAAGCTAGGGGTGGCACTTTCTGCTAAAGTAACGTCTTGCACGGGGATTTCTTCAACTAAAACCGCCATGCTTTCAATAGCTTGTGTTTGGACTTCAAAGGCTTTTGAAGCCCGCTTTGTGCGATCTTGGCTTTTAACGACAGGTGTTGTATATTCAACTTGTTTTTCAAGGCGACTGGGTATTTCAGGACGGCTTACCCCTGATTTACTAGCTGTTTGAGCACGAGGGTGCTTCCCTTTGGTGGGGGGTTCGTTTTGTTCAAGTGCTTCGCTAGGGGATTCCAAAAGGGCGGATTCAGCAGGTAAGCTCATCATAATGTATTTCCTTTTTTATAGATTCATGATTTCAAACAGTGGGGGTAGTCAAGTAAAAGACATTTAGTGTTTTACACGCACACCAAGAATCCCCTCCTAATAGAGGGGGTCTGCAGGGTGGTCGACACCCACGCATGTGCTAAGTTCATTCTTTAATTCGTGAAACTTATATCATTTAAACGAGAAAAATCTTAGCGACAAACAAGTGCCATACAAGATTTAGTCGTTTCATTGGTATTAGTGTATAACGGCTTGCCTCTTCTGCAACCAACCAAATGAAGGAATTGTAAAGATTTATTCAAGAATTACGTTTTCCCCGCCGAAAGGAAAGTAGTTATTCTCGTCGAATTCCCCTTTAATTCGACATTACAAGGCAGGAGCTTTTAACACAATGACAAGTGAACTTTTCTTTTGGTTAAGCAATGAAGCTCCTTCATACGCAGGACAAGTCCGTAGTTTTTTAGAAGAACAGGGCTGGAAATTTTCCCTAGAAACCAGTCAACCTGAAAAATGGGTGGGGCAGTGGAAGTCCCAAGCACCCAAATGGTTGGTGATTTCGTCAGAGCAACTTGCAGCGGTCGCTTCTGTATTGGATGAAGAGGAAGAAACGCTTTCTGCTCCGCAAAAAGCGAGCAGTGAAGCTCATGCTGAAGGGGTTTTGTTGACTCAAGTTAAGCCAAAAGCCAAAGTGGTTAATCTTGAACAAAGTTTAAAGAAGCTTAAAAACCAGATATGGGCAAAGTCTTTACAAGTTATTCTATTATTAGATTCCCACCCTACGGACAAACAAATGTCTCAGTGGTTACGGTTGGGTGTCAATGGTGTTATTTATCACCAAGAGGTCTTTTTAGCTGTTCAAAATGACTTGTTGCATATTCTGCATCACTATAGACAACGCCAAGAATTGCAATGGCATAATGATGAAATGTTTAGTTTGACGGAAGAATTGCGTAACCGTAGCTTAGATATGGAAAAAGAACTCGAAAAAACACGTATTCTTCAATTAAGCCTGTTACCAGCGGAAGTACCTTCAGCAAATAGTAGCGATTACAATCCGTATTCTTACAGTAAATTACATTATAATAGCGAAACCTCGCAGATTCATGGTTTGTATTTGCCATGTGAAGCCATTGGCGGTGATTTGTACGATATGATTACCTTTCAAGACGGCAGTCTCGGTATTTTAATGAATGATGTTTCTGGTCATGGGATTCCTGCGGCGTTTGTTACGGCGATGGTGAAATCGAGCTTTTATCGTATTACCCACCATCACCAATCGCCTGATCAAGTCTTGTTTCACTTGAACAACCAACTAGCGGATGTCGTGAAAACAGGTGAGTATTCCACAGCCATTTACTTACACTTGGACGAAGCAACTCGTAAGCTTCAGTTTTCAGGGGCGGGGCATCCTTACCCGTATCACTACCATGCCAAGACAGGTGTAGTCAGTCGTTTACAAGAAAACGGCACGCCGTTGGTTTGGGTGCCGAATATGCCGTATGCCATGCAGGAATTGACGCTAGAAGCAGGCGACAAAGTCTTATTGTTTACCGATGGTATTAGCGAACTGCAAAATACGGAAGATGAAATGTTTGGTGAAGATCGCTTGGATATTCTCTTTAAAGGCATCATCAATGAAGGCCACACGGGTGGAGACATTTTAGATTCCATGCTGGCGATTTTAAGCGACTTTACCGAAGGTCAACCTCTTGGGGATGATATGACGATGCTTTTGCTTGAAATCAAGTAGGCTAGTCTGTGGCTTTACTCCCTTTCCCTTAGGGAGAGGGTTGGGGTGAGGGATTCAGGATGCCCCGTCAGAGCTGGTGCATCCCTACTCCTAGCCTCCTCCCTAAGGGAGGAGGAACAAGGCAAAAGACTTTCGTCAAAGACGGCTTAACAGCCGTCAAACTGCATGTTTTTCTTACGATACTTCAAGCGTTCTTCTAAGTCGCCTTGCAAGTAATCCGATTGAAACCAAATAAAACCGTCGCCGTTGCACGCAAAACTGGCTTGTAATTGCTTCAAGCTCGACAAGGTGGGACTCTTATAAAATGGAGCAAACAATCCCGGTAACACAGCGATGGTGGGGTTAATCTCGTGCATCAACTTCAACGCCTTGCACACAGGGGCTTCGTTGGCACTCAAAATCATGGGAGCCATATAGTCCACGACCCCTTCACGCATCCACAAAGGCCAATCTTGATGCTTGATGCCATGCGATCCTTTGGGATCAGGAAACACCGCCGCCGAAAGTTTCAGTTCGGGGAATTTCTTCGTCTCTCGAAGGCTATTCCATTTCAGCGTTTGATGCGTCCGAAGATCTCTTACCCATTGCGTCACTTGCGATGCTTTGAAGGTTTCCCATTCCTGCCACAACAGGGTATCCGCTGGCGTTAAAGTAAGTGGATCTACCTTGAACTTGGCTTTAAAAGTGGTTCGTGCAATAGGGGTGTATCCCCATGTGGATGCCACAAAGTTCGCATCGGCGTGTTCAAGGCTCGCTGGGTAGCGAATATAGTCGATCTGAATGCCGTCGACAGGGTAGCTGGTCGCCAGTTCATCGACGACATCCATGAGGAATTGACGCACTTGAGGATTCGCAGGATCCATAAACCAATGCCCTTGCTCAATCGGGCTAGGGTGAGGCGTGGGGTCATCGGTATATTGGCGTTGAAGGTTTCGCCATTGGGGAAACTTGGCTAAAATCGGCGTCGGCAGGTTCAAGTTGCTGTTGCCTACATAAAAAACTTGTAGCCACGCATGGACTTGGATACCTTCGGCGTGAGCCAACCGCAACCATCGAGCCAACAAGGCTTCATTGCCCACAACGCCTAGCTTGGGGTAAGCATTCGGCGTAATGCCGTATTTTTGATAGACTTTGCTAGGGTACATCGTAAAGCCATGCACAAAGGTTTCAAGAAAAACCGTGTTGATGCCCATGTCTTTAAAACGTACGAGCGTTTTCTTGATTTCCGCTTCCGACGACTGTGCAAGCGTTGGTCGATGCCACACACCTTGAATATACACGAGCGTCTTGATTTCAGGATGCCAAACGCCTTGATTATCTATGAAGCCTTCAACCTCCTCTTCACGAAAAGGAGCCGTCACTGTCCACAAATCTCTTTCTAAGTCCTGACTTGTGGGACGTTTAGCCTCTGGGTCATTTTTGTGACGGTCTGCCCATTTAATTTCACTTTGGTAATAGTCTGCCCAGTCTTCCAGTTTACCCCCTTGGGCTTTGGCGTATTGCATGAGGCTTTTTAGGGCAAGGGCATCCGCCTTGGGATTTTCACAAATGCTCAACATTTGTACTTTTTCTTCAGAACCTCGTGTCGTATAAAGAGGATCCCCTGGCCAATGGGCATCCGAAATAATAACCGTTTCTATTTTCACCAAGCTACCGAGCTTGCCATGAGCCAACAACCATCGGCTTGCACTGCCGTGGGCGGAAATCACGGTTTCTCCTGCCTTGACTGGGGTGTTGGCTCCTGTAATTTTGACAATCTCACCTTGCTTGCTAGAAAAGGACTTTTTTACGACCACTTCCACACCGTATTCATTCGTGCCTGTGTGTTTACGGGCATTTCTAGCATCGTAAATGACCAGTTGGTTGATGCCTCTAAACCCTGGAAACGCCGCCCCTGCTGGATTGCTTGTCGCTGTTGGGTTTACCGCATCAATGGTATAGCTGGCACAGCTGGCTTCACCTGCCTGTGCAAAGTTCCCTTGAAATACAAGCACGAAAGCTAAGAGCAAAGCAAAAAACATTTTTTTCATTAAACATTCCCTCCTTTAAACAATGACATGAGCGTAACGAATAATATCGAGCCACTCCCGCACGGCGGCATCGCCCCCGTTGCGACTCGTCACATAATCACACACGTCTAGCACTTCAAAGCTGGCATCTTTAGGGCAGACGGCTAGCCCCACACGTTCTAGCACCTCTAAATCAGGGATATCGTCGCCCATATACGCCACTTCGTCTTCACGAACCTTGTAAATCTCAAGCAATTCATCCAAGACGCTACTTTTCTTCGGCACGGCTTGAAAAATAACGCTAAAATCAAGTTCATGTCCTCGTTTTTCGACGATCGCACTTTTTCGTCCTGTAATAATAGCCGTGTGAAAGCCTAGCACTTTCATTTTGCGTAATGCCCAGCCGTCTTTAACGTTAAAGACCTTTTGTTCGATGCCTTTGGCGTCCCAAATAATGGAAGACGGCGTCAATACACCGTCGACATCCATAGCAAGGAGCTTGATCTTTTTTGCTTTTTCAACAACGTTAAGCGGAACATGGGCGAGTGCCGTAGGCAAGCCGTTGGGAGCAGTGGACATAAGCATCTCTTTTTTAGTCAATTGTAACAATAGTGTCTATTTTATCATAAAAAGGCTGGGTGGACTCATTAAGACGTCCTAAATTTAAGTTTAAAAAAGCGTTCATACACCTAAGGCTTGCATCGTTATTATGCCTGTGCTAAGGTTTATCTATGATATTTAAACACGTTTGAAAGGGGGTGTTTTTAAATGATGATGATGGCTGAAATTGAAGTCCACCCCGGTGAATCAATTGAAGGAGCCTTGAAACGCTTTAAGAAAAAAATCCAAAAAGCAGGCATCCTTTCTGAAGTCAAGCGTCGTGAACGTTACGAGCCTCCTTCGGTGAAGCGTAAGCGTAAACAACAAGCCGCCCGTAAGCGTAAACGCTAGACGAATTTTTTTGATACGTCTAAAAAGCCTCTTACTGTGTGGTAAGGGGCTTTTTGATATAGGGCAAGCCCTTTTTTTCTAAAAATGCTATATTAATATTACATATAAGTGTGAGGGAAAAAATGTTCAATTTGCAAAAAACAATTTTTTTAAGTGCCTTGTTGTCTTTCGGATGCTTGCCTTCGGCGTGGGCATTCACCGCCTCAGAACTCTTTAAAACAGGAGTCGATGTCATGGCGGGGCAAAAACCCAAAGAAGCCATTTCCTACTTCAGTCAAGCCATTGAAAAAGACCCCAAATTCACCAGAGCCTATCTCTGTCGAGCAGGGGCGTATGAAGCCTTAAATAATAATACTGCTGCGTTTCAAGATTATGCCAATGCGGTAAGGGTAGAACCTCATTACGCCAATAGCTATGAATTACGAGGATACTTATATTACCGTTTAGGGCGTTTCAAAGAAGCGCAAGGGGATTTGAATCACGCCCAAAAATGGTTTAAAAAAGTCAAAGATGAGGATAGTTTTAAACGTGTAAGCTATACTCAAGGACTGATTGTAAAACGATTGGCGACCGCTAAAGCGAAGGCTCAGCAACAAAAAAAGCCCCGTTAACAAAAACGTTCTTCTAAGTCCCCCTTTATTGAATCATGAAAAGGATGCCCGCTTATGATGAAACCTAGACAACAGTTTTTACTCTGGGCGCTAGCCCTTTCACTCGTTGTGCCTCAATTTGCTTCTGCTCAATCGGTGGAAATTTTCCTTCAAAAAGGGGACAATGCTTATAAAGCTGGGCATTTTATTCAAGCCATTGAAGCGTATGATCAAGCCCTTAAGCTTAAACCGAATGACTCAGGCACTTACTTGTTGAGAGCCACTGCTTATTACCAGCTTAGTAATTTTTCTCAAGCCATGAATGATGCCAATCAAGCTCTGAAATTAGGTAATAACGATCCGAATACCTATTTGTTTATTGCTGAAATACAGGCAGATGCGAAAGATTATAAAGGGGCGATTGAGACCTTTAATGTGGCTCAAAAACTAGGAGCGAATCCGCAAGAACTTCATGTGCTAAGGGCTTATGCGTATTCAGCAGCAGGGCAACCCGCTTTCGCTTTGAAGGACTTTAATAAAGCGATTGCCTTAATCCCGAATGATGCGAGCCTTTATTATGAACGAGCCATGGTACAAGGCGTCTTGAAAAATAACGAAGCGGCTTTAGCGGACTATACCAAAACGATTGAGTTGGATCCTGACTACCTAGAAGCGTATGACAATCGTGGGTTGCTCTATTCCGATTTAGGCAGAAACGACGAAGCCTTGAATGATTTTGATGCGGCGTTGCTCATTGATGATCAATACGCCAAGGCGTACTACAACCGAGCCAATACCTACTATGATTTAGGAGAAGATTTTCGAGCGGTTCAAGATTTTAACAATGCCTTAAGGGTGGATGCTCAAAAAGCCCAATTTTCTAAAGACGACAAAGCCGATATTTACCAAAATCGTGGTTTGGCCCAATACAATTTGAAAGGCTATGACGATGCAATCGCTGATTTTAGTCAATCGATTGAACTTAATCCACGTTTTGCGGATGCCTTTAGCAGTCGTGGCTTGGCATATTATGCCAAAGGAGATTACGACAAAGCCTTGGGAGATGTCCAAAAAGCCTTGAGCTTGGACGCTCAATACGCCGATGCGTATTACTTAAGAGCCTTAGTTAAATCAGCCAAGCAAGTCAAGGCAGGCACTTTTGGCGACTTAGAAAAAGCCAAAGCCTTGTACTTGTCTCAAAAAAACGAGAAGGGTTACGAAAAGGCAGGCAAGGCGGAAGCAGAAATCAAAGCTCGCTTTGCGGAAAAGGGCTTGTAGGCTTTCTTGAAAGCTGTTAAACTAGGGGATATTCACTATAAAGGAAAATCCCCACTCATGGCACAAACGTCTCTATTTGCATCGCTGTTTCAAGAAGAAGTCGATACCCCTAACTATGAAAGCCTCAAAATCCAATCTTTTGATGAAACCTCCTTCTTCGTGCTGGATTTAGAAACCACAGGCTTAAGTGCGAAAAAAAACAGCATCACCGAAATCACCGCCATTAAATATGTTAACGGCAAAGATATAGACATGTTCAGCACGCTGGTGAAACCCCACGAAGCCATTCCTCAAGAGGTGGAAAGCCTTACAGGGATAAGCAATGAGCTGGTGGCACAGGCTCCTCCCTTGCTTATGGTGATGAACGATTTGATGCAGTTTTTGGGCAGTACGCCCTTTATCGTGGGGCATAATGTCACCTTTGACTTGGGTTTTTTGCAAGCCAAGAGTCAAGAATGTGGCTTCCACGGGCTAGAAGATCGCTTTTCCCCTGAAAATGCTTTATGTACCAAAGTTTTGGCTCAAAAAGTATTGCCGAATCTGCCGAGTTATGAAGGTATTTTGGTCGCCACCCAATGCGGATACCACAATCCCAACCCCCACCGAGCGGAAGCCGATGTGCGGATGTCTGCGGCGATTTTGTTTGCTTTAGTACAAAAAATGCGAGAGGCTGGTCGCCCCATCCATACGGTGCAAGATGTCTTTGAGGTGCAAGGCACGTTGCAGGCTCGCTAATGAACGCTCACGCCTTTCAAACCAGCTTGGAATCGATTGTAGCACGCTGTATGTTTGGGTTTGATGCGGCGATGTTTGCGGAAGATACAGAAGCGTTTCAACTGGCGAATCTGAATCCTTTGGGTTACATCTTTTTTCGGCATCATTTTGACGATTGTGCCAGTTTAGACGACGTACGAATCCTGCTGGATCGTGTGAAGGCACGGCATCCGCATCCGCTGTTTTTAGGGCTGGATCAAGAAGGCGGACAAGTCGAACGCCTACCGTCACGCCTCTTCCACGGCGGACTTTCGCCCTTTACGATCGGTGAAGTCGAGCGTTTGATGCCGGAAACGGAACTTGCCAAACGCTATTATGATTGGCAGTCTAAGGGCTTGGCAAGCTTGGGTTTTAATCTGAACTTTTTCCCGACGCTGGATGCTCACTTGAATCCGCAGAACCCAATTATCGGCAACCGTGCGTTTTCGACGAATCCTGCCCAGATTAAGCGATTGGGCAGGCTTGCAATTGATGCTCAATCCACTTACGGGATTCAAAGTGTTCTGAAACATTACCCAGGGCATGGTAACGGCACCGTTGACAGTCACTTGGCGTTACCGACCTTGACTTTTAGCGAAGCGGAAGAATCCAGCTTTGTGGACTTGATGCAGCTATCTCCCACGCCTTGGGTGATGCTCGCTCATGGATGCTACCCCCACTTGCAAGAGGCTCAAACAAACTTGCCAGCCAGTTGCGATAAAGCGATCGTCACGGATCGCTTGCGAGACCACTGGGGCTTTAAAGGCATCACGATAACAGACGATCTCAATATGCACGGCATCTTAGATGCCTTTGACGGCGATCAAGTCCAAGCGTGCTTGACCGCTCTTAACGCTGGGGTGGATGTCTTATTGTTTCGTGAAGCAGGTCAGCGTGAGCGCTTGGTTGTTGAGGCGTTGACATCGGCGTTAATGGACGGTCGTTTGGATGTGGATCTACATGAAGCGAGTGTGGATCGTCTAAGCAAAGCGAGTGAGTTGCTTCATCAGGAACAAACGACGGTTTCATTGGATAATACTTGGCATCACGCCATTGAAGCCTTGCATGAAGAGGCAGTCAATGCCATTTTAGTGGATTTAAAGGGCGCTTTAAATCTCCATAATACGCTTATTCTAGAGCCTCCAGCATTCAAGCTTCCCCACTACGCCATGGAATACGAAAAGGACTCCCTCATACGACATTTTCTGCCGACCACTTGCACGGTTCATGCCTATGATGAAGCGGATTTAGACTTGCTCGACACCACCCTAAACACACATCAAGGTGATATGTTAGCGATTGTTTGGTTGCCTCATGTGGGCCATAAATTACTTGAGCTTTTGGAAGCGAGACCGAAATTCACAAAATCACGATGCGTCGTTCTCAATATCGGCACACCGATTGAGCTTGATTCGACGTCTGTCTCTATTGATTGCATTAATCTAGGGACGGCACGTCCACCAACGATTCAAAAGGCTTTGGCAAGGCTTTTTGCGTAACAGCTGAATTGGCAGCCTTACCATAAGGTTTCGCACCAATATACGCCCCTTCTTGATAAGGAATAAGCGTTTGGGCTTTAAATGTTTTAAAGTGTTCTTGAACCACCTGCGTAATTTTGGATTGAGCGTGTAGCACCCCTTCTAGCACCCCTTCCGCATGAGCATCGATTTCCGCAGGGGCTTTGGGGAAAATCGTCAAACTGCTTGAAACAAAACCTTCTTCACGACTGGCTTTAAAGAGCCGTTTACTCATGTAAACGGGTGTCACTTCATCACTTTCATTCACAAAGAAATGTAGTTCCGTGTGCGGATTGATTCGTGCCAGTAAGGGTAGGTTATTGAAACTTCCACTCCGTTCCAGCAACGGCAGAAATCGACCAATGATCCATTGTTCCATTAAGCTATAATTGGGATTTGGTGCATAAAAGACGTGATGTAATACAGTTTTATTTAAGGTGGTAAAGGCGGCAAATTCAAAGCATATTTTAATTTGGGAAAAAGGGGCGTGTTTAGGATTTTGCTTACAAAAGGTTTCATTGTAAGCCAAAATCGCATTCGCCACATAGTTCGATGTAGAATAGCCAAATAAAACAACGCGATGGGCGATACCCTTTTCACGCAAGAAGGCTTCTACGGTTTTGGCAACCGTTTGTAAGCTTGCTTGATTCGCAGAACCTGTATTATTGCTAAATCCTGGAAGATTCACCATAATAAAGTGTTCAAAGCCTAAACCGTGAATTTGAGACACGAACTCTCTACCCCGAGAGTCTTCTAAAGTACCTTCAATCCGCATGCCAGCCCCCGGCATAATCACGGCAATGGGGTCGTTAAGTTCAGGCGAAAACAAGTCTAGCGTATGATGCAAATCGAGTCCTGCGATACCTGCCAAGTCTTTTATTTCTAGAAGTAGGGGTAGGGTACAAGGCTTGCCATTGGCTTGTGTTGCTCGTTGAGACACCCACGTTTTAGCGAGTTCTGAGCCAAAAAAGGGCGAACCAATGTCTAGTCGAAACAAGAAGCGATCGAGCGTTCGTTGCAAAACCGCAGGGGTTTGAGTCGTAAACACATTACCCATTTCGGTGGTGAAGGGAATGTCTTTTAAAGTGGTATTAATGAACGTGCGTTCTAAACGTCGGTTGCTGTTGTACAAGAACCACTTGGTCGCTTCTTCAGCGACTTGCGGTAAAGCCGAAGGGAGGACTTCTAAGGGTTCTAGCTTAGATCTTAATTCTGAAACGGTGGTAAACTTAAGACCCATAATGTAGAACCTCAATTTTTAAAGTATTGTTAGTATTATAGCACAATGTGGTAAGGTCTTTATGTTAATTTAAGGGAAGTAGAAGACAGTGAGCATCAACACATGCTCTAAAAAATCCTTCGACGAATGCAAATACAACGCCCCATAGCCCAATTCAGCCATTATATGGGGCGTTATGTGATGCCCTAGCCCCACGAAGGACAACGCCTGACCAAAGCCTCGGCGGTTTGCCTTACTAATGGTATTGGCATTGAAAAGCACCTCATTCTGCACGACCCAATAAAACTTCGGATGCTTCTGAAAATTACGCTGATACCTCGCCATAAATCGAGTCCAAAACAAGGGCGTCGATTCGTTGGGGATGTAACGTTCTTCTAAGCGACCTCGCAGGAGGAGTTCGCCTCCCTTAATGATTTCGCTGTGTAGAATTTGCTGGAAACTTCGTTGTTCGTTAGTGAATTGCGGGTTGTAATTGGGCGTCCACCCATGGGCTACCCATAGGCTGGTTTTTGGTGTTATGGTATAGCCCACGCCTCCCCATAATAAGTGACGTTCCACCGTACTTTGAGCGTTTCGATCTTGTAAGCGTAGCTGCCCTTCTAGGTAAAGCTTGAGCTTCGGCGTTTTTTTGACAGGCGTAAGCACGACCACAGCGGTAGAGTATTGCCCTGAAAAGGTTTCTTGTGCGTGGCTGAAAGGAAGGTGAAGGAAAAGACATAGTAGGATTAGACTTAATATTACTCTTATTTTTTTTTACGCACCTAAAGCCTAGCAAGAAAGCAACTCCTTATCATTCGTCTTCTATATGTACTATCTCATAAAAACAGATGCTTTGTAACGATCGGTTCCAAAAAAATGCAGACCTGTTTTTATGCTGTTACGCAGGTTTTTTAACCATGCGAAATATAAACCTCTCTTACTCATTCTGGCGAAAAGGACTAAACCGTTATGAAACTATGCCTGACTTCTGTTGTGTTACGCGTTGTGCAAGTGCTTCAACTCTTCCCACTGTGGCGGATGCTCGCCCTCATTCTGGCTTTTGTCTTTTCACAAAACATGGCAACCGCTCAAAACGTCGTGATTTACGGCAACGGCAATGTCGTGCAACAAAGCTATACACAAGCCCCTGCGGTGATTCAAGAATGCACACGCAACTTGTACGGACGCTGCATCGGTCAGCCCTACAGCGTCGGATACCCCAATTACGCCGTGCAAAGCCAAGTGCCTCGCCCCAACCCGAATCTTTCCCAGCAAGAACAGCATGCCCAATGGTTTAGACAAGAACGCAATTATGAACGCGTCAACCAAATCTACCGTCAAGACTATGACGGCTTAGGCAACCCGATTTTAAATCAATCGTATGGCGTTCGCCCTTACCCGAGCTTTCCTGATTATGCGTATCGCCAAAAGGTGGAAGAATTTCAATCCGCTGGCAAGCCTGTGGTGAGCGTTTACGGCGATGTCGCCATGATGCCTGCCCCACGCCCGACGGGCTATTATTACATTACCCGTCAACAGGCGGATCGCTACGATTATTTGTACAAGCTAGGCTTGACGCCTCGTAAACGCCCTGAAAACGCCGTTGTGCGATAGGGGCTTGGTTTTTCAAGTTTTTGAAGGGATGCCACAGGGCATCCCTTTTTTGTGGGGCTGGTGTCTAGTGTTTTTGTCCCCTCTCCTAATTTTAGGAGAGGGAAGAGAACGTCGTAAGACGTTCGAGGGTGAGGTTAAACTTTAGACTCTGTTTGTGGTTTAACCGCCCCCTAACCCCCTCCTAAAATTAGGAGGGGGGACAGAGCCATGGTTTGAAAACAACACCTGAACGCCTTACCCGTTGCTGGCGAATGGGTTTGGTAGAGAGATCATAAAAGAATTGAATTAAGCTACTTTCATTGTAAAATATAGCTTAGTAAACCTTCTATTTAAAACCATCCGTGAGGTATCAATGACGCATTTCAACTTTTCTTATCCTAACCTAAATGGTGAAGAGGCTCCAAAAATTTCCTTAGCCCTTGGTTCCATTCTTTTTGTCTTAGGTGCGAATGGTACAGGAAAGTCCGCATTTTTAACTCAGATAAATAGACAAGTTACTCATGTTAAGCGTATTCTTGCCCACCGCCAAATATCGTTTGAGAGTAATGGTATTGAATTAGCAGCATCTCAGCATGAGCAATTGAAAGTAGCTATGTCCAGCTTTTATTGCATAGATCACTCTCGTTGGAAGAACAGTTATATACAGCATAGCTCTCAAATAATATTGTCAGACATTATAAATGCCGTAAATCATCACGCAAGGGAATTTAGTAAGGCACATAATTTAAATAACCAAGAAGGTATGCAAAAGTATAAAGAAACCACATCAAAGCTTTTTATCGTTAATAAACTTTTAAAGTTATCCAACTTAAAAATTCAAATAAGCATAGGTGAGGACAGTAAGCTGTATGCAACTAAAAACTCTAGTACCCCTTATAGTGTTGCAAAGCTTTCAGACGGCGAAAAAAATGCTCTTTTCTTAATATCAGACGTTTTGACTGCTCCAGAAAATACTTTAATTCTGATTGATGAGCCAGAACGACATCTTCATAGGTCGATTATTTCTCCGTTAATTACACAACTTCTAAAAGAAAGACAAGACTGTGCTTTTGTTGTTTCAACCCATGATATAAGCTTACCAATGGACACTCCAAACGAAAACGTTTTATTGATAAAGAGTTGCGAGTGGGGAGAAGAAAACATCAAAGGTTGGGATGCTCATCTTTTAGAATCCAAAGATGAGATTGACGATGAATTGAAACAAGATATTTTAGGTTCTCGTCAAAAACTGCTGTTTGTTGAAGGGAACAATAATACAAGTCTAGACTACCAGCTTTATACGATCTTATTTCCAGAAATATCCGTTATTCCTAAGGGAGATTGTCGAAATGTGATTGATACCGTGAAGGCTCTCACTAACGAAAAAAATAAATCTCTTCAGTGGATAGAAGCATACGGCATTATCGATGCCGATGGTCGCAGTCAGTCTGACATTGAAACACTAAAAGGGAATTCTATATTCGCATTACCATGCTATTCGGTGGAATCGCTTTATTATAGTCTTGAAGTTTTAAAGAAAATGGCTGAAAGAATTGTAGGAAAAGATAGCAGTAAGGTAGAAAACAAACTAAAGAAGGTTGAAGAAGTAATCCTAAAGAAAATGGCAGGTCAGAAGAAACAAGAAGAATTATGTTCTTTTCTATGTGAGCGAAGAATAAGAGAAAATATAAGACCTCCAAAGAACGATGAAATTAAAGCTAAAAAGAAATTCAACCCTTATAAAGGTTCACATTTTGTACAAAATGAAGGAGTCGATTTAGGGGCTTATCTCGCTAAAGAAATAGAAAATTTTGCTTCTATTGTAGAAAACAAAGATATTGAAGCACTTATATCACGTTATCCAATGAAAATTAAGAAAAAGAACGCTCTTGGGGATGAAATTGCACAAGCTTTAGGATATGCAGGACATGAAGTCTATGAAGATACCGTCCGAGACATGATGCAAGCGGATGATGAGTTTCGTAAAGGGTTTATAAAACGCCATTTTAGTGACTTAAGTAGTAAAATCCAACCCTCTGAAACAAAGGCATCCGCCGAATAAAAACAAACGCCCCCTCTTTTAACGTGTGGAGCATTGCCTTATTGTTTTGTCTGTGTTCAAATAGGGGATATAGAAATTAGGCTCGCCCAAAAAGTGGTCTGATTCGTCCGATTTAACCCGTTGAGGAGATTTCCCCGTGCAAAAACGTCGAGTACTGGTCGCCACAGGTGGTGGAGACTGCCCAGGATTAAACGCCGTTATTCGTGCCATTGTCAAGCGTTTTGACCATGAAGAAGAATGGGAAGTTTTGGGAAGCATGGAAGCCTTTAACGGCGTTTTGAAAGACCCCATGGAAGTGATGCTCCTAGACGATGCGGCCGTTAGTGGCATTCATATTCGTGGCGGTACGATTCTAAAAACCACGAACAAAGGCGGCCCCCTTGCGTGGCCTGTCGTCGATGCCGACGGTAGCTGGCACACCGAAGATCGTGTGGAAGACATGAAAGAACGCCTCGACAAATTGGGCGTAGAAGCCGTGATTTCAATTGGTGGCGAAGGTTCTATGGATATTGCCTACAAGCTCCAACAACGAGGCATCAACATGGTGGGCGTCCCCAAAACCATTGACAACGACCTTTCCGCAACGGATGTCACCTTTGGCTTTCAAACCGCCGTTGAAATCGCCACCGAAGCCGTCGATCGTTTGGTGACGACCGCTTCGTCTCATAACCGCTTGATGATTTTGGAAGTCATGGGACGTCACGCTGGGTGGATCGCCCTTTCAGCCGCCATCGCAGGTGGAGCCGATGTTGCCCTCATCCCTGAAATCCCTTACAGTGTCGACGGTGTAGCGGCTAAAATTAAATCGCAAATGGAACGAGAAGGCTTTGCCATTGTGGTAATCGCCGAAGGGGCGAAAGCCAAAGACGGCGATGTCGTCAGTAAAGCATCCACCGAAGTGGGTTATGCGAACGTCCTTTACGGCGGCGTGGGGCATCAGTTGAATGAAGAGCTTAAAAAACGCTTGGATGTTGACAGCCGTGTGATGATTTTGGGTCACTTACAACGCGGCGGAACACCTTGTGCGTACGACCGTATTTTATCGACTCAATTTGGCGTAAAAGCCGCTGAAATGGTACTCAATGGGGACTTTGGCAAAATGGCGTCTTACCACAATAACACTGTGATTGCCGTTCCTTTGGAACAAGCGATTAGTGAATATAATTTCGTCAAGCAAGACAGCGACCTCGTCCATGCGGCTCGTGGTTCTAACATTTGCTTGGGTGACAAACACTTTAGATAAACCTATGCTTCAAAAACTCTTGGTTGGGCTTAAAACTTCTTTTCTACTGATGAAAGACTATAAGCGTCTATGGCCTTATATGGCTCCTTCTATGCCGTTGTTTTTGTTGGCAATGATCTGTGCGATTATGGTCGGTTTGTTTGATGCCATGATGCCTCTTGCCATCAAGCTGTTTATGGACACGATCTTTGAGCATAAGAATTTGCTAGAAGTGTTGAAGTCCTTACCTGCGTGGGTGACGCCTTTTTGGAGCGTGTTGAAGCCTTATGAACCCGTGCTGGCTCAAATTAACCTTATGGAAAAAGCCATTTATATCCCGCTCGGCATTGTGCTGTTTACGATGCTTCAGGGGATTTTTAACTATACGTCAACGGTAGCCAATTCGATCGTTCGAGTCGATATCAACCAGCGGCTTAAGGAAGAGTTATTCGCCAAATTGCTGAATTATGAATCCGCTTGGTACGACGGCTCTTCAAGCGGAGAAGTCATCTCCCATTTTTGTGGGGATTCCGACACGGCAACCGCTGGTTTAACCGATATTTTCAAAACTGCCACGATTCGCTTTTTTAGTGT
>JBEISK010000069.1:0-1474 GCA_040375445.1 Gammaproteobacteria bacterium | reverse complement strand
TTGGCGACTTCAACCTGCCCAGCGTTTAAGGCTGTAGCAATCTGCCCCGAATACGGCAATAGATCCGCTTGCGTCTCATAGTCTAGCGAAGCAATTAAACCAGTCAACTCTACCAGCTTTTGTTGGGGCGTTTTGGGTGGGGGCGGTGGGTTGTCAAACGCATCTTTCAACGCTTGGTCAAACTTTAGCTTTTTTTTGTTGTCAAGTTTGAAACCGCCTAGCTGTTCGATTGAAAAGCCTGTTTCTGTTTCAAAGGCTTCTACGCTTTCACCTTTCCAAAGCACGTCTTCGCTAAGCTCGGACTCGTAAAAATCGGCTCGTTGTTTTCCTGTTGAATCGTTGAAAATAAATAGCGTCATGATTGTTTCCTTATGTGAATACGACGACAGTATTATCAGTCATGTCTTGAATGCTTGCTGTGCTTGAGTTTCTGACAGCACAATGAACATAGTTTACAGTGGGTACATGAAACCCACTGTTACTTACATGAAACTGCATCAACGCTAGTGCGTTCGCACCGCTTCTGTTTTGAGCAGAACCAAGCAATGCATAGTTTGCATCGGGGGCAGGGGTTATAAAGTTTACGGCGTATGTACCGCCCAAACTTTCCCACGCAATGCTGTGAACATTAAGAGCCTTACGAATAGAACGCCTTTGTAGCGTACACGCTGTAGACCCAATCGTGCCACTTGTGCCTGACGTATAAGTAAAGCTGTTTGCATCAGGGACCGTCACAACTGTACCCCATTCGCCTAAAACTCCAGAACTGAATAAGTAAATGCGATCCCCTACTCGATGACCGTGTGCTGTCACGTTTGCCGTGACAACTGCCAAAGTCCGTGTGAATGTGCCTGTTAGGTTTGAAGTGAGTGAAGCGTCAAAGTTGACGTATGCAAAGGGTACATTCGTCCAGCTCGCATTTGTGCCGTTAGTGGTTAGCACCTTGCCACTGTTGCCTGTTTGTGAAGGTAAAACGCTATTTAAAGAAGGTGGGGTTCCTACCGAAAGCATTTTGTCCCAGTTAGCGTTACCGTCCGCTGGTGTTGAGTTCGTGTTGCCCACTAGGCACTGCCACGCTTTGTTTGAATGCGTCACCATATTACCTGTTACATAGGCGGTCGTGTTATTCCAAGTAGCTATCCCATTTTGCAAGCAATGGTTGATCTTGCCACCTAGAATGTTGGGAACCCATGTAAAGTCGTTGGCGTTTGCTATGCCGTCTACAAAGCCTTTTTCAATTGTACTTTGTGAAGGGGCAACCAACGCACTAGCTCCTTGTGCAACCCTGTCACTACCCCATACTTCAATTTTTAAACTATCGCCTGTCGTCTTTGCCATTATTGAAGCTCCTATAAAATCTTAATCATGTAATGAAAGGCAATGTTGTCGGGTTTAATGTTCGTCACGGCTTGGTTATTGTTTGCTTTTCTAAGTGATTCAAGAAACTCCCCTATTTCGCCAGATCCACTGCCAA
>JBEISK010000047.1:0-13124 GCA_040375445.1 Gammaproteobacteria bacterium | reverse complement strand
TGGGAGAGGAAACCAACGGTTTTCTTTCCCAAGAGAAAAAGTCAGAGACTTTTTCGATGGAAGGGGGGCGACCAAGACCCTCCCTCCCTTAAGCGCATTTAGAGGTGTCGGAGAACCTTTGTGCGTCCAAAGGTCTCTGACAGCACTAGCGTTAAACAGAGCAAGAAATCCCCAAAAAATAAAAGGCGTCGCTGTCGAAACAGGACGCCGCTCTCTTATGCAATGTGTTTTCATATCGATGCGATGGCATCGTCTGAAAAACAGGAAAAAAACTGTTATTTAATTAAAAAACAAAGGCTAAACAATGATTTTGATTGAATACAACCCTTTATATCAAATGGTTTTCACAAGGTAAGCAACCCAGCGTCGAGTCGTTGTGATCGTTTCACTCAATCATCACAGGGACTCTTTGGTCATCCCCCCTTTCATGTAAACACCCTTGCACCATTATAGGCAAAAGCTTTTTGGATTCACTCAAACAAACACACACACTTAAATCAGAAAACATCACAAGTAGACCTTCAACTAAAGGAAGGAACTCACCGTGAGAGGTTTCTGAAGCAAGTCAAGGGAAATGGCTGGAACCTATAGACGTTTTGTCAATAGGTGAAGCTCGATCTCATGTAATTATATTAACCGAAAAAATTAAACAGGAAAGTACTTTTTGTATATTTTACAAGACTTGTAACATATTCTTTGAATTGTAAAATTTCTAGTATGGACTTGACAAGTCTAAAAAATCAGATAGCCACGCCAATTGCGTTGTAGTAAAAGTACTTGATTTGGGGTTAATGTATCATTTAATTTGTTTAAATCATGTAACGATTTATAGGGGCGCCCTCCGATAACGCTTAAGGCAATACGTCCATTTGCCCCTGGAAGTGTGATGAGATCATCATAAGAAGCGATATTGATATTCACTTTGCTTTGTATCTTGACAGTACGAATTTCACCGTAATGCAGAAGATCTCGATCGTCTGCATAGCTGGGGTGCCACAGGTAAGACGCCGCATCGGTGGAAGGAACGACAGCGAAAACTAAAATCAATGTGAGAAAAAGAAGGGTGTTGAAACGACGCACGAGATTACCATTAGATTAAGAGAGAAACACGACAATTGAATAAGAAGACTATAGACAACTCTGCGAAAATCTTTTTTGCCTTGTCCCTCCTCCCTTAGGGAGGAGGCTAGGAGGAGGGACACCAGCTACGACGGGGCATGCTGAATCCCTCACCCCAACCCTCTCCCTAAGGGAGAGGGGGTAAAGCCACTTTTTCAGAAAGTTCTTCTATACAAGCCTAAAATCCCCTAAATTAGTTTTTGTGTCATAATAGAATAAATTATTTTTAGGAGTTTAAATCGTGACCACCGCAGAAGCTTTAACCTTACTCCCCTATGAAAAAACGGCGTTACCTCAACAAATTACACCAGAAGCCCCCTTGCTCTTAGAAGTCTTTAAAGGCAAGTCCCTTAAGCGACCTCCCGTGTGGATGATGCGTCAAGCGGGGCGTTACATGCATGAATACCAAGCTGTTCGTCGACACTATAGTTTTTTAGAAATCTGTAAAACCCCTGAAGTCGCCGTGGAAGTCACCTTGCAACCCCTCCGAGCCTTTGGATTCGATGCGTCCATTATTTTTTCCGATATTCTCATTCCCCTTCAAGCCATGGGCTTAGACTTGAGTTTCACCGATTCGCACGGCCCTGCCTTCGCCAACCCCTTACGCAGCGCAAGCGATGTTGACGCCTTTCACCCTGTGGATGTGCAAGAGTCTTGCGGTTTCCTCGCGGATGCCTTGACGATGATGCGTCGTGAACTCACAGACACAGGCATTGTGCTGATTGGCTTTGCAGGCGCCCCGTGGACGCTTGCCAGTTACGCCCTAGAAGGTAAAAGCTGGAAGACAGGGCAACACACCAAAGCCTTGCTTTTGGAAGACCCGCAGCGCTTGCATACGATTTTACAACGCATCACCGATATGTTGATTCCTTACTTGTGCATGCAAGTGGACGCAGGGGCGGAAGTCCTACAGTTGTTTGATACATGGGGTGGATTGGTGCCGACTCGTTACTATCAAGATTTTGTCATGCACTATCAAAACCAAGTGATTGCTGGTGTGAAAGCCAAGCATCCGCATATTCCCATTATACTGTTTGTGAAAAATAGCCGAGGTATGCTGGACATCATCGGGCAAAGCCCTGCGGATGCTATTAGTATTGACGATTTGACCTCCTTGTCAGACGCTCGTCAAATCTTAGGAGACTCTCGTATTTTACAAGGCAACTTAGATTCAAGCTTTTTGTTTAGCCAAAACCAAAACGCCCTTGTCGCTGAACTGCATCGCTTGTTGGCTGAAGGTGGGGATTCCCATTACATTTTTAATTTAGGTCACGGCGTTTTACCCAAAACACCACGCACCAACGTCAAGCTGGTGGTGGACACCATCAAGGCTTGGCAATCATCTTAAAAGGAAACAATGACATGATGATGACTTATAGCCCCTTATACGAACGTAAACCGATCACGTCTTGGGACGAAATCCCCCAAGCGAACCTCGCTCAACGCTGGATTTTTGTGGGAATTGATCTGGCCCCCAACGCCTCTTTAGAAAGCGGTATTGCTATTTTAGACAGAGACTTGACGCTTTTACGCATGGACAAACTCTATAATGATGAAGCTATTTTAGACGTTCTCACCCAATTAGGCGCGCCTCACACCCTTGTGGTCTGCATAGACATGCCCAAAAACCTCGCCATTACAGGACGTTTTCGTCAAGAAGAAATCAAGTACAACGCCATGCGGCTGGACAATCCTGAATACGACCGTCCTGTGGTGGATCGATTTTCAGACAGGGCGTATCTCCTATATAAAAAAATTAGTGACTTAGGCATCTTACCGTTTTTGACGTATACCCCAAACACAAAGGCGAGTTTCAAGTTTTTCTTTCCTTATAAAAGTCGTTCTCCTCAAGGGTGTCGAGCCTTGCAGGGGCTCATACAAGAAGAATTAAAAGTTAAAAATGTGCCTACGAACTTAGCGCCTAGTTCAGTGTTGGAAGCTTTGTTGGCGTCCTATAGTGCGTGGTCCATGTTTGGAGGCACGTTGAATAAGGAATTTGAAATTAAGCAAAATCATCATGGTTTGAATATACTCGTGTCGAAAACCCCTGTGGTGTATGACAATACCAGTCCCATTCGTCCTGCTTGGATGCCTGCCTAAACGACCCTGAAACAATTTTTCTTGAACTTTATTTTCTCCTAGCTTGGTGTATGATACCAAATTGTTACATACTTGTCACATCACCACAAAACTGTATAATGAACCTAAGGTCATGTTTACCAACTTGCATTGCCTGTGAATCCGACTGCAATTACAACTTACACAATGTCGATCGATGGGGAGGTTTCTATGCCTAGCAGTAATCTTTTGGAACGCTTAAGCGTCTTGACGTACGGTCAAGAAATTAGAAAAGGATTAAGAACCCTTGCGGTTGTTGCCACTCGCACAACTCGTTTTCGGAATCGAATGTTAAGCTACATTACCTTTCCTGAAGGCTTGAAGGTTTTAGCTCATCTTCGTAACGGGTTTGCTTTACCACTTGGTGTTAGTGAGTTTATTCAGGATGGTGATGTACTTATTTTCGAGTCTAAGCTTGAAGATTCATCGATGCAACGCCTCATCTTTTAAGTTAGCCTTTTTTTCTTTTTACAAAGCTCTGTCTGTTTCAATATAGATAGAGCTTTGTAACGTAATGTAACCAATTGGCAATTCTTGCCAAGACTAATCCTTTATTAAGATGTATCAAGCAAGTAAAAAGAGTTCAAGTATTACATAGTTGAAAATAGCAGGAGTATCATTCATGGTTTATTCAGTCGCAAGCCAATCTTCATTAGCCAATAACGCCGATGTTCGTCAAAGTATCACTGAAGCAGATCGCTTTGATCATATCAGAAAGCATTCTTGGTTAAAAACCTTTATGATGACAAATCCCATTACTGCTCCTGTGACTTTATTTTCAGAATTGGTTTCAGGTACAAAGCGTAGATAGTTCACGTAAAATTTTATAAATTGGTTTCAGACACAAAGCGTTATAACTCCCGTAAAGCGTTTTTTATGTCAAGCCAATTCAACATACACTGTCGCCACAGTGAAATAATGCCCCTTGCGTTGCCCTCAATTCTGCAAGGGGCATTTATATTTAGCGTGTTTACCCCCTCTTCCTTAGGGAGAGGGGGTAAACACGCTATTTGTTTTGAAAGTAGATACGCAAAGATTCCTCCATATTCAATCCTTGTCGGAGCAGAGAAGTGATCCCCTGCTTTAACTTTGCCCAGTGTTTTTCAATCGGATTCAAATCAGGGCTATAAGGCGGTAAAAATAACAATTCACAACCCGCTTCTTCAATCAGTTCCTTGATTTTCGAGGTCTTGTGAAAATTTGCATTGTCTATCACGAAAATATGTTCGGTCCTAACACAGCCAATAGTGCCTTGCGTCAAGTGTTTTTAGATTTAGAAGCAGACGGTTTTCGCATCCACATACTCGCATTGCGTTTTTGTACCGACAACGCTGCGATGGTGGGAGCGTCCGCCTATTTCAACCCACTTAGTGAAAATCAGCTCAACATCGACGTGTTTTCACGAGCCTAGTGGCTTTGTCCCCCCTCCTAATTTTAGGAGGGGGTTAGGGGGCGGTTAAACCCACAAACGAAGTCTAGGGTTTAACCTCACCCTCGAACGTCTTACGACGTTCTCTTCCCTCTCCTAAAATCAGGAGAGGGGACAGGAAGATTTTTTTAAATAGTCTAGTACACAATAATTGTAACACTTTCGTTATCTTTAACAAAGATTTTTTCTTTTTATTATATATTTTAAATAGACACTAATCATTTTTTCTCTATTTCTCCCCAATTCACCATGAAAGATAACACCTATGTTACCCTCTCTCCGTTACGCCCCCCCCCCCCAAGCGCAAAGATCTAATAGTCAACGTGAAGGCGCTACACTTATTGGCTTAAAGAATTTCAATTCTGTACTTGACTATGCGATTAAACATACCAAAGGAGATACTAGAAAATTAGTTCAAGATATTAATGCCGCTCTTTTTGAGCTAAGGGCTAATGAAATCCCTGAATACGCGCAATTTCAAGTAAAGATTCTCAAAAACAGAAGCACAAGGGTTTTTTCAGCCAGTCTTCAAAATCCTTCAGTAATCTCCGGCCCCCTTTTTAATGTACAGCTAAACCCAGAGAATGGTTCTGCTTATGAGGGGAACCTTTTAGAATATCTTCGAGCCGCTTTATATACCTTACTGACTGTATATAGAAGACACTGCCCAAAACCGACTGAAGATACACAGGTTCGGGCTGTATCCGCTTGAGCTGTTACTCCAAAAAGCGTTCTAGGTTATTTTTCGCATTTTACAGAATAGTTTTAGTATGGTTGAGATGAGTTGGATGAAGATGTGGAAACTCCACCAACCCTCTCAAGGTTTCGGCACACAGGCTTCTGGGCTTTCACGACAAATCTTCGCCCGAAATGGCGAGCGGGGGGCGAGGCTTAAATGCTGTCGCCACGCCGTTTGCATGCCTCGACTGTCCCCCAAAGCGTTGTAAAACAACCCTAACAAAAACCACGCATCCGCATGGGGGGGGTTGTAGGCGACATAATCCACCAACGCCTTGAGCCGAACCTTGGCTTGATCGTCTGAAATATACAGCCTCACCAAGTTTTCATAATACACCGCATTGATGGGATTTAAGCGAATGGCGGTTTGAAAGCTCGCTGCCGCAAGCGCCGGTTGCTTCATCGCCACATAATTTAAGCCCAAATTATTGTACCAACTTGCCGTGGCTGTTCCCACGGGGCAGTAGCCAATCGCTTTGGTATACGCTTCATACGCCTTAAGGTATTGCCCTTCATCATGGAAGGCATCGCCTTTACGTGCTTCTTCTTGCGCAAGACTAGCATACCACTGGGGCGAAAGCTTGGTATACGCAGCCGCAGGGAGCAGAGGCATCCACAAAACTAAAATAACGAGCAAGGTTTTGATTAAACGCATTAGACGCTCGCCGAAAATTCGTGGGACGCAAACTTAATCGGCGCGTCTTCACCCAAATGAGCCATGCCTCGCTTAAGGTGTTGGCAGGATGAACAAGCACCACAATGTAAGTCCCCATTGCCGTAACAGCTCCAAATATGTTCAAGTGGGGCGTGTAAACGCATCCCTCGACGCACAATATCCACCTTACGAAGATCCCCCACAGGGGCAAAGACCTTGACGCCTGTTAAGGTCGAACGCTTGAGGCTTTTATTCAGCACATGCCAAAACTCTTCGCCGTTGTCGGGGAATCCTGCTTCTGCTTCGTCTAAATTCGCTCCAAATGCAACACCAGAAGCCCCTAGGCTTTCGGCGATGCTCGCTGCGATGTTGAGCATCACGCCGTTACGGTTCGGCACCCACACGTCTGATATATGTGTAGCGGTACCTTTGAATTCGGCGGTGTATCCTTCAGGAACGAGGGCTTTAAGCCAATCCAACTTAATGATTTGCATGGGCAATCCATAATGCAAAGCGATATTACGAATGGCTTTGAGTTCTTTGTTCCAGGAGCGTTGCCCATAATCAAAGGCGATGCAGCGCAAGACTTCTTTAGTGGGGTCGTTCATCAGCGTGGCAAGCGTCACGGTGGAATCGAGTCCGCCTGAAAGTAAAACCAACACAGGTTGTTTAGGCATTGGGAAGCAACCCTCCAAAAAACACATCATGTATTTTTAGTTTAACACAAACTATTGAACTGGGTAGGGATTCAAACCATACCGATTCTTTGTTTAAATAGCGTATTTGGTCTAAGGTTAATAGGCGAAGGATTTCACCCACGCCGTGTTGGAGCCCACCCTGCGTAACGCCGTCACCAAATGATCTTCCATCGCCAGCCCTTCCACAAGTGCTCCACAGGGTTCAACTCCTTTAGAAATGTTCATACCAGCCGTATCAGCATACGGCATAATCAACCTTGGTGATGCGTCTTTTCCCACTTAAAAGGGGCATTCGGCTTAAATAGAACCTTCCCAAAACTATAAAACACAATCGGGAACCACACCGCTGTCATGTAAATGCCTGTCATCACCGCCGCCTTAAAGGCTTCTACACGAGGCGGATGCTCAAAACGTCGAATCGCATTATATAAAGTGGGAATAAACGCCAAACAAAACATCGGCAACAACGCCACTGCTAGTAGCTGATGCAAACGAGTCGCCTGCCCAAAGAAGGTGGCTCCCCCCACGACGAAAAGTTCCAAAACCATTAAAATAGGGAAGAGAAAGTTAATCCAATACGCAAACATATCGGTGCGGGTGCGTAAGCTGGCTTCTTTTGAAAAAAGAATCGCTCCGCCAAAATCCAAGTAACGACGCAACGACCCTTCTGCCCAACGTTCACGCTGCTTGAGCAAAGGCTTAAATTGTGTAATACCTTCTTCATAAACGCTGGCTTGGTGGGCAAAACGAATCAACCAGCCCTTTAAATGCAAGCGAGTCGAAAGATCTAAATCATCGGTAATGCTATTTTCATTCCACAAGCCGACATCTTCGACCGCCTCACGCTTGATGAGAAAGCCGTTGCCTCTGAGTTCTACCGCAGAACCTGCCAAATCACGACACCATTGAATATGAGCATCAAGGGTATATTCCCACTGCTGGCACTTGGTCAAGAGGTTCGTTTCAGCATTGCTAATCATTTTACGAGCTTGAACCGATGCGATGCGTTCGTCTTGCTCTAAGTACGCCAGCATTTGAGGAAAAAATCCCGCTTCGATACGAGCATCGGCATCGAAAATAGCGAGAATGGGACTGGTACTTAACGCAAGGGCATCATTCAACACAGCCGATTTCCCTGCCACCGCTTCAGGCGGTCGATGCACCACGTTTAAGCGTTCTTGCCACTGCGGATTCGCTTCCAGCAAAGCTTCTAAAACCAAGTGAGTGCCGTCGGTGGAACGATCGTTCATGACCCACACGTCATAATGATCTGGAATATTGTTCATAAAATGAGCCACACTTTCGGCAATAACGTCCACTTCATTATGAGCAGGCAAAATCACACTAATACGGGCATCCACAGGCACTTGTTCAGGCACAATATCCATAAGATTTAAGCCTTCTTTTTTGGCTTTAAAGCGTTTAAAGACCAAAATACCCGTTAAGAAAATCGAATAAGTCACCATAAAGCTAATTAGCCCAAGGGGTACGGAAATTTGAGGCACATAGACTTCAGCCGTCACGAAAACACCCAATAGCACCGTCAACCAAATGGCTAAATTACGTTGTACACGGCGATGTTGAAAGTAAGCCTTGATACTTTCTCGTGTAGGCAAATGTTGAATCGTAAAGGGAGCTTTTAACAACATAGGCAAGGGTGTAATCTCTTTTTATCGACAGTTATTTTATCATACCATAATACCGCATTTCTACAACACCGATTCAATCGCTTCTAGGAGGGCTTTCGCTTTTTTGAGCGATTCCTTCCATTCCGCACGAGGGGCCGAATCATGCACAATGCCCGCTCCTGCCTGCAAACGCACGCAGTACGGTTGAACGTCCACATCCGCAGGCTTGTATTGAAACGGCTTTATGGGAAGCAAATGAATCGTGCGAATCAAGATGTTGAAATCCATGCGTTGATGCTGAACATCTAGGTAGCCCATGCTCCCTGTGTACACCCCACGAGCGGTTTGCTCAAGTTCGGCGAGCTTTTCCATGCAACGCAATTTGGGGCATCCTGTAATGGTGCCACCAGGAAAGAGGGCATCCAACATGGCGACTTGTGACACGCCTTCAGCTTGCCTGCCTTGCACGTTAGAAACCACGTGCGTGACATGCGAATAACGCTCCACACTCATCAGTTCATCCACATGCACCGTGCCTGCTTCACAGACCTTGCCAAGATCGTTACGCTCTAAATCTACCAGCATGAGATGTTCGGCACGCTCTTTTTCAAGCGAAAGCAACTCCGCTTCAAGTAAGCGTTCCGCTTCCGCCGTTTGCCCTCGACTGCGAGTGCCAGCTATCGGACGGGTCGACAAAATACCAGCGTCTTGCTTGATGAGCCGTTCAGGCGAATTGCTCAATACCCAGCCTTGTGGACTCTTCCACAAACCTGCAAACGGCGACGGGTTTCGATGCGTTAAGGCTTCAAATAATCGCCACGGTTCTAGGCTCGCCTGTCGTTGCCACTGAATCGATAAATTCGCTTGGTAGAGTTCCCCTGCTTCAATCCACGATTTAATTTGTTCGACACCTGCTTCAAAATCCGCTTGGGTTAAAGACGGCGTGTAAGCCTCCAGCCAAGATGGCTGAAAATCTTGAAAGGCAAAATTAGGCGTGTGGCGTTCTTCTTGAAGGAGATCTTTGACCTTCGATGCTATACGAGCCTGTTCGTCTTGAGACGGCGTAATCGCATAAAGCACACCGTTTTCATAGTCCATCACCAAGCGATGCGTATAGCGAATGAATCGATGCGTCGCCACCGCTGGCTGACTTTGAGGCATGGCAGACAAAGACGCCAATTTGTCATTCCACAACCACGACGCTTCATAGCTGAGTTGAGCAAAAATACCCGATGTGGAAGGCAGGTGGGCTAAATCCGTAAGATGCTCTAAAGCTTGTGTCTGCTCGTTTAGCCACTGTTCTAGAACCGTATTTAATTCATTCGCTTGATGAATCCTTACGCCTTGGGCTTGAGCGTTCACATACACCTGCTGATGCACCACATCCAAGCGTTGAAGGCTGTCCGAATTGCCGTAGCCTGCGAGTCCCCATTGGTGCAGGGGGGAGGCTTCGCACAAGGGAGCATCCAACAAGGTGACATACGCCATCGATTCGCTGAGGGCTTGGGTGAGACGCATCAAGAACAGCGGATGCGTCTTTAGATCGACGTCATACGCCTGCCACAGCTTCGTTTCGCATGGTTTAGACGGCACAGGCATTCCACACCGATTCGGTAATATCCGCATTGTGATAGACCTTGTTCACATCGTCGTGATCTTCAATCAAGCCGATGAGCTTGATGAGGGGTTTCGCAATGGCGAGATCGTCTACCACGGTTTCAGTGGCACAAATCCGAGTGAGTTCAACCGTTTCAGGCGTAAAGGGAAGCGTCGCGATTTCCGTTAAGGCTAAACAAACGTTGTTTAACGCCTTGGCATCCGTGATGATTTCCACAAAAATATCGCCGTTTTCGTTGTGGGTAAACACATCGTGAGCTTCGGCTTCGATTGCCCATTCCACCCACTGATTCGCCTCGTCTTCGTTTTTCGCTTCAATCACGATGCGTCCGAAGGGTTCAAACATAAAGGCGACGCATCCGTCTTGCCCCAAATTGCCGTTTTGCTTGTTGAAGTAACTGCGAATATCGCCTGCAGTACGGTTGCGGTTGTCGCTTTCGCATTCAATAAAAATAGCGATGCCTCCTGGACCATAGCCTTCATAGCTCAAGGATTCGAGATCGTCGCCCTTTAAGGCGCCTGTCGCTTTGGCGATGGCATTTTCGATGTTGTCTTTTGAAAGCCCGCCTGCTTTTGCGGCGTCGATGGCGCCTCGCAAGCGAAAGTTGCTCGAAGGATCACCTCCGCCTTGTCGTGCGGCGGACATAATTTCTCGAGAGTAGCGAGCGAGTGCGACGCCTTTTTTAGCGTCTGAAGCGGCTTTTTTGTTTTTAATGGCCATCCAGCGTCCCATGGGGGGTCTCCTATGCGTTGGGGGGAAATTTCTCTCTCATAAGGGAATAAGGAGAAGACTTTATTTGATTATACCAGCTCCGTAACAGAATGTAACACCCCTTGCAGAAAAAGAAGGCTCTGTTCGATACACCATTTGTAGGAGGCATCCACCACCGCCCAATGTTAGGGAAAGCGTGGCATGCCCTTTAATGGGAGGCTCCCGTGTCGATGTCACAATCCATGAACGTCCACCAGCTCGAACAACTCTTTCTCCAACCCAGTACGCCTTTATGTGAACCCCAGATCCATTTGCTTGAAGCTCTGTTGATTCACCTCGACGGCTTGGTATCTCAATGGGAATTGCATCCCAATCACGAGTTTGCACAAAGCATTTTAAGCCAAATCAACGAACAATGGTACGGCACTTGGCAGCAGGACGCCGTCCTGTCCCTGTATTTTACCCTGTATGGTGAAACGCATAAGGGGCAACATCATGCCTACAAAGCCCTCAATCTAAAAGCAGATACGCACACGTCTCAAGCCCTTTTGTTGGACTGGGTCGTACATTTGAGCTTGGCTCACATTCACACGCTGGCAGGGCATTATAACATTGCTCAAGGGCATTTAAATCAAGCTAAAATCCCTAAACGCTTTCATCATTTAGAACAGCATCAGCAAAACTTGCAACGCTTGGTCTATGAAGAAGGCTCCCCTTACTTAGGCTTAGATGCCCTTGAACTCACGTGGAAGAAAAACGTCTTAACCCTTGCTCACTTGGGCAATTTAATGAGGCATTCTAGCGCTAAAGGATTTTGGAAATGCTTGCAAAGTACGATGGAAATTTTACAGCTCTTTGCTAGTGAGACGTTGAAAGCCCCTGTTTCTACAATTTTGGCACAATGTTCGCACATTCAAAAATCAGTGTACCTCAGCAGTATTGTCATTCATGCCGCCCAGCTCGAAGTCAGCCACTTAGAATGGTCGTCTGCCTTAGTGCGTTTAAAACGAGCCATTCGCCGTTTGCCGTCGCAACCCTTGTTATGGTATGAACTTTCACATGTGTACGGCATGTTAGAAGCTCATGACAAAGCCAAGCACGCCCTTGAAAGAACGGTGACCTTAATGCCATCTTTGTCGATGGCTCAACTCGAACTCGGCTTAACCTATTCGGAAGAAGGCAATGCCTTTGCGGCGATCGAACGTTATTTACTCGCTTATGTGTATGCTCAAAAGAAAGAAAGCAAGCGTAAAATCGCCTTTGTGATTGCCACCTTTTTAGAAAGTCCTGTCTTTATTGAAAGTTCGACTCAATTTAGGTACGAAGAATATGGGGCTTTATTAAGTGCAGAAATCGCCTTATTGTTAAAAATAGAACAAGAACAAATGATGAGCCCCGCCACCTTGAGCCATCTTGCTAAACTTGCCAATACCTTAGAACAACATGACTTAGCCATGGCACTCTGCCAACTGGCCTTAACTCAGGAAGGGGTGAAGAACCCCCAGTGTGTAGTGAACTTGGCGTACACGGCTTGGCAAGCCAACGCCTTGCAACAAGCGGTTTACTACTATAAACAAGCCTTATTGTTGGATCCTGACAATGCGGTGGCTCACAATAATTTAGGTTGTATTTACTTTGATGAGATGAATCATGAAGCCAAAGCCTTACAGCACTTCGAAGAAGCGGTGGCACAAAATCCGCATTATGCGATGGCTCACTTCAATCGTGGACGCCTCCTTTCCAAGCAAGAACAGTTTCGTGAAGCGGCTTTAGCCTTTACCTGTGCCAAAACCAGCAATGTCATGACACAAGAACTCGATGCTGAAGAAATCAATCAGTATCTAGAACGCTTGTTCAACGAAATGTAAATTTACGAATAAACCCACCTTTTTGTTTACCTATTAAGAGAGAGAGAGTCGCCTGGTCTAAACAGACCGGGTCTTTTTTTGGGGTGGTGTTAAACGCTAAAAATCGGGAGGGCGTAAACCCTCCCGAACGAGATAAATCGTTAAAGCCTCTCTTGTGCTAGGGCGAGTCGTTCTATGTCAAAATTGTCACAAAACACGCCCAAGCCAATCGAAAAACCCCTCCCCAAAACCCCGAAAGAAATCACATTCTTATACGGTGTGTCGTTTTGAAATCGTGGGTTTTAAAGACTGGCAACTGTTTTTAAAAGCGGTCATACTAAAAAAGAGTAGTTCCTTGAAAACCGACCCTTTCGGCTCCTTTGGGAGTCCTTTCCCCCTATTTTCAGTCGTGAGTGTGTGTCAGAAATTGGAGTTTCGTGTGTCGGAAATGGGGGTTTCGTGTGTCAGAAATTGGAGTTTCGTGTGTCGGAAATGGGGGTTTCGTGTGTCGGAAATGGGGGTTTCGTGTGTCGGAAATGGGGGTTTCGTGTGTCGGAAATGGG
>JBEISK010000048.1:0-12723 GCA_040375445.1 Gammaproteobacteria bacterium | reverse complement strand
TGGGAGAGGAAACCAACGGTTTTCTTTCCCAAGAGAAAAAGTCAGAGACTTTTTCGATGGAAGGGGGGCGACCAAGACCCTCCCTCCCTTAAGCGCATTTAGAGGTGTCGGAGAACCTTTGTGCGTCCAAAGGTCTCTGACGTCACCAGCTATAAACGGAGCTAGAAATCCAAAAAACAAAAAATCTTAAAAAATCACTTCCCAAACATACAACCCAAAACGAAACCCACCAAGCAGACGATTGCGGGAGGGCTTTCTCAAAACCTATAATGATTGTATACTATCAATATATCGAGAGAAAGAAGACTTTTACCTATGACCTCTGCTGTTCAAATTCGCCTAACCCCCTTGCAAGTACTGGCTCAAGCCTACGGTATTTCCCTTGAGTTCACCGATGCCTTTAACCAAGTCCAAAACACGTCGCCTTATGCGTTAGAAAAAGTCTTAAACGCCCTAGGCGTAAGCCCCTGCGATACGGATTCGGCGGCTAAGCAACGCTTGGCTGAATGGGAAGAAGCGCAGTGGAAGCCTGTTTTGGCGCCTATGACGGTGTGGCGTCAAGGGGATATACAACCCCTTCGCATTCAATTGAACTTCATGCCCAAATCCCCTCTGGACTGGAAAATCACCGACGAAAACGGCAAGGTCTATACAGGGCAAGTGGCGTTGAACCCCCTCAACAAGGTGGACGAAAAAAGTTTTGAACGCCGCGGCTTGATTTTTTCAAACAAAGAACTACGTTTTGCGTGGCATTGGCACATTGAAGCCGAACTACCTCAAGGCTATCACCAGATTGAACTCAACTATCGTGGGGAGCGTTTGGTGCAAAGCAAGCTTGCCGTGACCCCTCGTCATGCGTTCATCCCTGCAGCGATGCAACAGCATCAAGTGTGGGGCGTTTCGTCTCAACTCTATAGCTTTAAAAGCTCGCAGAATTATGGCATCGGCGATGTCAACGACCTTCACCGCCTCGTCGATACCATTGCGGAAGTGGGGGCTTCTGCCATTGGTTTAAACCCCTTGCACCAAGTCTTCCCCCATGATGCTTCCGCGATTAGCCCCTATTCGCCTTCGAGCCGTTTGTTCTTGAACTGGTTGTACATTCATCCACAAAATAGCGTCGATTTTCATCAGTCGGATGTGGCACAACTACTCTATAATCAAAACAAAAACGTAATGGAATCCGCTCGTAATACGGAGCTTGTGGATTATGAAACGGTGGCTGATTTAAAACGTCCGATTTTAGAAGCGATGTTTCAAAGCTTTAGCGAGCATCACTTAGCGAACGACACCGATCGTGCCAAAGCGTATTTAGCGTTCACCCAGCGTGAAGGCGATGCCTTGCACAAACTCGCCTTGTACGAAGCCCTTTCTGAAGATTTCAACAACAAGGACGCCAGTCTTTGGGGATGGCCCGTATGGCCTGAAGCCTTTAGAAACCCTACTTCTGCGGAAGTCAAGACGGCTAGCGTGCGGTTGAATCAGCGGGTGCAGTTCTTTGCGTACTTGCAATTTTTAATGGATGAACAACTCACCGCAGTCGCTCATCACTGTGATGAACGCCACTTGGATGTCGGCTTGTACATGGATTTAGCCGTGGGTTCAGGCATTGGCGGAGCCGATGTATGGATGAACCGCTCACTTTACAGCACGAGTGCTTCAGTCGGTTGCCCCCCTGATTTATTCAACCAGTTGGGTCAAAACTGGGGCTTGCCACCGATTCGTCCTGAAGCGTTGAAGGCTCAACAATTTGAACCGTTTATCGAACTGTTGCGTGCGAATATGAAGTACGCAGGTGCCTTACGCATCGACCATGCCCTCGCTATGTTTAGAGCCTACTGGATTCCTTCGGGGGAAACGGGTCAAAATGGGGCGTATGTGAACTATCCGTCGCATGAGTTGTTGGGCTTGATTGCTCTAGAAAGTCAGCGTGCCAAGTGCTTGGTGATCGGTGAAGACTTAGGCACCGTACCGAATTGGGTGCGTGACACCTTCATGGACTGGAACATTTTTAGTTACCGCATTTTTTACTTTGAACGTGGAGAAGGCAATCAATATATTGCTCCACAGGACTATCCTGAAAATGCGTTGGTCACCATTTCAACCCACGATTTACCCACCTTGCAAAGTTACTGGCAGGGTAAGGATATTACCTTGAGAAATGAGTTAAAACTCTTTCCCACCCAAGAAAAGTTTGAAGAAGAATGGGCAGCTCGCCCCTTTGAGCGTCAAGCCTTGTTGGATGCCTTGATCCACAATAATGTGATGCCTGAAGACTATAGCCACAATCAAGCCGACTATCCTGAAGCGTTGCCACAAGCGATCGCTCATGCGGTGGATGCCTTTTTGGCTCACACGCCGAGCAAGCTTCGTATGTTACAACTTGAAGATGCCTTTGGACTGACCACGCAAGTGAATATGCCAGGGACGGTGAATGAGCATCCCAACTGGCGACGCAAGCATCCGATGAATGTGGATGATTTGAAAAACATCTTATAGTTTTAAAAGAGGGCATTTCCGCCCTCTTTTTGTAACGAAAAGTAAATAAAGTGCAATTGTGCTGGCAGGTTTGTGTTTATTAAATTGTAGACATTTTGGACTTAATTATTACTTAAGATTTAGGCAGTAAACGGCTTTCAGTAATTGTTTGATTAGGCTTTACGGGAGTTACTTATTCAACAATAGGTTCGTTTAAGCATTGATTTAAGGATATTTAAACCAGCGTCCACCTGTTTCACGAAAACAGGCATAAATTTTATCAAGATAACAATAGAAAGTATACATCACGGATGAATAGTATTAGTTCCACACCACAATTTTGGCCACCGCCACCAGCGGGATCTTCTTTCAGCCAAGCACCCTCTTATGCGGCACCTCCACCCTCATATTCTTATGCATCTATTCCGCAACAAGGATACAACCAACCTGCTATGATATTTCCATCCTCGCAGGGATATACTAATGATCCTATGAATTATGGTAAATATCCACCAGGTTCACCTTTAGCGAATCAACCTTCGATGTACGGGGATACCTTTCAAACACCACCCCGCACGGTTTCAGCTTACACAGGCTACAATCCCAACGTGGGATATAACCCCACCGTGTATGATAGCCCCGTAAGGCATGACGGTTTTATGGGCTACATGGCACCCCAATACATTGGGCAATCGCCTGTACCTGTTTATAGCTTAAAAGAAATTATGTTGGGTCGTGGCGATGCGACGATTTACCCTTACCCACCCAGCTATAACACGCCTTTACCTGCTTACGCTCCACCGCAGAGCTATGCACCTCAACCGAGTTATGCTCCACAGCAAAGCTATGCACCTCAACCGAGCTATGGTCCACCACAGCAAAGCTATGCGCCGCAACCGAGTTATGCTCCACCACAGCAAAGCTACGCTCCGCAACAGCCTCAGCCACAAAGCTTTCAATATGCGGGGCCTCGTGAGGCGTCACAAAACCCGATCTACGCCGTGCCTTCAGCACCGACGTATTCAGCACCACCACAAACTTATGCCCCACCGCAGACTCAAGGTGCTGGAGTTCAATACTTTTAAAACAAAACCGCCTCCTCCAAAAAAGAGGCGGTTTTGGCTAAGGCATTATAAACTTACAGGAATTAAGACAAACCCGTCACAAAGGTGAACAAGGTCGCTACTGGCGTACCTGTGGATGTTTCATCTTCCAGCATATCCGCCCCAGCAATGTCTAAATGCACGACGGGCGTACCTTCTTTGGCTCCACTCATCACGAAAGCACCCGCCGTTTGAAAACCACGTTCACTGCCACGGTTGGTGTTGCGAATATCTGCCCCATCCAGCTTGGATTTAATGTTTTCAAAGTCGGCAGGAGTAACATCCACATACTGAACAGCATCTCCACTGGCTTCGGCGGATGCTTCAATCAAAGATCCCCACTTGGGCGAATTAGACATCATACAAATCGTGTTGCCCACTGCCATTTTCGCCGCACCTGTTAAAGTCGCAATCGTAATAATCGCTTCAGGATCCAGCTCATTGGCTTTGGTGACGGCATCAATCAAGGTCAAACGCCCTTCCGCATCCGTATGGCGAATCTCGACTTTTTTGCCACACGTGGTGTCCACAATGGAATCGGGGATCATCGCATCCGCATCAATTTTATTAGGCGTAGCGGCTAAGTAAATATGCACTTCCACGTTTTCAGGCTCGAGTTCGCCGAGGGCTTTCGCCGTCCCTAAAACGGAAGCTCCCCCTGCCATATCACCCTTCATAGTGACCATATAATTACCAGGTTTGACTTGGTAACCGCCCGTGTCAAAAATAACGGACTTTCCCACCAAGGCCACTTTGCGACTGGCATTTTTGCCTTTGTACACCAAGTGAATAAAGCGAGGTGGATCACTCTTGACATTCCCACGAGCGACCGTAAAGAAGCAAGGCATTTCTTTTTCAAGCGTGGCGAGATCGTCCACCACAGTTAAAGTGAAAAGATCGGGATTAGCTTGAGCGATTTCAGTGGCCGCATCCACCAAGGTTTGCACGGTTTTGGTGTTCGCTGGCTTGTTGACGAGATCTTTGGCCAAAGCACGTCCATTATTTAAGGCGGTCAAAAAGGGCAATTTTTTTTCGACGACTTCAACGTGTTCCGTAATGAGAATCACTTTTTTGAAGGCTTTGACAGGCTTCAAGGATTCAGCGGAAACGTACGTAGCATCATACAAGGCTTTAAGCACCGCTTGAGCAATGACATCGGCTTCGACGTTCACTTTGTTGTCTTCATCATTCAACAAGGAACCGCCAAAACGCTCATAATTTTTCACCAAAGACACGGCAACCGTATGCAAGGATTCATCTTTGCCGAGCAAGGATTTCAAAGAAAAGGCATAGGCTTTGCTTAACGCCCCTTGATCAGCATTTTTAGGCTTGCCTAAGCCGACCAGAATCACACGTTTAACGGCATAATGCTCGCTTTCAGGTAGACGTAAAATCAATTGTGTGGCTCTGGCACCTGAAAAGCCCTCTTCTTGAGCGAAGTCATAGATGCTAAAGCCAATGGCTTCACTTAAGGCATCCAAGGCGTGACTTTGGGGGAAGCGAGGCGTTTTACTGTCGGCTTTGTTGTCGTCATCGTCTTTCGCTCCTTCGGCTTGCCAAATCGGGCTAATGACGGTGGTGGCTTCTTTACTGGTAAAGGGGCATTCACGGCTTACGCTAATAAAAGGGGCTAAAGTAGGCATGGATATTTCTCTCTTTCATAAAACAAAAATCACTTCTACAGTATAGCATATTTTTAAGTCCACAAGAGACAAGACACTTCAAATAATCCCACACACGTTTTATTCGACGTTTGAGCTGGATGCGATACAATAATAAAGTATTCTACCAAAATGAAGGATCCTATATGAAACATCAAATTACGGAAACGCAAGCCAAACGCCTTTGCAAGACGGTTTTAAGTGTGGCGATTGAAACGCTCTCCAAAACGCCATTCATCCCTGTAGCAGTGGATGTCGACAACACGCAAGGACGCCTCATTCTACAAGTTTTTGTTGAAAAAAAGGACATTCGCATTACGCTAGACGAATGTGCCGAAGCGTCTTTATTGCTGGATGCCCCTCTCGCCGATCTCGCTGAACTTCAAGCCCATTCTTATGTGCTTGAATTGAGTTCGCCAGGATTGTTCCGCCACCTCAAGACCTTCCGAGAACTGGATTTTTACACAGGTAAAACCGTCACCCTCAAACCCTTGGATGTGCCTGAATCGAAAGCCAACACTCATTTATTCGCCACCAAACAATTGTGGGATGTGAAAGAAGAAGGCAGTGAAATTCGTGTCACACTCAAGCATCAAGCCAAAGAAAACGAAGCGGGCGAGCTAGAAAGTTTTTTGCTTTCTGAACTTGGTGAAGGGCAGGGCATTTGTTTGGCTCCGCCGATTCAATGGCCTAATGACGATAATGACGACAGAGATGAGGATGGCTTTCTATCAGAAGAGGAATAAATCTTCTCAAAATCATTGATTGTGTTAGAATAAAATATGAATCCTTGCATTTATTTATGCTTTGATTAACATGGTATTAGGCATTGTGCCAAACTGTTTACAATTAAATACTCGAAAAACGAGGAGTCCTAAAACATGATAAAAGTCGGATCCGCCCTATTAGAATACGCTGAGCAGCTCGAACGTGAGCGTGGTATTCCCAAAGCATTTATTATCGATTCATTGCGTGAAGCCATGTTGGCGGCCTATCGCCGTTATGCTAAGTTGCCTAGCACTGAGGGTTTGTTATGCCGATTGGTTGAAAAATCAGGCGAAATTGGCATTTTTCAAGAAAAGTTTGTCGTTGAAAAAGTGGTTCATGTAGAAGCCCCTGAAGCCTTTGAAGGTGATATTGATGCTGCTTTAGAAGCGGTTGAAGCCCTTACGGAAGAAGCCCCTGTTGAAGGCGAGGCTCAAGACGAAGGCCCTGAATTGAGCGAAGAAGAGCGTGCAGCGATTTCTTTAGAAGCTCGTAAGGTGAATCCCTTTCACCAGATTTCCTTGCAAGACGCTCGCCATATTAAAGCCGATGTTCAACTGGACGATGTGCTTGAAATTGATGTGACTCCTTCGGAATTTGGTCGTATTGCGGCTCAAAGTGCCAAGCAAGTCATCACACAACGCATTCGTGAAGCAGAAAAATTGCTGATTCAAGAAGAGTTTGACGAAAAGAAATACACGGTGGTTCCTGCTGTTGTTCAGCGTGTGGAAGGGCGTAACGTGTGGGTCAATATTGGACGCAACGACGCCTTGTTGCCCACTCGTGAGCAATTACCAGGTGAATACTACCGTGTGGGTAACCGTATTCGTGCCTATGTACTGGAATTGAAGGATTCTAACCGCATGCCCACGATTGTCGTGTCCCAAGCTCACCCACAAATGGTGCGTGAAGTTTTTGAACTTGAAGTGCCTGAAATTGAAGATGGTTTGGTTGAAATCAAATCCATTGCTCGAGAAGCGGGGCATCGAACGAAGGTGGCCGTTCACGGCACGGATGGCGATGTGGATCCACAAGGGGCGTGCATCGGTACACGAGGCAGTCGTATTCAAGCAATCGTCAGCGAGCTTCGTAACGAAAAAATCGACATCATCCGCTGGTCAGACAATCCTGGTGAGTTCATCGCCAATTCGTTAGCACCTGCCCATATTTTAGAAGTACGTGTGGATTCAGACCCTGAACTCAAGCGTGCCTTGATTATTGTGCCTGATGAACAGCTTTCTTTGGCCATTGGTCGAGAAGGTCAGAATGTCCGTTTGGCAGCGAAACTCACAGGCTTTAAGCTTGACATTAAGAGCATTTCTCAATTCCAACGATTGAGAGAAGAGTTCTTTAATCGTCGTGCCAAAGCTGAAAACGACGCCCTTGAAGAAGGAGGCGAAGAAGCCGAAGCCCTTCAAGAAAAAGTCTTGGATGGCGTGGAAGCCTCCATTCCTGCTGAAGTTGAATAACGCTTGGGGGGAACTTAGACCCCCCTCCTGTTTTTCATTTATTTGTTCCTTAACAGTTTTAATCTAAAAAGAAGGCCAAGCGATGCATCTAGATCTGCGTAAATTTAAACGTCGATGCCTCATTTGTCATGGCTACTTCTTGAAGCAAGATCTCTTTCGCATTCGCAGGTCGAATACAAATTTTTGGCTTCAATGGAAAGACGCCGATTTGCTCAAGCCTTCTTTGTCTACCCCTGCTATTCAAGGGCGTTCGGCTTATGTCTGTACTTCATCAGACTGCTTGTCGAAAGTCCCCCTGCAAAAGGGTCGTCATTTGGCTCATGCCTTGAGAGCGTCTATTTCGCCTCAAGACCTTGAATCCTTGACGGAAACCTTGCAAAATCCCCCCACACAAACATCAAAATAAAACGAGGTGCTTCCGCACATGACTGCAAAAGTAAGAGTTTACGAACTCGCTAAAGAACTGAATATCCAAAATAAGGATTTGGTTGAGTATCTTCAAAAGACCTTGCAATTGAGCGAAGTGAAAAGCCATTCCAGCTCAATTCCTGTTGAAGAAGCGGTAAGGGTTCGTCGCTATTATGAAAAACAGGGAAAAGAGCAAGGAAAAGAAACCTCTGCGAAAAAAGAAGCTCCTTCAACTGAAAAAACAGAGGCTCCTGCCCCTAGGAAAAACGAAAGTGCCGTTAAGATTTACAACCCCAATGCGCCTAAAAAGGATGCCCCTTTGCCTACTTCGACACGTTCTCCTGAAAAAAAATCCGCACCTCAAACCAAAGCTAAAGAAACAACTGATCCTGTAGCGAAGGATTCTCCTGTCCTTGTACCCGTGGATTATACCGCTAGGATTCGCAATTTAGACAATCCCTCTCCTCGCTCTGCGTCTTCAGCCAATAAGCCCCAAGCCCCTCGTAGTTCAACGGTTTCGACGTATTCGCCCCAGCAACGCCCCGCCCAAGGGGGAAGGCCTGGATTAACACCTCGTAATACTGAACAACGAAGCAGTACAACAGCTAGTAGCTACCGCCCCAATTATGCTGGAAATACACAGGGAACAAGTCAAAGAAGAGATGGTGCTCCCGTCAAGCGTCCTAGCCTACAACCGAAAGAAGGTACAGTCAAGCCTGTTGATCAACGTACTTTACGAAAAGAAGGCGAAGGCCCCCAACAAGGACAACGTACTTATCAAGGTGGACAAAATCAAGGGCAAGGCAGATCTTACCAAGGGGGTCGTCCTCCTCTCACGCCACAAGGGCAGTCGACACAAAGTCGTTATACACCTAATCGCCCTCTAACGCCACCTTCAGGCGACCAACTAAATGTCGTTTCAGCTGATTTTATTCCTGATGTGACCAAAGAAAAAGAACGGGCGAAAAGCTTTTCGCCTCAAGCTAAAGGCAAGTCGTCTGTTTCTAAGTACATTAATAAGAGCGAACTTGAAAAAGAAAAAGAAAAATTGAGTGCCTTGTTTCGTCCTGCCAAGAAAGCGGGCAAAACGTCTAAAGCGGAGCGTCGAGCCACTGCTGCGGCGATTGAAGCGGAAAATGCGATTCCTCCGACCCACTTGGTTTTTGATCACACGGTTACAGTACATGAATTAGCGACGTTGCTCAAGCAAAAAGACACCGAAGTCATTAAATACCTATTTATGAAAGGGATTATGGTCACGATTAACCATACCCTTGATTTTGACGCCATGATTGACATTGCCAAAAACTTTGAGGTCGAAGCCGAAGTCAAAAAAGTTCAAGATATGAGCGAAGTCGAAGTTGCCAACGTCTTGGATCGTAAGTCGGATGCTGATGAAGATGCGTCTTATGTGCATCGAGCCCCCGTTATTTCGATTATGGGTCACGTCGATCACGGCAAAACCTCGTTGTTGGATGCCATTCGTGAAATCCGTACCAATATCGTCGACACCGAAGCAGGGGGCATTACCCAGCGAATCGGTGCGTATAGCGTTGAAAAAAATGGGCAGAAAATCGTCTTTTTAGATACACCGGGTCACGAAGCGTTTACGGCGATGCGGATGCGTGGTGCACATGCCACGGATATTGCGATTTTGGTCGTCGCTGCAGATGACGGTGTCATGCCTCAAACCATAGAAGCGATTAACCATGCCAAAGCGGCAGGTATTCCGATTATTGTGGCGATTAACAAAATCGACAAAGCAGGAGCGGACCCTGATCGGGTGATGGCAGCATTGATGGAACATGGCGTTATGTCTGAAAAATACGGCGGTGATGTCGTAACCGTTGAAGTCAGTGCCTTACAAAAATTGGGTGTTGACGACTTGCTTGAAAACATTTTATTGCTGTCTGAATTGCTAGAGCTTAAAGCAAATCCGCATGTACCAGCGGAAGGCGTCATTATTGAAGCCAAGCTAGACAAGGGCAAAGGCCCTGTCGCCAGTGTATTGGTTCAAAAAGGAACACTCAAAGTCGGTCAAAGCATCCTCATGGGTTCCGTCGGTGGACGTGTACGTGCCTTGATTAACGACACTGGGGAACGCATCCTAGAAGCAGGTCCTTCAACACCTGTTGAAATTTTAGGCCTAGAAGAAGTGCCTGTTTCTGGTTCAACGATGGTTGTGATTGAAAATCATAGTGAGTTTAAACAACGCTTGAGCGTCGCTCAAACCAAAGAACGTGAGCGTCGTTTGTCCGCTCGTACCCGAAATGCAGGCGGTTTGACGACTTCTTTAGACGATGAAAACAAAAAAGAACTCCGCATCGTTCTTAAGGCAGATACACACGGCTCTTTAGAAGCGGCTCAAGGTTCTTTGGTGAAATTGGACACCGCAGAAGTGCAAGTCAACATTATTCACACAGGCACAGGCGATCTAACGGAAGCGGATGTCATGTTGGCTACAGCGTCTAAAGCCATTATTATTGCCTTTAATAGCCGTGAAGATGTCAATGCCACTCGTATCGCTGAATCCGAAGGCGTGGTGGTTCATCGCTTTGACGTTATTTATCACATGGTCGATCGTGTAGAAAAGCTCATGCTCGGTGAGTTGGATGCCGATATTATCGAAGTGGAATGTGGTCAAGCGGAAATTCGTCAGCACTTTACGATCGGTAAAACGGTTGTCGTTGCTGGCTGTATGGTCACCAATGGCAAAATCGTTCGTAGCGGACGCATTGAAGTCAAACGCAACGACAAAGTCATTCACGAAGGATTTATCGACTTGCTTAAACGCTTTAGAGATGACGTCAAGGATGTGGCTCAAGGCTTTGAATGTGGCATTACCATTGCCAAGTTTCATGATCACCAAGTGGGCGATGTCATTGTCTGTTATCAACAAGAAGAGCGTAAACGCACCAGTCTCTAGCAGGCAGACGGTGTAGATTTCGCCTATTATAGAGGCTTTCTCTAGCAAGGAGTTTCACTATGAATCAGCGACAAGAATTTTCACGAATCGATCGTGTGCGTAAAGCCATTCAGCGTGAAATGGGTGATATTTTACGCACGGAAATGAAAGATCCTCGCTTGGATGACTTGGTGATTTCGGTGACCGAAGTGGATTTGACGCCCGATCTAAGTGTGGCGAAAATCTATTTAAGCATTTTCTTAGACGATGAGGATGAACGCAACGAAGTGATGACGATTTTAATTTCGCATCAAGCGAAGGCTCGTAAAGCCTTGGGGCATCGTGTTCGTTTGCGTCACACGCCTGAAGTTCATTTTAAGTTTGACGATTCCCTTGAGCGTGGCGTGCGGATGAGTCAACTCTTGGATAAAATTGCTCGTGGTGAAATCGAATAAATCTTTCGTTTTCAAACTAAGCCTTTAGCTTCAAAGGGTAAACATTTAGTTTTTTAGACTAGATATTTATCTTCACAGCTAAACCTTTATATTTTAGTGTATCTTTAGTTTTTTTTTGTAGATGAGGATAAAAAATGAGTCAAGGCAATCGTTACACACTTATTTCATGGAATGTGAATGGCATTCGTGCCGCTCATAAAAAGGGCTTTTTAGACTGGCTAGAACAAACTTCGCCCGATGTCTTGTGCTTGCAAGAAACCAAGATTCAAGACCACCAGCTCACCGAAGAAATGCGTCACCCCCCTGGAGGCTATCACGCCTATTACAGTCATGCGACTCGTCCTGGCTATAGTGGAACCGCCATTTATTCTCGGGTGGAACCGCTCAATGTCGTCGAAGGCTTTGGCGTGGATCGCTTTGATTGTGAGGGTCGGACGCTCATGGCAGAGTTTGACGAGTTTATTTTGTACGGCATGTACTACCCCAACGGTGCTTCTGGCGACGAGCGTTTGCAATACAAAATGGATTTTTACCACGCTTTTTTAGAAGATCACATCAAGCCATTGCAGGCTCAAACTGACAAGCCCATTGTGTTAACAGGCGATTTTAACACGGCTCACTTTGCAATAGATTTGGCTCGCCCAAAAGACAACGAGAAGGTCTCAGGATTTCTGCCCCAAGAACGTGCGTGGATGGATGAACTGGTCGACGCTGGTTTTGTCGACACCTTTCGTTTGAAGCACCCCGATGAAGCGGAACGCTACAGTTGGTGGGCGATGCGGACTCGTGCGAGAGAACGTAACGTCGGCTGGCGGATTGATTATTTTTTCACCTCAAAGTCACTCACGCCATATATTGTGGATGCCGACATTCACGATCACACCGAAGGCTCGGATCACGCCCCCGTGTATCTGGAACTTCAATTTTCTTAAGTCTCAAGTGGTTGAATTTTGCCTTTTATGCTAAAATGAAATCGTATATTTTTTATGTAAAGGAATCTTCATCATGCGTCCATTTGTAAAAGCCATTGCAGGCATTGCCAATAAAAATGTAGAAAACGTGGCTCTTTTAGCCCGAATCGCTGAACTCGCAGGCGTGCAAGCCCTTGATGTTTCCGCTAATGTAGCGTGTGTAAAAGTGGCTCGCCAAGCATTCCATGGTCAACTATTTGCTTCGGCTGTTTCGGCGGAAGACCTGCGTTTAGCCGTAGAAGCTGGTGCCGATGTCGCGGAACTCGGCAATTTCGACGATATGTATGCTCACGGTGACTTCATCACCGCTTCTGAAGTGATGACACTTGCTCAAGAAAGCTTGCTTGCTCTAGCTGGTAAAGCCCCGCTTTGCGTAACGATTCCTGGTCACTTGAGCCGTGACACACAAGTAGAAATGCTCCATACTTTAGCAGATATGGGTGTTGCCATGGTACAAACCGAAGGGGCGATTCGCCTATTGAACGACGAAAAAGTACAATTGCTTTCT